>JBAQUS010000020.1:0-15878 GCA_049297675.1 Minisyncoccia bacterium | reverse complement strand
GTCTTTGGTATAAAGGTGTGCACGAACCCATAATTACAAAAGAACTCTTTGATCAAGTTCAAACTCAAATAAACGGACAAATTATTCGAGTTGAAGATAAAGAATTTGCTTTCACTAAACTTATGACTTGTGGATTATGCGGATCAGGCATAACAGCTGATGAAAAATTTAAGAAACAGAAGAATGGAAATGTGCACCGCTATGTTTATTACGGATGTACAAAGTTTAAAGATAAACATTGTAAATCAGGCTATATCAACGAAGAGGAATTGATCGAACAATTTATTGGTCTGATGAATAAGATTGACCTTGATGAGCTAGGTATCAAAGAAAAAATAAAAGCAGAGGTGGAAAGGGTCAAGAAGTTCCAAAGAGTAATTATGGGTACGCGAGAAAAAATAGAAGTTGTAGATGTCGATATTCGTAATTATGCAAAGTACATTCTTAAAGAAGCCAATGACATAGAAAAAAGAGAACTATTAGGATGTTTGAAGAGTAGAATAAGTCTAAATAATAAGAAAATATTCTTGGAGTAATCTTTTAATTATTGATTAGTTCTTACACCACCAATAGGAGCAGACCCTGCTGGACGAATTTGCATACTTTGAGCAGTAACACTCCCATCACTATTTGCAGCACCTGTAATCGTTACATTTACGCCAGTTGAGAGGTCACTAAGTGAGCCAGTTGAGGATTTCATTATTTGTGTACTTGAAGCTATGAGTGCAATTTTAGTACTTCCGTCTTGCATTTTTATTGTCACACTTGTTGCATCTTTAGAAATAATTTCACCAGCTGTAAAACCACCATTCATACCCACTCTTGCTCCAGCACCTCTTGCACCGTTTATATTTCCTGTAAATTGCCCGTTAGCGAATTGCCCTCGAGCAGGAGTAGCACTTTTTCCATAAGTCATTCCTCCATAAAAAACTCCACCTACTACAACAACTACTATAACTCCTGTAATAATTTTTTTATTCATATTTTATATATTAATTTAATAATTCATTACTCATATCGCAATGCCTCAATCGGATTGAGCGAGGCAGCACGACGTGCTGGATAATAACCAAACACAATACCTACGATCGCCGAAACCCCAAAAGCAAGTAAAATTGAGGAAAGAGAAACGCTTGTTGTAACAATCCCAGTCCAATTTACCACAAAAGAAATCAGCCACCCGAGTGCAATACCTATAACTCCACCAATAACTGTTAGAGTAATCGCTTCAGCTAAAAACTGAGTTGAGATATCATTTTTTCTTGCACCAATAGCTTTTCGTAAACCAATTTCTTTTGTACGCTCTGTTACGGTCGTTAGCATCATATTCATAATACCGATACCTCCAACCAAAAGAGAAATTCCTCCAATTGCCGCCAAAAGATATGTTAGTGTTGAAGTAATACTAGATGCCGCCCCTAATATATCATTCTGATTTTGAACACTGAAATCAGCCTGTGTAGAATCCGAAATTTTATGTCTACCTAAAAGTAATGCTGTGATATCTGCTTGCACTTGTGACATAGCGTCAGGTGTTGTGGCTTGAACCGCAATGGTTGATAGATATTGATCACCAGAGAGATACCTTTGAGCACTTTTAACTGGAATATAAATTATGTCGTCTTGATTCTGGAAACCTGATCCACCTTTTGCAACCGTAATGCCGATAACCTTGAATTCCATACCATTTATACGAATTGATTGTCCAACAGCACTAGCACCTTCTCCAAAAAGATCTGTTTGTGTTGTTGGTCCAAGAACTGCTACTTTTGATGCTGAATTATTTTGCGTATCAGAAATAAATGATCCCTCTGCCACCTCAACATTACGAACCTGAGGATAACTTGATGTCACGCCATTTACAGTGGTATTCGTATTTGTACCTTTTGCAGTAACTTGATATCTACCAGAGACTTGAGACGCAACCGCCTCAACATCTGTGATTTGTGTTGCGATGGCATCGGCATCTTCATTGGTCAACGTTTTAGCATTTCCACGACCACCACTAACACCAAATCCTTGAGTACGCTGTGCTCCTGGTGTCACCTGAATCAAATTTGAACCAAGTGACTCAATTGAAGATGATATTGTGTTTGATGCACCAGTACCGATACTAACCATTGCAATGACAGATGAAATACCTATAACAATACCAAGCATTGTTAAACCAGATCGAACCTTATTTGCCGATAACGCTGAATATGTTTCGTGAATAATATCTTTAAATTTCATAATATTTAATTATTTATGTTTGAATGTTTACGTGAATGTGATTTGGAATCAGAAACTATAACACCGTCACGGATAGTAATGATACGTTCTGCATACTCAGCCACTTCATGCTCATGTGTAATCAAAATAACTGTACGACCATGTTCTTTGTTTAATTTCTGGAAAGTACCTAGAACAATTTCTCCTGTTTTTGTATCAAGATTTCCTGTCGGTTCGTCAGCAAGAATAAGTGATGGGTCATTAACTAGTGCCCGTGCGATGGCAACACGCTGGATTTGTCCACCAGAAAGTTGGTTGCTCATATGGGCAAAATGCGATTCTGTCATTCCAGCTGCAATAAGTGCTTTTTTTGATCTATTTTCTCTTTCTTCTTCATCTACACCAGCATATACAAGAGGTAACATTACATTACGCATAACAGTAGTACGTGGTAGTAAGTTAAAGGATTGGAAAACGAATCCAATATGAAGTCTTCGTATTTCAGCTAACTCTTCATCAGTTTGAGTAGAAACATCTTTACTATCGAGAAAATATGATCCTGTCGTTGGTGTATCAAGACATCCTAGAATATGCATGAGGGTTGACTTGCCAGAACCAGACGGCCCCATTATTGCTACAAATTCACCGTCATTAATAGTAAAGGTAACACCTTTCAAAGCTTGAAATTTTGCGTCACCTGAACCGTATGTTTTTGTAATATCTTTAATTTCAATCATGTTATAGAAAATTTAGAAACGAATTCCTGTTCCTCCAAGCCCTCCACCTCTTGTGTTAGTTGGAGTTGCTACTGTTGTTGCCGTGCCTGAAATAGTACGTGTCACAATTTGATCTCCTTCTTTCAATCCTTCCAAAATCTCTACTTTTGTATCATCAGATATACCAGTTTTTACTTCAATCTGTGTTGGTGGAATAGCAGAGACTACTCCTGCTGTTCCTCCAATTTCTGTTAATGCTGGATTAAACACCTGAACATAAGTCACACCGTTTTGTGTTTTTACAGCACTAGATGGAATTGCTAATACATCCTGTTTAACGTCGGTTTGAATAGCACTATTTACAGTCATACCAGATTTAATGCGTCCATCCTGACTGTCGAATCCAATTTTGACTTTATATGACACAACCCCTTGACTAACTGTTCCTACCGCATCAATTTCAATAACCTCACCAGTTAGAGTAAGACTTTCAATGGCATCAAATGTCAGTGTTGCTTTATTTCCAAGATTAATTTTTGTTGCATCAACTTCATTAAGAGAAAGTTGTGCAATTTTTTGAGTTGTAATAAGTGTTGCCACAGCACCACCAGTTGAAACTGTGTCGAACCTCTTAAGACTGACTGATGCAACTGTGCCAGCAAAAGGTGCGGTCACTGTGTAATATGAAAGGTTAGTTTTAAGTTCTTGTAAATTACGTTCTTGATTAGCTATTGATTGTGCACTTGATTGAAGACTTATTGGGTTACTTCCACTCTCATTTCCAATTTTATATATTTCTATATTGCGTTCATTGTCACGAATGGTCTTTTTTGTAGAATCAAGTGTTTTTTGTTGATTCAGTAGTGCACTTAAATTACTGTTAGCGGTAGTGAGGTAACTACGAGCGTTTGTGCGTAGGGTGGTAATTGTTGAACTTACAGATATATTGCGTATTGTTGCATCATCAATTACTGCATCAAGAAGATTTAATTCACTTTGTAATGCTTGCGCTATAGCTGTAGTTGTATCGACAGATGATGTTAACAATTTTTCAAGATCGGTGGTGGCTGAGTATCGAGTCAATACTTTAAAATCTAATACTGCTTGATCATATTTTGCACGGGCTATTTTATAATCTCTATCCGCAATATCAGCAAATATTCGTATCGTGAGGTTTGAATCACTCGTACCACTATTCTTGAATGCATCTATATTCCATTGTCCCTGACCACTAACACTGTACCCGTATAGAATGTTCTGCATACCAGTGACAGCTGTGGGTAAATCGAGGTACGCATTAGATACAGTGTTGTAGGTGTCATTGTAAGTAGTGGTTAAATCTTTCTTGGCATCCTCAAGGGTTTCTGTTGATTTCTCGTAATCAATTGGGGCTTGGGCAGAATCCTTTTGGTACTGCAATTTAGCTGAAGCAAGAGACGCCTCAGCATCAGCTATATTTTGCTTAGCAGTTGTTGAATCAATATAGGCAAGTGCTTGTCCTGCTCGAACAGTATCACCAGCTTTGACTCCAACCCACGTTACATCTCCAGAAGCTTTAGGTTTGATATCGATCTGATTTACAGTTGAAACCTGACCACTCGCAGAAACAGAAGCAACGATAGTAGTTTTTTCTACAGTTCCGAGAACATAACTCACACTAGTATTAGAAGATGACCCACTATAAATCCAATATCCGCCACCAATAACTGCAACCATAACAATTGCACTAATTATTTTATGAGCTTTTGAATAAGTAATTACTTTTTTAATAATTGAGAAAAGATTTTTCATTTGTTTTATTAGACTATTAATTATTCATAGGCGCAGGAGCCAAACGTATAAGCTTAGCGATGATTTGCCCCAAATCATTTGGTGTTCCTAAAACAATGATGAAATTTCCAACCTTGAGTTTGTCTTTTGTTATAACATCTCTAAATTCACGAATTTCAGTATCTTCACTTATTATCAATGTCTTTTCGAGATTGTCTGGTCCAGCAACAACCACAAGTGGTAGTGCGATGCTCACTATTTTTCCAACAGCCCCGTGACCACTTGGCATATCCATTCCTCCTGGCATACCTGGAAAACCAAAGTTTCCTCCTCTGGGATCTTTAAAGTTTCGTTCAAAATTATCACCCAAGCGATGACCGAAAGTTGCTTTTCTAAACCCGACAGAAACACCAGTTTGAAAAATAACAAGTGCAACAATTGCTATTCCAAGACCGATTAAAATACCTCTAAAGGACTGTGATTGTATAAAGTTTTTTATATTCATATTCTTAATTATTAAAAGATGGAATCAGTATTCCTCTGGTATTTTTTGCTAATGTTCTAATAGAAACTAGAAGAACATAGACCGCTATTAATGAAATTGTTATTCCAAGTATCGGTAATGTTTCAAGAAGAGACATTGATAATTCTTTCCAATACGAGACTGCAATACTTGGATCAGAAAAGATGAGGGAAAGATAACTATAAAAACTAGACTGATAAAACTCTTGAATCATATATCGAACTGAAAAAATTAAGCCAAAAATAGAAGCTAGACCTGTAGTTACTGACACCAAAAAGTAAGTTTTTGCACGTCGAATTTCTTCTTTATTAATTGAAAAAAGTATTTTTTCACGGAGCTCTTTTGGTAGCTTTAATTTGTCCATAACATATATACGAAAATAGAGTGCATTTTGGTGCACTCTATTTAATAAACTCCCTTAATTTATGCTGTTTGAGTATTCATTAAACGCCGTAATGAGGTAATACCTCTACGATACTGACTTTTTACTGTGTGAAGTGGTCGGCTGAGTAATTTACTCATCTCATCAAAAGTCATATTACTTGTATGTCGAAGTGTTAATACCTCACGATATTGAGGGTTTATTTGGTTTAAAAGATTTTCAACATATCTAGTATCTTCTGCCATTGCAATTAGTTCATCTTGAAGAGGTTCAGTATCAACAAGAGTTGCTACCAGTGAGTTGTGTCCCTCATTATTTTCAAAATTGGAAAATGGTAGTTCTCTCTTTTTTCTAAGGTAATCAATTGATGTATTGTGGATAATACTAAAAAGCCAAGAGCGAAAACTATTGCCTGGAATAAACTTTCGAATATTCTTCCACGCTTTCATAAAGGACTCTTGTGTTACATCTTCAGCAATATGGCTATCATTCGTGAGTTTAAAAGCAAAATTATACGCATCGGTAAGATAACGATCAACAAGGATAGCAAGAGAGTGGTCATCTCCTTCTAGATAGGCAGAAATCAACTGTTCGTCGTCTTTTTTCATTAATTGTCATTATAGCAAAAAATCACCGATTTGTATCGGTGATTTTTTGTCTTGAATACTGCTCTCAGCAGGTATGCGGTGACGGAATAGATACTTGAGCCATTTCGACCCTCCTCGGAGTCCGAAACTATCTCAAGCTGGCTGCGGGACTTGGATTCGAACCAAGATTGATTGCTCCAGAGGCAATAGGCCTACCATTAGCCGATCCCGCAATGTTAATATTTCCTAAATTCAATCAGCTTAAGAAACCTAAAAACTTCTTCTTTTCTAGATAATTGAATCTGGTATTGGCTCCTATGTGGATGAAACCCAAGTTTTGAAACCAAAATAAATACATTTTCTAACATCCAAATATTTCTGTTTGAAAACTAAACCTTATATGTATAAGTGGGCTTATGAACAGAATAAGACCCTTCTGCTTCGTACAAACCCCTCAAATACCTTATCATATAGGCTCTTTTATTAAAAATCCATCCTGGGATGATAATTTTTTTATTTAATCGAGGACTAAAAGGGACACCAAGTCTTTCTTGAATATGTTTTTCGTAAATTCTTATTCGTATACAGGTCTTTTTAGAGTGGCTTTTTATTGTTGGTTTTCTACTAAAAACTTTTTCCATTAGACTTGAATATCTTTTTATAAAACCAGGATTATTTGCGTTTGAAAAAATGGATAACTCTTCTGTACGATCGTATTTATATATATGACCATCCCCCAAAACAACCCCGACAAGTTCAGCAAGGTCACCGTCCTTTTTTAAGGTTGGATATCCTGATTTTATTTTACCTTCTGCTTTCATTCTATCCATCCATATCTTGAAATTATTAATTTTCCTTAACTTCATGGTGTCAGAAATCCTTTTTATAGAAAGATTTGTCTCTTTGGTTTGTCCCTTATTCCAATTACTAGGCATCTGAATACAATACCATATTTTCCTACCATTGGACGATCTGGCAATAGATGAAGAATACGATAAAACCACTCTTTTTCAATCTTTTAGACGACGGGAGGCGGACTTTCGTCCGCCTCTCTTAGGTGGGAACCACCATTTTGTTTCTAGTTTTTGCCCTCATCCACTTCAGAGCTTTTGCAAGATCATTCCTGCGAAATGCTCCCACCAACGACCCGTTGGTTACGATAGTGGCATGGATGTTTTCAGAAGCTACTGCCGGGCCTATGTGATTCATTTGGAGAAATCGAATGAACTCACCGTACAGCTCAAATTCGATTCTCTGAAACGAAGCTCGAACCAACCCGTGTTCAGATACATTATGTTCCACTATCATCCTCCTGGGACAAAGTCCGCAATAGAACTACCTGGAATATAATTTTATACTAAAAACAATTTTTTGTCACTTTTTATGTTAATCCAATAATATTTACTATTCTAAACTATACATGTTCTTTGCGATCGCAAAAAACATGTATAGTTTAGAAAAGACGTAATATCAAAAAATGACAAGGCCGATGGGATTACCATCGGCCAGGCTCTAGATCACGGTATAACCAAGCGACCAAAGTTCAAAATTTTTAATTATTACCCCTCTTTCTCGTCCTTTATTCATCTGAAGCTGGGCAGTGACACGCATCCCCTTATGTGATTGCCCCACACAATGCATGAATTCTGCCATTGCTTCATTGATTGCTCGTATTTCACTTCTTGCATTCAATGCAAATGAGAATTGCCTCCTTAGTTCAAATTCCCCAGACTTAAGTTCTTGTACAATGACCAAAAGATCATAGTTTGGCTTCCTTTTCATAAAAACCTCCTCTGTCAACAATATAGCATTTTAATAGAACAAGTCAAAACCAAACATTAGACTCTCAAATATTTTCTAACAGCTAAAAAAGATGAAAGTGAACCTATGACAATTCCCGAGCCAACTATTATAAGAAATATCTGGCCAAAATTATCAATGTAATATTTAAATACGTTAAGCCCAACAAAAAATTCCTGGGTAGTTTTGCCAAGCCAAAGTGTGATCGGATAAAAAAGAATGAGGGTGATAATTGCTGAAACCAACCCGTATATTGCCCCGGCTACAAAAAACGGTCCACGTATGTAACCAGTTGATGCCCCGACTAAACGCATAACTGATATCTCGTCACGAGACATGTAAATAACCAAACGAATTGTATTAAATGTAATGAGGATTGAAATAACAACCAAAACAATTGTTAGGATAAACCCAAGTTTATTAGTTGAATCTATTATTGTCGACAATCTATCTATTGCTTCCTTATTTTGATAATAATTTACCTTATCTATTATACTGTTACCCCCAGTGGTGCTTGGACTTTTTGTATTAAGAAAACTTGCTATGCCAGCATACTGAGATGGATCTTTGGCTTTTATGTTTAAACTTGCTCCTAGTGGATTCTCACCAAGCTCATCGAGAGCTTGGAGTGTAAACTCATCGTTTTCATGACGCTTCCTGAAAGCTTCTATTGCTTCTTCTCTAGAAACATAAACAACAGGTAGTAGTACCTCTGGCAGAGACTCAATGCCTTTTTTCAGATCAATAATTTCTGCTTCAACAGCGGAAGTAACAAAATAGACGTTTATATCTACTTTATTTTTTATTTGATCAAGAGTGGTTTTCATTATTACACCGATAAAAATCGTTGAGCCAATGACAAAAAGTGTAACCATCATAACCAAAACAGAAGACAACGAAACGAAACCGTTTCGCCAGAATCCATAAAAACCAGCACGTATTACTCTTTTAATTTTTGTCCAAACCATGTACACAAATTATAACGAATAAAATCGAATAATGCGAATAGGAATATATACGTACCTATATTATATACTTCCCTTCTTTATCGTCACGAATGATTTTTCCTTCTTCCATAGTAATAACTCTTTTTTTCAATGAATCAATCACTCCTTTGTTGTGAGTGGTTAAAATAACTGTAGTTCCAAGATCGTTTATTTTTTTAAGAATTTGAACAATATCGTATGTGTTAAGTGGATCCAAATTACCAGTTGGTTCATCAGCTATAATAACATCGGGTTGGTTGACTATTGCCCTGGCAATGGACACTCTTTGCTTTTCGCCACCAGAGAGTTCTCCTGGGAAATTCCAGATTTTTTTTGAGAGGTCAACAAGGTCTAGAACATGTGGCACATCGGCTTCAATTTCCTCATCGGTCCTGCCAGCTGCCTCCATGGCAAAGGCGATGTTTTCATAAACGTTTTTATCTGGAAGCAATCTGAAATCCTGGAAAACCACACCTATTTTTCGACGAAAGTCGTTTATACCATTATTCCTCAATGTCGAAATATCAATGGTCTCAAAAAAAACTTGTCCTGAGCTAGGCTTCTCTTCACCAAGAATCATTTTTATCAGAGTAGTTTTGCCTGCTCCGGAATGTCCAACGATTGAGACAAACTCTTTTGGGTTTATAGCAAAAGTCACATCCCTTAGAGCTTCGGAGTTATCAGGATATATTTTTGAAACTTTATCAAAATGAATCATTTTAAAAAGATAAGTACCAAACTAGTATACATCATTAAAATTTATTAAGTAAATAGTTACTGAAATAGCACCGAAATTTTTGCCTGTATTTCCTCAACTTCCAATCCACTTACCCTGCCAGTTTTCTTTTTAATTCTTTCCTTAATATCAAAAGATCTGACTTGATCAACCAAAACAGAAGATTTTCCTTTCAATAGTTCCACTTCAACCTCAAAAAAATAATTCTTCGACTTACTTGTAACTGGACAAACAAGAACCATTCCTGTTAAAGAATTGTATTTTGAGGGAGAAATAACCACACCTGGACGCAGACCTGATTGTTCGTGTCCTTTTGTTGGACTAAAATCTATCCAGACGACATCCCCCCTTTCCAAATTTTTTAACTTTCCTACCATATTTCTTTGCCTCTAGATTTATCTGTTGGAAAAGAGAGTTTTTGTCTACCTCCATTTATTATTGTCTTGGCCATCAGATCAAGAGTATATTTGGGAGACTTTGAAGAAATGATTATTTTATTACCTTGTTGCTTGAAACCAACAACAGAACCTTCTACCCAGTTGAGATTTTCTATATACTCATCAGGAATTCTGACTGCAAGACTATTTCCCCATTTTCGTATTTTTGTTGTCATTAGATAAGTATATACAATGTATACATGTTGTCAACTCAATATCTAACGGAATAACTATCACCCTAGGTGATACACCCTTAAAAATTATATCTCCTAGAGGTTTAATTCAGTCCCTAATTTTTTATAAACAAATTGGTATTGACGAACTTAGAGAGAAAGATAGGATCAGGGCTGAAAGGTTGAGAGAAAAATATTTCCCAGATGTCCCACTAGATTCTGATTTGTTTAAAGTAAGAATTGAGGAATTTCCTGATGAAATTTAGATCTATAAATCTTTTTCAACTTCTACCTAAAGCTCTCGCTCAGCTGAAATAAACTCATTTAGGTTGCCGTCCAGAACAAAGTCAACATTAGAAGTTTCGATATTTGTCCTGTGGTCTTTGACCATTTTGTAGGGATGGAGAACATAAGAGCGAATTTGGTTTCCCCATTCTACCTTGGTGGTTTTGGAAATGTACATTCCTTTCTCTTTTTTTATTCTCTCGTCCTCGAGAGCTTTGTAAATTTTACCTTTCAATATCGTAATGGCTTTCTCTTTGTTTTGGATTTGAGACCTTTCGCTTTGAGACTCCGCAGAGAGGTTTGTTGGAATATGGACCACTCGTACTGCTGTCTCACGCTTGTTTACGTTTTGTCCACCAGGACCGGAGGAACGAGTAAACTCAACTTTTAATTCATCCTCTGGAATTTCTAAATCATCTATACCTCTGGTCTTTTCGAATCTTGGAATAACTTCAACCATGGAAAAAGAGGTGTGGCGAAGTGACTTGGCATTAAAAGGTGAGATGCGCACTAGACGATGAACTCCGGATTCGTTTTTGAGAGTACCATACACACCTCGGCTGTCGACGCCTCGGCCAGAAATTTCTATGGTGACATTTCTATATCCACCGTGATCATTCTGATTCTCGTGAATTAGTGAGACTTGAAGATTATTTTTCTGGCAGAATTTCAAATACATATTTAAAAGTATAGATGAAAAATCCTCTGCATCATCCCCTCCAGCCCCAGAAAAAATAGTCATGACTGCATCACCTTTGTCATATTTCCCTTCCCCTGCAATAATAGCTTTTATTTCTGCAATCCTCTTTATGACTGCCTGAGCTTTATTTTTATCAGACCAAAAATCTACTTCCTGCATAGAAAGTTCGAGTTCTTTTAGCTCATTATTTAAATTTTCGTCACTCATCACTTTAAGCAGGTACTATTGACTCTACGTTTCTGTCTTCTCTTTTAATTTTTTTACCTTTTTCATCCACTTCGTATATAAGTATAGCTCCAAAAGGCATTTCCACATCACCTATTTTTTCATCAGGAATATCTTCAATATACTTCATTATTGAACGCAAGGTATTTCCGTGAGAAACAATCAAAACATTTTTTCCCTCCCTAGCTTTCGACAAAATTGAATCAAGATAATATGGTACAGCTCTCTCATATACCATCTTAAGTGTTTCACCATTTGGCACAGGGTAATTCCATTCACGCCTAAGTTTGTTAAATTCCGCCTCACCCATTTTTTCTTTAATCTCCCATTTATTTTTACCAGTGTAGTCACCATAGTCTCTCTCGTTTAAGGCTTTGTTGTGTTCAGTTGGAACATCGTGTCTTTCACATATGTTTAACATACAAGAAAGTGTCTCAATCGACCTTACCTGCATAGAGGCAAATGCGCAGTCGACCTTAATGTCGTTCAGTAATAAACCCATATCTCCGGCTTTTTCAAAACCGTATGGTGTTAGATGAACATCTCTCGAACCTGTCCATTTTCCGAGTTTGTTCCACTCCGATTCATGATGTCTAGCTAATATTATTTTTCCAATCATATAAGTTTTTAAAAGTTGTTAACAGGTCAAATCTTCAAATCTGAGTGAAGTTCGAAGTTCGCAGATTTTACTTACGACCAAGCTGTACATTTAGTACTGCGCGTGGAGGAAGTAAAATCGAGAACAAAGAAATTCGCCAGATTTGAAGATTTTACTTCGCTACGTTGTTTCGAGGTTCTTTGCCCTCAAAAAAGTCAATAATGTTGTCCGCCAAAACTGTGGCCATCTCATCACGTGCCACCTGACGAGCAGAGGCGATGTGAGGAGTAATAATAACATTATCTAAATCCGTAAGTCCCGGCACAGGATTTGGCTCAAACTCCATAACATCAAGTCCTGCTCCTTTTATCCAACCTTCCTTTAAGGCCTTAAGCAGTGCCTTCTCATCTACGACAGGACCGCGTGATGTGTTAATTAGAAATGCTGTTGGCTTCATCATTCTAAGTCTATCTTCATTAATAAGATGTTTCGTATCAGGCAAAAGCGGAGTGTGGAGAGTGACAATATCAGCCTCTCTCAAAACTTCTTCAATTGTTGGTTTAAAAACTGCTCTGTCCTCTCTATCAAGCGTTTCGTTTCTCTTTATATCATGGTAAATAATTTTCATATCGAAGCCATGCATAAGTCTCCACGCTACTTTCTCGCCTATTCTTCCTGCACCGATAAGTCCTAAGGTTTTACCTGAGAGATCTGTGCCGATAAAAATATCTGGCGACCAGCATTTGTATTTCCCCGCACGTACATACTCATTGCCTTCTACAAGTCTGGTGGTCAAGGCAAGCATGAGAGCTATGGCATGCTCTGCTACACAGTTAGCATATGCTCCGGGGGTGTTTGTAATATAAATTCCTCTCTTTTTTGCTTCAACAATATCAATGTTATCAAAACCAATAGCATAGTTTGCATAAAGCTTAACCCCTGGATTTGCTTCATAAACTTCACTGTCAATCTTGTCAGTAAGTAGTGTAACCACAACATCATAACTTTTGCCTTTAAGTTGTGTATTCAACTCCTCGCATGTTGGTGGCATATCAGAATCCCTAACATCAACATTGTAACCCTTATCCCTTAGCATCTTCAAACCAATTTCTGGTATCCTCCTTGTAACGTAAATATTTTTACTCATCCGTTTGATTATTATTGTAAAATGATCCTTCTATTCTATCAGTATTTGGATCAACAGTCCAAAAATTTACCATATTTTGTTATCCATATTTACAATACTTCTGATATATACTCATAATATTTTTTACGAAGAAGAAAAAGATCTAGCAACATCCTTACCATTTGAGATAACCTCATCTTACTTCGTTTGTCATTTGCCCAGATAATAGGAGCTTCTTTAACCGTGTATTTCATCTTTTTTGCAAGTAAAAATATCTCTACATCAAAACCCCATCCTTTTATTTCTAAAGAACTAAAAATTTTTTGAGTTGATTCACTTGAAAACAATTTAAATCCATTTTGGGTATCTTTAATAGATATATCAAACATAAAATGAACTAGAATGCGATATAGCCAGCCCAAAATTCACGTATATAACTTTGTTTTACTTTTTTTACAGATCCTTCAATTATTCTTGACCCAATCGCAACATTATATCCATTTCTAATAAATGGAATAAGTTTTTCAATTTCTACAATACTAGTAGAACCGTCAGCATCCATAAATAATCGTATTTCTCCATTAGCAGATAACATTCCTTCTTTTACCGCTACTCCTTTACCATTATTTTTAGATAGTTTAATTATTTTAATTAAACTTCCGCTATTCTTCATACTTTCCAAAAGTTTATAGGTGCTATCTGTTGATCCATCATCAACAACTATAATCTCGTAAGATTGATTTTTACGTTTAATATATTCTTCAATAGATAAAATGGTTTTATTAATTCTATACGCTTCATTGTAAGCTGGAATAATTATTGATAAATATGGTTTCATATTATATTAGAATGCGGGGAAATTAATATCTTCACTTGAATACATAAGGACTCCGTATTTTCCAGCATATATTAATCTAAGACTTTCATACATGCTTTTTAATTGGCCATTATAAGGATAAAAAAAATAACTTGCCCCCGCAGTAGTCGTTACAATATAAAATGGACCCTTTAACTTTTTACCCGACATATCTTCAACTCCAAGAAACTGTGTTTTTGTGTTACCATAATAATTTATTGTCTCAAGATATGGCCAACCTAGTCCGTACAAGGGAGCAGGATTATTAATTTCTGACTTTTTGTAAATCTGACCAACGGAAGCTTCTTCTAAAATAAGAGGGTTATTAGGATTATTTCTGGGTGAAAAACAATAATAAATACCAGTTGTAAGAAGGGGTATAAAAATTAGAAAATAAATCAAAAAACTTTTTCTGTATTGTTTGGATAAATGAAAAACTAAAAGAGAGACGAAAATCGCTATAAATGGATACGCCGGCATTATATACGGCGTCAAATGAGTCTTGGCAATAGAAAATAAGGCTATAATAGACAGGGCTGTGATAAACGAAGCCACTATGGATTTCCATAATAATGTTGTTTTTATTTTATTTTTGAACACAAAAAATATGAAGATGGCAAATATACCAATAAGAACAGCCAACCATGCTTTATTATATATCCACAGATCACTTATATAGTCATAATACTTACCACTACCAGTTACTGTCGTTGTCGCACGTCTATATACATCATAACCAAAATAACGACTCAAAAAATCATGCCCGAATCGAGATATTTGTATTGTGTGCCATGGAATAAATATGATAAGAGCAAGCGATAACCCATGCCATAAGTATTTATTTTCTAGCCATAACCATTTTTGGTAAAAAAAGCTGTAAATAAATAATGCAAGACCTAGTAATAAGACAATTACACTCTTAAATAGAAAACCAACAGCAACAAGAGGAAAAATCCAAAAAAAATATTTTTCATTTTCTAACCCAATAATCCAGAGGTAAAATGCTGCAAGTATAGCTGCAAGAACACTTGAATCAAGCCGCATTTCCCTTGAGTAGAAAATGAAAACAGGAGTAAACAATAATAGTAAAAAAGCGACTATTCCTACCAATTCACTATTAGTCAATTTTCTTGCAATCAGGTAGGTCAGCCATAGACACATTAATGATCCAATTATTGATGGTATGCGAAAAGCAAACTCCTTCTCTCCAAAAATTTTTACAGAACCCATAGCAGTCCATAAATAAAATGGTGGTTTTTCATACCAGTTATCTCCCGATAATTTGAAACTTAATATATCCCCACTTTTTAAGGTATCGACAACCACCTTTGCATAAGTTGCTTCATCATAATCTGTTAGCGGTCTATTTATTCCATTAACTAGGAAGTAACCGGCAACAATAGCCAATATAATTTGTAATACGACAGTATATTTTTTGAGTGTCTCTTCAATTGTTTGCACTTATTAATATCTAGGGATTATCATCATTTGTAATTGTACATGTTGCATTTTGTCCAATACCAAGAGTAATAGAATTACCAATATTAATTGCATCTCCAACACAAGTCCAAGGACTTGCTGTATACCCTAATACACTATCTGATTCTGATAAAGAATATGTACCTGCAACAAAGTTATTTGTTGTACTGGACCCCATTCTTTAGACACTAATTCTGTATCTGTATTTTAGTATTTTGAGCGAAAATTGTAAACTCAATCGGTGACATTTTAAGTGCTGTATGTATTCTCTTGTGGTTGTAGATGTAA
>JBAQUS010000019.1:0-14162 GCA_049297675.1 Minisyncoccia bacterium | reverse complement strand
GGGGTTTACCCCCGTACTAAGTTTGGTCTTGTTGCTGGCATTTTTATTAAATTTAGTAAAAAATTTATTCAATAATCTGGAAAATGATTACATTGAGCCAATGTCACATAGCAACAAAAATGCTAGACCAAACTTAATGCAGGGGTTTACTCTCTTAGTGTCAGTTATGGTTACCGCACTTCTTTTACTTGTTAGTTTTGTTGTGGCAAATGTGGCTCTAAAACAGCTTATCATTTCTCAATCTAGTGAAGAGTCACAGTACGCTTTTTATAACGCTGAGAGTGGGATGGAATGTGCAATCTTTTGGGATTTTGAAGGTGGAGTGAGTCAGTTTGATATAGCTGCACCAGGATCAGTCGACTGTAATAACCAGTTTATAACCACAGGAAGTCAAAGTCTGCCTTCTCCAGCCACAGGTGGAAGTATTATAGGTGATGCACCTGTAAGTATCTTCAGCATAGATTTTACGAGAGGATGTGCTATTGTTACTGTTGAGAAAGATGTCAGTGGTGATACCACCATAAGTTCAACTGGATACAATACCTGTGATTCTGGAAGCATAAGGAGGCTTGAAAGAGGAGTTGAGCTTACCTACTAGTAAGACAAATGAATGAGAAAATCCCAAAACAAATCAAGATCAGATTTGAGAAACTCAAGAAAATAGTTGAGAAGCACAGACACTTGTATCACACGGTGGATAAGCCAGAAATCTCTGATGAGGCTTACGATTCCCTTTTAAGAGAACTTCAGAAGTTTGAAAAACAATATCCTTCACTGAAATCTGCAAACAGCCCAACAGAGAGAATTGGTGGAGAGCCACTTAAAGAATTTATTAAAGTTAAGCATCAATTTAGGCAGTGGTCTTTCGATGATGCTTTTGATTTTCGGGAACTAGAAAAGTGGGACGAAAAAGTTAGAAATTTCATAAGAAAGGCAGGTCTTGAAAAAGAAAAAATAGAATATTGCTGTGAGCTCAAGATTGACGGACTTAAAGTCATTTTAACTTATGAAAACGGTGGTTTGGTTAGGGGTGCTACTCGGGGTGACGGTCAGGTAGGTGAGGATGTTACTCATAATGTCAGAACAATAGATAGTATCCCACTTAAACTTAAAGAAAATGTATCCACAACAGTTGTTGGTGAAGCTTGGATAGCCAAAAAAGATTTAGAGAAAATAAATAAAACTAGACAGGAAAGGGGAGAAGAGTTGTATGCCAATACTAGAAACTTAGCGGCAGGGGCCATGCGTCAGCTTGACCCAAAAATGGCCAAAGAAAAAAAACTGAACTCATTTATTTATGATGTTGAATTTATAGAAGGTAAATCACTTGAATCTCAATATAACGAACTTAGGCAACTCGAAAAACTAGGTTTCTCTGTAAATGAAAATTACAGGGTATTTGATAATTTACAAGACATAGAGAAGTTTTATTTAGGTTGGATAAAAAAGAAAGACAAACTTGATTACCAGCTAGATGGGATAGTTATAAAAATTAACTCTAAGAAAATACAAGAGGCACTTGGGTTTACTGCCAAGTCTCCTAGGTGGGGAGTAGCTTACAAGTTCCCGGCTGAACAGGTAACGACTGTTGTGGAAGATATAGTACTACAGGTTGGACGAACTGGAGTTTTGACCCCAGTGGCACATTTACGTCCAGTTTTTGTTTCTGGTTCGACAGTTTCGAGGGCCACTCTTCACAATGAAGATGAAATAAGACGACTTGATGTTCGTATAGGTGACACAGTCATTCTGCAAAAAGCTGGGGATGTAATTCCTGACATTGTTTCAGTGGTTAAAGAACTTCGCACCAAAAAAGAAAAACTTTTTAAGTGGCCAAATCATGTTGATGCTTGTGGTGGGGATGGCACAATAGAGAGAATTCCTGGGCAGTCTGCATGGAGATGTGTAGACAAGAATTCATTAGACCAAATCAAACGCAAGTTTTACCATTTTGTTTCCAAAAAATCATTCAACATTGTCGATTGTGGTCCAAAGGTTATTGATCTCTTGCTGGATCAAGGTTTGATTTCTGAATATGCTGATATTTTCACCCTTAAAAAAGGAGATCTTTTGACTCTCCCAAGGTTTGCCGAAAAATCGGTTGATAATTTACTTACTTCCATTGAACAATCCAAAAAATTGACTCTGCCGAGATTTCTAGTTGGACTCTCTATTCCACAAGTTGGAGAAGAAACAGCTATTGATTTATCTAAACATTTTAGAACAATTTATAATTTAATGGAGGCTAAGTTTGAAGAACTGGAAAGGTTAAACGGTGTAGGCCCGATTATTGCTAGATCTATAATTGATTTTTTTAAATCCAAAGATAACCAAAAAATTGTTAAAAATTTACTGAAAGTTGTCAAAATAGAGAAGTTCGATGCTCCAAGTTCTAATGGCAAACTATTAGGTATGTCTTTTGTTTTGACCGGCACAATCTCTCTCTCTCGAGACGAAGCCAAAGAAGTAATAAGAAAAAATGGTGGTGAGATAAGTGAAAGTGTTTCAAAAGAAACTAGCTATGTAATAGTAGGAGAAAATCCTGGCTCAAAATATGACAAAGCTCTTAAGCTCGGCATAAAAACCATTTCCGAGAAGGAATTCAAAGAATTGGTTTAATATGTGTAAATCATAAAACTCTTACTCAACACATATTTTCTAGCGCCGGAATAATTTTCTACTGAAAATTTTCCTTATCTCTCATGTCTTCACGCACTCCGAGATACGCCAGAAAATATGTGTTTTCGACGAGTTTTATGATTTACACTAATGTGCTATTATCTCTTTCATGACAATAACAAAAGAGGAAATAAAAAATCTAGCAGATCTTGCTAGGATTGAAGTGACTGATGAGGAAATTTCTAGTATGACAGGAGAGATTGATTCTATTTTAGGATATGTAAGCGCTGTTCAAAAATTTTCAGGAGACTCTAAACTTGAAGTTCCAGAATTAAGAAATGTCATGCGTGAAGATGAGATTACAAATGCTACTGATGAATACAAGATAAAGCTATTAGCCAATGCTCCACAGCAAGACGGAAATTATATCAAGGTAAAGAAAATACTATGAATGACTTGAATAAGTTGACAGTTACGGAAGCTAGAGAAGCTCTCGATAAAAAGGTTTTTTCAAGTAAAGAGTTGGCTTCAGCTTACCTAAAAAATATTGAGAAATTAAATCCTCATATAAATGCTTATCTCGAGGTTTTCTCAGATGTTCTTAATCAGGCAGAATTAGCAGACAACGAAATAAAAAACGGACAACAAAAAAATCTAACAGGTATTCCATTAGCGGTTAAGGACAACATTTTAATAGAGGGGAGAGTTTCAACTTCAGCATCAAAGATTCTTTCCGGGTTTGTTGCTCCTTATGATGCAACTGTTATTAAAAAACTAAAACAAGAGAGTGTTGTGTTTCTTGGCAGGACAAATATGGATGAGTTTGCCATGGGTGGGTCAACTGAAAATTCAGCATTTGGAATAACGAAGAATCCACTTGATTTAACAAGGGTACCTGGAGGTTCTTCAGGTGGTTCGGTTGCCTCTGTAGCAATGAACGGAGCCCTAGCTTCAATTGGGTCGGACACGGGCGGGTCTGTCAGAGAGCCATCAGCTTTTTGTGGTGTTGTTGGTCTTAAACCAACATATGGAGCAGTCTCGCGATATGGGCTTATGGCTATGGGTTCATCTCTGGATGTTATAGGTCCTGTTACAAAAACAGTTACAGATTCTGAGATTCTTTTTAAAGTCATCTCAGGTAAAGACATAAATGATAGTACAACTTTTGGTGATGAATTATATCCAAGAAAAGAATCCAATAAAAAACTTAGAATAGGCGTACCCTATCATATTCTTGAGAAAGGTGGTTTAAATAAGGATGTTAGAGAAAATTTTGATAATGCAATAAAAAAATTAAAGGATTTGGGTTTTGAAATTAATGAGATAAATATTCCAAGTATTGAATATTCTTTGGCAGTTTATTACATAATAATGCCAGCCGAAGTTTCCTCAAACATGTCTCGATTTGACGGGGTGAAATATGGTTTGCATGTGGATGGTGGGGATTTATTATCAGATTATTTGAAAACAAGACGAGAAGGTTTTGGTAAAGAAGTCAGGAGAAGAATACTGATAGGGACTTATGTTCTTTCCAGTGGTTATCATGATGCCTATTACAACAAAGCTCTTTTGCTCAGACAAAAAATTAAATCAGAGTTTCAAAGTGTTTTTGAAGAAGTTGATCTAATAGTTACTCCAACAGCTCCTGGACCAGCTTTTAAAATTGGCGAAAAAATAGGGGATCCGCTAGCTCTGTATCTCGAGGATATTTTCACTGTTACAGCAAATATTGTCGGCATTCCAGCCATCTCTATTCCTTCGGGGACAGTTAACCTCGACGGTAAAGATTTGCCCCTCGGGATTCAATTTATGGCACCACATGCATGTGAGAATCTTTTGTTTGAAGTCGGAAAAAAGTTTTTGAATGAAAAATAGAATAAGTATTCGTATCATTCGATTTTATTCGCTATAATTCATGATATGGCTGATAAACCAGACGCAAAAGAAGAAATAAAGGATGAAATTTCAGAGATGATCTGGATACTCCTAGCTGTTTTTTTAGCTTTCTATTTTTTAAGTCTCTTAGTTACAGCAGTAAACTCGAGCAAACTTCTCTCACTTGGTTGGAGAGCTTTTACTCCTCAAGGTCTATTAATCTCTAAGACTCGTCCTATTTCTTCACTTATTAACCCAATCAATTCCAAATTTGTTGTGACAATCAACGAGGCAGTTCTTTATGATTCTCCTGGTGGTAAAAAAATTGACACAAAAAAGCTGGGAGATTCGGGGCGGATAGTAGGTGGTCCAGTTACGCTTGGAACAGACAAATACTGGAATGTTCGTTTTGATGATGGAAGTACAGGATGGATTTTAGAGAGTGATATTGCAAGTCTCCCGCAAGGTGTAACTCCAATGAAAGACATGCCCACCCTTATCTCTTCTGAAGTGGAGATATTCAAGGAATCACCCGTTTTTTCCGAACCCGGAGTTAGCCAAATTGCGATAAAAAAAGTGGGAGAACACGGAACAATAATTGAAGGATCGATTATTAAAGATAATATTAAATATTGGCATATAAGGTTTGATGACGGCACAGTTGGGTGGGTAGATGAACAAAATCTGAATTCACTTAAAGTTGAGAAACAATCTATGAGAGAAGCTACTGATCAAATTGGTGGCAGAGTAGCGGTTTCCAATGGTCCATCGGATGTTTTCGAGGAACCTGGGGAAAGAAGAGTTGGTACTGTGCTAATAGGAGTGAGGGGAACTGTTTTAGATGGACAAAGAGAAGCTAATGGTGTGAAATACTGGAGAGTTAGGTTTGACGATGGAGTGACAGGATGGGTAGCAGAAGATAACTTAGATTATCTTCGCGTTACAAAAACTCCACTTTCTCAAATGCCATCGCTTATTGGTGGAAAAGTAATTGTCAGTAGAAATAGTGCTCCGATATATGACAGACCGGGAGGAAAGGTAATTTTTACTAAAAGTAAAAATGCTGTGGGTAGGGTTGTTGAAGGTCCTCTTGTCTTTGATGGTAAAAAATACTGGCACATAAAGCTTGATGATGGAAGTGAGGGCTGGATGCTAGAGGATGATATAAATTATTCTGAAGATATAGAGCCAAGTTTCCTAGAGAGGCTTATTACTTTTTTCATCACCACAGTCGGTATTCTTAAATATATAATTATTCTTTTTTCTTTAGCTTTCGTGGGTTTTATAGTTTATCTCTATAGAGGACTCTCTAGTCTTAGAATAAAAGAGAAAGAAGCTTTATATACAGAAGGTCAGCTTGAGAACGTAGAAGATAAGAGAATTATTAATCCTTCTTGGGAGAGAGTTTTGGATTACATAGAATCATTTAACGAAAGTGATTGGAGGCTCTCTATTATAGAAGCTGACATAATGCTAGGCGATCTTTTGGACAAGCTTTCTGTTGGCGGGGATTCAATAGGGGAGAAATTAAAACTCATAGAGAAGAGTGACTTCACTACCATAGAAAATGCTTGGGAAGCGCATAAAATCAGAAACAGAATAGCTCACGATGGAGGCGATTTTCTGTTGACACAAAGAGAAGCTAGAAGAGTTATAGATTTGTATCGCTCAATCTTTGATGAGTTTGAGATGATATAGGGGAGTAATTTTTAATTTCTAATTACTAATTTCTAAATAACTCGAATCTTAAATATAGTTGATTTCAGTACTACAAACTTATATAATGAGTTTGGATGAGTTCCCAAAGGAGGGACAAATGTCCATGACACAATCGCGTGGTAGTCACACGGCCCTTAAGTGGTCTACACCAGCCTTGGTTGTTGTGGAGTGGCTCGAGGGTAACCGTGAAATCAAAGGCTCTGGAATTGACGGGGCTCTCTTCTGCATTCGAGAGTTTCTCGATATGGCACTGCTCGGAACCCGTGACCCAAAGGACATGGGCAAGGATGTTACCCGAGCGATTTGTGACTACGCTATTGCCTCAAAGGTACTTGAGGAGATTAACGGGCGAACTCCGAAGCTTTCGACTCTAAGGCCCACCCTGCAGGATTACAGAAAAACAGTCATCGACTTGCAACACGGAAAGAAAAATTTTACTGAGCCTGATTTGAAAGGTCTCATGATTTTTCTCTCTGTTCTCCACAAACAGGGAGAGAAGGCAAGACGAGACAACCATCTCTAGCTACTCTCCTAGTTTGGCATAGTGTTCACCAAAGGTCGCCCTAGCAAGGCGACCTTCGACTTGTGAAAATATATGACTAACTCACTTCAGCATTTTAAGGAGTGTTGGTATGTGAGAATGTTCAATATCTTTTACTCCAGTGACTATGGTCACAATACTCTTACCTTGCAATGACTTTTTTAGTTTTTTTACCCCACCATTTTTCATGAGCTCTGCTTTGTATTGTTTTGAAAAATCTCCAAAGCGTTTGATCTTATCCTTATGAAACCACGTTCGTAACTTGTTTGAAGGAGTTACCTCCTTTGCCCAGAGATCTATTTTAGCGGATGCTTTGCTTACACCTCTTGGCCATAGCCTATCTGCAAGTAATCGAAAACCATCACTTTTTTCTACCTTATCGTACGCTCTCTTCACTTTTACTTTCATGGTTCTATTATACCAAGTTTAGATATCATATAGGAACACTGGAAATTCCTATATATTTGCACGGTGTTCTAGTGGACACTCGGTGTCCACTAGTGTCCACTAGAGTCCACTAGAACACTATGAATTATCACCTTTGTACATAAAGCCAGCACTTCGCTCCACTTAGTAATTTAACTTGTATTCTTTTATATTGTGATCCTTCATACCCATCAGCAATTTTTATTTCAAAGTTACTTAGTCCATATACAACTCCAACAATCTTTTTCTCACTTTTAGGAAAGGCAATATTATACTTGTTACAATTAATAATTATTTTGGTTTTGTCATAATCAATAAGTGTATCTGACTCACCAACTAAAATACGATCAAACAATTTTTTCTGAATCTTTGAAATTTGTAAAGAACCGTAACTAAATAGTTTTTCCATACCAAAATTCTATCACAATCCTACAATCTCTTGGTAATTTTCTCATACACGACTGAGCGATGCATGATTGCCAAGACATAGACTTTGTCTCTGTTTATTCTAAATACTACTCTATAATCACCGACTCGAAATTTTCTGTAACCTTTTAAAGATCTACGTAGGGGTTTACCGTAGAAATCTGGAGCAACGGTAAGTTTTTCTTCTATCATAGATCGGACTTTATCACGCCAAACCGGAGGAAGATCGCTAACATCTTCCTTTATTACCTTGGTATGATAAAAAACTTCAAAATTTAACGCCACGCTACTTTATGAGAAACAAACTTGCTTGATGAAGTGTCCCTCATTTCCGCAATAGTGTTTAAAATGTTGTCTTCCTCTATTTCAAGAGCAAAACGGATTAGATGTTCCGCTTTTGTTGCCAGTGGCACTTGGTCACGTTTAGCGAGTTTAATAAGAGCGTTATCAAGCTCTTTTGAGATACTTATGTTTATGCGTTTTTTTGTTGTAGTCACGTCCTAAGTGTATCAAAAGTGTATCACTTGTCAACTACTCTATACCAATACGAGCTAGTGGATGATGCCCCCGATTTTTTAGATTGTACTCAATTTTTTAAAATCGCAGTCATGTAAGGGTTATAATTGCTTTTCTTTTGGCCAACAGTACAAGTAAAAAGCAGTAGACAGCAATATAATAAAAGTAACAAGAACTCCAAAGAGCGAGTACATACCTAATGCATTCAGGACATATACTTCAAGAGCAAGAGTTATAACAAGTATAGCTATAGTTAATAAAATAGAATACAAGAAATGCATAAACCAACCTCGATTAGGTGATTTCCAAATTATAAATAATAGAAATGTAAAAAAGAAAGGGGTAAAGAACATGCATGCCCCTAAATAATCACAGGCTAACTTGTGACCTGTTGCATTTTCCATATACGTTCGATACAGAAAATAAATTTCCATTACTAGCCAAATTAAAGTAAGAAATTTTTTCATACCAAAATTATACCAAGTTAGAACTAAAAAATCCTTGTGGTTAAGGGACTTAATGGTTAAATTTTCCGATGAGCGGACTAATGGATGATGTTAGAACCAGCTTTGAACAGCTATGCAACCCAATAATCTATGTACCGACCTTTAACTAAGAAGGTTATTTACAAATTATTAAATTCTTCTACAGACAATCCTGCTTGTCTAGCGACAATATTATATAAAGTTCCAATAGGAATATCTTTTGAACCATGGGTTGGAACAGTCACTGTTTTGGTTCCATGCTCGTTTATAAAATATAAATGACTTCCTCTTTGGTGAGTTTTTGTAAACCCAGCTTTCTTCAATTTCTGAACGACTTTTCTTGCTGAAATCCGAACAAGCTTTCCCATAAAAATTAAAAGGAGCTAGGAACGAGTAACTTCAAATATGTTCCTTCAGTATGAAAAGCTGGTTTTGGTATTTCTCCACCTTCTTTTTTAAGCACTTCCAAGTATCCGAGAACCGCTTCTCTCACATTGGCTTCAGCTTCAGCAAAAGAGTTCCCAAAAGAGGAGGTGTGATTCAATTCAGGAACAGTAGCAACTACTTGCCCTGTTTCACTATCAGCTTCATATTCAATTTTGTATTCAAATTCTTTTGACATGCCTGCATAGTAGCATAATTTATGCAAATACAATAATTATTCATAGATTAGAAGAATCATTGACTTAACAGGCAGTGAGCTTGTCAAACTGCGCGGCTGATGGGTGTTGATCCCACGACCTCTCCCGTGACAGGGGAGTGTTCTACCGTTGAACTACAGCCGCAATACAATGAAATTTAGCAGATTATTGGGGTTTAATCAATTATTCTCGTTGTGTCGACGCCACGAGTTGCACGTGGGACCTGCACTTTATGAGTGTGCCGCTCTAACTACCTGAGCTACGCCGACAATATGAGAAATATAGCAGAAAATAAGGAAAAACGGAATATTAGTGCGGAGCCACGATTTGGCTAACAATATTTTAACTGTCTCGCAGGCTCGACATGTTTCCGGTTTGCAATTCGTGACAGAGGCAAAGCAGTTTGCCTCATGTCCCGCAACAGAAAAAAATCCCGAAAGGGATTTTTCTACTTGTTGCGGGGCCACGAATTGCACGTGGGCCTGCAGGTTATGAGCCTACCGAGATACTACTTCTCCACCCCGCTGTGAAATAAAGGGATAGGGGCAATTGTATCACAAGCGAGAGTCACTTTCAATGTCTTTTATCTTGTTTGGACAATGTAAACAAAATTATCAGCTAAAAATAAAACTATGATGTACTACTATGGCAATTCGTGGGGAATGCCTCACATGTATGGGTTCGGTTTTCTAGGGATAATATTCTGGGTTTTTGTTATTTATGTTTTTATAATGATGTTAAAAAATTCTGGTTTCTCTCATGGCAAGCACCACAAAGAGGGGAAGAGCCCAGTTGATATTTTGAAAGAGAGATATGCCAAAGGCGAAATAAACAAGAATGAGTTCGAGACAATGAAAAAAGATATTGAATAAATTTCTAATTTCTAATTTTCAATTTTTAAACAAGATCAAACTATTCAGTAATTTTGCTGTACAATGATGACATGGATAAGTATGGCTATACAAAGAAAGAAATAGAACTTTTCAAAAGACTTAATACTCCTTCAAAAATACAAGACTATATAAATAAAATTCCTTTCAACTTTGATGAGAGGGGAGATTCTTGTATGTCACCCAGAAGAGTTTTGGAGAAAAACAAGGCGGACTGTATAGAGGGGGCCATTTTAGCTTCGGTCATACTTGAATTTCATGGTTGGAAGCCATTACTTTTGGATTTAAGGTCGGTTAAGAAACCTTATGACTACGACCATGTTGTGGCTTTATTTAGAGTAGATGGGTATTGGGGAGCAATATCTAAAACCAATCACTCAGTTTTACGATACAGAGAGGCAATTTATAGAGATGTCAGAGAATTAGTCATGTCCTTTTTCCACGAATACTTTTTAGACTCTGGCAAGAAAACGCTGAGAGAGTATTCTGATTCCCTCAATATGAATTATTTTAATAAAATAAATTGGCGTATTTCTCACAAGGATTTGGCAGAAGTTTTAATCAAGTTAGACAAGATAAAACACCACAAAATTTTGACAAAGAAGCAAGAGAAAAATCTACGAAAAGCTGATAAAATAGAAATTGAATCCACCAAAATGGTCGAATACAATAAATAACCAAACTATGACATTCCAACATTCTTGAGAATGTTGGAATGTCGATCTAAAAATTATTAAAGTATGAAATTAAAAATAGGGAAAATATCACCGGATTTCAAGGCTATTGATCAGGATGGTAAAGTGCACAAACTCTCGGATTATAAGGGGGAGTGGGTTCTGATTTATTTTTATCCAAAGGATGACACGCCAGGCTGTACAAAAGAAGCTTGTGGTATTCGAGATAGCTGGCCCGGGTTTAAGAAACTAAAGATAAAAGTTTTTGGAATAAGCATTCAAGATGAGAAAAGTCACAAGAAATTTCAAGAAAAATATGATCTGCCTTTTACACTACTTGCCGATCCGGAAAAAGAGATTGTGAAAAAGTATGGTGTCTGGGCAGAGAAAAGTATGTATGGCAGAAAATATATGGGAACACTCCGCAATTCATTTCTCATAAATCCAAAAGGCAAAATCACTAAAATTTACGAAAAAGTAAATCCAGTCATACACGCCAAAGAAGTACTAGAAGATTTGAAAAAATTACAGTAGTATAGTCAAGTATGCGACTGAGCTCGGCGAAGAAGTACTGAGTGCAGTAGCACGAAGTGCCGTTGTGGCTTAGTGGTAAAGCACCTTCTTGGTAAGAAGGAGAGCGCGGGTCCGATTCCCGCCAACGGCTCAATAAAAGTTGTTATTAACGGAATAAAACATCTGTGGATATGTTTCTTACAGTTGTTCTATTATTAGTGTATTATATAAAATAACTTTCCATTTAATAATTGTTTTGATGAATAATTTAAAGAAGAAACAATTAGCTATCTCAGGCATAACAGCCTTTTTTCTTTTTGTAGCAATTACTCAAATTAGCCTGGATGTCAATGTAGCAAGTGCCAATAACAATCCTACACTTCACAATCACCTTGATAACATTCCCAATTTCTGTGCAAACCCTAATATCACTAGTCTTAAGTCTGGCAATTGGTCTGATCCATCAACTTGGAGTTTAAACAGAGTACCAAATAACAGTGACAACGTTGGTATTGAAATCGGCCACACAGTTACTCTAGATACAACTGTTGCTATATCTGATTGTGTCGGAGTAAGAGGAACATTGAGCTTTAAAACCGATATTAATACAAAGCTGGCAGTAGCAAATACAATTGTATATGACACTGGTCATCTAGTAATCGGTACTTCAGCCAATCCAATACAAGCTCAATTTACAGCTGAAATAGTTATTAAGAGTAAACCCTTAAATACCTCAACTGATCCTGATCAATTTGGTATAAGCCTTATCACTTTTGGCCGAGTAACAATTCATGGTGCGACTAAAACTCCCAGCTTCCTCAGAACTTCAGTCGAACCTCGAGCCGGTAATACTACTATTACTTTAGAGCAATCACCATCTGGCTGGAAAATAGGTGATAGAATTTTCCTGCCTGATACTAGGCAGGTCAGCATAGATAATTGGTTTAATCCAAATTACGCTCTCCAAGTTGAGGAAAGAACAATTTCAAATATTTCTGGTAATATTATCACTCTTTCATCACCTCTATCTTATGATCACCGTGGAGCTAAGGATGCTAATGGTTCGCCTACTGTTCTCTCAAACGGCATAAAACTCCTTCCTCATGTAGGCAATCTAACTCGTAACGTCGTTATACGCTCAGAAAATCCATCAGGCACTCGAGGTCACACTATGTATACTAATCGTGCTGATGTTGATATTCGGTATGCACAGTTCCAAGATCTTGGTCGTACCACTCCTCTTGGCTTAGACGCTTCGTCAAACCATATTGGCCGTTATCCTGTACATTTCCATCACCTTTGGGGCCCGACAAACCCATCCAATACTGGTTATCAATATGAATTTATTGGTAACGCCGTCAACGATAGTCGAAAATGGCCAATTGCCATTCACGGCACTCATTTCGGTCATATTTATCAGAACGTCATCTTTGGTGGTAATCAATTAACTGGCTCAGGTATTGCCCTTGAAGACGGTACAGAAACAGAGAACCGAATAGAAGAGAATTTCGTCGCCAATATTCGAGGTGATGTAAATGCCCGTAATACTGGTCCATCTACCGAGCCAGGTTCTACTCCTGGATCCGGAGCAGAGTGCTATTGGGCCGCGGGATTTAATAACAGGTTTATTAATAACGTTGCTTCTACTTGCAGAAATGTATCTCAGCAGATTGTTGCCGGACCTGGTTTTAAATTCATCGTTCCAGCAGGTACTTACACAGCACGGAATCCTCTTTACCGTGGCGCGGACATGACTAGCACCTCGCAAACTTTTTCTGTAATCCCGCAGATGCAACCAATAAAGGAATTTCGTGGCAATGAGGTTTATGGCGGATCCGCTGATGGACTAACCATATGGGATTTGGGCTCTGATGCCGGCTATAACCTTTCATCATCTATGGGCGAGACTATCATTAAAGATTTTCGTGTTTGGCATACCTATGAAGGGGCGGTATGGCTATACCCAACAACTCACGTTACTATCGATGGGCTTGTTTGGAGAATTGATCCAACAGCTTCGCCATATTGGCAGGCTGCTGTTCAAGGTGGCGACTATCGTCAGACTGACTTAACCATTCGCGGTGGCGATATCCATGCCGGAGCAGTTCTTGGAGGAACTTCGGCACTTTTGCGAAACGTTATAATTGAGAATGTTCGTGCAACTACCCACGATCACGCTTTCCAATTTCAGACTCCATATACACCTGGTACGCAGGCGGGTCAACCTGATCCTCCAGGAGTATCAGCAGTTTTGAGAAATAACATTATATCTGCATGGCCAGGACAATCCTTGAGGACAATAAGTACAGATTTTCGTACTGGAGCCAGTGCATATCCAAATTCTCGCTATGAAATTTTTGCTTACGACTATCAAGGCCAGGCTGGAAATAACTTTAGAGTTTATTGGAATGAACAAGCTAATCAAAACGTTCATGGTGGTCTTGCTCCTTGCACTAATACTACCGCTCATCCAGAAATAGATGGTATTACATGCTCTATGACTGGTTCTCCGCTACCTCCACCCCCTCCATCTCCATCTCCATCTCCAACCCCGACACCTGTTCCAACCCCTGTTCCAACCCCAATCCCTACACCCCCACCAACTCCAGGCACTATCAACATTTCTCCTTCAACTATCACTTTCACAGGAGTGGTGGGAGGTCTACGTCCTAGCTCAATCAATGTTAGTGTCAACACATCAAATGGAAGCTCTTGGGCTAGCCAAGACACCTGCTCATTCTTTGATGCTAATCCAACTTCAGGTTCATCAGGTGGTTCTCATACTCTAACTCCAAGTTCTGGTTGGGATGCTCTGACCGCAGGAACCTATACATGTC
>JBAQUS010000018.1:0-2524 GCA_049297675.1 Minisyncoccia bacterium | reverse complement strand
CTCTCATACCGGTTTCCCGATATGGCCTATCAAGCGACCCCATGATGGGTTCTTTATGCTTGATAGGACTTTTCACCATGCCTAGTGGAAACTAGGTTTAGGCTACTTATACTTATTAAATTGTGCTTTCATGATAACACTTTTAGGTGCTATTTTGCCACCCTATCACATCACTCAAACCCTGCGAAGCAATTTATATTCTTGACACTCTTGACACAATCTAATAACTGTTGATAAGTCATATCGACTTTTTGACCCTTATAGTTCTATAATTTACATACAAACCTAGATAGTCTACCTAAAATGTCACTCATTCGGATAGCTTTGCCTTGCGCAAGGTTATAAGAAGTGGCTTTTTCTTTAAAAGCCCTTCTCACTTATTAGTTAGCAATAAAATATTATGAACAATGAAAAATTGTCTGTTTGTTATGTGTCTGTAAGTAAAATTAAACCTAATGAGTACAATCCAAAAAAGTTCTCGAAGGAACAACTCACTCAAATATCTGAATCCATAAAAAGATTTGGTTTTGTTGACCCTTTGATTCTAAACGGTGCTCCAAACAGGAAAAATATTCTGATTGGTGGTCATGGTCGTTTAAAAGTTGCGAAAGAACTCGGTATCAAAGAAGTACCAGTTGTATATACAAGTATTTCAGAGATTGATAAGGAAAAGGAATTGGCTATTCGCTTACATAAAAACCAAGGTGAATTTGACCTTGAACTTTTAAGCGAGTTTGACGAAAAGTTTCTTGAAGACATTGGTTTCTCAGAAGAGGAACTTGATGGTGTATTTATTGATCTAGATACAGAAGAGGATGGATTCTCTACTGAAAAAGAGTTGGAGAAAATCAAAAAACCAAAAAGTAAATTTGGTGATTTGTATCAACTTGGCCCACACAGACTGTTATGTGGTGACTCTACCGACATTAAGTCAGTAGAAAAAGTCGTTGGTCAGGAGAAAATTGATATGGTTTATTGTGACCCAATTTACAATATTAATCTTTCTTACAGAAATGGTATAGGTGGTACTAAAAACTATGGTGGCTCAAGTACTGATAATAAAAGCGAGAATGATTACGAAGAGTTTCTAAAGATAACAATCAAGAATGCTTTCTCGGTTACAAATACCAATGCTCATTTCTTCTATTACTGTGATGAGACATATACACCACTCATTGCTTCCATATATAAAGAAATAGGTATTGATTTTAAGAGAATCTGTATTTGGTTAAAAGGAATAGCAAACCCTACACCCCAGATAGCATTTTCTAAAGTATATGAGCCATGTGTTTACGGAATAAAAGGAAAACCTTATCTCTCTCCACATCATAGAAATTATGATGAAGTGTTAAACAAAGATATAGGTACTGGCAATGAGATGATTGAAAACTACATAGAAATGTTTGATGTGTGGGCTATTCGAAGATTATCTGGAAACCTATATGAACATCCAACAGAAAAGCCGATAACTCTCCACGACAAACCCATTAAACGATGCACAAAAATTGGAGATAACATACTTTCTCTTTTTGGTGGTAGTGGTGGAGAACTAATTGCTTCTCATCAACTAAAAAGAAAATGCTTTATGGTCGAAATCGATCCTGTATTTGTAGATCTAATAATTAAAAGGTATGAAATGTTTACTGGTGACAAAGCTCGTAAGATAAATTAATTATGCGATATGGAGATGACATAACCAAAAGAATTGTGAAGGAATTAGAAGTGATTCCTAATGTTCGATATGTCTGTAATAAAGTTGGAATAGACCATAGTACTTTTTACAGATGGATTATGCGACATCCAACATTTAACAAAAAAGTTATCATGGCTTTATTTGTTGGACGAGAAGCAATCAATGGATCTGCTGAAACTGTAATTATTAAAGGAGTTCAAAGAGGAGAACACAAATCCGCAACCTTTTGGCTGTCTCACAATGATTCTAGATATATGCAGAAAGAAAAAGGTAAACATTATAGTTCACTATTAACTAGAGATACAGATATAGTCAGTAAACCAGTTAAAAAAGGTCATAATTTTGAAACTATGTTTTCAATTATCTATGACTTAGAGAAAAACCTTGAGGCGGATATTGCTTACAAGATATTTGAGCCATTTATCAAAGTTTTCTGTAATGATGAACAAAATTTAATAGATATATTTAATGCATCATATAAAGAGTGGAAAATTGATACTGAGAAAGAGGAAGCTGTCGGTAAAATGATGGATCCAGATGAGGATAAAGATGCCTAGTTTCTCCTTGACTCCTAGAACCATTGCGTCATCAATATAGGTATGGAAGCAGTAATAAACAGAGGTGCTCAAATATGGGCCCCAGATGTAGTGCCTATAGATAAAGTGAGATATTGCCTATATGCTCGTAAATCAACTGAATCTGACGAGAAACAGGCATTATCAATTGACTCTCAAGTAAAAGAGATGCTACAGATTGCGGAAAGAGATAATCTTGAGGTAGTAGATATTAGGCGTGAGTCTCACTCTGCAAAAGCATCAGGACAAAGACCTG
>JBAQUS010000017.1:0-80599 GCA_049297675.1 Minisyncoccia bacterium | reverse complement strand
CCGGCACTGATAGTAGCCGTGAGTGACGATGTTCCACACCAGGTCGTGGGTCAACTGACCGAGCTCTACGAGGTGATCAAGAGTTAGCTTCTCAGAATCCGGTACTTCCAGCGTCGATTGCACTACTCCCAGCAGTGCAATCGACGCTGGAAGTACCGGATTCTGAGAAGCTAACTCTTGATCACCTCGTAGAGCTCGGTCAGTTGACCCACGACCTGGTGTGGAACATCGTCACTCACGGCTACTATCAGTGCCGGAAGAATTCCTGGGTCACCTTCGTGAACCTCGTGAGCAGAACCTCCAGTGATCTTCAAGATCACTGACTTGTCCCACCCAATTCGTTCAGCGAGGAGACTCTTGCCCCTTCCATACTTTTTGGCAAGTGAAACTGCCACTCCGTGAATGATACCCCCGAAGTCTCTTGATGCCCGAACCCGAGGTGCGACAACCGGCGATGAGATCATGTACGCCTCCGACGAACGGGAATTCCCCTATGGAATTCCTCTTTATGAATTTAAACATAAATAGAAAAATAAGTAAACGAACATCCCGACCCAGCACCTTGCTGAGTCGGGAATGTGTTAGCGACGACGGTTAACGCAGTAGAACTTTCTCGACCTCCTCCTCGGTCTGATCTGTCCGTCCTCTGGCATAAATACCAGAGGAACCTGAACCATCGCGTGATTTTTCTCGTCAACTGGAAGCTCGAGAGCTTCCAATGCTCTGACAACCAGTCCTCTTGGAAGTGTGTGAGCGTGACCTGACATGACGACATTGAAAGGTCGTCTGCCGAGGCTCCCACAAACATCACCGAGAGAAACTCGCTTGACTTCAGTCAACAACTTGATTCTTTCACTGAAAATCAAAGCGAGATTCCTGACTGCCTTGGCACGCAGATGAGTCATACGCCTCCGATTTAACGACTTGGGGACCATACCCCTCTGCCCTCAATCTAACTCCATTTCCAAATATTAGCAACTAGATTTCCACATAATAATCTCCAACCATTACCCTCTTTATACTGTACGTCAGTGCTTTTGATTTAAAACTTCTTGATAAGTCATTTACAAACTGTCTAACATAAAACCCGCTCGAAACCTCAATCCTGACTTTATCCACCAGCAAAGTGTCAAGGGTGCCCCTTGACACTGACTTTTTCCAAAGGGATTTGATTTCTTCTTGCCTGAAATCACCACTTACCAAATCAATTTTTTGAAGAATTTCCTCTAAAACCTTTTTAGGCTTCATTTTTTTTCTCCCTAAAAATTCAACATGAAATATTTCCACTTCGTGTTTAGGAATCAGGACCTCTGATATTCTGCCCTCTCTGGCCCACTCGAAAAGTGACTTTCCACCAACTGGTCTCGAAGAATAAATCGGATACATTTGCTCAAACTTCCCCACTGATTTCCTTAGTTGTTTTTTGATTTCAGAAATTTCCGGAATTTCACTTTCTACTTTTAACTTTCTACTTTTAACTTGCAGACCCAACAAATCTGCCGTATCTGACTCAAATCCCCACAAAATCTCAAATTCATACGTTTTTGGTAAATCTAAAAATTTGTCCTTGTTTACTATTTCATCACCAGAAAGAACAAGAAGTAGTCCCTCTGCCATAGGGTCAAGTCGTCCCGCATAAGTCATGGCAACATGATCCTGTTCAGGATTTTCTTTCTTGTATCTTAAAATTGCCTCAAGTGGTGTTTCTCCCACTTTTTTGTAAATCAAATGCAATCCCTTATTTTTTTTCATATATTCTGATAGACTATAACACAATGAAACTAAGCACAGAAAGCTACAAAGGTGTTCGTGATTTTTATCCAGAAGACCAATTCGTTCAAAATTATATTTATAGCGTTTGGAAAAAAACAGTAAGAAGTTTTGGGTACGAAGAGTACAACGCCTCGATACTAGAGCCATCTGAACTCTACAAACAAAAGTCTGGCGAGGAGATAATTTCCGAACAAACTTATACATTTAAAGACAGGGGTGATCGTGAGGTGACTCTACGTCCAGAGATGACTCCGACACTGGCACGTATGGTTGCTGGAAAAATCCACGACCTATCATTCCCACTTAGATGGTTTTCCATTCCTAATCTTTTCAGATACGAAAAACCGCAAAGAGGTAGACTGCGTGAGCACTGGCAGTTAAATGTCGATTTTTTTGGCGTCCAGAGTGTTTTAGCTGATGTAGAAATCATTACTATCGCCTACAAAATTATGAAGGCTTTTGGAGCAAAGGATGATGATTTTGTAATAAAAATTAACGACAGAAATATTGTAAATGCCTTATATTTGAAGTTTGGGCTTGATGAGGAAAAATCTTACAAAGTTTCAAAAATAATTGATAAGAAGAGTAAGATTTCAGAGGATAGTTTTAAGGAAACTCTGAACGAAATTCTAGGAGAGAAAACCTCAGAATTCATACGATTGTTGTCAAAAAATGAAGAACTTCTATCTTCCTTTGAAGAAAAAGAGAAAATTTCTAAAGATTTACTAAATCTTATAGATGGCTTGAAAAACGCTGGGATTGAAAATGTGCTTTTCGAACCTACCCTTATGCGTGGCTTCGACTATTACACAGGCATAGTTTTTGAAGTTTTTGATACAAATCCTGAAAATAGTCGATCGGTCTTTGGTGGAGGACGGTATGATGACTTGCTTGATATTTTTGGAGTAAAGAAAGTTTCTGCTGTTGGTTTCGGAGTTGGCGATGTTACAACAAGGGACTTTTTAGAAAGCCATTCACTCCTACCCAAATACAGACCAGCAACGGATGTCTTTGTTTGCACACTTAAAGAAGAATTTTTAACTAAGGCAGATGAAACGGCAAGAGTTTTGAGAGAAAAAGGAATAAATGTCTCCGTTGATTTGAGTGGAAAGAAAGTGGGCGACCAAATAAAAACCGCAAATAAACAATCTATTCCCTATGTTCTATGTATCGGTGAGGATGAGGTAAAAAGTGGCATTTTTCCACTTAGAAATATGGAAACGGGTGAAGAGAAGAAAGTTAAGATCGATGAGATAAGTCAAATAGTCAAACACGACACAGATAACCTGTCTCGCAAGGCGGACGAATGAGGACGAATGACACGAATAGTTGCATACCCTTACGAAAAGGCATATGAATATTCGTAAATTCGCATGAATTCGTAGATTAGTATCGCACTAATATTATGAAAAAGGTTGTTTTTGATATTGAAACAAAAAACATATTCCACGACGTCGGATCCAGAAATCCGGAGGATTTGGATATTTCCGTTGTCGGACTTTACGACTATGAAAGTGGTCAGTTTCTAAGTTTCATTGAAGAGGAATTCGAAAAAATGTGGCCATACTTTCAAAATGCTGAACTCTTGGTGACATTCAACGGTGTATATTTTGATATTCCACTCTTGAACAAATACTATAAAAAGGCTGGACTAGGTGACCTCAGTAAAACGAGGCACTTGGATATATTCAAAGAAATAAAACAGACAAACGGAAGATGGCTGAAACTCGACAAAATAGCCGAGGGAACGTTTGGCATAAACAAAAGTGGTGATGGTTTGGATGCCATAGTCTGGTGGAGAAATGGGGAGATCGAGAAAATAAGAAAGTATTGCCTTGATGATGTAAAAATAACAAGAGACGTCTATGAGTTTGCTATGAAAAACAAAAGACTTATGTATAAAGAAGGGCCATTTGTTAAGGAAGTGAAGCTGGATACTAAGCACTGGGAGCCACAAGACGAAGTCAAAACCCAAAGCTTGTTCTAAAATAGACTTTCACATTTGGTAAATTTCTTTCTCACCAAATCTTTTTCCAGACCGCATAAATCTCTGGTGAGATTTTGCTTAGCCTCGGCACTCTAAGAGACTCATCAATTGATTACAATTGTGATTCTCTAAAGTGCCTGCGGAGTCTTCCAAAAGTTTTGGTTCAACGAAATTTATATGTCTACCCCGATGTCCAACATAGGGGCAAGGCCACTTGGAAGCTCAGCTTCCAAGTGAGTGATCTTTGATCGTGGACTAAAAAACACCCGAGTAGGGTGACGGATAAGAAATTTCTGTATTAAAAAAGGGAGGTTGCGCAAGCGCTTACCCCCCTCGTTCGCCAGGCACTATACGGTGCCTGGCATTCCTCCTGCCGTCGTCATCGATGACTCCTTTCCCCCGCCAACGCCGGCGGAGAAGGAAGGTGAAGGCCTCGCGGAGGCCTACCGCCGAGCCTCAGGCTCATCGTACGGTAGGCTCCGCACTCGCGTCGGCGCCGGTTCAGGCGTCCGCGGGATGCTCAGTCGTGACGTCGCTCGTCGAAAGTAAGGAAATCAGATATGATGTGGTCTCGCTGATCCGACACTGACTGTTCCCTTGCATGCTCTCCTCCTTGTGGTTGAACGATGATGAAACGATGTTCTGTTTCTGCAAACAGCATATCACACCCACAAATTCTGTCAAGCATTTTTCAGTGAATTTGAAACTTTGTAATGGTGAGGTCAAAATAGTGGCTATATTGAGCCACTATTTTGATGGTGAGAAAAATTTTGTTTGATTTTGTTATTGAAAAATACAACTTGGCAACTTAGTTGCCAAGTTGTGTTCAATCAAATGCTGACAAGAAAGATGATCAGAGCTAGGACAACTCTGTACCAGATGAAGACGTTCATGTTGTGAGTTTTGAGATATTTTATGAGAAAACTAATACTGAAAAGTCCTACTAGAAAGGCTGAGATGGAACCTAGAAGAAGTGGGGGACCAAAGTCACTTGAGAAAAGCACTTCTCTGACATCAAAAATTTTTTTTAGTCCCGAGCCTAAAAGAATTGGCATAGAGAGAAGAAAACTAAACCTCACAGCCTCGTCCTTTCTAAGCCCAATGATAAGTCCTCCAGAAATTGTGGCACCAGAACGAGAAATCCCTGGAAGTAATGCTAAGGATTGGAAAAAACCGATTACGACTCCCCTTCCTAAATTCAGAGCCTTATTCGCTCCAGTGTATTTTTGGGAAAATTTTTCAGAAAACCACATCAAAAGGCTACCCAGAATAAGTGTCACGGTAACTAGCTGAACATTTCTAAAAATAGTTTCCATTTGCCTCTCCAAAATAAGTCCAAAAATCACCGCAGGGATAGTTCCAAGAAGTATTGAGTAAAGCAAAGTCTTGCTTTTCTGGTCAACGTTTCTACGAGTAACAATGTCCCAAAAAGTAAGTGTGAGGTTTAACAATTCCTTCCAAAAATAAGCTATCAAAGAGAGCGTGGCAGAAAACTGAAGTATGGCATCAAAGGAAAGTCCTGAAGTATCGTCAATACTCAAAAAATTTCTGACCAAAATAAGGTGTCCTGTTGATGAAACAGGGATGAATTCGGTTGCCCCCTCTACTATACCGAGAATGATTGCTGTAAATGCTGTCATGTAGTAGAATGATAGCACATTAATAATTAACCGAGAGTAATCAAACTCGGCGAAAACGCATGTTTTCTGGCATATCGCGGAGGCCGAAGAGGCCGAGCGTTAAAGAAAATTTTCAGCAGAAAATTCAAAATAAATTTGCTGCGGTGCCAGAGAATATGTGTTGAGTAAGAGTTTGATTACTCTATCATAGAAAAACATGATGGATAAATTAGCCATACCAGTAGCCATAGTCATTGCAGGAGGAATAATAGGAGGTGCTCTGTATTACTCAAACATAAGAGCTAAGTCTTTTGAGCTCGCAAAACAGGCTGAGACAATTCAGAAACTGAACAACGGTTCGGCTGACCTCATGAGACCTGTCTCAGAAGAGGATCACATTTTAGGAAACCCTAACGCAGATATCATCCTAGTCGAGTATTCAGACACAGAATGCCCATTCTGTAAGCAATATCACACAACACTCAAAAGAGTTATGTCAGAATACGGTAAGGATGGTAAAGTGGCATGGGTATACAGACACTTTCCTATTGACCAACTCCATTCCAAGGCAAGAAAAGAATCCGAGGCACTGGAATGTGCAAATGAGCTGGGTGGAGTGGAGAAGTTTTGGCAGTATACAGATTTGCTCTACGCAACTACAAACTCAAATAACAGCCTAGACCCAGCCGAGCTTCCTAAAATGGCAAAGGCAGTTGGCATAGATACAAAGGCATTCAATAACTGCCTATCTTCTGGAAAATATAAGGACAAGGTAGAAACAGACTATCAAGACGCAATAAAAGCTGGTGGAAAAGGCACACCGAATTCAATATTAATAACGAAAGATGGAATAAAAACTCCAGTTGAGGGTTCACTACCTTACGACCAGCTTAAGAACATCATTGACGCTTTGCTTCAGGGATAGACTTGATGAGTTTTTTGTATAGGCAGTATTGACAACTAGTGTCAGAACAGATTGAAGTCAAAAAATTTCCAGAAAAAACATCCGTGACTAGTTCGTCTATTTTGTCCATAACCAGTCTTTCGTCGTCAGTATTTACATCTACGGTAACTGTTGGACACCTTCCCTTTGAGTCAGGTTTTACAAAGACCAATGAAGTTTCAATATCTTTACCTCTAAAAAGAGGGTTGGCTTTAGATAAAATCTTATAAAAAATTAGTTGTCTAAAGTAGTTGCCGTCAGAATCCTTCGTGCCACCCTTTACGGCATTTAGAGACATTCCCTCTTTAGTTTTATAATCAAATATCTTAGCGGTAGAATCAGTTTGAACTATCGAATCAATCTGTCCATGAAGTGTCAGGAATATCTCTTTCTTGTTTATCACTCTAGTCAAATCATGACTTAGCCATTTATCTGTTAGAACTGTATTACTTCCTCCGAAATGCTCTTTTAGGGCTACGGAAACTGCACCACTGTCTGTGAGGAGCTCTTCCAATAAAATTTCTCTCTCAGATTTTTGAATAAAGGAAGTATCAAAATAGGATCTTATTACCCTATCCATTACCTTTTTTATATCTTTAGAATCTTTAGCCCCGCTTTTCCATACTTCTGAAATAGCCTTATGCATGGCAATGCCCTTTTCAGAAATGGCATTTGGAGCCTCTGGTATTTTCAGAATACTTTTGTATAAAAACTTACTTGGGCATTCTATATAATGATTGAGTGCTGTTACAGATAATCCATTTTCCATCAATGATCTCTTTGAGTATTCTAATAATTCATTTTGTCTATGAGAGAGACTTATGGAAACTCTCTTAGGGATGATACTAACTTTTGGTGTCGAAACTCTTTTAACACTAGTTTGATCAAGTTCATCAATAAATCTAAGAGGGATATATTCCTCACCGGAATCCGAATTTAGCGGAAAAAGAATAATTGCATGCTTTTTGGCTCTAGTAAGAGAAACATAAAACAGCCTTCTTGAATCCTTAACATCATCTAGATCGTCTTTTTCATTTGGTAATATAAAACTGCTACCGTGTTTTCGTCTCATCCAATACTCCTCTAAAGCAAAAGGCAGGAAAACATAGTCAAATTCCAGTCCTTTTGATGAGTGAGCAGTCATAATTTGAATTGAACTTTCTGTCTGACCAGTTTTGATTTTAATTATCTTTCTTTCAGAAGTTTTTTTGTAACTAATTAATTCTTTTACAATACTTGTAGGATCATCGACATTTAGATTTTCTGCAATATCCTTTGCCAAATTTATTATAGCTCTCCAAACCTCTGCCGAAACCGGATCCATCATCCTACTATCAATAACCAAGCCTGAAATTTCCCCGATAAAGATGAGATAGGAAATAATATCCAAATTAAAAGACGCCTCCTTTACTCTAGTAAGATCGGGAATTTTTTTTGAAACTTCATTTAGGTTTCCTGACTTTATTGCTTTTAAAACAAGATTTGACTCCTGAAAATCCAACCCCCATAGGCCAGAGGAAACCGATAAGGCAAGCGACTCAAGATCGCTCGGATTTTGGACATATTCAAGAATCTTAAAAAACATGAGTCCTAATGGATGTGAGAATATAGAAATACCTCTCTCTGCAGAAACAGAAAGTGAATTTGCCTGACATAGTCTCAAAATATAATCAACATCTTTGTTTCTTCTAACAATAACTGCTGTTGTAGATCCTGGATCTTCCTTGGCAATTTTTGCAAGCTCTGCAATTAAATAATGGTCTGATGATGAAGCATCGGGAGAAGAAACTAAATCAATTGGTCTATCCTTATGTTTAGATCCAGAACTGAGTTTGACCCTTAACTTTTTGTGTTCGTCCTTATCATAGTTTCTCTCAATCATGGAAAAAGTAGCATCAAGTATTCTTTGGTGAGAGCGATAATTGTCTTTAAGTGAAATGATTTTTATATCTTTCCATAAATTCTGAAATTTAAGAAAATTTTCAACTGAGGCACCTTGAAACCTGTATATTGCCTGCTTTTCGTCACCAACCACAAAAATATTAGGGTTTTCAAAAAAACTTGCCAAAAGTGAGACTACCAGATTTTGAGAATCATTTGTATCTTGGTGTTCATCGACAAGTATATACAAAAATTTTTCTTGAAGAAGGCGCAGTAGAAGATTATCATTTTTTAAGGCTAAAAGAAGCTCATATAAAAGATCGTCAAAGTCCATTTTATACTCTTCCTTCTTTCTCTTTTCATACTCTGTATAAACCTCAGAAAATAAGATAGTTTTTTGACACTTATCGATTCTTTTTTGACTTTCCGCCTTAAGCTCGCCTTTACTTGTACCTCGCTGTGATATCGAGCTAGGATTATTTTTAATTCTTTCTATTTCTTCCCTGGCGAACTTTTCTACAGTATCTGGACTGTTTGCTTCTTTTTTTGCATCACCGATTGCACTTATGATTTTCGCTAAATAATAATCTGGGTCACCTAGCGGTCGAAGCTTGTAATATTTTTTCTCCTTTATTATTTCTCTGACTAATTGATTGGCCTCAATATCGGTTATCTGACTTGAACGAGAGAGATGTGGAAAATGTTCAGGAAACTCTGAAATAACTGATGAGGCAAAGCTATGAAAAGTGTGAACTCTTACTTCGTGTGCCTCCTCCCCTATTATTTCTCTTAACTTAATTTTAATTGACTTCACTCCACTTTCGGTAAAAGTCAGAGCTAAAATACCAGAAGCCGGAGTATCGGTACTCCTTAAAATATTGGCAATTCTTAAAGTTAGTATTGTAGTCTTGCCTGTTCCAGGACCTGCTATAACCATAACTGGACCTTCTATAGTATCGACAGCCCTTTTCTGCTCCTTGTTTAGTGATTTGTATATTTTCTCAAGTACCCTTTGAAATGCAACCTTTGACATTCCCATAGGATAGCATGAAATTAATTTCGACCAAAAAAATCTCCCCCCCAAATTAAGTGGTTGCCAAGGGGCACCCTTGACATTACATTAACAATCCTAGATTATAATGGGCTATGAAACTAAGAGATTACAAAGATGTTGGTGATGGTTCAATCTTCCATGCCTACAATAGGGGTAACAATAAAGAAAAAATATTCTTTGACCAGCAGGATTACAGGGCATTTTTATTTAGACTAGGCCTAATTTTGGGGTTTGAGGAAGCCGAATTAAACAAAAATGTACTGACCAATCTCCCTCACTCCAGAATTAGGATAGAAGGGCTAGGAAAAAATGCATTTAAATTACACTCTTTTTGTCTAATGCCAAATCATTTTCATTTATTGATCGAGCAATCGAAAAATATTCCCATTTCAAATTTAATATTAAAACTTTGTACAAGTTATGCAATGTACATTAATAGAAAATATAAAAGAGTTGGTCATCTATTTCAAGATCAGTTCAAGTCTAAAGTTATAAATTCAAACGAACAATTGATGTGGACTTCTGCCTACATTCACACAAATCCCTTGAAAGATGGACTTGTAAGTAATATTAATGATTATAAATGGAGTAGTTATATCGACTACACTTCTGATAGGAATTTCATACTTGTTTATAGACAAATTATTGAAGAACTGTTTGACGGTAACGATTTCTTAGACGAAACAATAAACTTATCTAATGATCCAATGTAAAGTAGTGGACTTACTGAAAAAGCCCTTAAACAATATTGATAAGTTTCGAGAAAAATATTCTACGAAAGACGGGGATGTATAACTAAATACTGACTTCCTACTTGCCAAGGGGCACCCTTGGCATTTAAAGGACCAAGTCGTGATATTTCCATAATTATTCACTTATGCCAAGGGTGCCCCTTGGCATGTAACAAAAAAGCCTTGCGTGGGGTAAAGAAAACTGACTTTACCCTCCCCCGCAAGCACTTGTTACTTTTTTACCAACCTTTCTGACCCTTCTGGGGGGAGCAAGATCTCATCAAGAAGTTTCCCGCATTTCCGGCAGATGTTGTAGCCTGTTGAGTAGTACGGACCGATGTTGCGACTATCGCAAACCGGACTACATATTACTTCTTTCTTTTTTTCCATCTTTACCTCGCTAGAAGTTGAAGTACTGACTGAGAACAATCACTAGCCCACGTGCTACTAATGTTGCCCCCGCAACAAAGACGGATGAAACGGCGAAGAACCCTAACGAGAAAGGTATAGTAGTGTTTGTCCTCTGTGACATCCTTACTCCTCTCTAAGATTTCTAACGTAATAATATCACAAATAAAATTTTTGTACTAAAAAAGCCCGGAGAGTTTGCTGTCCTCTCCGGACTTCGTCGGCCTTGCCGACCTTGTGTACTAGAGCCCCGCGAAGAGCTCGTCGACGAAGCTCTCACGCTCCTGTCGCCAGCGAGCGTTGGCTTCGATCTGAGCCTGACGGCTCTTCTCTGCCTCTTCGGCCTCGCGTGCCTTCTTGGCGAGCATCTTCTCGCGTTGCTTGCGGGAACGATCCTCGTCGGCGAGCTTGCGACGATGCTCGTCGCGCTCTGCCTGGAGCTTGGGTGCATTCTCGATTGCATCGTTGAGCACCCAATACATGACGGTCACTTCTTCGAGGCTGGCATTGCCACCCTTGAGGGCAACGAGAGCTGACTCGAATTCCCTCATCTTCGAGTTGACGCCGTCGAGGATATCCTGCTCGAGCTCGGAGTATCGTAGATCCTCGAGACGAGCCTCGAAGTACTTCTCGACCGAACTCAGCACGTACTTGCGCTGACCACCGAGAAGCCACTTCCTCGCACTGGTGATCTTCTCGAATGCCTCATCGAAGCGCCCCTCCTTGTATGAGAGCTTCGCTACATTCACGAGATCGGTGACCTCGTGAACGATGTAAAACCCGACAAACCGAGGGTGTACTCCGTCCTTGCCGACGGCAAGGGTCGCCTCACGTGCGTAGTCCACAAAGGCCTGGCGCACGGTGGTCTCGTTGACAGTCGCTTTGGTAGCCATCCGAATCCTCCTTTGATCGCGGAATGCGATCAATCTGTTCCATATGTATTCTAGCACTGTTATTTTTTTTGTCAAGTATTTTTTGACGAACTTAATTTTTTCTATCTTAATAACTAGAATAACCTTATTTTATGGGATATTTTGTATCCTCCTCGATATCAAGTAAGAAACTCGGAGGATTTTTGCTCAAGATCGCGTATAAAATTTAAAAATATGAAGAGCCTTAGTTAGTGCTAAGGTGATGATTATTTTTAAATTTTAGACGATGAGATTGAGTAAAAAGACCCGAGCTATTATATGTAGTTTCTCAAGCGGTTAATCTTATCATGCTGTCTGATCTTCTCATGTGCCTTGGCCTCAATTTGACGAATACGCTCGCGGGTAACACCAAACTCTTTACCAACTTCTTCTAGAGTATGAGTAACACCGTCGAGTAGCCCGTGACGTAGCTCTAAAATTTTTCTTTCTTTTTCAGGAAGATCACTAAGAATTTCCTTAACCTGATCAGAAATAATTCTTCTCATAGACTCCTGCTCTGGAGAGAGAATTTTGTCATCTGCTAAAAAGTCTCCGAGCTTTGATTTGCCGTCTTCTTCTTCACCAATCGGTGTCTCTAGGGAGAGAGTTGACTGGTCTATTTTTTCAATTGTATACACTTTCTCAACAGGCAAATTCATTTCGATTGCAATTTCGTCTGGCAAAGGTTCCCTGCCCAAATCCTGCGACAAACGTCTGACAACTTGTTTATACTTAGCTATTGTCTCCACCATGTGAACAGGCACACGAATAGTTCTAGACTGATCGGCTAGTGCACGAGTAATAGCTTGCCTTATCCACCAAGTAGCATATGTAGAAAATTTATAGCCCTTAGTCCAATCAAACTTATCGACAGCCTTAAAGAGACCGAGGTTACCTTCTTGGATGAGATCGAGTAGAGTGAGGTCAGCGCTTTTATTGGCATATTTTTTGGCAATGGAAACAACCAAACGAAGATTGGCTCTTGCTAAGAGATTTTTGGCTTCCACGTCTCCTTTTTCAATCCTTCTAGCAAGCTCTTTTTCCATACCACCGGATATAAGCGGATATTGACCGATTTCTTTAAGATACATCTGGATCGAATCATAACTGGCCTCTTCACTTTTACCATAGGCAAACTTTTTACTAACTAAATCCTCATTTGAAGCCTCTAATAAGCCTCCTCCTTCTAAAACGTCAACGCCCGCAGTAGAGAGCTTTTCATACATATCATCGAGAAAAGTAATGTCTTCTTCTATAGTCGGAAACTCCTTTAAAATTTCATCATAAGTAACATATCCCCTTTCTTTTCCCTTACTTAAAAGCCTATCCATTCCGCTTTGTTGTCTGCCTGCTTTGTTTAACGGTTTAACCGGTTTATTATTTTCCTTACGGGCAGAACTAATAGCTAAAGATTTTCCCTTTTTGCTATGCCTGATTTTGGGAACAATAATTCTCTTTGTTTTTCTTGACTTGGCAGGTTTAAACGCTTTTTTTTGCGTTTTTATGGCTTTTCTATTCTTTTTTTGTTTTGATTTATTTTTCATATGCATTTCTGATCGTCTTTAAAGTATTTATCCTTTGTGAAATTCTATGACACTCTTCAAAATATTTTAAAACATCACTACTATTTTTTTTCTGTTCAGCCTTTTGCAAGCTGATCATAGCTTCCCCGAAATCTTTTTTTAAATATTCCTCTTCAAGTCCTAAAAGTAGCTCCTCAACCTCCTTAGATAAATTTTTTTTATTATTATAATAAGCCTCAACCTCAAACAATAATAGCGTTTTTTCCTCTTCAAACTTTTGTATTAACTTATCAAACCTATCTTTAGAAATGTCCCTCAACCTATCTTCTATTTCCTTTAACACTACACCTTCTGTCTCGACTTTATTTCCTTTTATCCACAATAGGAAACCAAAAACCTTTCTTTCTATAGATTCAATCCTATCTTTGAAAGGCGGTCCGATAGTTTTAGGAAAATCTTGGTCAATTGTAGAGTTTTGATTTAGAGATATTTTTTTTAAATCATCCCAAAGAGCTTCTTCGTTTAGAAATGTTTTTCTTTTTATAGAATTAATCCACAATGATTGATATGTTTTTTCTGACATTCCCGCTATATAAGGTAAAACTTTCTTCCTAATCTCAATGGCTAAATCTTTTGGTGATAAATCTTTAGCTAGTAGTGTATCAACGTAAAAATCAACGATAGATTTGGAGTTTTTAAGGCATTCCCTAAGAAACTTCGGGTCATCCTTTGCTAATTCAGCTGGGTCTTTGCCATCTGGCATTTGTACAATTTTAAGATCCATACCAAGGCCTATAGCTATTTTTGCGCTTCTGTCCGAAGCACTAAATCCCGCCAAGTCTGAATCAAATGAGAAAGTTATCCTATCCGATAATCGTTTGAGCTTAACTAAGTGCGTTTCAGTTAGAGCCGTACCGGATGTAGCCACAGTATTCTTTAGCCCAATCTGATGCATCAATATCAAATCCATCTGTCCCTCAACCAAAATGGAATAATCTTTTTGACGAATTTCTCTCTTAGCTTTATCAAGTCCAAAAAGAATCTCCGATTTCTTGAAAAATTTGGTTTCTGGGCTGTTGAGATATTTGGGTGAATCAACTTGCCCAGTATCTAGCTTTGATCCTACGCTAAAGTCTTCTGAATTAATAATTCTTCCGGAAAAACCAACTACTCTTCCGCTTGAATCCGAAATGGGGAAAATTACTCTACCTCTAAAAGTATCGTAATATTTTTTTGTATTGCCATCTTTTTCTTTTATTAATCCGACAGAAAGCATCTCTTCTGGTTTTATAGCACGATCTGTAAGGAAATCGTAAAGACTCCTCCACTCGTCCAGTGCAAACCCAAGTCTAAATTCTTTAATTGTCTCTTCTTTTACTCCTCTATTTCTTAGGTAATCTAAGGCAGTTTTGTTTTCCGATAGATTTTTTTGGTAGAAGAAAGTAGCTTGCTCTAGTACAGAGAATAGATGATTATCTTGGTTTTTTTCCACACCATTGAATCTTTCCAGTTCTACACCAGCTTTTTCTGCCAGAACCTTTAGTGCTCCAAGAAAATCCAAACCCTCAAACTCTTCCACGAAAGTAAAAATATCCCCCTTGGCCTGACAACCGAAGCAATAATAACTACCTCTGTCAGGGGAAACAAAAAAACTGGGTGTTTTTTCATTGTGAAAAGGACATTTACCCTTCCAGTTCGAACCAGCCTTTTCAAGCTTCATGTAAGAGCTTATGAGGGTGACTATGTCTATTTTTGATTTTATTTGATCAACTGAAGACATATTGTAGTTAAAAGTATAAAGTTATAAAGTTGATAAGGTAAAGATTTAAAGTTTTCAGATAAAACTTTAACCTACATTTTACTTAAACTTGTTCCTTTCTTCATAGACAGCTGGTCTATTTGACCTCATCTCCTGTATCATTTTGAATTTGTTACTGTCTTTAAAACCTGTACCGGCCGGTATAAGTCGACCGAGGATAACATTTTCCATTAGTCCTTGAAGTGGGTCCGAATTAGCTCTCAAGGCACTGGCAATTAACATTCTAGTAGTATGCTGGAATGATGCAGCTGCAAGAAAACTCTTTCTTGAAAGCGAAACGTCAATAATTCCCATAACTATGTTTTCTGCCTTTGCTTCATCCTTACCTAGTGCTCTTACCCTGGTATTCTCCTCTGATAGAAAAGCCGACTCGACGACATCTCCATCTTGAAAAGTAGTGTCTCCTGGATCTTTAATTTTCTTTCTGGAAAACATTTGTCTAACTATAGTTTCAATATGCTTTCTTGAAACAGTCTCCCCTTGAAGCTCATAGGGTTTGTTTATTTCATGAATAATATAGTCGATTGTTTTATCTTTACCTGCATACTTAAATAACTCATCAATATCGGCTGAACCATCAGTTATTATGTCTCCTTTCTTTACTTCATCCCCAACCTTAACAAGAATGACTCTGTTCAGTGACACTGAGTATTCTATTTTATCTTTCAATTTTGTTCTGTCTTCAAGAGATGGAGTAATGAAAATTAATTTCTCCTTCTCACTAACCTTTATTTCGGAAATTATTCCTGATACACCGGAAACAATAGCTGGATTTTTTGGCTTTCGTTTCTCTAGAAGTTCCTCCACTCTCGGCAAACCTGAAACTATATCTCCACCAACTGATGCCGTTCCTCCAGCATGGAAAGTACGCATTGTAAGCTGAGTTCCGGGTTCACCAATAGCTTGAGCGGCGATAGTACCGACAGCTTCACCCAATTCCACAACCTTGTTTTTACCCAAATCGACACCATAACACTTAACGCAGATACCGTTTGGAGTTTTGCATGACAGAGGAGATCTAACCCAAACAGATACGACACCAGATGACTCTATCTTTTGTGCATCTTTTTTGCTCAGCAAATGACCTTTTTTAAAGAGCATCTTTCCATCGTTTTCAGAGACATCCTCCGAAAGAAACCTACCTTTAATATGCTTAGCAATTGGTGTCTCAATCCCGGAAATTGCAAATTTATCAATGACAACTCCGTCTTTTGTTCCGCAATCTTCTTCGGTTATTATGGTATCTTGAGCTACAACGAACATCTTCCTAGTAAGATATCCGGACTTTGCCGTGTTAAGAGCGGTATCGGTCAAACCCTTTCTGGCTCCGTGGGTAGTAATAAAATATTCAAGAGGGGTAAGTCCTTCCTTGGAGCATGAAATAATTGGAAATTCAATTGTTTCCCCGGCTGTGTTTGTGATGAGACCTTTCATACCTGCCATCTGGGTAATGTTACTCATTGTCCCTCTGGCTTTTGAAAGCACCATATCGGCGACTGGACCATTTTTAGGTAGAGTTCCCGGTATTAATTTTTCAATGTCTGCCTTTGCTCCATGCCATATCTCAATTGTCAATCTCGATTTCTCATCTTTTGAAATAAGTCCAGAGTTAAAATGCTCTATGAGGATATCTTCTTTGCTTCTTGCTTTAGAGACAATTTCCTTTTTTCCTTCTGGAATAACTACATCATCTATCCCCCATGTTACTCCAGAATATGTAGCGTATTTGAATCCAAAAGACTTTATCTGATCAATGATCTTTGAAACATTTTCAATTCCATACTTCTCTATGAGATCGTCAATGAGGGAAGAAATTCTATCACGATTAATTTCCATATTCATGAAAGAATAATCCTTTGGTAAAACTGAGTTAAATAAAAGTCTGCCAACAGTAGTCTCAAAAAGTTTTCCATCATATACTGTGTATTTTTCTGAATCTGATGGCAAAACTTTTATTTTCGCTCTAAAAGAAACTGCCCCCATATCATAAGCTGTGATTGCAGAATTTGGTGAAGAGAAATATTTTCCCTCCCCTAGCTCTCCTTGAACTTCTTTTGTCATCCAGTAACATCCTAAAACAATATCGAGCATCTTGGCTGAAACGGTAGGATCACCCGATCCGGGTTTTAGAATATTTTTATCTGAAGCCATTATTTCTTTTGCTTCAAGTTGAGCTTCGTCTGAAAGTGGTACATGAACTGCCATCTGATCACCATCAAAGTCAGCATTAAAAGCTGAACAAACAAGTGGATGAAGCTGAATAGCATTACCTTCAATTAGAATCGGTTTGAATGCCTGAATACCAAGCCTGTGAAGAGTTGGGGCTCTGTTTAAAAGTACATACTTATTAGATATCACATCTTCAAGTATGGCCCAGACTTCCGGTATACCGTCTTCGATAAGTTTACTTGCACCACGAATATTATAAGCTAATTCTTTTTGCAGTAGTTGTGATATAACAAATGGCTTAAAGAGCTCCAAGGCCATATGTTTTGGCAGTCCGCACTGATTTAAATGTAAATCTGGCCCAACTACAATAACCGATCTTCCTGAATAATCCACTCTTTTTCCCAAAAGATTTTGTCTGAAAATTCCTCTTTTACCCTTGAGATTATCGGCTAGTGATTTTAGAGGTCTCCTCTGAGATTGATTGACAGCACCTGATGCCGAACCGTGTCTTATTGAGTTATCTATAAGCGCATCAACTGCTTCTTGAAGAATCCTTTTTTCATTTCTCAAAATAACATCGGGAGCATGAATATCCTTAAGTTTCTTAAGGCGATTGTTTCTGTTTATGACTCTTCTATACAGATCATTAACATCAGATGTAGCATATCTTCCACCATCAAGTGGAACCATAGGGCGCAGAGCAGGAGGAATAACTGGAATATTTGTTAGAAACATCCACTCAGGCCTTGTGTTTGAATTGATCATTGAGGCAACTAGAGAGATTCTTTTGTTAATTTTAACAGACTCAAGACTAGTTGAATTTTCTAGCTCTTCTCTTAATTGCGATAGTAACTTGCTTAGATCAATTTTCTTAAAAATATTATAGATGGCCTCGGCTCCTATAGAAGCTTCAAACATAGTTCCATACTTCATCCCGAAATTGTAATATTCGACTTCATCTAAAACTTTACCTTCCTGAATTGACTCAATCTCTCTTTTGGCAGTAAGGAGCATCTCCTTTACAGCTTCTTTGGTTTTATCATCTTGAAGTGATTTGATTTTTGATTTGTACTCGGAATCTAAATCCTTGAGATATCTTGTTCTATCTTCTTCAGAGACCTTTGTAATTACATAACCAGCAAAATAAATTACTTTTTCTAAATCAGAAGTAGGGATACCGAGAACTAAGCTTATTCTAGATGGCATAGATTTTAAAAACCAGATGTGAGAAACCACTGTAGAAAGCTCGATATGCCCCATCCTTTCCCTTCGGACAATCGAACGTGTGATTTCAACACCGCACTTTTCACAGACAATACCCTTAAATCTTATTCCTCTATACTTTCCACAATAGCACTCGTAATCCCTATCAGGACCAAAAATTTTCTCGTCGAAAAGGCCATTTTTTTCAGATCTTTGAGTACGATAGTTGATGGTTTCAGGTTTTGTTACCTCACCAAAGGACCACTCTTTTATTCTTTCTGGAGAAGCTAGTTTTAAAGTTATAGTTTCGAAATCGCTTGTTTCTATATTTTTTGTTCTCATTTTGTTGAAGTTAAGGATTTTATATATAATCTCATCAAACTATCTGTTTACATCCTGCTTATGCCCATCCAGTAGTTCCTTCGACCCTCTCTTTATTTGAACATCTAGTGCTAATCCACGAAGATTATTTAACAAAACATTAAACGATGCAGGGGTGTTAAGTTGAGTTATTGGCTGTCCTTTAACAATTGCATCAAAAGCTGCTGACCTTCCAAGTATATCGTCAGACTTAATGGTCAAAATTTCTTGCAAGGTGTGAGCAGCTCCGTGACCTAGAAGAGCCCAGACTTCCATTTCTCCAAATCTCTGCCCACCATTTTGGGCTTTTCCACCCAAGGGTTGCTGTGTAATAAGTGAATATGGCCCAATTGACCTCATATGTATTTTGTCATCAACCATGTGGTGAAGTTTCAAAATATACATATAGCCAACAGCAATATCCTGTTCAAATGCATGCCCAGTTCTTCCATCAAAGAGTTTTATTTTGCCTGATTCTGGAAAACCAGCACTTTTAAGCTCATGCTTAATTTCCTCACCAGTTGCACCAGCAAATGGTGGAACAATAGCTTGATAACCTAGGGTATTTGCGGCTAAACCGAGATGAAGCTCTAAAATCTGTCCAAGATTCATTCTACTAGGAACACCGAGTGGGGTTAGAATAACATCAATAGGTGTTCCATCTGCCATGTATGGCATATCTTCTTCTGGCATTATTCTGGATATAACACCCTTGTTTCCATGTCTTCCAGCAAGCTTATCACCAACAGAAACGTTTCGAAGTTCAGCTACTTCTATGTGAATTCTTTTTATTATGCCGGAATCAAGTTTATCTCCCTTCTCTCTTGAAAAAATCTGAACTTTTATTACTCTTCCTTTTTTGCCTCCTTCCATTCTCTTTGAGGTATCTTTAACATCATGAGCTTTTTCGCCAAAAAGAGAACGTAGAAGTCTTTCCTCAGGTGTAAGTTGTGTCTCACCACGAGGTGTAATCTTTCCAACCAAAATATCACCTGGTCTAACTTCTGCACCCACACGAACAATCCCGTCTTCTGCTAAATTTTTTAGCTTTGCCTCACCTACGTTAGGAATATCGCATGTAGTAACTTCAGGTCCAAGTTTTGTATCTCTTACACTAACCACGAACTCTTCAATGTGAATTGAAGTAAACTTACTATCCTTTACTACCCTTTCTGAGAGAATAATTGCATCTTCGTAGTTTGATCCTCCCCACGACATAAATGCCACTAGCATGTTCTGACCAACGGCCGACTGACCGTTTACACTTGCTGATGTGTCTGCAAGCACATCTCCTTTTTTAACCTTATCTCCAACATTAACTATCGGCCTTTGATGAAAAGCAGTAAAATTGTTCGTTCTTGAAAATCTGATAAGGTTGTATTCTTTTTCCTTTGCTTTATTATTTTTAACTACTACCCTTTTTCCGTCTGAATAAATTACAACTCCTTCCTCCTCTGCAATAACTATTCTACCTGTATCTTTTATTGCATCAACTTCCATACCAGTTGCAACAAGTGGGGCTTCTGGAATAACACAGGGTGTGGCCTGTCTTTGCATATTAGAACCCATAAGTGCTCTGTGAGCTTCATTATGATTTAAGAAAGGAATCATTGATGTAGCAATGGAAAAGGCTTGGTTTGTAGCAATATCAATATATTGAACCTTTTCTCTTATAACTGTGCTTGGTTCACCTTCAACTCTTACCTCAACGTCTTCTACAAGTATTTTACCGTCTTCTCCAACAGGAGTAGCGGCGTGAGCTATAGCAAAACCCTCCTCCTCTGCGGCGTTTAAATAGACTATTTCATCTGTGATCTTTCCATTTTTCACTTTGGCATAAGGTGTCTCTAACATGCCAAAACTATTTATTCTAGCATAGATAGCCATACGCAAAACTAACCCAATATTTGGTCCTTCAGGAGTATTTATGGGACAAAGTCTACCGTAGTGACTTGGATGAACGTCTCGAACCTCAAACCCAGCTCTAGTTCTATTAAGTCCTCCAGGACCTAAGGCAGAGAAAGTTCTTAAATACTCGATTTCCGAGAGCGGATTAGTCTGATCCATGAAGTGTGACAGTTGGTTTGTGGTGAAAAATTCCTTTATTCTAGCCTGAAGCGGTTTGGGTGAAATGAACTGAACGGGCAATGTAACATCTGTATCTATGGTAGACATCCTATTTTGAATATTCCTTTTTATTTGTGCCATTCCTGTTCGTATTTTTTGTTGAAAAAGCTCTCCAACGAACCTCACTCTTCTTGAACCCAAATGATCAATATCGTCTGGAAGTGAATTCGGTGTATTGTTTAGTGTTGATATATGAGAAACAATTGTAACTAGATCATCAAGAGATATGGTCCTCTTTTTGAGATCTTTTTCCTCCATTTTCTTTCCAAACCTTTTGTTAAACCTATGTCTTCCCACTGGAGAGAGGTCGTATCTTTCAGCATCAAAAATTGAATTTATAAATTCTTTAGCGTTATCTGCAGTGGCCATGTCTCCGTCACGGAGTCTTTTGTGAATCTCAATAAATGCCTCATCAATTGTTTTACCATGATCTTTTTGCAAAGTTTTTTCTATTGCACTCAAAGCATTGGTATTTCCAATAAACAACTTCTTAATAGACTCATCATCCCTTACCCCAAATACCCTAAGAAGGGTGGTAACCGCAAATTTTCTCTTTCTGTCAATCCTTACACTCATAACACCATCTGGATCAGTTTCAATTTCTATCCAAGCTCCACGTGATGGTATTATTTTGGCCCCGAAAAATCTTCTACCTCTTACTTCTGACTCAGTAAAAAAGACGCCGTAACTTCTTGCAAGTTGTGGAACTATTACACGCTCTATTCCAGATATAATAAATGTTCCATGAGAGGTCATCAAAGGGAAATCAGCCATAAAGATTTCCTGCTCCTTTTCCGTTCCCAAGACGTGATTTTTTAGTCTGACTTTGACTTTAAGTGGAGCCTCATAGGAAAGCTTATTGTCCTTGGCATAATATTCATTATACTTCGGTTCATCAAGTTCAAAACCAGTGAAATCTAGTGTGAACTTTCTCTCTGAATAATCACGAATTGATGAGAACTCATCAAAAATCTCCTTGAGACCACTATCCGTCAACCACTTAAAAGAATTGATTTGAGGTTCAACAAAATTTGGAGTGGAAACCAGGGGCTTTCTGAATCGACCGAAAAACTTTTGTGGATATAGTGTTGTGTTCATAAAAATAAAATGACTGAATATTAATCTAATAAAGGCTATTGAAACAAAAAAATCCACAAACAAAAAACCCCTTCAAGAAGGTTTCCTGATTAGTTTTTTTGTTATATTATTAAAAACAAAATAGTTTGAGAGACAACTAACCCCTATAATATCTATATCATTGTTCCCCACTTCTTATTCAAAAACTCAATCATTTGAAGCAGAACTAGAGTATAGTCAAGTAGGTACCTTTTGTCAACTACTGTGTCAAACTACTTTTCCACACCTAAAGGGTTTTGGGCCAATAGTACGCTAAAGCAGATATTATCGTAACTGCTAGTACACCATTTACAGAGTTGAGAAAAACTAACGCCCATGGCTTCTTCTCCCAGAGGGCTTGATTTACATATATTGGCAGACTGAAACCTAGCCACACAACTAACATGGTACTCAGAAATTCCACGTATGAAAGTGAAAACAGCTTAGGCTCGATATAATATACTGAACAAGCCACCACCAAATTGACCACAAAATTTATTATCATCAGCTTAGCCATTCCATCCTTCATTTTAGGGTCATTCATATCAAAACCCATAAGCCTTGCCCAATATTTACCAAACAAGACTGTGTACCATAGAGCACCAAAAATAAATAAAACTACTCCACCAATCAAAATGTTTAACATATATTTAAATTATAAATAAATAATAACTACAATACATTTTATCATCATTCTATAAACTTATATAGCTTTTTCTACCTTCAGTATCATTTTCTTTTTTTTCATGCCACCCCTGTTGTAACCACCCATACCACCATCTGATCGAATAACTCTGTGACATGGAATTTTATCGTCATAATTTTTTGATAAAATAGTCCCAACCGCTCTATATGCTCTTGGTGAACCAGCCCTTTTTGCTACTTCTTTGTATGTTAAGACACTTCCCTTTGGAATTTTTCCAACCACCTCTCTTACCTTATCTGAGAATCTCTTCATACCTTTATGGTTATGTTTACTTTATCACTTTCCCATATACACTCAGTTTTTCTGATCTTAGCTTTAATGGATAGAAGAAATGTCCCAGACTTTTTATCCGGAAATAATGCTGTCATCCAAACACTTCCTCCAAGTTTTGCTTCTGTCTTTATAAAGCCAAACCCGTGTGGTTTACATTCCTTTTTTATCTTCTCAGAGATACTCTTGGGTAAATTAACAAAATGCCATCCACTCTGCCCCGGCCACCTCCAAACCTCTCCTCTAAACTTAAATACTTTTGACATAATACAAGCAAGTTTACAGTAAACAATAGACAAAATAAAAGTTTAGTACTTACGAATAACACCACGAACTATAGCAGCTACCCTCAAATCATATTGCGGATAAATCGGCGAGTAATTTCTATTGGCAGCCCTTAAATACACTGAATTTCCTTTTTTCTTAAAATATTTCATTGTCCAACCACCATCTACCTCTGCAATGACTATGTCGCCGTCCTTTGGATCTCCTCTTCTTTCAACTAAAACTAAGTCACCTTCCTTTATACCCTCATCTATCATTGAATCCCCTTTAACTTCCAAAAGATATGTTGACCCCTTCATACTACCAATAAGATAATCATCCAAACTAAGCGAATTTGTTCTATCCTCATCGACTTGAGTCGGTATACCTGCCTCTACTAGACCTAAAAGAGGAGTTTGACCGAATATTTTCATTGGAGTGAGTTTACCGTTTGAATCTTTGTCTAAAACTCCTTCCTCAACCAGCTTATTAATAAATTTATATACAGAATTCTTTGATCTAAATCCTAAAAGAGACATGATTTCCTTATAGCCTGGTAATCTTCTATTTTTTCTGTAGAAATTAAGAATTTTCGACTTATAGTTAATATATATTTCATCGCTCATTTTGTGTTTTTATATTATTGAGAAACCAAAAGACCTAGAAAGCCATGACTCTTCTCTCGACCTCATCCTTGAAAGAGTTGAGATAATGAACTTGTGCCTCCTTGACTCACTAGCATATGAAATGCCCTTTATAATCTTTTCATCAATCTGCCTATTTATATCCAAAAGCTCTATTCTCAATGCTTTTTCTATTTTTCTTTTGTTCATAATTTACTTTAGTTTAATTACTTGTATACCTGTATATTAGTGAAACTTAGTTCACCAGTCAATAATACATCTGTGGATAACTTTAAATTAAGAAAAATTAGTTAATTAAACTCAGAAATACTGGATAAATCTTATCGGTTATTTTTGTATAGCCTAGGTCGTTTGGGTGAATTGCATCAGACATATATTTTGGATTACCAAAGAGACCAGACAGAACATCAGGTACATAAGCAGTTCCATATTTTTCACTTAAATCTTCAAATCTTGATTTGAACTTGTCACCAAATAAATTCCCTTTTACTCCAAGAAGAAGAACTACTGCTCCTCTATCCTGTATCCCTCTAACAAGTGTTTCTAGATTTTCAAATGTCGTATCAATAGGTACTTTTCTTAAGTGATCATTTCCTCCAAGCAAGATAATGACTACTTTTGGTTTATATTTATCTAGCTGGCTAAGTCTTTTTAGTCCATCCTCAGTTGTATTTCCCGGGACTCCAAGATTGATTATTTCTCTCCCAATTTTTTGGGAAAGTAAATCAACAAAACCACCATCCCTACTTGATCCTACCCCAGAAACCAGACTATCACCAAAAGCAATAATATCCGTCCCGTTGGACGGATAATTTTTTATTTCCGGGTCCTTATCAATAGTCAAAAATATTCCCAACCCGAAAAGTGCCACAACTCCGAAAATTAAAAAGATGTTCCTACTTGGCATTAACATTCGGCTCGTGAATTCCGAAAATATTTCCCTCAGTGTCTTTGTAGTATGCCTGCCAAGCCATGCCAGGAATCGCCATTTTTGCTAGAGCTAAAGTGCCACCAGCTTTTTCAATTTTCGTAATAGTCACGTCAATATCAACGACCTGTACAGTGCAACAATATCCAATGACCGGATCTTTTCCAGTCGGATCTTGACTTGGACGTTTCAAAAGTCCACCGTCTATTCCATGCTCAGTACTGCCCTTCGGAGCTGTTAGTATTCCCCAATATGCTTGTCCACCGAAATCCCATTTCTGGTATTCCCAACCGAAAACATCTGAATAAAACTTCTTTGCTCTCTCCACATCCTGAGCATAAATTTCAAAATGTACAACTCTGTTTGACATGTTTTAAATAATTATTGATTTCCAACCGGCACACCTTGAGTAAAATAGACCTGATCTGAATCCCTCATCATTGGCATGCTTTTGTATTTGCTGTGTCCATAGCCTCCGCCATCTAGCATACCTTTGAGCTCACCTATTTTCATACCAATAGAAAATACCCATGTGATAATTATAATTCCTAATATCCATCGAACCAAACCATATCCGCCGACGCCACAAACTCCTCCACACATTCCACACTTTCCATTTCCTGATCCACAAACTTCACAAACATTATTTTTATTTTCCATATTTTAAAAGAATTATTTTTAATGTAAATATTATATCACAGTCTTTTTTCAAAACGAAAGGCCGGGACTTGTGAGAAATCCCGACCTGCAGAAACCACTAGACCTGTGGTGGTATCTGAAGAAGATACGGCATGTCACGCAATTCGCGACTCAATTTGACATGCCTGTTACGCCAGAGATCAAATTTGTTAGCAACGTTGGAAAGCAACAGCGACCTTCTTTGGTGATCATGTCGAACTGCAGCCTGGTGAAGAAAACCTGCACCCAGGTTCGCAAACCAGTCTACATTGTGTCTCCCCCTCATTTGGTCTCCGAAGAAACCAGTAAGAAGAAGGCACTGAGCCCCGGCAGTTTCCATGATAATTGGGTCGCCTCTAAATGTCGTGTCGAAGACGAAATTCTCAAAAACTGCCTGAAGTGTGCTTGGCGTAGGAAAGTCTAAGGCCGGTGAAGTTGAAACCTGGGAGAAGTGCGCCAGCACACTTGCATTGTAGAGAAGTTCATCTCGATCAACGTCTGGCTCAGAGACATCTGAAAGGCCTGTCATGAAAAACTGCAGGGCATCTTTCTCATTGACTGATAGCAACTCAACCATGTAACTAGTCTCCATAAGCCCTCCTAGGCAAATGTTTCTACTTTTATCCTACTATGTAGCTTCAAAACTGTAAACAGCAAAGGAGTAGGAGAAATTTTGTCGAACTGTTTATTTTGGAAGACTTCGCAGACACTTTAGAGAATCACAATTGTAGTCAATTGATGAATCTCTTAGAGTGTCGAGATTAAGCAAAATCCTAGCAAGGATTTATGCGGTCTGGAAAAATAAACAGTGAGTAAAAAATTTCCTTTACAATCATCTTTACCTCAATACTTCAAAACTACATCCAACATTCTGCATCTGACTTAGATATCGTTCACAAAAATCTAGTTTTTCCTGACCTTTCATAAATTCTGGAGTGAATCTTTTTATGTTAATAGGATAAACTGTGACAGAGAGACTTTTTTTCTTAAACTCGACTCCTGCACCCAAACCAACTGTGGTATTGCCAAAATCTTGGTCAAAAACAAAGTTTCCTAGAGAATAAAAAATGACAGAATTTTTATAAACTTCCATGGGCTCTACAACGTGAGGATGGTGTCCAAAAATTACATCTGCTCCACTATCTACCAGATTATGGGCAATGTGTGTCTGACTATCTGTCTGACTCATTGAATATTCCTCTCCCCAGTGAATATTAACAACGATATAATCATATTTTAATTTCAAATCTTTGATTAATGAGTAAAATTTAGTAATTGAAATAGGCATGGTTGTCACATCTATTCCAATAAAAACAATTTTCTTTTTATCAACTTCTTTTATTACATAACTTTTCTCAATCTCTCTATCTCCCATGAAAGAAACCCCGCTCTTTGTTAAATTTTCCTTTGTGTTTTGAAGTCCCACTTTGAAACAATCATATGTATGATTGTTGGCAATATTTACGACATTAATGCCAACAGTTTTGAGTCTATTTGCTGAATCTTTTGGAAATTGAAAGTTGTACAATTTTTGCTGACAATCAGAACGGTTCATTTCAACTATTGGACCCTCAAGGTTTACTACAACAAAATCGTACTTATCTAAGAGATTTTTTTCCTTTTTGATATTAACAAAAGGATCGCGTTTACTTTTTTCAATAATATTTCTAACTCCTCTGTCCAGCATAATATCGCCAAAATTTAAAACTGACGGATAGTTTCTCTCAAATGAGTTAATGAACCAAAAAACAAAGGAAAAAAATAAAGTCATTACGAAAATGATTAATCCTGCAATTAATGATCTCTTTATTATGAAACCTCTTCTTTTTTTTAAGGCTGAAAGAAATGAAACTGCCCCTTCGACTTCATCCACTATGCACTCTTTCTCATCTGAAATAGCATCCAAGATTAAGACCTGCTCCAAAACGGCCTTTTTTATTGGTGTTTTATCACTACCATCCTCCTTTGCAGTTGACTTCTCCATTGGCCGAAATACTAGCATAACGGAACCGCCCGGGCTACTGCCTCGGGCGGGTTCGGAAAACTCTACTTCATGTCTTGCACAAGGAAAGATTTAGTAGCCAAAGCCAGTTCTAATGGCCTCTTTTGAATTCGAGCGTCAAAGACGCTCTTAGGAAGGTCGAACGAGTTGTACTCTGTGTAGATGTACACACTAATTAATTGGTTCTTCCCTCTCATCTTTTTGGCAAATGCCACAGTGGATTGAACATCACTATGGATCATACCCGTGATCAGAAGTTGACTGGTGCCAAACTGCACCTGTTCCTCAATGACAGACGGTACGTTTGACAAGCAGACAACATCCGAGCTTACTCCAGCTTGATCAAGAGCCTCTGGAATCCCCGCATGATCAATCATGTTCGTGAGTAGTATCAAAACCCTGTAAGCCATGGCCTACCTCCAAACATTTTATACCATGAAAATAAATTATTTGCAAATTTTGGAGAGTTTAGTATTACATTCGAAGATCTGAATTAATAAACTCGACGAAAACACATATTTTATGGCGTATCTCGGAGTGCGTGAAGACACCAGTATGAGGAAACCCAGCCCCACTTTTGAAAATAAATTTAATTGTAAAACATGTTAAAATGTTAACTTGTTCTGAAAGTATTTATTTATACAATGTCAAAAGTGGGGCTGGGTATTCCGGCACCAAAAAATATGTGTTGAGTAAGAGTTTATTAATTATTCCAGAAACAACCTTGCCAGTCTAATCTTAAGAAAGGTTGGGTTCTTATTCTTGGCCTTGAGAATACCGAAAACTGGAGCGAGAACTGGGGTTTTGACTTTTCTAAAAACTTCCAAAATTTCTTCCAGCTCTCCCCTCTTGAACTCTTTTTTCATATACAAAAAATCTGGACAATTGCCCTTCTCTTTAAGAGTTTCAATGTGCGAGACAATCGTTTCCTGCTTTACACCTCTGGCTTTAGCTATATCTTCTAGTGGAACTTCTTCTAATAAAAAATTCCTAGTAATCTCGTCACTTGATATTTTTTCCTCTTTATATGTTTCCTTTTCTTTTCTTTTTATTTTTACTTTTTCCTCCGGTTCAATTTTCTTGATCCAAGCTCTCTGTGTATCTAGAATGTCCTGCTTAGACATACTGTTTAGATTTGCTTCCGCCTCTCTGGATTTCTGTCTAAACATCTCATCCATTTCTAAAACATTTGTGTCAACTTGAAGTGATATGTCGTTCATACCAAGAAGTTTCATTCCAGAAAGCGATCTGACTCTCGAAAGTGCAACATAACCCATACCCCTAACAAATGACTTTGATAAATCGACTTCCATAGCGTCGAGAGACATTCCTTGACTTTTGTGAACAGTTATTGCCCATGCTAGGCGAAGTGGAAACTGACTTATCTCTGCTTTTACTTTACCTTCCTCTTCGATCTTCCATGACTGTAAACCAACAGAAATCTCAATACCATTATTTGTTAAAACTATCGGGTCGCCATACGAATTAAAACCTTTGATCACTCCGAGTGTACCGTTAACGTATGAACCTTCAGGATGGTTTTTGGTGAACATAACTTTGGCATGAACTTTCAGCTCTAGTTCCTCAGGGGATAGGCAACTTTTTTTTAAATTTTCTATTAGATTTCTTGCCCCTTTTGAACCCATAAGATACTTCTTTGATTTTCCTGAAATAAGGTCGAGGTGTTTTTTATTTACCACATCAACATCTATATTGTGAGTATAAAGCCTGGTGGATTCAAGTGCTGAATCTACATCTTTGTTTATACGAGACGTTAAGAGACTTACAGTTTTTTGAGAGACTTTATTTTCTCTAATCTCGTTTAATATTGAAAGATAAGTGTTGTCCTTTTGTCTATGTTGTTCAGAGAGATAGCAGACTGTAAGCTTTGATGCTAGAAAACTTTCAGCTTTGTAAGCAAATTCGCTCTGTTCACTGTTTCCTCGCGAAACAGGAGGAAGCTGAAAAAAATCTCCACAGAGAATTATCTGCATTCCACCAAAAGGTCTTTCATTTCTTTTCATCTGCCTGCAAATCCACTCGATCATGTCCAAACGAAAATGATGTAGCATAGAAACCTCATCTATTACCAATACTTTTGTCCTCTCAAACCTCTTATAAAGGTAGGGTTTCTGCATTAGGTTTTCAATATCATAGTCAGACAGAGTATCTCTAATTCCCAGCCCAGACCATGAGTGTATAGTCATTCCTCCTATATGTGTAGCAGCTATGCCTGTCGAGGCTGTAACAGCTACGTCAACAGCATGTGACTTCAAATAATTAACATACGAATTCAGTACGTGAGTTTTACCGCTTCCTGCCGGACCAGTCAGAAAAACATTTCTTCCCATTTTTAAAATGTCTAGAGCTTCGCTTTGCGTCATTTCGGTAGTATAAACTCAAAGTATAAAAGAGTAAAATTAAAAACTCTTATAGTAAGCAGTAGCCACATCCAAACAGACTAGTTTCAAATCATCAGTAAGAATCGAACAGAATTTTTTGGCTTCTATGTCAGAGTGGAAATATGAGATGAAATCTTTGACCGCCCCCACAACACAATTTGATCTTTCCCTATAGTTTTCACCAAAATAACATTTAGCCCTTGTTGCCTCGGCATTGCTTGATGTCGAACCAGAAGCATCTCTTCCAAGGCTCTGCCAACATATATCTTCAAACCCTGTATCAGCTTTCCTACACAAAGCAAATACTTTTGAGAAATCCTGATTGTAAACTTTCAGAGCATAAGATGTCTGCATGAGGTAACACGATGATTTGTATTTATTCTCGACAGAGTTACATGGATAAAGTGGATCGCTAGGTTTCAGATAGTCAGTATGTTCTCCTTGGCCTTCTATAATGATATTTTCCATATATACTCCACCGTAACATGAACTTTGTTCCCAGCCCCCAACTAGATTATCACAGAGTTTTAGAGAATTAAATAAATTATTTTCACTGACAGCCATTACTCCATGTCCCAACCCGTGAACACAGTTGTAATAGTCAAAACTATATTTTTCCTTTCCAGGGATATCTTTACATATATTGTTTAGTTCCCCGGCAATCTTATTTAGCCCGATTCTCTCTGATACCTCTTCCATTACCCCGTGATAATATCCTGACCAACAATAAGCGTCACCATTTGTAAAAGCCTCTGAAACTGTCGGGTAAAGTGAGACTGCGGCGTGACCTATGACGTGTGTCAGAGGATGACACTGGGCAACCACGTATTGATTTTTACTGTACTCATCTTTCAAAACCTTCATTGCTTCCGGTACACCTTTTTTCAAAACTAGATTTTTATAGTAATCGTTATAACAATCAAAGTCAGTATTACTCTTAGGGCATGGTTCAATTTCCTTTGAAACTTTTTTTGTAGGTGTAGAGATAGAAACTTTTTCAGCAAGCTCGGTTTTGCTTGTAATTTCTGAGTCGCTCTTAAAGACGACCCAATTTTGACTATTTATCTTTTTATCATCTGCTAAGCCAACAATAATCAGTCCAATGAAAAAAACCGTAGCGATGTTGGAAGTAATTTTTATTAAGTTTAAGATCTTTTCTTTTTCCACTCGATTATTTTAGCATGATTACCGGAAAGCAAAACTTTCGGCACTCTGTACTTTTTATCATTGTGAACAAGAACCTCAGGTCTTGTATAAACATCTCTGCTTGCTACTCTTCTCTCTTCAAGAGAATCTATATTTCCTAAAACCCCTGAAACCTGCCTTGAAATTGAGTCAATCAGTATCATAGCTGGCAATTCCCCGCCTGTTAGGACATATGGCCCAACCGATATTTCTTCCATTTTGAACACCTTTTTAACTCTAGCATCAATACCCTCATATCTACCACAAACAATTATTATATCAGTAAATTTTTGATTAACTTTTTTGGCATAGTTCGTATCAAACTGCTTTCCTCCCGGACTCAAAAAAATAATTCGGGCAGAAGTACGACGCTCGATGTTCGAAATTCGAATTTTTTTCGTGCTTTGTGCTTCGTGCTTCGATATTCTACCCAATGCTTTCTCTATCGCTTTTATTACAGGTTCTGCTTGTATGACCATTCCAGGTCCTCCAGCATACGGCTTCTGATCAATTCTTCTGTGTTTGTCTTTTGTAAAATTTCGTGGGTTGTAGAAGTTAACTTTAATTTTCTTGTCCTCAATGGCACGAGAAATAATAGACTCATTTAGATATGAATCAAAGGCCTTTGGAAATAACGTAATTATATGGAAACGCATAATATTAAATAGTTCGAGGAGGACTTATGTCCTCCTCGTTAGAGACCAGCACTTTTCTCTAGATCAGTGAGTAGCCTCCAGAACGCCATGAATTTCCGTACAATCTTCAATCGACTAAGTAAGAGAAGAAAAGCAATAGTGGTCATGTTACCTCCTATTGATTTATATCACAAATGCATGAAATTGTATATACGACGAACCGGAGGCGTGGTCTAAGACCTCACCTCCGGCATTCATGAATTCTCACGCCCTTCGAAAGGCGATGGGAGTGATTGGCCGATCGGGGTTGTTGTGCTCGTACTTCACCTCGTAAGAGATAAAGACCACTGCGGCAGCAACCGTGACGAGAATGAACGAGAGACAAAGCCAGAAGGTTTTTGGCATCTCACCCTCCCCACACAATTTTGAGTTTGAGAATGGGCTGGGCGGCACTGAAGCCCCAGCCTGTCTCGATTGCCTGGGCAATCGGCACCTGCCCGAAGACGAGTACTCCGACCACCAGCAAGGCAAACGAGAATGCAAACACACTGGCCACTTCACCGCCGGTCATGATTTCACCTTTGCAGTTCATTCCATCCTCCTCGGTGCACTTAGCACCAGCTTGGGTTGTTCCGCTATCCATTGTATCACCACACAAATCCATTGTCAAGTCAACACGACAAATATGTGGAAGACGGTCTTCCACAGGAGTGATTAATTATAAAATTAGAGATTTAGGTCGGACATTGCTTCGTCGAGGGACTTAGAAGCACTCATTTTTGCCTCTCTTCCCGCCCCTTCTGGTTCGTTTATCTTTAGGTTTACTCTGGCGTTATTTTTCATCCCGACTACTCGAAGGAGTGTTCTGATCGCCTTTGCGGTATTTCCTTCTCTACCGATAATCTTTCCCATGTCAGCAGGGTTTACATCCAGTGTCATGAGTACACCCATCTCATCTACAGTCCTGTTTATTTTTACGTCAGAAGGATTATCAACGAGTTCCTTTATAATAAATTCCAAAAATTTTTTGTCTAGTTCCATTTAGTCGTTCAGTTAATTATTAATCTAACAGTAATATTATAAGGCTAACAGAAATTTTCGTCAAAATTAGGAGGAGACGGTTTCTACTACTTCCTCCTTTGGAGTTGAAACCGGAGTTTCCAATACGATCTCTTTTTTGGCTTCAGTTGGAGTTTCAGCACCTTCTTTTAATATAGGCTTCTTTTTTGGCAAAACATTTATTTTTTTGCCTTGTACAACTTTCCTGCTAACAAGGAGATTATGAACTGTGCCAGTTGCCTGTGCTCCTTTTGAAAGCCAATATTTTACCCTATCATCTTTGAAAACTGCTTTCTCTCCTCTTCTGGAATCAAATGACCCCAGGTTTTCCAAATATTTTCCGCTCTTTGTGGCGTTTTTAGAATCGGTCAAAACCAGTCTGTAAACCGGCTCGTGTGCCCTCCCAACTCTCTGTAATCGTATTTTTAACATGCTGGCTATAGTAACAAGAAAGAACAAAATGGTCAAACTGATTCTTATTTGCTAAACTGAAAAATATGACTAAAAAGACCCTCGAGGGACAGATATCTGTGAACACAAAAGGTGTGGGTTTTTTTAACCCTGATCCACTGAGCAGGAAAAAAGACGAGAGTATAGAGATTCAACCAGAAAATATAAACAAGGCATTTTCTGGAGACATTGTGATTGTCTCTCTTTTGGGAAATAAAATAAGAAACCGTGAACAGGGTAAAGTGGAAAAAATAGTAAAGAGGTCCAGAGATGAGTTTGTTGGAACAATAGATATTCATGACGGAAAAGTTTACGCTGTTCCCGATGATAAAAGAGTTTATGTGGATATTTCCTTGCCAAACGATGAGAATGTTATAAAGAATGAAAAGGTTCTAGTTAAAATAGTCGACTGGCAAACACTAGCGGGAGAGCTGGTAATGGTAATAGGAAAGAAGGGAGAGAACAACACAGAGATGGAGTCTATTGTTCTAGAGCGTGGATTTCGTGTTGAATTTCCAGAAAAAGTTGAAGAAGAAGCAGAGAAAATAAAAAAGGAATACAGAAGTCATTTCGAAAGTGAAATAAAAAACCGTCGTGATATGAGAGATGTCACTACTATGACAATTGACCCATTTGATGCAAAGGATTTTGACGACGCCATTTCATTTGTGGATTTAGGGAATGATACATACGAGATAGGTGTACATATCGCTGACGTCTCATATTTTGTAACACCTGGTACAGAGCTAGATCATGAAGCCGAAAAAAGAGGACTCTCTGTTTATTTGGTAGATAGAACAATTCCCATGCTCCCTGAAGTTTTATCTAATGATCTTTGTTCATTAAACCCAGACGAGGATAAATTTACTTTTTCTGCTATTTTTAAAATGGATGGAAGCGGAAAAGTTTTTGACGAATGGTTCGGACGAACAGTTATACATTCCGACAAGAGGTTCACATATGAGGAAGCACAGGAAGTTATTGATGGAAAACTCCAAGACCCATTTCAAAAAGAGCTAAGAAAACTAAGAGAAATAGCTCAGAAATTTGAAAAAAATAAAATAAAATCTGGAGCAATGGTTTTTGATACTGATGAAGTAAAGTTTGTATTAGATGAAAAAGGTAAACCAGTTTCTGTTTACAGAAAATCAAGACTTGATACTCATAAACTTGTGGAGGAATTTATGCTCCTAGCTAACCGTGCTGTGGCAAAACATATTTTTATGTCACAAAACAAAGGTTTAAAAGGTAAACAATCTGTCTATCGTATTCATGCTAATCCAGACAAAGATAGGATAAAAGATTTGGCAATTTTTCTAAAAGCTTTAGGCTTTGATCTAAATAACAAAGATGGTGAAGTAACGTCGAAGGATTTGAATCGACTCTTAGCTGAAGTAAAAGGTACACCAAATGAGGAACTCATAAATACGGCTACTGTCAGAAGTATGCAAAAGGCAGTTTACTCGACAAAAAACATTGGTCATTTCTCTTTAGCTTTCGCTTACTATACGCACTTTACTTCACCCATAAGAAGATACCCGGACGTATTAGTTCACAGATTTCTAGAGCGAGAGCTCAAGGGTGGAAAAGTAGAACTTGATGAATTTCAAAAATATGAAACCCTTTGTCTAGCATCGAGCGAGCTTGAAAAAAAAGCAACAGATGCCGAGAGAACTTCTATAAAGTACAAACAGGTAGAATACATGCAAGAGCATGTTGGTGAGGAATTCGATGGCACCATAATGGGCGTGACAGAATGGGGTATTTATGTTGAGGAGAAAGAAACAAAATGCGAAGGAATGATAAAGCTAAAGGATTTGGGTGATGACTTTTGGTCACTAGACGAAAAAAACTACACAATCAAGGGACAGAGTAGTGGTAAGAAATTCACATTGGGCGACAAAGTCAGGTTCAAAGTTGTTTCAGCCGACCTCGAACGTCGAGTGCTCGACTACTCTCTTGTTAATTCATAATTAATAGTTAATTCAAGTTTTTACTCTTTATTAACCTTACCCTATTTTTGCTTTTACTTTATTTTGCACACCCAATTTTTACCTAGATTTCATTTTACCTAAATTTCGTTATGCATTTATTAACTACTCATACACTTAACTTATGCTATAGCATAAGTTAAGTGTATGAGTATACATTAAGCATACTTAGATAGTTTTGTGGTTTAGTTATTTATTTTTATATATAAAGACGGACCCTTTGATGCATTGATGCAATCGCGGGGTCCTCAAGAAACACCAGCACTTCGACTCCTAGTAGACGAGATGGCTAATCTGGTAGACAATTTCTGCCTGATCAATGCAGTCGTAATCAGACCTTAGTCCGACCGATCTTTGCAGGCCGTCAAGTGAGAAACTAGAGATATTCGGGCAACTCGAGCATTCAAGAGTGATAATTACTTCATCACTCTTTCTGTGCGTAGTTATGACTACATTTCTGCATTTCATATTCCCGCACCTGACCTTGTTCAATTTAGCCAACTCGTCGATCGAGTAGGTTAACAAAGTCAGACACCTGAAACACAGTATTGTAACTACAACTTTTTCTTCTCTAGGTTCAACTGCAATGATTGGGTCGTTGCAGACTTCGCACTCGATAGCTGTGATAATACACATACCCACCCCCTTCTATTTCCTATCTTATCACATTTACTTGGCAGTTGTAACAGCTTCATCAAAAGAGACTGAGAGAAGCTTTGACCCGCCACCTAGTCCCATAGTGACCCCGTAGAGAATCCCAGCCCGTGACATTGTTTCTCTGTTGTGAGTTATGACAATAAGCTGTGATCTCTCAGATAGACTTTCCACCATATCTCCATACTTTTTAGAATTTGCCTCGTCTAGTGCCGCATCCGTTTCATCCAGAATAATAAAAGGAGGTGGATTTACTTGTGAGATGGCAAACAAAAGTGCAATGGATGTCAGAGCTCTTTCACCACCTGAGAGCATCATAAGACCTTTAACTTTTTTCTTTGGTAGATTGACCTCAATATCGATTCCCTCTTCCGCCTCTTCTTCTACTAGCTCTGGATCGTCACCACTTTCTAAATCCAGATCTGTATCTCTCTTTTTTCTTTTTACTGGAGCAGAGACAGAAAGTGAAGCATCACCTCCACCAAACATGAGTGAGAAATATTCTTTAAATTGATGATTTATCTTACTAATTCCTTGCTTGAACTCGTTTGAAAGTCTTTCGTCCAAATCTTTTATTAACTCTTGTAGAGACTCTGCCGATTTTTCCAAATCCAAAAGCTCCCTCTCCAAAAAACTATCCCTCTCAGTGGCTTCAGTGTATTCCTTTAAAACTTCAGCACCACCTGCTCCACCCGAGTCCTCCAAGCGAATTTTTATTTTCTCAATTTTCCTTCTTCTCTCTTCCTGATCCCCCCGTCTCTCTTCCACGCTAAAATCCAAGTCCAATTTTTTGTATTCAGAAATGGAAACACCGACTATATGCCCGAGCTCAAGGAGCTCCCTTTTGAAATCTTCCCTAACAAGCCTCAAATTCTCCTCTTTTAGACTTAAATCATGAATTTTTGAACGCACTTCCTGACTCTCAGCCATAATTCTAAAAACAGCCTTTTCTGCATCACGGTTTACATCTTTTTCCTTTTCAATACTGGATTTTAGTTCTCTGTATCTTTTATCGAACTCTTTCTCTTTCTCTGTCAAATCAGAAAGTGACTTCTCTATTTTCTCTTTTCTTGATTTCAAACTGTCAATTTCTTTTCTGCTTTCTTCCAAAAGAGACATATCCACTCTATCTTTATTCTCATCAATGAAGTTATTCAATAGTAGGATTGTTTTATCTATTGCAGTAACCAGATAATCTACATCCTTTTTTTGTCTTGCCTCACTAGTAATTTTCTCAATGTCACTTATTAGCTTTTCAACCAAGATGAGTGCCACTGTTTTGTGCTCAATAGATCGCCCTACTTCTTCCTGCTTTTTTACCATTCTAATTAGGGACATAAGTTCTCCATCTACTCTTCCGAATTCTCTGTAAAGACTATCCTTTTCTTCTCTTGTATTGTGTAAATCCGATTCAAGTTCTATAAGCTCTTTAGATTTTTCATCTTTATTTTTTGCCTTCTCTAAAGTCTCCTTAGCCTGACGAAGTTCCTTATCCAGATTACTCTGACTCTCTAAAAGTGGGTTTTTTTCTTTTTCTAAATTTTTCTCATTAACAGAAATGTATTCTTCCTCACGCCGAAGATATTCTTGTGCTTCTTTTTGAAGCTCATCTTTGAGCTCTATCGCCCTCTCCACTTTCTCAACCTGTTTTTTGAGAAACTTTATGTGGGGCATAATTTCACGACGCAGTGATCCAACTTGTTTAATGTTCTCTTCTGTTTTCTCTAGCTTTCTCTCACTCTCAACTTTTTTATACTGATACAGTTTGAGCCCTAGTGCATCCTCGATCATAGCTTTTCTCTCTTTTGTGCTGGCATTTAGAATTCTATCCGCTTCACCTTGGGAGATAATATGATGCCCAGAGGAGCCTATATGAGCTGATGAGAGTAGCTCAATAACATCCCGGAGTCTGACCTGTGAGCCATTTATAAGATATTCGTTTACTGAGTCCCTGTGAACTACTCTTTCGATTGTCACTGTCTCAAAGTCAATTGGTAAAAATTTTGTATTATTGTCGAAAACTACTTTAACTCCTGCTCTATTAGACCTTGGTAAGTTCCCTGCTCCATTAAATATTAAATCCTCTCCTTTTTTACCACGCAAACTCTTTATGGACTGTTCACCTAGTACAAATCGAAAAGCTTCGGCAATGTTAGACTTTCCCGAACCATTCGGACCTACTATAGCAGAAACTTTGGAGTTAAAACTGAGCTCTGCCTTTTTTGCAAAACTCTTGAATCCAGAAAGTTCAATTGATTTTAGATACATCCCGTTAGAGATAGGAAATTTTTAATTTCCGAAGTTGATTATTATTAATAAAAAAATCACTAACTTAAATTATAACACTAAAATTAGCAAGATTTAACTGGACAATCTCTAACGGGATACATTCTTTTTATTTTAAGAGATTTGTTATTAGAGCTACCATTGTTTCTTTTTCTTTTGGGTCACTTTCAGCAACCAAAAGTGCTAGAGCAACAAGTGTATTATCTGTAATTTTTCTATCACCTTTTCTGTTATATAATATTTTATTTAATTCTAAAAATAGAATGAACAGAAAAGAGCCAATGCGTTTGTTGCCATCGGAAAATGGATGATCTTTTATTATAAAATATAGAAGATGTGCAGCCTTAACCTCCAAACCATCATAAATTTCCTTACTACCAAATGACTGATAAATTCCCTTTAATATTCCCTTGAAAGTCTCGTCCCTTTCATTACCAAACAAATCGCCCGCCTCATCTTTTTGTCTCAATTTTCTAGTCAATTCATCAATCGAACTCCTGACAAAACCATACTCTAAAACAGATTTTTCTTTTGTTTTACTCTTTGTCAGTTCCAAACTCCCATCATCGTATTTCTGAAGAAAAGTCCATGAATTTGCATAGTCACGAATAACTGAAAGTAAACTATCTACCTCTTCTTGGTCAAGCTGTTTTCTTCTTATTGTTTCCTGTATGAAAGAAATTTTACTATTTAAATCTTGAAGTTTAGAGTTATTTAATTTCTTTATTCTTTCTGTATTTACTGCCATTCCATGAATAATGTAATCATGGAGAGTTTCAGTTGCCCAAATTCTAAACTGTGTTGCTTGTTTAGAATTTATTCTATATCCAACTGAAATTACTGCATCAAGATTATAATACTGAACATTATATGTTTTCCCATCACCTGCAGTATGTGCAAATTTTGCACATACTGCCTTTTCCTGAAGTTCTCTTTCACGAAAAATATTACGAATATGTTTGGTTATTACTGTTCTATCAACACCGAAAAGTTCAGCAATCTGTGCTTGTGTCGCCCATATAGTGTCCTTACTTATGTCAGCTCTTAAAGTTACGTTGCCTTCAGAACTTCTATAAATAACAACGTCCTGAGTATTACCTCCAGAAATATTTTTCCTTTTCACATATTAAGTATAGCAAAATTTACCATAACGGAAAAAGCACGTTCTAGGAAAAGAGTATGATTTCCCTTGGCGTTAGTTCCACCCTCTTTTTTCTAATGCGGATTTAGCAGCGTTTTGTTCTGCTTCTTGCTTGGAAACTCCCTCACCATTGGCAATTAATTCTTTACCAATATAAACTCCTACTGTAAATTTCTTTTCGTGATCTGGACCAATTTCTTTAATGGTTTTATATGAAGGCGTTACAGAATCATACTCTTGAGCTTTTTCTTGAAAAAAGGACTTACTATCCACATGACTTTTCTCCTCAATAATTTTATCTATCATGAGCGTAAAATTCTTCTCGATGAACACTTTAGCGCCTTCCATACCTTGATCAAGATATGTAGCACCAATAAGTGCCTCCAGTGCATTTGCTAAAATATATTGTCTTGCCCTTCCTGTATCCTTACTCTCACCTTTTGATAACATGAGGTAATCGCCCATGCTAAGTTTTGTTGCAACCCCAGCACATGTGTCGGCGTTAACTAAGGCAGATCTGTACGAAGTCAGCTCTCCCTCTGCTTTTTCTGGATATTTTTTGTATAAAAAATCGGTTATAACAAGTTCTAATACAGCATCGCCCAAAAATTCCAGTCTTTCATTATGGGACAATCCTGAGCTTCTGTTTTCGTTTATGTATGAACGATGAACAAAAGCCTGCTGAAGAAGGGTTTTGTCTTTAAATGTTACTCCTATTGATTTTTGAAATTCTTCAAGATCCATAAATGGTACCGATGCCAATATACGAATTTATGCGAATAATGCGAATATTTGTCTTTTCTCTACTTGTGAGAGCATTGACTATTCGTATGTATTCGTAGATTCGTATCGCGATTACTTCTTTAACAATATATTAATCGCTTTCGTAACTATCGGCAATATATCACCATAAAAATTAAGGTCAAGTATGTCAGCGAGCTTAAACCATTTTGCATCATCAAGACCACCTTTTATCTCTCTTGTTATATCAACAAACGCAGACTCTGCCAAATAATATATGACATGTTTTCTTATCTTTCCTTTTTCAGGATGATAAGCAACATACTCATTTTCACCTAGCTTTTCTTTCACTTCAATATTTAAACCAAGTTCAGTCTTTATTATGACCTTGATCCCATCAATTTGATTTGTATTATCATCAATATGACCCTTAGATAGGGTCCACCTTCCAAAAACATCATGTACCAGAGCAAGGTAAACCTCCTCTCCATCCCTGGCAAAGACCACTGCTCCACCAAGGTATTCATTTGTCACAACAGCACCTTCACCTTTATTTTTAACCTTTGAAACTTGTTCCTTGCCTGGTTCACCAAGCTCTTTGTAAACTGCTCCCAAAACTCCATTTACGAACTTGCTAGATGTATCACCACCGAATGTTTTAGAAAGCTCGATAGCCTCGTTTATAGCAACTTTTGGAGGAACTTCTTTTCTGTCTGAAAACAAAAGTTCATAAAGACCGATCCTTAAAATATTTCTGTCTATGACACTTATCTTATCTATTGGCCAATCAGGTGCGGCTTTTTCTATAATTAAATCTATATCTCTTCTTTTATCCATTACACCCTTCATGAGATTGTCCATGAAAGGCTTATCCCCAGCACCAGGAGCGAACTCTTTCAGATTACGATCAAAAATTTCGTCTGAATCTGCAGGATTTTTGGACGAAAAATCCCACTCAAAGAGTGATTGAAGAACTATCGATCTGGAAAGGTGCCTGTTTGCCATTTTTTGTGTCTAGCATTTAGTAACTAGTTACAGGATATCAAATAACAAAAAATTTGCATAGTCCCCAAAACCAAATCCTATCTATTTATGTACTATTCCTCTTATCTACCTTCTTTTTTATTCTTCTTAGCTTTCTTAGCAATCTTAGCTTGAACATCAATGACCATTCTGCCTTTGTATTGTCCTGTCACGAGTGAAGCTCTGTGACGAAGATGTGGAACGTTTGAGTTTTTGTCCAAAGTTATGGCAGGTTTGTCTAAACGATGATGTGATCTCGTTCTGTTTCGCTGACTTTTTGTATGTCGCATTCGTACTACCATAGTGTGAAAAGACTAACATGTTTGCTAAGAAATTACAAATTTAGAACAGTTTATCTATAAAAAAACCACGACAGTGTCGGGGTATTTCTCGTGGAATAGAACGATTGAGAGTCCTATCCCACGAGTCCAAAGCGACGAAGTGTAACCAACAAGGCAGGTTGATGTGAATCAAGAAAGCCTGGTAGACTTCCGACTTTATTAGCTCTTACTGAAACTAGAGGCTGAATTTTCGACTGTCCATCATCGACAACCTCATTCCAAATGTCCCCCTTAAGTTGTGAGATATGGATTAGAAAAAAATACATTGTGTGATTACTGTTTGAAGGAACCACAGCAATCTGTACCATCTCACCACTCACACAAACCCACAACTCCTCGAGAAGCTCCCTGTGTAGGGTCTGTTCTGGAGACTCTCCAGGTACACTTCTCCCACCAGGAAACTTTTTTCCTTTCTTTATTCGAAAACGAGGGTTAGTTGTCTCAAACTCTTGAATGAGCAGGTAGATTTCTCCATCCCGCTCCTCCCAGATTACTGCTCCGGAAAAGTGGGACATGACCTACCTCCGATTTGACATTATCATAAATTAACATTCTTGTAAAATAAGATTTCAAGACAATTAATAAATGCAAATTGACAACACTAAATCAATTTTTTGCAGAAGGTTTTGCGGTGAATTTTGCTTAAGCCAAATTCCAGGATCATTTCTCTGTGGTGTTTGGTGCCATAGCCTTTGTGTTTATCAAAACCATAAAATGAGTACTTCCTACTCAAATTTATCATCAGATCATCCCTCGAAACTTTTGCCAAAATCGAAGCCCAGCTAATTATTTTTTCCCTCTCGTCGCCCTTTATTATTGTTTTCTGTTTAAAATTTTTCGGCACTCTTAATCCTCCGTCAAGCAAAATTATGCAATTTTTTGCATCTAAATTTAACCCCTTAATTCCTGTGGCAATAGCCCCTTCAATCGCAAAAGAAATTCCCTTTTGGTCAATTACTCTGTTTGAAACATGATTAACTACATACCACATTCCAATCTCATTCCCAAAGGGGTCCCCTTTGGAAATGTCAAAGACCGTCTTTGACATTAGGGACTTCAGGGTCAAGGAGTATTTCTGGCGATTTTTTTCTGAGATTTTTTTGCTGTCTTGACCTAATTTGGGTAAACTTCTATTTTGCTTTAACTTTCTATATAATCTATCTTCGCAACAAACCAGACAGACAGTGACAGGCCCAGCCAGTGGTCCCCTTCCAACTTCATCTATACCGACAACATAATTCATAACAAAATTTTAACACATATGGTGAGGGGTCACTCGCTTTTGGCGGTGACCCCAGTGTTTAGCCCCGAGGGGCGTTGTTGACTGGACTGTCATGATAAACCCGATTGGAATCTCGGGAATGAAATCCGGTTGACGCACCCTCAATGCAGAATGCAACATTCAGAGCAGTCTCTAAAATGTCACGGATGAGGAAGTTTCTCTGACCTCCCCAATCATACTCTGGAAGGAGACGACCAGATCCGTCCTTCCGTCGATATTTGTTGACTACGCTGGTTATCTGCTTAAGTGCGATTTTCCTGAGCCTCGTTTGATCATCCTCGATGGAAATGAGTGGTGGATTGTCCGCACACTGCCTCGCAAGACGCACCGCATCACAGAGAATCTTGATGAGGTGCGTGTTTGGATTCGGACTCACCACCTCCTCACCGATTTGGACGAGACACGCCCTTTCAAAATCTGTGAGTGACGACCATTGAAGCTCTCTTCCTTCGACCATCGGTAAACTCATGCAAACCTCCGAGAACAAAATAACAATAAAATTACTTATAGTCAACAGTATAATCAGGAAGGAAAACAATTTGAAATGCTATAATGTTTTTATGTCAAAATTTACCCATCTCCATACACATAGCCACTACTCTCTTCTTAATGCCTTGCCGAAAATTAAAGATTTGATTGACGAGGCAAAGAAAAATGACATGTCTGCCTTGGCTTTGACGGATAACTGTAATCTCTATGGAGCAATTGAGTTTTACATTCAATGTAAGAAAAAGGGTGTAAAACCAATTATTGGAATCGACGCTTATGTAGCAATAAGAGGAAGAAAAGATAAGCAGTCAATTGATAAAGAAAGATATCGCCTGGTCCTTCTAGCCAAAAATGATATTGGATACAAAAATCTCATAAAGCTCGTAACTTATGCTCACCTCGAAGGCTTTTATTATAAGCCGAGAATTGATAACGAACTACTAGAAAAGTACTCTGATGGGCTTATCGCTATTGCCCCATCTTTTTCGAGTGATATCGTTCTGTCTATTAAACTTGCAAACCAGAACCAAGCACTAGAAAGATTGGATTGGTATAAAAGCGTTTTTAATAAGAATAGTGAAGAAAATTTTTTTCTCGAAATTACACATCATCCAGAAATGAAGGGGCACGAGGAAACAATGCAAAAAGTTGTTGAGTTTGCAAAAAAAACCAACACGCCTCTGGTTGCATCACATGATGTTTATTATCTCCACCCTGAGGATCGTGAAGCTAGGCAAACTCTCATAGCAGTTGCATCTCAAAACGATGAGAAGTTGGAATTTAAAGAAGAAAATTTTTCGTTCATTAGCCAAAGTGATGCTTTAGAATTTTTTAAAAACATACCAGAGGCAATAGAAAATATTGAGAAAATAGTTGAGAGATGTAACCTGGAAATCGAGATAGGCAAATGGTCGCTACCCAACTACGTTGTGGAAAGTGGACTTTCTTACGATGATGAACTCCGAAGAATTACCGTGGAAGGAATAAAAAAGAGAAAGCTGGAAAAAACTAAAGAGATTGTGGAGAGAATGGAATACGAGCTCAAAATAATTAAAGATAAGGGTTATGCGCCATACTTTCTAGTGGTTTCCGATCTTTTAAATTTTGCTCATGAAAACGGAATTTTAACAACTATTAGAGGCTCTGTGGCTGGATCTTTAGTTACTTTCCTATCTGGAATTACAAACGTAAACCCACTTGAATACAACTTGCCATTTGAGAGATTTCTGAATCCTTACAGACCATCAGCACCGGACATCGATATGGACTTTGCAGATAATAGACGCGATGAGGTTATTGAATATGCCAAGAAAAAATATGGTGAAGACAAAGTGGCACAAATAGGAACATTTGGAACAATGGCCGCTAGAGGGGCAGTTCGAGATGTCACACGTGCTTTAGGATTTCCATACAGTCTCGGAGACTCAATATCCAAGCTTATTCCTCTTGGTAAGCAAGGCTTCCCCATGACAATTGACAGAGCACTGAAAGAAGAGCCAGAACTTTCTCGAAGATATAAAGAAGAGCCTGATGTCAAAAAAATTATTGATATGGCTAAGAAAATCGAAGGATGTGCAAGGCATATATCAGTTCATGCCGCGGGAGTGGTTATGGCACCAACACCACTTATCGACTATGTACCACTTCAATACGATACAAAAGGTGGAGAAAACGGACAGCATAAGATCATCACACAATATGATATGCATTCAGTCGGTGAGGATGGCGTGGGATTACTGAAATTCGACTTTCTTGGGATTCGTAATCTTTCTATTTTGGCAGATAGTGTCAAAAGAGTGGAAAAAATAGAGGGAATTAAAATTGATATTGAAAATGTTCCTGTGGATGATAAAAAGACTTTTGACATGCTGGCTCGCGGAGAAACAATAGGACTTTTCCAATTAAACGGCGACGGTATGACTAGAGCCTTGAAAGACCTAAAACCAACTGTCATTCATGACATAAACGTTATGGTAGCACTTTACCGTCCAGGACCGATGGATAACATAAACGAGTACATAGCCAGAAAACACGGGAAAAAACCAATTGTGTATTTGCATCCAAAAATGAAGAACTTTCTAGACAAAACATTTGGGGTACTTGTTTACCAAGACGACCTTCTTTACACTGCTATTGAGGTGGCAGGATACGACTGGGGAGAAGTAGATAAATTTCGAAAAGCTGTCGGAAAGAAAATCCCAGAAGAAATGAAGAAGCAACATATAAAGTTCGTTGAGGGTAGTCAGAAACACGGTGGCATGTCAGAGAAAAAAGCAGAAGAACTTTGGAATTTATTTGAGCCCTTCCAAGGTTATGGTTTTAATATGGCCCACGCTGTTAGCTACGGTAAAGTTGCATACCAGACCGCTTACATGAAGGCCAACTTCCCTGCAATATATATGTCAGCAGTTCTGACTGCAGAATCCGGAAATATAGAGACGGTGGCGGAGGTTATAAACGAATGTAAAAGAATGGGAATTCCGGTTCTACCACCAGATGTAAACAAATCATTTGAGGGTTTCGGCGTGAATAAATCGAACATCGAACTTCATACTTCTATCCCGGACACTATTAGATTCGGACTTTCAACCATCAAAAACTTTGGCGAAGGTATCGCTCACTCAATTGTCGAGGAAAGAAAGAAAAACGGAGAGTTCACTTCCCTTTCAGATTTTCTAAGAAGAGTAAAAGATAAAAATTTGAACAAAAAATCTCTTGAATCTCTCATAAAGGCTGGAGCGATGGACTCCCTAGCTGGTGGAAGCGATGATCGATCAATGCTTCTATCAAATATTGATAAGATGCTTCAGTTTAGTAGAGAAGAAAGACAGGACATGGGAGACCAAACTTCTCTTTTCTTTGGTACAGAAATAAAAGCCACTGAAATAAAACTCGAACTTAATGGAAAAACTACCCAGGGAGACAAACTCATGTGGGAGAAAGAACTTTTAGGACTTTATATTTCAGGTCATCCTCTTGATAGTTACAAAGATAAACTTGAAAATAAAAATTTAAATATAAAAAAAATAAAAGAAAGTAAAAAAGACAAAGATGAAGTTGTTTTTGGGGGAATCATAGAGGAACTTCGTCCTGTCATGACCAAAAAGGGGGAGAAAATGTATTTTTTGAAAGTCTCAGACTTATCGGACTCGATCGAAGCCGTAGCTTTTCCAAAAATACTGACAGAAGAAAGTAGTGGACTGTTTGCTGTTGAGAATTGTGTGGTTATAAAAGGCTCAGTGTCACTTAGAAACGGTGAAAAGTCTGTACTTATTGATAAAATTAGACTGATGGAATAAAAAAACGCCGAGTAAATCTCGACGCGGGGCTCACAGACCCCGCGTTTCGGGATGTGAACTACTGTGGAAGTCTCAGACCTCTCCTTTTGTATTCCTCACAAAATACAGCAAAGAGTCCGTCTTGCCAATCTCGACTTAAGAGTTGCCTCTCAAGTTCAGAACTCTCAAGTTTTCTTAGACCAGTCAGAAAAAGATTACACGACTGGCACAAGTTTTGATCAAGCTCTGGTGCCTGTTTTTGCCAAATCGGAATCTGGCAAGTCCGGCACTTTGGCAGGCTTTCTCGATTTCCAAGCGAAAAACTCATAGGTACCCCCTCCAACATTTATCTTAAAATCAAATGCTTGATATGTCAAGTATATAATGCTCTTTAAATAATGCTATTATTTTTCAATATGAAAGAAAAAGAGGATGAAAAAGAAAATGTGGGATTAGACAAAAATGATCATAGGGTTATCGGTAAAGAACTGGGACTTTTTGTCTTTTCTGACATTGTAGGAAAAGGACTTCCCCTTTACACAGATAAGGGCGCGACAATAAGAAGAGAGCTTGAGAAATTTGCAATAGAAGAAGAAATAAAGCGTGGGTATAAACACGTCTCCACACCAGACATTGCTAAGATAGATTTATACAAAAAATCCGGACACTACCCTTACTACAAAAGCTCGATGTATTCTCCTATTGATGTTGATGGTGAGGAATTCATGCTACGACCGATGACTTGTCCACATCACTTTGAACTCTACCTTTCAAAACCGCGGAGTTATCGGGAGCTCCCATTTAAAATTGCTGAGATTGCGAAACTTTATCGATACGAACTTTCTGGAGTCTTAACAGGTATAGAAAGAACGCGATCTTTTTGTTTGTCTGACGCCCATATTATATGTACTGACAGGGATCAAGCTATACAAGAAGTCAGAGGAGCATTGGAATTAATTTCTTTCGCCCAAAATAAATTTGGTCTAAAAAAGGGAGAAGACTACTGGTACAGACTTTCACTAGGAGATCGAAAAGACGATAAAAAATATTACAAAGATGATAAGGCCTGGGATGAAGCTGAAGGAGCGCTTAGACAAGTTTTGAAGGAGCAAGATGTTCCGTTTATCGAGGTTGAAGATGAGGCGGCATTTTATGGACCAAAAATAGATATTCAGATGAAAGATGTTCGAGGTAAAGAAGATACAGCTTTCACTGTACAGTACGACTTCGTAATGCCGAAAAGATTTAATCTGGTTTACACAAATAATGAAGGTAAGGAAAAAGAAGCTGTAGTTGTGCACAGATCTTCTATAGGATCAATTGAAAGAATTATGGCTTTTCTTATAGAAAAATATGGAGGCAACTTTCCTCTTTGGCTTTCGCCAACTCAGGTTAAGATCATACCCGTAAGAGAAAGTCATAATACGATGTCAAGGACTGTCTTTGACATACTTATAGATGCTGGGATTCGAGCTGAAATTGATGATAATGATGAAAATCTGGGGACAAAGGTTCGAAAGACAAAAGAGGAAAAAATCCCCTACTGGATCGTTATTGGTGATAAAGAAGTAGAGGCTGAAGTAGTTACACTTGAGTCACGAGATAGTGGAAAACTTGGACAAATAACAACAGAAGACCTCCTAAAAAAGCTCCTTGAAGAAATCAAGTCAAAGAGTTAGTTATGAAGATCATTCTTACTCATCATGCCAAACATCGCTTTTTAGAAAGGGGTGTTTCTGTAAGTGATGTGAAAACAGCTATTAAATCACCCCAAGTGCATAAGGTAGACAGGTATGGTATGATTACCGCAAAGATTGCTGTACGCAACAAAGTTCTGGATGTGATATACAAAATTCAGGGATCGAGTTATATAATAATAACTGCATATTATGAAAATTAATTACGACAAAACAGCAGATGCTGTTTACATAAAAGTAAAAAGTGGAACAGTAAAAAAAACTGTTCATCTTTCGAGTCTAGTTAATGCAGATTTGGATAAAAATGGTAAGGTTCTTGGAGTTGAGATACTTGGAGTTTCACTAAAGACCAACAAACAGAAAAATGAGATGAAGTCAGCAAACAATATTCCAGTTTCTGTCAGTGCTTAATTATTATTTAACATAAATATCATGACTAACACAAAAAGAATTTACAAATCAAACACAAACAAAGTTGTTTTTGGTGTAATAGGAGGTGTCGGAGAGTATTACGATATGGACCCTACTATTTTGCGTCTAGGTTATATCCTGATTGGTATAGTCACAGGTTTTATGCCAGCTCTCATTGGTTATTTCATTGGTGCCATCGTAGTCCCTTCAAAACCCTCTCATCACCACTTTGAGAACTAAACATCTAAATTTGCCTTAGTGGCATTGGATTGAATAAACGACTTCCTTGCAGGAACATCTGAACCCATAAGAATATCGAAAACTTTGTCTGCTGATACTGTGTCCTCAACTGCCACTTGCTTTAGAACACGCCTTACAGGGTCCATGGTTGTCTCCCAAAGTTCTTCAGCATTCATTTCTCCCAAACCTTTGTACCTCTGAATCGAAACTTTCTTATCTTTCGTTTTGCCCTTGAGCAAGGACTCCCCTTGCTCAGACTCTTCAATTGACCCTTCCACTTTCAAACTTTCATCTTTCACACTTTCCACTTCTTCTATCTCTTCTACAACATCCTTACCTACAACTTTATTTTTTTCCTCATCTGAATATGCGTAAAAAATTTCCTTACCTTTTTTTATTTTATAAAGCGGTGGTTGAGCAATGTAGACAAACCCACCATCTATAAGTGGTCTGAAGAATCTGTAAAGCAGGGTTAAAATAAGTGTGCGGATGTGCGCTCCGTCAACGTCAGCATCTGTGGCTATGATTATTTTGTGATAACGAAGTTTGGAAATATCAAATGTATCCCCTATGGCAGTACCGAGAGCTATAACTAGGTTTTTAATCTGCTCGGATTCAAGCATACGGTCGAGTCTGGCACGCTCAATATTTAGAATTTTTCCTCGAAGCGGAAGTATTGCCTGCGTTCGTCTGTCGCGACCAGTTTTTGCAGTGCCTCCTGCAGAGTCTCCCTCTACAATGAAAAGTTCCGAATCCTCTGCTAACTTTGACTGACAGTCCGCAAGCTTTCCTGGAAGTGTCATACCCTCCAGTGCTCCCTTTCGCAGAACAGAATCTTTTGCCGCCTTGGCTGCCTTTCTGGCCTTGAGGGCCAAAACTACTTTGTTTATTATAGCTTTAGCGTCATCTGGATTTTCCTCTAAAAATGCGTTGAAGCTTTCAGAGAAAACATTTGAAACACTAGCTTGAGCCTCCACAGTTCCGAGCTTAGCTTTTGTTTGTCCCTCAAACTGTATCTCCCGAAGTTTTATAGAAATAACTGCTGTTATTCCCTCAAGCACATCCTCGCCTGTAAAATTATCCTCTGATTCTTTTATTAAATTATTTTTTCTACCATAAGCGTTCAGTGAGCGCGTCAGTGCTGTTTTAAAACCAGTAATATGTGTTCCGCCCTCTGGAGTGTGAATATTGTTTGCAAAACCAATCATGCGTGAAGAAATGTCATCTACGTACTGAAGCGAAATCTCCACCGATTCCCATTCATTTGTTTTCTTCTCAACATAGAAAACGTTTTTGTGTATCGGCTTGTAGGATGAGTTATAAAACTTCACAAGAGAGAGAAGTCCACCCTCAAAGTAAAAAGACATGGACGGAATCTCGAGCTCCAATTCAGAAATATTGAAGACTTCGTCCTCCTTAATTTTTCCCTCGTACTTCGAAGCATCATTGGCTATTATTCTAAGACCTTTTACTAAATATGCTTGTTGCCTCAAATGATCAACCACTCTCTTAAATGAAAAATCAATTACAGGAAATATTGCTGGATCTGGCTCAAAGACCACTATAGTTCCGTTTCTTTTTGTTGAGCCAACTTTTTTAACTGACGCTTTTTTCTTTCCCTGAGAGTATTCTTGAACATATTCACCACCATCTTTATGAACGGTAACTTTACAATAAATTGAAAGGGCGTTTACAACTGATGCTCCTACTCCATGAAGACCACCAGAGACTTTGTATCCAGTTCCTTCACCACCAAATTTTCCTCCAGCGTGCAAGGTGGTCATGATAGTTTCTAGTGCTGATACTTTTGTCTGCTTGTGAATATCAACAGGAATACCTCGACCATTGTCAGTAACTCTCACACGATTTCCAGGAAGAAGCGTAACCTCAATCTCGTTTGCAAAACCTCCCATGGCTTCGTCACGAGAGTTGTCAAAAATCTCAGTGATTAAGTGGTGGAGTCCATCCGTGCCTGTTGTACCTATGTACATTCCAGGACGCTTTCTAACAGGCTCCAAACCCTCTAGAATCTGTATCGCATCCGCCCCGTAATTATCTTTTCCTTTTTTATCTTTCTCCGCCATTTTTATTATTTTTTTGTCATTTTAACCTGATAATTATAGCAAATTCTACTCTCACAAACAAGCATTTATTCAATATTCCTAGCCACAAAATTACCCTTGACAAGTTAATGTAAACAGTATAGAATGTCGGTTAGAAAAAGGAGGTTTCATGCGCCCAGGTTATGCAGGACAATTCGAAACAGGCCTCGTAATCATCGAAGAAAATGACTTCCCTCTCGAAGAAGACAGGCTAGTCAACACGGCACGGGAATTCGATGCAACAAAGGTTAATGACAAGGACGGTGCAGAGCTGTTCATTGTTCGTCTCCCCAATCGCTTAGATGAAGCGTACACTGAATCCGCGCTCCGTCGCTGTGTTCGAAGCTACAATCGAATTGCCAAGTTATAGCCACATAACAGGGCTAAAGCCAAAGGAGGAGAGATGTCGAACTACTGGCAACGCAAGGCGAATCAGATGTTCGGACCAATGCCATCGGATGTCATGGTGACTGGACCAAGAGCGGTCGACACACTCCGTGAGAGAGAAGTCAACCAGTCATTGGGGTACGCATCCCTCAAAGACATCGATGAGTACCTCGGTGAGTTTCCCAAAAACGGGATGTCGAGACTCGGCATCACCGAAGAAGAGCTCACCCAGTGGAGGAAGCAGTATAGGGATTAGTCCATTCCTCCCCACCCCGCCAACAAACCCCGTGCTTCGCACTCGGATGTTGCGCGGGGTTTTGTTTATTTAAAATTGCTCACCACAAAAATCCTTCACCCCCTACTTCCGATATGGGGGAATGAATATCACTCCTTTCCTTGTTTCCCAGCTAAGCAATTTCCCTTATATTTCCAAATGCCCCCTAAATCATCATGAATTATCAGCTAATTGTCCCCTACATCATTGTCCCCTACATCGGAAGTAGGGGTATATGATAGCCAATCAAAAATTTCATCCTTAAATAATTTAGTATCAGAAAAGTAGTCTGGAAATTCTCCAATCGATAAAATTTTACTTTGATTTCTTTTTATATTTATATAATCCGTGTAACTACTATACTCATATTTGTTCAGAAACTCTTTTGTTAATTCATAATCCAAAATGCCATCATTTTTCCAGTTGGGAAAAACTTTTTTTACTGGATTAAGGTGAATGTAGGAAAAAATATATTTTAGATAATTATCATCATCTATGTGTGAAGACTTAAAATTCGACTCAAATAAACCTCCTACTCTTTCATACTTTTTATTAAAGTACTTTGAGTATGAAATACAAACCTTCTTCATAAAAAAACTTATCGACCCCTCCCCGACTTCCGATGTGGGGGGTGTTGTTATAAGTATATGAAAGTGGTTGGGTATTAGAACCCATGCTCCTATCGAAACAATACTTTCTCCTTTATCGTAATCCCATGCATCAATTTCTTTTTCAACGATATCATCCCTATAATTAATACTTTTTATGGTGTTACAGAGAAAAAGAAGTTTGGTAAACCTATCATAATCCTGTTCATCAAGAAATATTTTCTGCTTACTGTTTCCTCTATTATACAAGTGATAGAACTCATCTAATGAGAAATTTATCCTTCTTTTTGCCATGCCAAGATACTACTCCTACTTCCGATGTAGGGGTAGTAGATTAAAAAGATAATTATGTTGGAATTTGGGAAGGATTTTGGTATAGTTCAAATATGTCCAACCATAAGGAATACCTTATTTCCTCGGAAAAGCAGGAGGAAGTTTTGAAGAAATTTGAAACACGAAGTGATATTGAGGCGACGAGAATAAGAAAATACCTCTCAATGCCTGACCTCTCTAGAACTTGTGGAAGTCCAATAAATGAGATTGTACAGAGAACGCTTAAGGTCAAAAGTCTAGACGGTTTAGATATAATTAATATTCCTGAAATTATATCAACTGATATACTTTTTGACCTTTTCAATATGCCTGAAGGTCACCCTGCCAGAAGTAAATCTGATACTTACTACGTTGATGACAAAAATGTTCTTAGAACCCATGATACAGTTTTTTGGTATTACTATTTAAACCTTCCAGAGATTAAAGAGAGGATTCTTAAGAAAGAGAGCATAGGAGCAATTTGCTACGGGAAAGTTTATAGAAAGGACGAAATCGATTCTCGTCATATGAATGTCTTTCATCAAATTGGTGGACTTTTCCTTGCTCCGGACGAGAAAAAAGACACCACACCAGATGATCTTAAAGCTATTTTAACTGACGTAGCCAAGAGTGTTTTTGGAGAGGGAGTAGAATTTAGATTTTATGACCACACATTCCCCTACACTGACCCGAGCTTCGAGATGGAAGCATTTATAAACAACCAATGGATTGAGATGCTTGGCTCTGGACTTCCAAGAAAATCTGTACTATCGAATTTTGGTTTGGAAGGCTACAACGGTTGGGCTTTCGGGTTCGGAATGGAGCGTCTTGCCATAGCCTCTATGAGTTTGCCTGACATTCGCTTACTTTGGTCAGAGGATCCTAGAGTTACTAAACAGCTAAAGATCGGGCAAAAGTTTGTTGAGGTTTCCAAATTTCCTCCTGTAGTTCGTGACATATCTTTTGTAGTAAAAAACACTTTTGTGCCAAACGATTATTTTGATATTGTCAGAGAAACTATTCCCGATATGGTCGAGGAAGTTAGCCTAATAGATAAGTACGAGAACGCTGAAAAATTCGGCGAAGGAAATATTAGTTATGCTTATAGAATCACCTATAGGTCGCTCGACAAAACATTAACCAACGAGGAGGTTGACACTTTACACAAAATGTTGGAAGATACAACCACTAAGGTCTACGGGGCTAAAGTAAGGTAGTTAAATGGCAGACATCACAAATATAATCACATACGCTTTTTTATTCTTGTCTCTTAACTTTGAGGTTTTTTTGCTTATCACATATTTTGAAAACAGACTAAACATAAAAGAAGAGGAGAGGTTATCCTCAAGAGTGCTAGCAAAGTATCCTACAGTTTCTATCATAGTCCCATGCTGGAACGAAGAAACAACTGTATCGAAAACCATCAACTCTCTTCTGAAACTCGATTACCCTAAGAATAAATTAAAAATAATGGTGATTGATGATGGATCAACCGATAATACATGGGGGGTCGTCCAGAAGTTCAGTAGTAATACGCAGGTTGAACTTTACACAAAAGAAAATGGTGGAAAATACACCGCACTGAATCTAGGTTTATCAAAAAGCCAGAGTGACTTGGTTGGATGCTTAGACGCTGATTCATATGTCTCGGGTGATGCTCTTAAAAAGATTGTTACTTATTTTGAAGATAAGCAGGTTATGGCTGTTGCCCCATCAATAAAACTTTGGGAACCAAAGAACTTCTTGCAATTATTACAAAAGGTTGAATACGGGTTTGGAATATTCACCAGAAAAATGTTCCACTATATGCAAGCTATCTATATCACTCCTGGACCATTCTCGATATTTAGAAGAGAAGTTTTCGACAAACTTGGTGGATATAAACATGCCCACAACACAGAAGATATTGAAGTTGCACTCCGTATGCAAAAAAATGGAATGAAAATTGTCCATGCTCACAATGCTTACGTTTATACTGTCCCGCCGAAAACCATTAGGAAACTTCTAAAACAAAGAGTTAGGTGGTCATACGGATTTATAAAAAACGCAAGTGATTACAGAGATATGTTTTTTAAGAAGGAATATGGTAACGTTGGAATGATTATTTTACCTATGGCGGCACTTTCTGTAGTGTCTGTACTTTTTGTTTCGATTGTTTCTGTTGTTAACATAATAAACAATATTTTAAGTGAATTTGTTAGAATCCAAACTATTGGATTCAACTTTAGTGGGCTTAGTTTCGATTGGTTTTACATAAACACACAGTTTATGGCTCTTGTTGGAATAGTAGTTATACTTGGCACAATTACAATGATACTTATGTCGAAAAGAATGTCAGAGGGTAAACTGGATATTGGTATGGATGTAGTTTACTACCTAAGCTTGTATATGTTTATAGCCCCACTGTGGATTGGTAAAGCTCTATTTAACGTAGTATTCGATGTAAAAACTAACTGGAGATGAAAAACGAGATAAACTGGCAAAAGTATGTATTCTCTTTTCTTATTACAGCACTTATATTTGCCTCGGCAATTTATCTATCTAATTTTTTCGCAAACAAAAAACTAGAAGAGATCAGAAATATTCAGGACAAAATAGCTATCGATATTCTCTCTTCAGAAACCCAGTTTTCCCTACTTGAAGAGTACTCATGCAAGGACCTCGGAACTGGTTCACTTTCAGAGGAACTCGGGGAGTTGGAGGATAAACTTTCCTACACCGAAAATCAGAGAGGATTCGATGATCCTGAGGTTATAACTTTAAAAAAATACTATTCACTCTTAGAAATAAAGGATTACTTGCTTATGAATAAAGTAAACGAAAAGTGTAAGAGAGTGCCTTTCTCTGTTATTTATTTCTATTCCACTGACAATAAGTGTCCAGATTGTGAAAAAGAAGGTTATGTCCTAACTCATCTTCGTGAAAATTATCCGGATTTAAGAGTTTATTCCTTTGATTATAATATCGACGTTTCGGCTGTTAAAACCTTAATCTCTGTTAATAAAATAAAAAATGAACTTCCAGCTCTCATAATAAAAGATAAAGTTTACTATGGATTCAAAAGTGTCGAAGATTTGGAGAAAATGATCCCAGAACTTAAAACACTCAAAGCTAAAACTGCAACGAGTACAGAGAATAACTAGGTTAGCTTATTTAAAAATCCCAGTATGCACTGAGATTTTTAACTGGAGCCACCTCCCAGGCTTGAACTGGGGACATCCACTTTACAAAAGTGGCGCTCTACCAACTGAGCTAAGGTGGCAAAAAATCTATAATGAACAAACATAATCTAACATTCTTGAGCACTTTTTTCAAGAAAACTAAATTCTACTCTCACTTGAATTGATTTTTTCTTCGGACAGTCTACTAAGAAAGAAAGAGACTGAACCATCATGCCGAAGAGCCTTTTTTCCACGAAAATTGTTGCCAGCTGTATGGTATTTCTTAGAAACAAAGTCATTCATTCTAGTCAATATTTCAAAAGAGAATGAGGGTATAAATTCAAAAAAAAGTAAGTTTGAAATTTTCCTATATCTTTTAAATTTTGAAAATAAAAGGTCAGAATAAACATGAACATTACCATCAAATCTTTGAAATAGTGTAGACATAAAATGTGCATTACCTGTTTTTATCTCTATGGCCTTAGAAAATATCATTGAAACTAAAAAAATCATGGATGTTAAAAATATAGTTATTATCATAAAATTATTGTGAAACAGAAAACCTGGTGAAGCGAGACAGTTCTATTTTTTCGCCAAATTTTTGCGTCGCACTTTGTATGAGATTTGTAATAGTTAAATCCGGATTTTTAATAAATGATTGCTCAAGAAGAACTCTATCTTTCCAATAAGCACCCAGTTTCCCATCTAAAATCTTCTCTTTCATATCCCCTGACTTCCCTTCCACCTCCTTTTCGAACATCTCTTTTGCCAAACCCATTGAGTGCTCATCTATATCTGTTAACTTTAGAAATTGAGGATTGGTAGCAGTGGCATGCATAGCGATATCCCTAGCCAGAGTTTTGAACTCCTCGTTTTTTGCCACAAAGTCTGTTTCGCACAAAAGCTCAACTAATGTGCCGATTGAGCCAGTTGAGTGAACATAAGAAGAAACTACTCCAGCTCCTAGTACTCTACCACTTTTTTTCAAGGCTGAATCAGCACTTTTTTTCTGAAGAATCATCTTGGCTTTCTCCAAATCTCCGTTGACTTCCTCTAGTGCTTTCTTACATTGCATTATTGAGACTCCAGTAATGTCTCGTAACTCTTTTACAAGTTCTGTTGTTATTACCATTTTGATAGATGTAAAATGTTAGGTTTAAGATATTCGAAGCAGATTTTTTGCCACGTACGTCCTACATCATACTTCAATTCTACTCTTTCTTCAACTGTCCAGCTTTAAAACTTTCTACAACTTTCTTTAGTATAAACTCTATACTTGATTTGCTTGCGTCATTGGCGGGTATAGGGTACTCCACCTCGTTTAAGTTGTTATCAGTCCCGCAAATAGCAATAATGGGTATATTCGCCTTTTGAGCCTCTTTTACAGCTATAGATTCCTTTTTACTATCAACAATAAAAACTGCCTGCGGAAGAGCTTTCATGACCGAAAGACCAGAGAAAAAAGTTTTAAGTTTATCAATTTCTCTATCGATAAGTAGCCTCTCCTTTTTTGTGTATTTTGAAAGCTCACCTTTTTCTCTCTGTGAAATAAGAGACTCCATTTTCTCTACTCTTTTCCTGATTTGTGAAAAGTTAGTAATAGTTCCACCTATAAATCTACCGGCAACGTATGGTTCACCAATACTCTCAGCCATAGAAGAGACTGCTTCTTTAGCTTCATTTTTACTACTAACAAAAAGTATCTTGCCGTTTTTTGAAGCAACCTCCTCTATAAAACTCAAAGCTCTCTCAAGTGCCTTACCAGTTTTCTCTAAATCAAAGATCTCAATTTTGTTCTTAACACCGTAAATATACGGTTTGGTTGAAGGATGTCTTCTAGACTTTATGAAACCAAAATGAACTCCATGAGAATAAAGAGCCTCAACGAGGCCTCCTGTAGCTAATCCTGTTTTTTCTGTTTTTATCATGTGTGAATGACACTTTAGCAAATTCTTAACTATTAGGCAATAGTGAATTAAAAGTTTTCCAATTAATATAAACGAAAACGCGAGGCGCTTTGAGGCTATGCCTCGCGATCTCGCGAAATTTGATAGCTAGACCTCCAAGTTACTACCGACAATAGAGACGATCAACTCCTCCATCCCTGCTATACACAAAGTTGGTAACCGAATCTTGCGCCAACTGACATCTTATTACGTCCATAAAGACAACTTGGGTATCAGCATCTCGAACACCGAGTGATATGTCAGCGGTCTTAATGGACGACGGTCCAAGACCATACCATAGTGGTTTGTCGAATACTACCTTTATGTCATGCGGTGATTGCGTGTCTCCAGGTTCAACAACCGAGCCAACGTTTTGTCCATCGACCACAAAGATAATCCTTCTTTGACTGTCCCTGTTCAACCCAGAAACTCGAAACTTAGCTGTGTCAATCTCGCTACAGCCTATACATCCAAAAAACAAGATTGTAAAGACGGTTTTACGGATCATAAGAACCTCCTCAATTAAGTTGTGAACGAAATGTCCAAAAAAGCTTCATGAGTTATCCAAGAACAATACTACAATACTCTAGTAATACACGTCAATACTAACGAAATACACATAAACACAACTTATTTGTGTAAAAATTAGAAACAGGTATGATCACTGAATATGAAAGATAGGACAGATGAGAAATTTAACAAATATGGCCGGGAAATCCGCTGGATTGTTAATGAAAAGTACAAAGGTAGGAAGGAAAAATTAACAAAAACTGACCTTTCTAGGTTGCAAACTGGCGAACCAGTTGGATACATTATCGGTTTTGCCGATTTTTTGGGATGTAAAATCGACCTCACAAAGAGACCACTTATTCCTAGACCTGAAACCGAGTTTTGGGTTGAGAAAGCAATTAAGGAAATGAACAAATCAAAAACACCTAAAATGTGTCTTGATATGTTTTCCGGGTCGGGATGTGTTGGAATTTTAGTACTTAAAAACTGTCCAAATGTAAAAATGGATTTCTCTGATTCCGAAATGGCAATGATTATGCAGATTAAAATTAACTGTAAACAAAATAAAGTAAATAATTCCAAAATAAGAACAATAAAATCAGATATATTTGAAAATATAGTGGATAAATATGATTATATTTTTGCAAATCCACCATACATATCTGAAAACAAAAAAAGTGAGGTGGAAAAATCAGTTTTAGACTTTGAGCCAAACAACGCCCTATTCGGCGGAAGTGATGGACTTCTTTATATAAAAAAATTCTTAGAGCAAGCCGAGAAACATCTTAATAAAGGTGGAAAAATTTATATGGAATTCGGATACAACCAAAAAGGCGATGTTTCAAGGATTTTGAAAGACAACAGTTTCACTCAAACACAGTTTTATAAGGATCAATTTGGAAAATGGCGATATTTAGTGGCGATTATCTAAACCTGTAAGTCAATCATCAGAATCATCCCCTTCTACAGACTTTCCATCAAAATTTGCCATGACAGAAAGAATCGGTTCTATACCACCTAGGAGAATTTTCTCTATATTGTGCCAAGATTGTTTTATTCTGTGATCAGTTATGCGGTCTTGCAAAATATTGTATGTGCGAATCTTCTCCGACCTGTCAGCTGTGCCAATCTGAGACTTGCGATCACTAGAGTATTTCTTCGCCTCCTCTTCATCTTTAAGCATTTGAATCTTGGCAGTCAAAATAGTCATAGCTCTCTCTTTATTTTTCAACTGACTTCTCTCAGCAGTTGAACGGACATCAAGACCAGTTGGTTTGTGAATAATTCTGACGGCAGATTCTATTTTATTGACATTTTGTCCACCAGCCCCACCTGAGCGTGAAGTTTCTATTTCAATGTCAGCTGGATTTATAACTATTTTTGTCCTCTTTCGTACAGGAAGAACAGCAACCGTAGCAGTCGATGTATGAACTCTACCATTTTTCTCAGTAGCAGGAACTCTCTGAACTCTATGAACACCAGTTTCAAACCTTAAACTTTTATATACTTCTCTGCCACGTATTTCAAATGAAGCTTCCTTATAGCCCCCTGTACTGCTCCAGGATTCGTCAACAACGTATACTCCCCAACCATGATTTTTAGCATAAGTAGTGTACATTTTGGCAAGTTCCTCAGCGAAAAGTGCAGCCTCTTCCCCACCGGCTCCAGCCCTAACTTCCAAAATAACTTCGTTTGGAAACTCCTCTGTTTCTTTGTCGTATTCACTAAAAATATCTTCCATCTGTTTTAGAAGAATTTCTTTCTGAATTTTAATTGACTCAAATTCTGAGTAGGCTAAATCTCTAAGAGTCGGGTCACTCTCAATCATTATTTTAGTCTCCTCCTCCTGTTTTAGGAGTTTTTTATACTCCCCCGCTAGGTAAGAAGTTTTTGAGTTATTTGAAAATTTTTCTATATCCATAAACACGACGCGAATTACGAATAAAAACAAATGACACTAGTGAATTCTTCTATTCGTGTCATTCGGGATAATTCGTGTATTAGTGTTGAGCTTGTTTCTTTGTAGCCTTGGCTACCTTTGCCTTAAACTTTTCTGCTCTACCTGCAGAATCTAACATTTTTTCGTTACCTGTATAAAAAGGATGACTAGCTGAGGTAACTTCAACTCTAAAAACAGGATACTCTTTGCCGTTTTTTGCTTTGAGAGTTTCTTTTGTTTCTACAGCAGAGGAAATAACAAACTCTGCGTTGTTTGAGTTGTCTATAAATAGAACTGGCCTATAGTTTTTAGGGTGTATATCTTTCTTCATTTTACTAATTATTACATAAAACCTAACTAGCGGTATGCTACCAAAAATCTAACCATCCTGCAAGAGATATTTACCATGGGGTAGGAGCAGCCCACTCACTTGTCTGCCAAGAAGAACTTTGTGTCGAACCTGTATTTACAGTCCATAAAGTAGGTGATGCCCAAGAGGACGATGCACCAACAGGAGAACTACTCCAAGCAGTTGGCTGTGACCATGTACTTACAGATCCTACTGGTGTAGTTGTCCAACCAACAGGTTGTGGCCATGTCGTCTCCTGTGACCATGATGAGGCTGAAGCTACAGGTGTAGTATTCCAAGACGATGGTTGTGACCATCCTGAATTTTGTGTCTGTGGAGTAGTGGTCCATGGAGTAGGGGTTTGCCATGAAGATGTTCCTCCAGCAGGTGGAATAGGAGGCGTCATATATGATGATTGAGAATATGACGGTGGAGGAGGTGTGACGTATGATGATTGAGAGTAGTATGACGCCTGTGAATATGTTGGTGGAGGAGGTGGTGTTACGTAAGATGCTTGTGAATAATAGGATGATTGGGAGTAAGGTGGAGGTGGGGGTGGTGTTACGTAAGATGCTTGTGAATATGGTGGTGGGGGTGGTGGAGGTGGTGTGACAACCACTTCTCTAAAGTTTGCGGTGTATGTAGTGTTTACGTTGGGTGTTCTTATGGAATGATTTTGCAGGCCATTGTCGGACCAAGATATAAATTCATATTTCTTGGCATTTAGGGTCTGCGGAGAAATTAAACCAACATCCCTTGTAAATCCAGTCACACCAACAAAAGAATATGGAGTAATTTTTGGCTGACTATCTAGATTAACAGAAAGACCAGTAGGGTTAGTGGCAATGGTCACATTTACTGTGTTAGGAAAAATATTTCGACTAGTGATATGTTCTAGTCCAGATGAGTCTTTTACTTTTAATTGAATCTCATAATAAACATCTGAAGAAACTTCGCCAGTTTGTGGGATTAGAAAACTACCGCTTCTAACTCCACTGACTGGTCCAAGAAAAGGATGAATGTGTGTGCCGTGGTGAAAAATTATTGTCCAACTAAATGCTGATGCACCTAATGTACCATCTTGAAGGTCGGTTGCAGTACCTGAATAGGAAATAATATCACCCGCATTATATTTTACTCCGGAGAGCGGAGTGGTAAATACTCCTGTTGGTGGACTTCCAACACTAATGTTAATGTTCCTTGTTCCTGTTCCACCCCGCCCATCAGAGACAGTCACTACAGCAGTATAATTCCCTGCTAAGTTATAAATATGGGAGAGAGTCTTACCGAAGATACTTTGAGTTCCATCACCAAAATTCCAAACATAAGATAATAGATCACCATCTAAATCACTACCATTTGCGTTAAATAAAACATTTAGTGGAGATATCCCTGAAGATGGATTAGCTGTGGCAGTAACTGTCGGAGCATGGTTTTGGTTTGGTTTTGTATATGCAATTTTTGTTAGCCTTCCAGGATAAATAGATAATACATAAAGGCTTCCGTCAGGAGCCGTCAGAAGATCAATTGGGGTTGGGATATTAATAATAAAATCCGAAGCAGTGCCATTATCATTTAGGACTTTGACCCAATTGCTGTTGTAATCCGAAAATAAATATCTACCCACATATTCACTTGGAAACTGTGACCCTCTGTAAAATGTTGCGCCAGTTATGGATGCATTACCATTGTGAATATATGAGTGTATTGGATTTACAAAACTTGAATTTGAACAAACACCCTCACATGTTGGCCAACCATAGTTTGCTCCTCTTTGAACAAGATTTATTTCTTCCCAAGTATTTTCTCCAACATCATTGACATGAATCTTGCCACTTACTTGATCTATTGCAAACTTAAAAGGGTTACGGAAACCTAATGCCCATATTTCACCTCGGGCTCCTGGGGTGTTAACAAAGGGATTGTCTAATGGAATAGTACCATCAGAATTCAACCTCAGAACTTTTCCAAAAAGACTCGACAGAGACTGAACATTTGCTCGTATAGTATGATCACCAACAGTAACATATAGTTTTCCGTCTAGTCCAAACTGTATGTCTCCACCATGATGGTTCTGATTTCCCACAGAAGGCAAATCTAAAAGAATCCTTTCACTATTTGGTACGACTGTGTCTCCTGACATCGTCAGTCGACTTAGACGGTTGTGTGGTGATGGAAAAAGCGCAGTATAGTAAATGTAAATATATCCATTTGTTCCAAAATTTGGGTCAATAGCTAATCCTGTTAATCCTTGTTCACCTTCATTTGATACTTGCAGAGTGTGTGCTGGTTCGGAAAGTAAAATACCATTTTTATATACTCTTATCTGACCTCCAAGCTCATTTATGAGTAGTCTGCCGTCCGGTGTAAAAGCCATTGATGATGGTCCATCTAAGTCACTGGAGATAATCGTTGTTTCTGTGAAATCGGTAGACAAGACCTCAGCATAGGCAACTTGGGCTGATCCTATAATAAACAAAAGTAGCACGAGTAAATACGTAGGTATAGGTAACTCTTTTATTTTTTGTGTTGTAGTCATCATTAATACTTATGAAAACCTGCTTTTCAAAGTACGGTATCATAATATAATTTTTTGTCAATAAGTAAGTCGTGAAAAAACAACACCAACTTTACTTCGGTTAAGAATTTCATAAACTGAACTTACCTTCTAGAAACTCCGTATTCTTCTAAATAATCTATATCTGCTTGAATACTATTTTTTAAATTCATTACACTTCTTCCGTACGAACAAGTGGATCCGCCTGAACCATAGTATTTACATGCAGCTCGAATTTCAGAGCTATATGTGCCACTTCCTGCTCCCAGGTCTCCCAAGTAAAATGACGAAGCTGAAAATGCATCCTCTGGATTCCAAGGATTTGGTTCACGACCCAAAGTATTACGCAATCTGTCTTCAAAAAGTTTCCATGTTGAAGGAATAAATTGTGCTGGACCCATTGCTCCACCATATCCTGCCACCCCTGCAATAGGACAAGAAACTACAGTTTTAAGATAACTAAAACCCAGTTTATTAGTTATCTCTAAAAAAGGAGATACATCTCTAGTAGGTTTCATAACATTTGGAAAAGTTTTTGTACCACTTGTATTGACCCCGGCGCCTGTGTTTGTATCTGTTAGATAACATTTTCCAACGTTTGCCCCTAGACTTGATTCTTGAGTCAAAACTGCAAGGAGTAGAGATGGAGAAACTCCTGTTTTAAGCGATGCCGTCTGAGCAAAAGCTAGTGCATCACCGAATGGAATAGGATTACTACCTCCTGCTAGCTTAAAAAGCTTAGCTCTTATCTCACCAGCTTTTTTTTGTCTCTCGGAAATAACCTCTGTATACGTCTTCTCATTTGTCTTATTTACCTTAATAAGATACTGCTTTTCTTTCTCATCAGCCTCCACTTGTTTTTTTTGAACTTCAGCTGCAGCTTTCGTATCAGCCTCTTTGTCTTTTTGTTTGTCTAATTCAGCTTTCTCTTTTTGTGTTAGATTTTTTGTAGCTCTGACCTCGACAAATAAATCTTGAAGTGATCTATTTACAGACTGGAATGTATCTATATCACTGAAAAATTCTGAAATATTTTTGTTTCCTAAAATAACTTCGGGTAAACTGAAACTGTCAATTTCATTTGTTTTTCTAAGAATCTGAGCTAAGGAAGTATGACCGTCCTCAATTTTCTGCTCCAAAGTTTTAATTCTATGATTTTTTTTAGCTATGTCTTGTTCAAGCTGAGCAATAGCAATATTTTTCTTTTTTATCAGTGCTTTTGCCTGGTTTATTTTGGCGTTCAGTTTAGTAGCTTCTTGCTGTAAAGATTTGGTGTTGGCTTTTGTGTTATCTAATATTGACTGCCACTTGGCAATATCGGCCTCTGTTTGAGCCAGTTCTTCCCTCCAAACTGCTTCCTGCTCTTCCGGAGACAAGGCAAAAACCGTCTGGAATTGAAAGACCAAAAATAAAAATAAAATTGACAACAGAAAAGACTGTTTGAACATTACTATCATAAATATATTATACACGTAGACGTGTTAAACTTCTATTGGTTACAATTATAGCTACTTTGCCTCCTCTACTGGAGCTTCTTCTTCTTTCTTGCCCTTCTTCTCCACTTCAATAGTAGATAGGTCAACTGGAGCAACTTCTGGAATTTCTTCTTTATATTGAGTAATCGCCGCAACAACCTCCTCTCCTCTCTCAACCAAAGTTACACCTGAAGGAAGTTTCAAGTCTCCTGCCAAAATAACACTATCCAGTCCAGTTAGACTTGAAATATCTACTTTTATATCATGCGGAATACTTGTTGGATCAGAACTAATTTTTATTTCATGCAGAGCTTTAACCAATATTCCACCAAGATCCTTTACGGCCGGAGAGATACCAATAAATTCAAGTGGCACATCTACTTCCAGTTTCTTTCCCTTTTCGAAGACATAAAAATCAGCGTGTCTTGGCTTGTCAGAGACTGGGTCAATATTAACGTCGTGAATAAGGGTCTCCACCACTCCCTCTGGAGTTTTTATTGAAACAACACCTGATTCCCCCGCTTTATGCCAAATCTTTAAAAAATCTTTCTCCAAAAAAACAATGGGCGTTGAGGTAGTTTTTTTACCATAAAAAACAGCAGGCATTTTACCCTCCTTTCTCAGTGCATTATTGTCGAGCTTTAAATCTCTCTTTTGTGCTTCCAAAATCAACATGCGAAGAAGTATATCAAATCATCCATAAAAATCAATAGTTAAAGGTTATTGAATAATTGTAGTTTCTCAGTAACAACTTTTTGTATTGCCTCAACTGAAGACTTCAAAAATTTATATGGGGCTACCTCGTCTGGATTTTCTTCTAGAAATTTCCTCAAGGCATCTATGTAAGCTATACGTATTTCTGTGTTTATGTGAATTATAGAAATACCATTTGCTATTCCATCTCTAAAATCATCTTCTGAGTTACCTGACCCACCATGGAGAACCAATGGAACATTTGTACTCTCGTAAATGGCTCTAATTCTATCTATATTTAGCTTAGGATCGATCCCGCCCCGAAGCATACCGTGGAAATTCCCCACTGCTGGGGCAAGCATGTCTACACCAGTTTCTACTACAAACTCTTTTGCCTTTTCTGGGTCAGTTAAAGATTTTTCGTCGAGGATTACTCCTTCTGGAACTTCGTCCAATATCTTCGAAGACTGACCAATAAAACCCAACTCCCCTTCAACCAAAACTTCCCTGCCAGTTTTCTTTGTATACTCCTTGGCGTACTGAACGCACTGCTTTGCAATTTTTACATTTTCCTCAAAAGAAAGTTTCGCCCCATCGAAAATAACAGAATCAAATCCGGTATCAATGGCTTCTTTGACCCTTTCAAATGAATAGGTGTGATCAGCATTTAGAAAAATCGGATAATCATACTGCTCTCTGGTAGCTTTTACCAAAGCAGAGACTTGATTAACTCCAATAAAATCCCTCTCACTTTCAGATACTCCTATTATTATTGGTACACCAAGTGACTGCGCACCTCTGAAAACCCCCCAGAAACCTTCAATGTTTGAAATATTGAAATGTCCAATAGCGACTTTTCTCTCTTTTGCTTCAAAAACACTTTCTCTTAATAATTTCATAACTTAATTGTACCAATAAATAATCCCTGCGCCAATTGTGGAAGACCGTCTTCCACAAAAGCTTATTTATAGCCAATTATTCACGCTTTCAACCATATCCCTTAAATCGTCAGAGATACTACTAAATAGTTCCTTATTTACTAGACTACTGAACAAGGTCTCATTTCTGTAGTCATGTAGACTGGAGTATTCATAATTATTTATGAATTTAGATGCATTATCTGGATTTTTTATACCAACCTCCTTCCAATTTTCCTCCCCTGGAATAAGTTTAACTGGATTTAAGTGAATATAGGAAAATAAATACTTTAAATATCTATCATCAGATGCATGTTCAGATTTAAATCTGCCCTGAAAAAGCGCTCCTAATCTATTATTTTTTTGATTAAAGTAATTTGAGTATCCGGTACATAGTTTTCTCATAAAAACAGACAATCCATCACTACAATTCTGCCTGGCCAATAGATGAAAGTGATTTGGCATCAACACCCAAGCGCCTATGTCAATAAGTCGATCGCCTCTATCAATACTAAATATCTCATTAAATGTTCGTCCTTCTCGAAAAATTTTTTGAAGATCAACAGGTAAGTTTGAGTTACAAAGGTAAAGTAAAATTATAAATCTGTTATAGTCGTGTGAATCTAAGAAAATTTTTCTTTTATCCACACCTCTGTTATATATATGAAAGCATTCCCCCTCAAACAATGGTATTTTTCTTTCCATAAATACATACTACTGTGGAAGACCGTCTTCCACAACTTACATGCATTAAAGAGAAGTGATATAATTTCCTTATGACAAAGCTAGATTTTTTGGCTATTGGAGATATTACGACTGATGCATTTATTCGACTCAAAGAAGCTGAGGTGAGATGCGATGAGGATAACGAAAACTGCAAACTTTGTGTAAATTTCGGCGATAAAATTCCATTCGAGTCAGTGACGATTGTAAAAGCAGTTGGAAATAGTAGCAACGCTTCTGTCTCAGCAAGTCGACTCGGATTAAACTCTGCTCTTCTTGCATATATTGGTGACGATCAAAATGGAAAGGAAGATATTGAAGAACTTAGAAAAAATAATGTTGATGTCAGTTTCATAAGAGTTGACCCTGGAAAACACACAAACTATCACTATGTTTTGTGGTACGACGTCGACAGAACAATATTAGTAAAGCATGATACATTTAACTATGACCTCGGTGATATTAATCACCCAAGGTGGATTTATCTTTCTTCTCTTGGAGAAAATTCTTTAAATTTTCATGATCAAATAGCTGAATTCATTGAAAATAATCCCGAAACTAAACTGGCCTTTCAACCGGGAACATTCCAGATGAAGTTTGGAACAGAAGCGCTGAGTAAAATATATAAAAATACTGATATTTTTTTCTGTAACGTAGAGGAAGCTCAAAAGATACTAGGGGAAAGTTCAAGGGATTTGAAAGTTTTACTTAAAAAAATGTCTGAATTGGGACCTGAAACAGTAGTCATAACAGATGGCATAAATGGTGCTTATGCATATGAGGCAAGTAATACGGAAGATTTTTGGTTTATGCCTATTTACCCACACAAACCCTTTGAGAGAACTGGTGCCGGGGATGCATACGCCTCCACAATAGTCTCAGCCCTCGCCAAAGGGGTACCCTTTGGAGAAGCTATGCGTTGGGCTGGAATAAATTCCATGTCAGTCGTTCAGAAAATCGGTGCCCAAGAAGGGCTTCTAGCTCAGGAAAAAATCCAAGAATTTTTAGATAAAGCCCCAGAGGATTATAGGGTGAGAAAAATTTAAAAATAGTTTTCTAAATTTTCCTACTCATCACTTTCTTGCACGCCTCTTTTATATCCTTCTCACCCATTCCATAATGCTCTAGAAGTTCATCTTGTGTTCCTGACTGACCAAACTTATCTTTGACTCCAACAAATTCTTGCGGAACATGAAAATTTTGTGCTAAACATTCTGAAACCGCTCCTCCGAGACCACCGATTATTTGATGCTCTTCAACAGTTACGATAGCACCACATGTTTTGGCTAAATTTATCACCGCTTCACTATCAAGTGGTTTTATTGTGGAGATATTTAAAACTTTTACACTAGTTCCTTCTTTTTCTAATTCATCAGCTACTTTGAATGCCTTATATACTAGTGCTCCCGTAGCAATAATCCCAACATCAGCTTTTTTACTTTCCTCGCCAAACAAAAGCTGAGCTTTACCTATTTCAAAAGGAGTATCGTTCGTAGTAATAACGGGAGTTTTTTCGCGAGCTAAACGAATATAAACTGGTTTTTTTAAATCGGCCGCGGCTATTGTGGCCTTTTTAGCCTCAATAGCATCGCAGGGAGAAATAACTATCATGTTTGGAATTACTCGGGTTATGGCAATATCCTCTATAGCTTGATGTGTTCCACCGTCAGGACCGACACTTATGCCAGCGTGGCTACCTGCGATAATAACTGCCCTATCGTTGTAGCAAATAGTTGTGCGAATCTGCTCCCAGTTTCTTCCAGGAGAAAACATGGCGTAGCTCGATATATATGGAATCTTGCCCATGGCAGACATTCCCGAGGCTACGGCTGCCAGGTTTTGCTCCGCAACACCGACTTGGACAAATCTCTCTGGAAATTTCTGTGCAAACAAATTCATTTTGGTTGACTCTGTCAAATCCGCGCAAAGCCCAACAACATTTGGATTTTTCTCCCCCACTTCCAAAAGTCCTTGTCCAAAACCTTGACGAATTGGCACTTGTTCTACCCTCTTATCAAAAAGATTAGGATTTAGTTTTTGAGAAGTATTAATCATAGATTTCTTAATGAATAAATAGTAATAATAATCATGAATAAGAAATATAAATAAATAGTTAACACAATCGGAATTATTATTAATCTAATTATTCTACCTGATTTTGTTTTTTTTAAATAATCGTCAAATTTTGATGAAAAATATTTTATTATATGAAAAAAAATAACTGGCGTTATTATCAATAGTGCTATCCTAAAAAAAACATTAATTGTTTCCATATTATTCGTGTTCGCCGGTTATTTGGCCTTTTAATGTACGTAAATCATGCAAAGCTATCTTCGCCTGTTCATCCTTTGGTGGCTCACCTTTCATTTCTGTCCCCGGAGGAGAGCCGTGCCATTTAAAATCCTTTTCCATGAAAGAAACGCCCTTTCCCGGGATGGTTCTAGCCACCAAAACTGACGGAGCATTATAGACAGCTTGGGCTCTGCCAACTGCCGCAATAATATTTGCAAAATTATGTCCATCTACTTCTTCAGTATGCCAACCAAAACTTTCAAATTTTTTTGCAACATTCCCAAGTGGCATAACATCATCCGTAAAACCATCAATCTGAATATTGTTTCGATCAACTATGGCGATAAGATTCCCAAGTTTGTATTTGTTCGCAAGCATTATAGCCTCCCAACTATTGCCTTCGTCCAACTCACCATCACTTAAGAGAGCATAGAAAAACTTGTCTGATGATTTTCCTACGCTCATCCTATCTGCTAGAGCCATACCAACCGCCTGCGAAAGTCCACATCCAAGTGGTCCAGAAGAAGTCTCGAGCATTGGTAAGTACTCTCTATGAGGATGACCCTGAAGACGTGTACCAAACTTTCGAAGTGTCAAAAGTTCTTTAAGTGGAAAATACCCTGCATGAGCCATAGTGGCATACAAAACTGGATTTATGTGACCGTTTGAGAGGATGAGTCTGTCTCTTTTTTCCCAGTCCGGCTTTTTTGGATCATGGCGAAGTATGTAAAAATAGAGTGCTGTAAAAATATCGGCCATACCAAGAGGTCCCGCAGAGTGCCCTGAGCCAGCCGAGACAAGCATTTCTATTATAGAAATTCTAATTTCTTTGGCCTTATCTTCAAGAAATTTTATTTTTTCGTCGTTTAAGTTGCCACTCATATATTTCTTAACATAAATTATATACCCTGGAAAAACTTCAAGCAATGTTATTTATAGAGACTGCGGAGGCAATTAGAAAATAACGACGAACGAGAAGAAGCCTGAAGCGTTGTTTGAGCACAGGTAATCCTGGCGAGTTCGCGAGAAGGCTCTGGAGTGAGAAAGATTGTTTTCTTGATTGCCGAGCGAGAGCAAAATCTCACCAGAGATTTATGCGTGCTCTATAAATAAAATTGCTTGAAGCTATTCAGATAAGTCACTATAAACTTCTTGTGGATTTGCTGATTCGAGAATTGCCCCGCCAGAAACAAGTTTAGTTGCACCAGCATTTTTGAGGATATCTTCCGTCGTCTGATTAACTCCTATATCAACTGCTATAGTTTTGTTTGGATACAACTTTTGAATTTCTTTTATCATCAGAATGGCTCTGTCTTCCAGTTTTGTACCATGTTTTCCGAGTAAATCCGAACCCATAACTTGTATAAAATCCACTTTTTCCACAAGAGTTTTAATCTTCTCTATATCTGTACTGGGTTTTATTGCCACGCCAACTAAAACTTCGTTTTCTCTGCAGATATCAATAACTTTCTGAAAATTTTCTGTAGATTCTATGTGAGCTATGATAGTAGAAACCCCGGCATGTATCCAATCCAAAACAACCTCCTCTGGATTTTTTATCATGAGATGAACCTCATACTCCACTTCTTCCCACCTAGGCAAACCTATCTCTTCTTTTTTTAGCTTTTCAAAATATTCCGTATCCTGTCCGTTGTATGGCCAAGTTTTATATTGAGTGAAAATACCGTCAGATATATCTATCTGAACTAAGTGAGCAAAACTAGAGACTTTTTTTATCTCCTCCTCCATCTGCTCTCTATTTTTTGGAATTATGGCTGGAACAACTTGCATAAAAGTGCGACACTAATCTACGAATTCATGCGAATGACACGAATAAGATGCATCTGTATTTTATTCGCGTATTTCGTTTTCATTCGTGTATTGGTGTCGTGTTTGTTATGAATAATCTTCAATCTTCTGAATCCTTCTCTCATGTCTTTCATCGTAGGAGAATTTGGTGTGGATAAACAGCTCTAGTGCCTCTTTGGCTTCTTGAGTGGTAATGAAATCCGCTCCAAAGGAAATCATATTAGCATCATCGTGCTCTCTACCTAAGGTTATCATATGTTTTGACCCACCATAATAAACCATGCACCTGACAAAAGGAAACCTGTTGGCAACTATGGCTTCACCTTGACCATTTTTTCCTATAACTACTCCAAATGCATCATGATCCTCGGAAACTTCCCTTGCAACTTTTGACACATAATCTGGATAATCATCATCATGATTGTACTCGTACGGACCGCAATCATAAGAGTCATGTGACAAAGTCGAAAGATATGAGATAAGGTGTCTCTTCAGTTCAAACCCCGCATGATCCGACCCTATGTATATTTTCATACATGAATTGTACCAAAATTTTATCCATGAGAATACTAGTAACTAAGTTAAAAAACTTCAAAATTTGGATGAAATCCGACGTGAGAAATTAAAAAGGCGAGAAGTCTTAGTTAGATTAAGGCTCCGAGCATTTTTAATTTGGGAACGAGGAGTTCGCCAAATTTGGAAGTTTATATTGTAGAACCAGTCTTTATGACATGGTCAATGAGTGTGTGCGTATACCCCGCTTCGTTATCGTACCATGCCATGACTTTAACAAGATTTCCGCCAACGACACGAGTCATCTTGAGATCAGCGATGGAACCAAAGTGACTCCCTAAAATGTCGGAGGAGACGAGTTCCTCGTCAGTTGCGGAGAAAATATTTTTCCATCTTTCAGTTTTAGAAGCTTCTCTCAAAACTTCATTTACTTCTTCTGCAGTTGTAGTTTTTTTTGAAATAAGTGTGACATCAACGATAGACCCAGCTACTACCGGCACTCGAATGGAAATACCGTCAAAAAGACCATCGAGCTTGGTAAAAGCTTTTGTCACTGCAATAGCTGCACCTGTTGAACTAGGCACAATGTTTTGTGCGGCAGCTCTGCCTTCACGTAAATCTTTTTTAGATGGACCATCAACTAGTGACTGCGAGGCAGTGTACCCATGAACAGTATTAAGTATGGCTTTTTCAATACCAAAGTTTTCGTCCAAAATTGCAATGAGTGGGGACGCTGCGTTTGTGGTACATGATGCGTTTGAAGTTACGTCGCAAGTACCAAACTTTTCTTCATTCACCCCCATCAAAATAGTTTCTCCCCCACTCTCACCTTTTGATGGAGCAGTAATGACAACCTTTTTTGCTCCTGCTGAGAGATGCACAGAGGCTTTTTCATAATCGGTAAATAAACCCGTTGACTCTACGACCACATCAATATTCAAATCTTTCCACGGAAGCTTTGTGGGTTCTTTTTCTGAGACAAATTTTACTGTCTTGCCGTCGATAACAAGGTTTCCACCTTCCACTTTTACATCCTTGTCCCAAGTCTTATAAACAGTGTCGTACTTTAAAAGATACGCCATGTTATCGACACTTCCGAGATCGTTTACAGCGACCACCTCAAGCTCGTCACTGTCCCACGAACCTTTAAGAAAGGCTCGGCCAATTCTTCCAAAACCGTTTATTGCAACTTTTATCCCGTTAGAGTTTTTCATATAGTTTTATGCTAAAAAATTATAATTTGTCACCTTTAATAACCTTATCATTTATTTATATCTGTAAAACTCTAACGGGACAAGTCATATGAAGAAAGATTAAAGATTAATGATTAAAGTATAGCAAAGAAATACGAAGAAGTTAAAAGTGTGAAAGTGAAAAGTTGAGTAAGAAGAACTTGCATTTACTTTCACACTTTCCACTTTCACACCTTCACACTTGTATCTACTCTGCTTTTTTATTCGTGCTTGCGTGAGAATCTACTTCGTAGCTTGTGTTTTGAGATTCAAAAAAGTTAACGAGCTCGAATACATCTGTCGCTGTCGACATCCACTTTGCTGGATTTGTGGCATTGTAGTATTTCGGCATCCCAAGCTCTTGAAGTCTCCTGTCCGCAACATACTGAACATACTGATTTACATAATCAGCGTTAAGTCCCAAAATTCCATTTGGAAAGAGATCTTTGTTATATGCGGTTTCCAAATCAACCCCTTCTATGACTATATTTCTAATCTCTGCCGCAAATTCCTCCGTCAAGAGCTCAGGGTTTTCTTCCAAAATATGATGGACTAGATTTATACCAAACTTCAGATGAAGCGACTCATCTCGCAAAACCCAATTTATCATGGAACCAAAGTTTCTGAGCTGGTTTCTTTGTCTGAAAGAGAGAGCAACCATAAAGCCTGAGTAAAACCATATGCCTTCCATGACTATATTTGTGGCAACCAAGTTTCGCAGGAAGTCTTTTTTGCCATCTATTGTTGAAATATCGAGCCTAATATCTGTCATTCGAGCCATGTATTTGTTTATAAAAGCTTCCTTGGCGAGCATTGAAGGAATTTCCAAGTGAGTATTGAAAACTGTTTCTCTATCGAAAGGAAAAGTCTCCAAAACATATTCAAAGGCAACACAATGATTTGCCTCTTCCCACATTTGTTTAGCTAAATACAAATGACACTCTGGAGATTTAAGGTACGGATAAATACCAAGAGCTATGGAACGGTTTACAATAAGCTCAGCAGGGTTGAAAAATGCCATAAGAAACTTCACTGCATGTTTTTCATCATCTGTCATTTTAGCTACATCTTCTAGATCTTCCTTCAGAGCAATTTCATGAGGAAACCAAGTGTTTCTGACAGCTTGATTGTAAAGATCATAAGCCCACTTGTAGTTTAGTGGGTGGAGATTCATGTCTGTCGGAGAGGGCTTACCAATTAATGTCATTTGATTATAATTAAAGATTACCTATTAAATTACTATTCGTATATTCGATCTTATTCGTAATATTCGTACACTATTGGCACGAAATGCAAACGTTATTCTCATCCTCTGCCGGGTCTTCGGGACCGACTATAATGTTTGCTTCTCTTTCTCCACTATGAGCAAATCCCGACTCTGTGGCAAGACTGACTTGTTTTTGTGGAGCTCCCACAAGAACTTCATCTCTTATTGTTATATGTTCGGTGATTTGGGTAATGGGACTATTTTCTATTCCAGACCTAAATGTGGTGGTTGAAACAAGTATATCTTCTTCTAGAGTGATATTCTCAACCGCTTCCTTTTTTAGATTGTAGGCAGTTATATGTTCTGGAAATGGTGATGGTACTTCTGGCAAGGGAAAAACTGTCGGTGGAGTACTCTCATTTATCTCGAAAGACTTCTGAAGAGGAGCTGAGAATGCTGGTGAAGAAGCAAAATTAAGAATACCAAAACCAACCTTACCCATCTTCTGTGCCTTATTTACGTTTACAGTACTCTGCTCAGCGGTGTGTCTTGGTTTCATATGAAGATAATATGTAGTTTTCATTCCCTTCTCCCAAGCAGTACTATATATCTTCATCGTCTCATCAATATCCCTAGTCTCAAGATACATATTTCGAGAAAGAGCCTGATCTATCCACTTTTGAGCTCTTGAAGCCACCTCAATAAAAGCATAAGGAGATGTTGTAAAAGAAGTTTTATAAACATCTTTAATGTGTTGTGGAATTTCCTCTATACCAGAGATATCACCCTGAAGCTCTATAATCTGACCTTTAACTTTTTCCCACACACCTAGATTTATTAGATCCTTTACCATGTTGTGATTCATATCCAGGTATTTTCCTGAAAGAGTATTCCTTGAAAAAACCTGAGCAAAACGAGGATCAATACCAGGAACAGTTCCTGCAACCAGTCCAATGGTCGCATTCGGTGCCACAGCCATAAGGGTTGCGTTTCTCATGCCTTTTTTAACTTTTTCTCTTAAAACATTCCAGTCTAGTCCTTTGTGTCTTGACTCCTTGGTGACAGTAAGTGGCATCCCCCTCTCTCTTTCTAGTCTTTCTAATGTATCAACTGGTACCATTCCCTTCGACCATCCGGAGCCAGCAAAATTTTTATATGATCCCCTGCTTTGTGCTAGATTTGCGCTTTCATCAATTGCCATGTAAGAAATGAACTCAAAAATCCTGTCAGTAAAATCCCAAGCATGAGGTGAATCATAGGCCATACCAAGTTGCTCTAATACATCAGAAAGCCCCATTACTCCCAAACCAACTGCTCTGTTTTCTTTATCGGATTTTATTGCCTCTGGTATAGGAAGTTGGTTTATATCAATCAAATTATCTAATTGTCTTATAGAAAGTCTGACAGACTCCTCCAATCTAGCCCAGTTTACTTCTTTGTTGTTAATATGGGGAGCTAGGTTAAGTGAAGCTAAATTACAAACTGCTATATTTTCCCTATCTTGTGGAAGACAGATTTCCGTACAAAGATTGGATAGGTGAATAGTACCAGTGTTGTTATTTAATGCTCTGACATTTATTGGATCCTTCCATGTTAGCCAAGGATGTGAGGTTGACTGCAAAGAAACCAGCATTTTTCTGAAAAGCTCTGTAGCTGGAACTTTTTTAAAAATTCTCATTTCTCCTCTTTCGGCCTTCTCTATATAAGATTTATAACTTTCTGAAAATGCCTCACCGTATAACTCCAGTAAATCTTTTGTCTCAGCCGGATCAAAAAAATACCAGTCTTGCCCGTCTTTTACCCTCTTCATAAACTCATCAGGAATGTAGGCTGCTGTGTTAGCTGTTCTCATTCTCATATGATCGTCCCCTGCATTGTGTTTATAGTCTAAAAACTCTGGAAAATCCAAATGCCATGGTTCCATATAAAAACAAAGTGCTCCACGTCTTTTTCCAGCACGCATTATTGCCCTTATAGCTGTATCTATAATCTTAGCAAAAGGAGTTGGTCCAGACGAAGCACCATTGTTCGATTTAAGTGGTGAACCAGTTGCTCTTAATTTTGTAAGTGAAAGACCAACGCCACCAGTTGCTTTAGAGATTAGCATGACATCTGCAACCGTTTTAGAGATATGCTCCATATCATCGTGCATCTCTAAAAGAAAACAATTTGAGAGAGCTGGACGAGATGTGCCAGATCCAAGATTTGTCGATGTCCCTGCTATATAGTGCATCTTAGACATCTTATTGTAAAAAGTAACTGCCCAACTAGTTGGATCTTTTTCATTATAGGAAAGACCCATAGCCACCCGCATCCAATACATTTGTGGTGTTTCAAGATAAACATTTTTTTCGTCCTTCAAAAGATAGAGAGACGCAACAGTTGAAAGTCCAGTGTACTGAAAAAGTTCATCTCGATCCAAGTTTATTAACTCAGATAGTTTTACCAAATCAAATAAACTAGACATCCTCTTATCCAAGCGCCCACTTTCTATTCCTTTATTTACGAAATTTATAAAACCCTCTTTGTGAAGTTTGGAAAGTACCTCTCTGTCGTGCTCATAATCACCAATCACTCTTCTATATATAACTTTCAAAAAAAGTCTTGTAGCAATTTTGTCATAATCAATATCATCTTTTATATTCTGAATGGCAGCATTAATAGTTGCCTGATCCATTTCCTCTGTGGTAATACCGTCATACAGCGTCAACTTTGTTTCGGTGGCAATTTGGGTAACTTTGGAGACTGGGTCAGGTAAACCGATGCATGCTCTTTCTATTGAGCGATTTATTTTGTCAGCATTGAATGGGACTTTTGTGCCGTCAGTTTTTGTTACCGAGATGTTCATTTATTTTTTTGTTTTTTTAAAAAAATCTTATTTTTAGTTACTTTTTTGAAAATATTTGCACTTTTCCTACTTTTTATCATAGAAAAGTGAAAAAAGTGCAAATATTTTTGAATTTGTTTATCAATTGTACTCTAAATCATTTTAAAAAAAATGTGGATAACCTTTAAAAGAACACTAAAAAATAGAAAAGTATTTATGTAAATAGGTTCACCGAGAAAGGGCTAAGAAAAAAGCTTCTCTAGCATTTATTCTCTAGAAAAAATAACACTATCTCCTATTTTTACTTTCAAGTTATCGGACTGTCCAGATGAAACTTCTAAAACGTAGCGAGAGGGTTTCAGTGGATAGTAAACTTTCGGGTATGTGTCAGGACTGAGAGACTTTTCTATGTGAGTAATCTTCAAATCTTCCCCAATCCATACAATATCTATCGGATACTGCATATCCTTCATCCAAAAACCATAGTTATTGCTTCCACTGAAAACAAAAAGCATACCCTCACCCAGAGGTAAAGAAGGTGTACCCGACAAACCCTTTTCTCTTTCATCTTTTGTATCAGCAACTCTAACTATAAATTCTTTCCCACCAACAAAAACTTTTAGCTTTCCATAATCTGGTTGAGTAGCAAAAAAGTAAGGAACAATATATATCAAAAAAATTAGAAGTACAGCCAGCAAGACAAACTTAATTTTTGTCATGATATGATTATAACACAAAACAAAAAACCGCCAGAAGCGGTTTTTTGCTGTTTAAAAATTTAGTTAAAATTTTCAAATATAAAACTATTTACCAAGTTCGGCCACCTCTGTCACCTCCACCAAAACCTCCTCCTCCATTTCCTCTAGGAGCTCTTGGTTCCATAGGTCGTGCTTCGTTGACAGTTAGTTTTCTGCCATCGAGTTCCTGACCATTCCACATTGCTATAGCTGAATCAGCCTCTGCATCGTTAGACATTTCAACGAAACCGAATCCTTTTGATCGGCCTGTCATCTTGTCCATAATAATAGTTGCAGAAGTAACTTCTCCTGCCTTTGCGAAAGCGTTCTTAAGTCCATCGTTTGATGTACTGTAAGAAATGCCTCCGACATACAACTTCTTTGCCATTCTATTTTTCTCTAGTCTATATTTTAATGCTGTAAGGCGACTAGCTACTCTCTTTTTCTAAGCCAAACTTTCGCCTGTGCCACGAAAACCACGAGAAACTTACATTGATAGCATAGTAGCACCTTTTGACTTAGAAAGCAACAGGCTTACTCACAGTCACTGTTTTCATAATAACTGGTGATACAGGTTTGTCATTTGTTCCGATTTGGACATTGGCGATTTTATCAACCACTTCTTGACCGGAAATTACATGACCAAAAATAGTGTATGCATTTGGCAGAGGATAATCCTGATGCATTATGAAAAATTGACTGCCGTTTGTGTTGGGACCTGCATTTGCCATAGCCACCACACCCTTTTTGTAGCCATTTTTGTATGACTGTGTGGCATGATTAAGCTCATCCTCGAACTGGTAGCCGGGTCCACCAGTACCATTTCCACTTGGATCGCCACCTTGGATCATAAAGCCTTTTATAACTCTATGAAATGTTAATCCGTTGTAAAAACCCTTCTCTGTAAGTGTCACAAAGTTGTTTACAGTTTTAGGAGCATCGCTATCATATGTTTCTATAACTATTTTTCCAAAATTTGTTTCTATTGTGATCATGTGTGTTTTTTTCTCTGAAGCTGGTTTTGCTGTGGGTTTTTCTTGGGCTTCAGTTGTTTTGTTATTCGTTGTTGTACTAATAATATCAGTCACAGCTTGAGAAACGTTTGTTTCCTTTGCTGTAGCTTCAGTTGATGTAGATAGTGTAACAATCTTGAAGCTATCAGCAAAATTTTCTTTCTCACTTTTATTTTTAAGAAAATAATATCCCCCACCAACAACTATCCCAACAACTATTATGCTAAAAATTACATTTTTCATTTTCAAAGTTTAACATATTTAACCATCTCCACATAGGAATCTACATAGAAATTTCCTATGTAGTTATTTATTGAGAACGAGTCTTAATGAAGCCAGCACTAGGGAGACCTGGTAGAACGTAACCGTTTGACCAATCTATATCATGAACTCCTGATGTAGATGTGGCGTTACCTGACCATACAAAGTTACCTGTACTTGTAGCGGCACCAGACGTTGCAACGTTGAAGCCGGTAGTTAGGTTAGATGTATATGATGAGTCTCCCAAGAGAGTTGCAACTACAGATGATCCTGACTGGACATTAGATACTGAACCCTTAAGTTCGAAGTATATAGTTGAACCTTGAGAAACTTGGACTGGAGATGTACCTACTCCCATAGTGAAGGCTGTTCCGTTTATAGCTGTTGCTACAGTTCCACCTACCTGACCTGATGTACCCTGTCCAGAAACTGGAGAAGAGTATGAAGAGTCAGTGTAAGCAAACAACTGTATGTTTGTTACAGATGCTGTTGTAGTTGAAAGTGTAAACTTGATTTGAGCTACACCAACTGAACCAGCAGAGTTTGCTGTAACCTTAAACCTCATAAGTCTTCCATCAGCTATACCTGTTGATGACAGAGTGTCTTCAAAAAGAATAGGAAGTGATTTAAACATTCTCACACCATTAACACCAGCTGTGGCGGAACCAGCTTGGATCGAGTTTCCAGAAGATATCCCAAAACCTTCTGCATTTAATGGATCAACTTTAACTAATGCACCTTGTGTACCAGGTTGACTGATGCCAATAGATGATAGATCAGCTTTAATAGTAATTGAAATATCAGAATTATTTGGAAGAAATAGTGGAGAACTTAAAGTTGAAGTAGCTGTTGTGTTTCCGCCTGTAAACATCGCTGTGCCGATATGTGTTGCTCCATGATAGAGGTTAACTTGAATTAAATCAGTAGATAACCCAGAAGTAAGTTTCAAACCAACCTTGTTTAAATTTATACTCTCGTTCACTGCGCGCATCTTAATCACGCCCATATTCACACCTGTGGCACCACCAGAAACTAGAGTATAGAAAGGGGTAGATGTGTCCACACCAATTGTAAGTGAACCTGTTAGTACTGTCATTGGACTCATTGTGAATAGACTACTCCCAGAAAGACTGACTATGTTGCCTGAGGTAAGTCCCACAACATTGGTCCAGTCAGATGATGGAGTGGAAGAAACTTGAATTGTGCCACCACTTGCAAATGTTGATGGAATTCTTCCTCTAATCCTAAATGTTTTCGTTCCGATTGAGATTGTTACAGTATCGTTAAATGTTAGAATCTGTTTGCCACTTACACTGTCAAAAGTGGCGTCTACAGGTCCAGCGTGAACAATTCCATTTTCATCAACAATGGTTGCTTGCGTAATCAAACCACTACCAGTTGAAGTAGTTGAAATACTAAATTTCATTGATCCAATAGAAATTGACTCACCTGAAATAGTTGTCGTAAATCCTCCCAATATCTGATTTGGGACGTTTACACCGATACTTTGTGAAGGAGTATTGGTCGAATTTGTAATCGAGACATTTACGAGAGAAGCAGTCGGTACAAGAACAAATTTATCTACTTCAAGAAATCCGTTACTAAATATTTTATTATATAGTGTCATCGATATAGCATTGCTTGGAGCAATAAATGTATGTGTTACATTTTTGCCAAAATCTGCCCCCTGACATCCTCCACTACCAATAGTGAAATCAAGATCAGCTATCTTTATGTATGTATAAGTACCGTTGTTTAAAAGATAACGTACCATCAGCTGTGTGGGTGTATTACCAGAGCGATACCAGTGTGACAATGTAAAGTTTTTATTTGCCCCAATTGGTATATCTGAAAAGTACCATTTAGCATCACCATCTACAAAGTTAGTTACTACAATTTTTGCAGTTTTTTCATTGTCTGGATTTATAAAGTCTCCACAATACTGTGAATTAGGATTTGCTCTAGGTGGGTAACTTAAAACTGAAAACACTCGTGTGTTATTTCCCCATCCACCACGAAACCAGCTTGTTGGATCATTGTTTGCACCAATTATTTCAACAGATGGATTAGGTATTAAACTATTTAACACAGGAGGTGGCGGAGGTGTACCATTTGAAACGTTTATGGTGATTGGTGATGACCCTCCTAAATTACTCGCTTGATCAATAGCAGAAACCTCAATTGTGTGAGAACCATTTGGAACCGTAGTTGTACTGGACCCCATTCTTTAGACACTAATTCTGTATCTGTATTTTAGTATTTTGAGCGAAAATTGTAAACTCAATCGGTGACATTTTAAGTGCTGTATGTATTCTCTTGTGGTTGTAGATGTAA
>JBAQUS010000016.1:0-7033 GCA_049297675.1 Minisyncoccia bacterium | reverse complement strand
CGTTTCTTATTCTATTTAAAATTTGTTCCTTAACCTCTTTTGATATTTTGTGCTTCTTCATATTATTCCATATTAATTAGTTGTTAATTATACAGAATCGGTGTCAAAATTTTGGGGTCCGGGCCACAAAATGAAGCAATATGGAGTTGCCGTAGAGTATCATGGTAGTGGGTATGAAACACTCCAGAATTGGAATCCGACAACTAGTCCTAATGACTACACCACATTACTTAAAGCTGGTTGTGAAGCAAATGGCTGGCAATGTTTGAAAATTAAAAATGTTTTAAGTCAGCAAAAGATTTCGGAATCAGAGTATAAATTTATTGTGCAATTTGAGAAACCAGAAAGGTCAACAGGCAGCGAAACGGTATTTACACAAAGACCATGCTGTGGAGAAGAAGATACAGGGCAAAGAAAAACAGACTTTGAGTATGTAGTGAAGAAAACAAAGGGTAATTTTGTTGTAATAACTCCTCCCATATATACCCCTTAATTTATTATTTGTGCACGGACCTTTTTAAAACGGTAAATCAAATGCCATAAACCCTGGACCAGTAAAAATAAGAGAAAGGAGAACTACTCCGGCAAGTCCATACAAAAAATATGTATTTTTTGATATTTCAACAACTTTTCTTTTTGACCAGTGATTTTTATACAAATCGTACTTCAAAACCAATACCCCTAAAATTGATGCTATTTGCGTATAAAGTCCCAGAAGAAGCAGAACAGCTACTCCAAGATAGACAATGGCCAATAAGCCGAATTTCTTATAGGCATCTGATGCCAAAGAGAGAACAAAAAGTCCAACAAAAACTCTCAAAATCAAAGGAGAAACAAGCATATAGTCCAGTAAATATGGGAATATGGTAAGTGTATTCATTACAACAATTATATAATTTCTAATTTATAATTTCAAATTTCTAAACTTATGATATATTCACCTCATGAATAAAGTCGAAGTCAGTGTTTTGGTTCATAATATAAGAAGTACTCACAATGTCGGGTCGATTTTCAGGACCGGGGACGCTCTGGGGGTGGGGAAGATATACCTTTCTGGTTATAGTCCTACACCGCTCGATAAATATGATAGACCAAGGAAGGATGTTGCAAAAGTAGCTTTGGGTGCAGAAAAAACAGTTTCTTGGCAATACTTTGAAAAACCAGACAAGCTTATAAAGAAGCTGAAAAAGGAGGGGTTTGAGATTGTGGGACTAGAGCAGTCCAAAAACTCAATTGACTACAAAAAATTCAAACCGAAGAAAAAGATCCTGTTTATTGTTGGTAGTGAAGTCAGTGGCGTGGATTCAAAAATTCTGAATCTCTGTGACAAAATAGTAGAAATTTCCATGAAGGGTAAAAAAGAATCCCTCAATGTCTCAGTAGCTTTTGGCGTGGCTCTTTTTAGAATTTTGAATATATGAAAACCAACTATAAAACTCGACGAAAACACATATTTTCTGGCGTATCTCGGAAGCCGTAGAGGCTGAGAGTTAAGGAAAATTTTCAGCAGAAAATTATTCCGGCGCCAGAAAATATGTGTTGAGTAAGAGTTTTATAGTTGGTTTTCAGTACGATACCCAATCGACAATCTTTCTATTCTCGTCGTAAAGGACAATTCTTTCTCTCTTCTCCTTCCATAACTTCTCACTTCTTTTGAGATAGACTCTCCATTCTTGTCCGTAAAAATCTTTGTCGCTTTTGTGGGTGTTTACGCATGATGGATAGTTTATTTTACTGTATATAAAGTTGGTGCACTCGTATGACCAGCTTACAGGCAAACTCTGTGTTTGTATTCTACAAGCAGGGAATGATTCTATATAATCCAAGCAAGCATCGTTGTTCGGGCTTCTCGGAATCGATGAGAGGTTTTCGTTTCGAGGTATAGGGCAGTTAGTGTAGAGTCCTGGTAGAAAATTTTGAAACTGACTTAGGTACCCGATGCATTTATTTGTTCTAAAACTTACTCCAATAGGTGATGTGCCTGTTATTAAGTATAGAGTATCTAAACTTACAAGATAAATATCTTCCTCATAATTTGGTGAATTTGAAAAGTAAAGATATGCGCCCTTTGGAATTTCTACACTTACCCCCGTCTCCGAGCTTCTTATCGTCCAGCCAGTGACTCTAATAGGTGAAGGGAGATTCCCAGTTACCCTTATCACAGCATACTCCTGATTTGGGTTGGGTGATCTGGATATAAAAGATAAGTCAATTAGGTTGTAATATGGGGAATAATTTTTTTCAATTTCCTCCTTGGTTGGTTGAGATGGTTGATTGGGGTCATTTATGTTTCCACCCAAGCTTCCTTGACTCGTCCAAGTAACGGATGGCCAAGAAACCGAAGGATTAACTGCAACAGGTATTGTGGGAGAAGTCTGCATTTCAGCGGGGGGATTAGGGGCAAAAGTGCTTTCTTTGCCCTTTGTTCCTCCCAAAAGCAATATGCCTATTATACAGATCAGTATTATTGTTCCGGTTAAGTTGTCATTTTTCATTACTAAATACTACAACAAATATGTCCAAAATTACACTTCTATTTCTGATGTATACTACAAAAATGAGTACTTCTCCCACCAATTATTTTCCTTTGGATCACACCAACGCAACCTTTTTTCAAGCACTTTTCTCTGGTTTTTCTGTAAACCTTATGAGCGTTTTGAAAATTACCCTTTTCTCCATATATATTTCTATAATCCGACATTGAGTCCCCACCCATTTTTATTGATTTATTCAAAATTGATTTAGTGGCTTTAAATATTTTTTTAATCTCGATTTTTGAAATATCCTTCACTTTTCTTTCCGGATGTATATCTGCCTCCCAAAGTATTTCATCAGAATAGATGTTACCTATGCCGGCTACAATACTTTGATCCATTAGAATGCTTTTTATTTTTCCGTTAGGTTTCTTTTTAAGCTGTTTTTCCAAAATTTCCAGAGTTAGGTCTGTAAGAGGTTCGGGTCCTAGCCCGGCTAAGTCAATGAGATCATCTCTTTTTTCAGTTTCAAACAGTATTACTTTGGCAAATTTTCTCATGTCCGAAAATGCCAGATGCTTTCCGTTTGATAGTGTAAGAACAAAATGAATAAATTTGTTAAAACTATCTTGCAGCAGTCCCTTTTCTAAAGGAACCCAGGTTTCATTTTTTTGTTTAGAAATTAGAAATTGAAAATTAGAAATTTTCCTATATTTCCCATACAGTAAATGCCCCGTCATTTTCATATGTATCAAGATTGTTTTTCCGCTAGATAAATGAATTAAAACATTTTTCCCTCTACGTTCAGCATTTAGAAACTTTTCTCCAGATATTTCTCTCCTAAATTTTTCAAAATACTTTCTATTTTTTATGTTATCAGTCCGTTTATTCGCTGTATTAACATGGTAATCACTCCAGACATCTTTTATTACCAGGTTTTTCAAAACCTTATTTAGTCCGTTAACAGTTGTAGTAACTTCAGGTAGTTCTGGCATGTGACTGATTTTTAAGGAGCTTTGCGACTATAAAAATCGTCATCCAGCTCCATTTTATTGATTATTTAATAAAGTTCAGATAATAAATATTTACAATACAACAAATTCAAACTAAAAGTCTATAATAAAATGGGGCTGGGTAGCTATGATAAAAGTTTCAAGGCTTTCTTGACCTTATCTCCTGTATCCTTACCGTCAGTTACCTTTTTTAGTGCTTCGCGAGAGTCTCTTTCCGTGTAGCCCAAGGATTTCAAAGCTTCGACGGCATCAACATCACCAGAGATTGAAACTCCACCAATCTCAAAATCGTCTAGCTTTTCTTTCAGTTCCAAAACAATTTTCTCAGCATTTTTCTTTCCAATTCCAGAGACTTTTGTTAGGTGTCCGGTATCACCAGTTTTTATTGCCCGTTTCAAGTTTTGAAGTGAAGCAAGTGTTAGGATTCCCATGGCTGACTTTGGCCCTATACCTGAGACTGTAATAAGAAGTTCAAAAAACTCAAGTTCCTCCTTTTTACTAAATCCGTACAAGTCTAGAGCGTTTTCTCTGACTGCCAAGTAGGTCCAAAGCTCAATTTCACCTTTGGTTTGTAAATTTAAGACATTTGTAAAAACTTTGTAACCAACCCCAGATACGCCCAAAATGATTGATTTTATGTCCTGGTCAATTATTCTTCCCTTGAGATAGCCAATCATGACTATAATAATACTTTATTTATATTAAGCTCGCCATTGATTAATTTATGAAAGTGTTATAGTGTATGCAGGATCATTTAGAAATTAAAAATTAAAAATTAGAAATTATTTAATATGCCCATCATCAAATCAGCCAAAAAAGCTCTAAGAAGTTCTCAAAAAAAGAGGGTATTTAATAATAGAAAGAAGGATCAAATAAACAAGTCTGTCAAGCAGTTAAAGAAACTCATCACAGAGAACAAAATTGCAGAGGCTAAAACTTTCATGTCTAAAGTTCAAAAGATATTGGACAAGTCTGTTAAGACCGGTTTAATAAAAAAGAACACAGCTTCAAGGAAAAAATCCAGATTGTCAGTTTTTATTTCTAAAGCAAAGTAATATCAAAATACCCCGTATCGGGGTATTTTGATATACTTTCAGCATGACAAAAGAAAAAGAGAAGGTAATAAGCGTGGTTGTTTGGAGAAATATAGTAAACATCTGGACTCTTGTCTTTTACATAATAGCTCTTCTCGATCTTTATTTTGAAAATCATCTCAAAGAATTCTTAGTACCTATTTCCATTATTTATGTCACCATCCTTGCTGTCTATACTTCACAAAAGGAGTTTGAAAGATGGCACGACTACAACATAGGAAGGCATCCAGGGGAAACTTATGTTTATATTTGGACTGTACTCATTGTTACACTTTTTATTTTTGATTTTATTTACGGAGAGCATTATGAGGTTCCAGATGAAGTATTTACCACATATCTAGTAGTTCTCGGCATTTTAGCTATAACCAAAAAATCCAAATCAAATTACATTAAAAAGAGAAAGTAGTGGCTGTTCTGTTTTGTTGTTTTTTGTGATAATTTTGAGTGACGCTCTCGTAGTTCAATGGATAGAATAATGCTTTGCGGAAGCATTGATCCAAGTTCGATTCTTGGCGAGAGCACATGATAGAAAAATAAGAATTTATTCTTATTTTTCGATACATGTGCTGACCGGAACTATGTTTATCTAGCAAGAAAAACAAGTGAGGTAGGGTCGTGGAAATTTCGTTTTGACGAAAACGAAATTATCCCTGACCACTAACCCTAAGAATTTATTCTTATTATTCGATATATGTGCAAGATTTAAAATCCCAAATAGACCAAAAGTTTTTCAAGAAGGGGTTCGGAAAGTTCCTCTTCAACTAAGTTGCGAGCGAGGATTTCTCTGACTTTCTCTGGATCAATATCATCTATAAAAATAACTGTCAGTGGAATATAAACCTTTTTGGAGCGAAGTAGCATTCTAGGCATTCCGTCTTTACTTTCAACCCAAAACGACTCAAATGAAGAATAAAGATGACGAGTTTGCCCCATCATTATCCCATCATCAGATACTTTAACCTCTACCAGGTTCGGTTTTTTTGAAGCAAAAAGAGATAGGGTGAATGCTGAAACTAAAACTAAGATGGCAAAAACAACATTACCCAATATAATAGATATTATTGATATTGATACTGCCACAACTCCTACAATCCAATACCAATCGGCACTTTTTTCTCTATAATGGTACTCTTGAGTCTTCCAAGAAATTTCCTCCATGTTGGGATTATACCACAAAAATCAAATATTTTCCCAACTAGTAGCGCTTCGGAGTACCTCAGCATCCTGCAAAAATAAAGAGCTCATTATGAGCTCTTTATTTCTGCGGAGCACTTCGGAGTATCTCAGCACTCTTGCAAAATCAAAACACCCTTTCGGGTGTTAGATTTTGCGGGAGTGGTTAGGTGAGTTTAGAAAACTTAATCTTAACTCTATTAGAGAAGAGGTGCGTATTTTAGGGTTAAATCTAAAGCAATTTTCTTTTTCATCGTGAAATTTTATAACTTTTGGTATAAACAAACCATCTCTGCCAGTGGAGGCAGAGATGGTGGGGTTAGTTAAATCAGTATATATTAATGTTTGTAGAGTAACAAGCTATGAGAATTAAATAAAGTGCTATACTATCAACCATGAAAACCTATGCTTTCATTGATGCCTCAAATCTGTTCTATGGAGGTAAGAAATCTCTCGGTTGGAGTATTGATCAGGAAAAACTTGTAACTTATCTCAAGGAAAAGTATCAGGTTACAGAGTTATATTATTTTGGAGGTGTTGAAATACATAAGTTTCCATTTGATTATTTGCAGAACGAAACTGTACCAGTAAAAGAACTAGAAAAGTATCTATCTAATTTGATAAAAGAAAAAGGAGATAAAATGACCGAGGCTGAGATTATTTTGTTGAACCGACATTATAGGCGTGTTAGGTTTTATCTCAAACTTGAAAAATTTGGTTACAAATTGATACTTAAACCAGTCAAAACTTATGATGACAGAGAAGGTAATCCGATACGTAAGGCAAATTGTGATGTAGATATGACCCTTATGCTTGCAACAGAAAAAGATAATTTTGATAGAGCAATTATTCTTTCTGGAGATGGAGATTTCCTACCAGTTATGAAGTATCTTAAAAGATGTAAAAAAGAAGTATTGGTTCTAGCTAGAGGTAGAAGAACAGCTAAAGAGATCAAACAGTTTGTTGGAAGTAAATTTATGGATTTCGAATATCTAAGGGAGAGATTAAAGAGAACTGATGAAGATTTAGACCAATAATTAGAACAGTAACGACGAACGGCACCCATATAGGATGCCGTTCAGGTCTGATATGAGTAGTATATACCTCTTTTATGAAAAAGCAATGAGGGTTGTGGAATGTCTCCACTTAGCTTATTGTACTGGACCCCATTCTTTAGACACTAATTCTGTATCTGTATTTTAGTATTTTGAGCGAAAATTGTAAACTCAATCGGTGACATTTTAAGTGCTGTATGTATTCTCTTGTGGTTGTAGATGTA
>JBAQUS010000015.1:0-144137 GCA_049297675.1 Minisyncoccia bacterium | reverse complement strand
TTACATCTACAACCACAAGAGAATACATACAGCACTTAAAATGTCACCGATTGAGTTTACAATTTTCGCTCAAAATACTAAAATACAGATACAGAATTAGTGTCTAAAGAATGGGGTCCAGTACAATTAGATATTAATACCTTTAACTTTACTTTACATTTGGCTATAATTCAAACTAATGCCAAACATAGAACCGACAAAACATACAATGCTACTAGTTGATGCTTTACGAAAACGAGGGGTGGAACTTAAAGTTGAACACTGGGACGGACATAAGCATATTGATATTTTTATACCTACAGACAACATTTATATTGAAGTTGATGGACAGTCCCATTATACAAAACCTGAAAAAATGGTTTCAGATTTCAATAGAGACTATTTTTCTTTTAAAGAAGGGTTTTTTACTAAACATATTACTAACGAAGCCATTGATAGTCATTTAGAAATGATTGCTGATGCGATTAGTGATGTAGTAAAGAACGCACCGAATAAAATGGGTGAAAACTTAGTTCAGTCATAATACTTGCCCAAACTTATGAGAAAATTTATTTTATATACACTCTTTGTATTCATTGTTTCAACACCTCTTATAATAAATGCCCATACTACTAGGACGGATGGTGATATGAGTATATTAATGCACATTGACCCAAACGATGAAGCTATAGCTAAAACTCAAAATAACCTCTTTTTTCTTTTTACAGATAAATCTAAAAGGTTTTCTTTGGAACAGTGTGAATGCATAGCCACTACATTTGAAAGTGGTCATAAAATAAGTGAAAGTAAAATATCATCAAGTTATGTGCCCATCATTTTTCCCAAAAAGGCAGTTTATATTATAGAAGTTGCTGGTAAACCCATAGAAGGAAAATCATTTGAACCCTTTAAGATTACTTATGATATCAGAGTAGAAAAAGAAGCTGAAAGCCCAATATCGCTGTTTTCAAAAAAGTATCAAATTCCTATTGTATTGAGTATAATTATATTTTTACTAGGTGTAACATTAGTAAAGACAAGGAAATTTAATAAATAACCATTAATTATGAAAAAGACATTTTTTGCGGTTTTACTTTTTTTAATAGCTATTCCACTTTCAGCACACGTTGTAGTAAAACCAAGTGAAGTCGGCATAGGTGCATTCCAAACCTTTAGCATTGGAGTTCCTGTTGAAAAAGACATACCAACAATAGGTATTAAGCTATTAATTCCAGAAGGACTAGACTATGTAAGTCCAAATGTAAAAACTGGTTGGAAAATCACAGTAAAGAAAAATGGCACTGACGAAAGTGCGAAAGTAACCGAAATAGATTGGACAGGTGGCGTTATCCCAGCAGGTCAAAGAGACGACTTTGTTTTCAGTGCAAAAGTTCCTTCAACAGAAACTTCACTAATTTGGAAAGCTTATCAGACCTATCAAGATGGCACTGTTGTGGCTTGGGATATTAGTTCTTCTGAACAACCTAAAAAATCAGATGGAAGCCCAGATTTCTCAAAGTCGGGACCTTTTTCAGAAACAAAAGTTATTGATGACCTGTCTACAAAGAAAAGTTCAAGTTCAACTCCTTTAATGATAAGTATTGTTGCTTTAGTATTTTCAATTATTTCTCTAGGTAAAAGTAGAAGAAGCAAAACTAATGTTGTCTAAACTTCAAGCATCTCTAGTGTCATTAATGTTTCTTTTTGTCGGTTTGTTAATAGGATGGTTTTTATGGAGCAACCAACCAAAAACTATTGAGACTCACGATATGTTTGGAATGATGATAGATATGACCAACGACTTAAAAGGAAGAACGGGTGATGATTTTGATGTTGTTTTTTTAAACCAAATGATTGTTCATCATCAAGGAGCAGTTGATATGGCTAATTTAGCTTTAAATAATGCAAAACACCCTGAAATAGTGGAACTTTCAAAAAATATCATTGAAGCTCAGAATAGGGAGATAAGCGATATGAAAACGTGGATGAAGACTTGGTATGACTTATAATTATAATTTTTTACCATAAACTAAACTCAATAATCCCAAATCCATTTGTATTTTATCCCAATTAAGAGTTCTGAACTTGTCCACGATAGGGAGCATCTAGTTGACAAATGTTATATAATGTGATAGTATTAATTCTGTAGTTACGGGCAATTTCGCTTGGGCTACATCGTTCATTATCACAGGAGGTTAGCATGACTGCGACTCCAATCGATGTGAGAAAGTTCTACAATGGAGCAGTTACGTTCTTGGTCATCCGTGGACATGTCCACTGGAGCCAGGGAGGTAGCATGGAAGGAATTCTCCGTGTCGGGCAGACCATCGCCTACAAGAAACACGGCACGTTCAGTGTGGAGTATGCTGGCCGAAGCTACGCCATCATCCACCACACAACTGTGCGAGGCGAAGTAAGAAAGGTCTTCATCCCCCCACAGAAAAGACTCTGGCTCTCCGATGGTCACTATGAAATTTGGGACGTGAATTACCAGTCCTTCCTCGATGCTTTCGGGGAAGACGGTCAAAGAATTCCGTTCCAGGCTCGTAGGGCGTCGTAAGAACACGACCGTCAGCACTTCGGTGCTGACGGTCTCTCTTTTTATACGAGTTCTGAAGTAGTTTGAAAATAAGACATCCCTAAAATCCCAGAAAGTTCAATTTCTCTTTTAATTGCAACCCAATTCAGAGTTCTGAATGCGTCCAACTTGCGGAGCAAAATGAAACCCCGAAAGGGGTTTTCATTTTGCTCGGACGGAGTAAAAGTGTGGGGCACTTTTACGTTAGGGATCGAAGGGATTTCCGGTTTGCGCGAACAGTAGTTCGTGTCGGAAATCCCCGTTTCTAATTTCAATAAGTGTCGACGAATTGAAATTAGAAAAGATCACTATATCTACCATTGGAAATAACTAAATTCGTTTAGAATTTTTACTATTTATACTACGCCACATATTTTGTGATTTAATCGTACTTATCCCCATTATCATTATCTGGCAACTACCATCTTTCCGAGTTCCGCAACAACCATGCCAAGCTTATGCATCTTCTCTCTCCTGAAATTGGAAAAAAGTTTCCAATTTAATATTGGTCTATTTAACTAAAAGAGTCAAATCGCAGTAATAGAGCTTAATAAGCTAGGGGAGTCCTCGCTTGATCCTGCTTACATAATGTAAAATTAGTTCATGAATAAGAAAGAAGTGGTTCGACAGGCAAAACAAAAATCAATAAATAGTATGGTACACAAATTACCCAGAGATTTAATAATTGCTATTAACACAAATTCAAAGTTGAGAGAGGCTTGGGAGGATATTACGCCACTTGCTCGAAATGAATGGATTTGCTGGGTAATCTCTGCCAAAAAATTAGAGACGAGAAAACATCGAGTAGAGAGGACTAAAAGGGAACTGCTAGAGGGAGAGCGTAGACCTTGTTGCTGGGCAGGTTGTCCACATCGAAAGTTTATATAAGGAAAGACTTAGTAGTAAATGGAAAACTCACCTCCAAAGTGATAAGATGTCCGACATGGAAGCCAAGCCAATTGCAACAAAAACTGAGGTTCTCATAAGTCTTTTCTTATCGCTATTTTATATTGTCTTTCTTTGGGGTATGTGGTCCAGAGAGGTATTTGCCCTTGGAATTAATCTAACAGTTTATCTTGTCCTGATTACTTTATTTTTCGTATGGCGATTGCGAGAAGATAATAAATATTCAACAAGTGATCTTACCTGGATTGCCCCGTTACTCTTAATCGCCCTCTCATTCTCTATCTATGAGAATCCATTTTTCAAACTATTTGCTTTACTGGTATTTCCAGTAGCTTTATCTGTCTTTTATACTTATGCATGGGTAGAGAAAAAGAAAGAGATTGATTGGGATACTCTATTTATTTCAAAAGTAGTCATACATATTCTCAGTTTTCTGACTTTTCTAAATGCGGGGGTGCGACTTTTGTTCAGTACGGTCTACAATAAAGAGGAAACAGAAGCAGGGACGGTCAAGCGAGTATTGATTGGAATACTAATCCTTTCGTTTTCTCTGCTTATTGTCATCCCGCTTCTTTCTTCTGCTGATCCTCTCTTTGCTTCAAAATTAAAACCATTCTATGAAGCTATTACTAACGTTCTCTCTGCTGAAATTGTAGCAAAAATAATAGTGTTTACAGTACTAAGTATTGGAACCATAACTGCTCTTATAGCATGGGGGAGACCTCACCAAATTGAGAACTCCACAAAAGAGGTGAACCGTGACACAGTTATTACCTCTATAGTTTTGGGTGGAATATTTGTGGTTTACATTCTCTTTCTATGGATACAGATTGATCGCTTGTGGGTTGGAACACTACCAGTAGATTTCAAAGAAACGGAAAGTCTGGTTAAAAGCGGTTTTTGGCAACTTCTTTTACTTTCGATCATAAACTTGGGCATTTTCTTTTTTCTCTATCGAAAAACAGATTATTTAGGGCAAAAAGTGCTTGGACTATTTTCTCTTGCCTCTATCTTGCTACTAGTTTCTTCCGCACAGAGGATGATACTTTACGTTACCTACCACGGCTTTAGTTACGAAAAGTTTTATGCCTCATACACCGTGCTGTTTTGCATGGTACTTTTTCTATGGCTCATCTCAAGACTTTTTGTCAGCAAAAAAACAAATATTGTTAAATTTTTAGCCTTTCAGTTCTTGTGGATGTTTTCACTAGCATCAATATTTCCTGTTGAATTTTTTATTATAAAATCAAATATGGCATTAGTTACTAAGCCTAACTCAAAGATTCAGTTGTTTGAGATGACTATGCTCTCACCAGATGTTCTGACACAAGTTAAAAAGTACAAGGAGGAGGGAAAACTAAAGGAAGAAATTCTCCAAACGGTTATACTACCAAATGGTGAAATCCAAGAGGTCAAAGTAGAGCGTGATTGGAGTCCATGGATAGAAAAACAAGAAAAAATAGTACAAAGTAAAAAGTGGTATGAATATACGTTAAGTACTTATATTATAGATTAAAACTTTGTGTTTATAAGTTATTTTCAAATAAATCCTATTTGGTGCATAATTAGTCTATTACTAGAATTTAATAAAAAGAAATATGAAAAAATATGTTTTTTCTTTGGTACTAGCTTTTGCCTTTTTACTATCTAATACAGCTTCTGCAGCGGGGGTAGGACAGGGACTACAGGATCTCGCCACTCTACTGGGTCAAGATAGTGTTGGTCAGCTCATCTCAGGTGTAATTTATGGAAACACTTCAAATCCATCAGGAAATGGAAACGGGGTGTTGCCATCACTTTCTCCGGGACCATGGAGATGTACAAATCCGCTAGACTGTGCTGGACCAACGACAGCAGGAGGTTCAATGGGGGATTTCATTTCACCACTGACATCAGGGGGAAATTCTTCCTCTGATTTTGCAAACGGAAAGACTCCTGGACCAGATTTTTCTAATTAGTGCTGAAAAGTCAGTAATTAGGACAAAAACACTTCGGAACACCTGAAGTGTTTTTTGGTACTCAAAATGATTTTAATATGTTATATTTACCAGGCTAAAAATAATAAATAAATTATGAAAACTCTCAAATGTGACTTGTGTGATTTTGAGGCAAAAGGTGAAACTTTCAAAGATTGGATGGAAGCACTCAAACCTCATTATTTTGAGGCTCATCGTGACGTAATGAACGATCCCACTAAAACAAAGGAAGATATGGATAAATGGATGAAGGTAAACATGGAGAGGTTTGAGTCTTCTGCAGTGCTAGAGTCAAACTAACTAGTTTGTAGTTATTTGTAACTTTATTCAAAAGTAATATAATTAAGATATGCAAATAAAGATCAGATCGAAAAATTTTGAACTAACCCCATCCATAGAGGACTATGTTAATAGGAAGATTTCTTCACTTGAGAAATTTTTTGGACATAGAGACAATGTTTTGTGTGAAGTCGAAATTGGTAAAACAACAGAGCATCAGAAGTCAGGTGATATATTCAGAACCGAAGTTAATATGGTTATTCCAGGGGATGGACAGGTTTTTGCTGTTGCAAATGAGTCTGATCTTTATGCTTCGATTGATGTTGTAAGGGATGAGGCAGAAAGAGAAATTTTGACACGAAAAAATAAAAAGATAACTTTATTTAGGAGGGGTGCATCAAAACTAAAGAATTTAGTAAGAAGTTTAAACTTTAAAAGAAAATGAATAAAGTAATATTACCTGTTGGCAATTTCAAGCAAAAAGCGAATTGGTTTTTGGTGGGGTTTGTATTTGGTTGTATTTTTATTATTGTTTTACTACTTTCTGTTATGCAAAAATCCGTAGCAAAGGCACAGCTCCTGGATTCTGTATCTCTAAACTCAGAGTATCAGTTCTAAATCTCACTTTCTAATCATTAATCTTTCGTTCTCAATTCTACTCTTGTTTTATTCCGCGTAGAAAGTCACTGTAGTTCATTTCCTTTTTTCCCTCAGGAACAACTCTATCCAAAATGAGCTCATCATTTTCAATATGGGCTGTTTTAACAATGATGCGTTTTTTACAGTTTCCTTCACCTAGGAAAAAATATGCTCCTGGCCAATCATGAAAGGCGTGAATTTTCCGAAGATTCTTCTCTGGATTTTCTTTCAAATCTAACTGACCATCCTCTTTTTTTATCTTTTTACAAAATGTTGCCATACTGTGATCCTGGGGAGTTTCTTTGATTTCACCCTTTAGCCACTTTGGTATAACTTCGACGAGCATTTCTCCTCCGAGTTTACCTAAGACTTTCTCCAAGTCTTTCTCATATGGAGGCCAGTTTTGCACTTCAATTTTTCTCTGAGCTACAATTGGTCCATGATCGACTTCGTTATCTAAACGTATTATGGTCACTCCAGTTTTGTTTTCATTTAAAATAGCACTTATTATAGGCGACGGTCCTCTCAGTTTTGGTAAAAGGGAGGGATGAATATTGATAGTTTTGTATTTAGGAATACTGAGTATCTCATCTGGAATAATCTTGCCATAAGAAACAACCACAAAAAGATCATAACCTTCTGGTGAAAAAGACATTATGGATTTTAAACTTAGTTGGTCTCTTAGGGTCTTTAGCTGAAGGGTAGGAATATCTTCTTTCTCGGCCCAGATTTTTGTAACTGGTGGTGTTAAAATCATTTTTCTACCCTTAGGTTTGTCCTCAGATGTTACAACCACTTTTGGTAAGTAACCTGCTTCTTTCAGCTCCTCTAATGCAATAACTGAAATTTCTGATGTCCCAAAAAAGGCAAAAATTGGTTCGTTTGTTTCACTCATCATTTTGCTTTTTGATTTTCTTACCTATCTCCTCTGGTGGTATTTCCTCAATATTCTCTGCTTTATCAATAAACAGGACACCATCTAAGTGATCTATCTCATGCTGGAAAATTTGAGCAAAAAGTCCCGTTGCACCACGTACAAATTTATTACCATTTTCATCATAAGCTTCAACAGTAGCTTGTTTACTTCTTTTGACCTTTCCGTATGAATATCTAACAGAAAGACAGCCCTCTTCAAGAATATTTAGTTTTTTAGATAATTTTTTTATGACAGGGTTAATGAAGACCATATCAGCAAATTGCTTTTCGTTTGCCTTTTTGTTTATCTCAAATGCTCTCTTTGAAATAATAAATATTCTAAGTGAGTAACCTATTTGCGGAGCTGCAATGGCCACTCCATCGTGTTGGGATTCTAGAGCAGTTTTCATTTCAGAAATTATTTTTTTTATTTTTAGCGAAATAATTTCCCTTTCTTCAATTTTCTTTGAGAGTTTTCTTAGAATAGGGGAGTTTTTTTGTAGGATTGTCTTTGGCATATGGAATTTTTGAGAATATTATCACAAAAGGGTAGATGGGTCTATTTTGATCATAAACTGTGGCGATAAAGACTTTAGTTTAGAAAGTAATGCAGTATCAACCCAGTTCTTCCTAGGAATTCCTATTAGTCCGTGTATAGTATGTTTTTTAGAATTTCCTGGGTTCCATGCGTCATATATTTGGAGGGAATAGGGCAAAAACAATTTTGCTACTTCTGCCATTTTCTCTTTGACGATGTTTTTTTCTCCAACAAGTGACAGTTTTATATAGGTGGTAAAAGGAGGATAACCGATTGATTTTCTTTCCTCAATTTCTTCCCTGTAAAAATCAGCCAAATTACCCTTAAGTGCATAATCAAATATTCTTGTGTTCTCTTGCCTAGTTTGAATAATAATATTTTTTAGAGTTTTTGATCTTAGTTCCAAAAAGATATGAAAAACTCTTTCATTTATTTGGTAGTCTGGTATGGAAAAATATGAGTCTATGCTCGCTACAGCAGAATTTTCAATTTTCTGATTTAGATATGTCAGAGCCATTTCAGTACCTAACATAATACTTCCAGGTGCTCCAAAAAATACTTCTCTTGCTTTGACAGCTTGTTTATGAGTTTTAATATGGTCCTTGTCAATAATAATGATTTTAGCATCCGGAATAAGATTTTTAACTTCTTCTTCTACTCTTTCTATGCCAATCCCAAACGGATTTAGTCGCCAGCCACCACAGTGTTTGCAAAGTTCATCTGCTCCTCGTCTTTCACCACAATGATGACAAACAAACAAGTTTTTTGATTCCGTATTTTTCCCGGGTTTTGTATTTGTGGGTTTTCCATAAAGTACTACAGGAGCAAGGCAGTTGTTACAGACAACAACGGTTCCACAGTCACTACATATTGTTTGAGGGTATAGACCTTTTCTGCCACAAAAAAGAAACAAATGCTCATTACTCTCTTTGTTTTTTATTATTAACTTTTTTAGTTTATCGCTAAATATCGTAAACTCCTTTTTCTTCATGTCTTGTGGAGCTTTCATGTTTATGATTTCTCCCAGAGAAGTAGAAAGCGATCTGAATTTAAGTGGAGAAAGTTCGGAATAATTTCCACCCGGGTTTTTCTCCTGCCATATTGTTTCTACTCTAAGTAGAATATCTCCCAGAATTAACTTTATTGATGATTCTTTAGAAAGTATTTCAGCAAAATGTCTAATGTCTAAATAAGGTCTAGTAAGCATTTTGTATGCTCTTGAACTTTCTTTATCGACAATTATAGTGCATAGGTCGTTTCTTGGAATAGAGAGAAATTGTCCAGTGCCAATTATAAGTACAGGATGGTCGTTCTCAGTTATTTCTTTCCACAAATTTAGAATCTCTTGTGTAGACAGATTTGAGTGAATGGCGTATGTGTATCTTTCTATGCCCTTTTCAAGAACCATCTTGGCGTTTAGGATATCCTCAGTGTTAGGCAGACAAAAAAACAGACTTTTATTTTTGGCAAATTCCTCTCTGATAAGACTTTTATATATTGCATACCTCTCCTCATCATTAGCCTGTAAAAGTAAGGTTTCATGAAAAGGGCCGTTCCTTTCTTTTTCTTCAAAGGAAATTTTTTGGCAATTGTCTAGTATTGTTTTTGGAATGAGAGAAAAGAGAACTGAACCTAAGCTCCCTGCATAGTAGTCGGATGCCTTTTGACAACTTGATATAAATGATTTTGATAAAAAAGAAACTGCTTTGATATTCTCAATTTTTTTTATGTTATACGGTAGTGATTTTAGTTCTGCTTTTAGATCTTCAGCTTTTCTAGTTTCAGAAACTAAACCAACTATTTTTCTCCCACGAAGGGGGATAGAAACAACTGATCCAACAAACAAGTCACTTTTGGTAAAGTATGTTAGGGTTTCCTTATGAATACCCTTACTTATGGGTATAACAGTAACTATTTTCATCTGATTTGAATTATCTCGGCATTATAACAGAACTCGCCAGCGTCACATATGGACGCTGGCGAGGGCGGGGGAGCTACACGAAGTGCTGTTCATCGAAGTCGTTGGTCCACTTTCGAACCTCTGACTTTTTGCTAGCCAGGACGCTAGCAATTACGGTGGCAACCGTTGTCACCACCAGAAGTGCGCCGACTGTGGCACCAATTACCCTGACCGGTTCGATCTTGTTCACATCTCCTCCTATGGGGAACTGCCTTTTCCTTTTCTAGCACATTTGATACGGTTTTGTCAACCAAGGCTTCTATTTAGTCAAAGTTGTGCTAAACTCGACTCATGGCATTCTTTACAAAAAAACTTGGAATTGATTTGGGCACAGCCAACACACTAGTCTTTGTTCCTGGAAGAGGAGTGGTTTTAAACGAACCATCTGTTGTTGCTGTTTCTGAAGAGGATAATAAGATTGTGGCTATAGGAATTGATGCTAAAGAGATGATAGGCAGAACACCAGAAAATATTATTGCCTACCGTCCTATGAAAGATGGAGTTATCGCAGACTATCGTGTGACAGAGGCAATGCTTCGTTACTATATTGATAAAGCTCTAGGCAAGTGGAATTTTGTAAAGCCCGAAGTTTTAGTTTCGGTTCCGGCTGGTGTGACATCCACAGAAAGAAGAGCAGTTATTGAAGCAACAATTCGGGCTGGAGCAAAAAACGCTTACGTGGTCAAAGAGCCAATTCTAGCGGCTATTGGGGCAGGAATTCCCATTCATGAGGCACTTGGACATATGATAGTTGATATTGGTGGTGGGACGACAGACGTGGCAGTAATATCGCTTGGCGGAATAGTTTCCTCGACATCAGTTAAATGTGCTGGAAATAAAATTGACTATGCTATTGCCGACTATATAAAGAAAACATTCAATCTTGCCATAGGGGATAAAACCGCCGAAGATATAAAAATAAAAATTGGCTCAGCAATTCCTCTTGATGAGGAACTTGCAGTTACTATTAAAGGTCGAGATTTTGTTACTGGACTACCGAGAAGTGTTGAAATAAAGACAAACGAAATAGTAAAAGCTATTAGCAAGGATCTTCGCGAGATGATAAAAGCCATAAAAGATGTTTTGCAGGAAACTCCGCCAGAGCTATCATCGGACATAATAGATCAAGGAATAATAATGACGGGTGGGACTTCACAGCTCCGCAACATGCCAGAGTTGGTTTTCAGAAGAACAGGTGTGAAGGCAGTTTTGGCAAAGGATGCGTTGTATTGTGTTGTAAAAGGCACAGGCATAGCCCTTGAGCATCTCGATGTCTACAAAAAGTCGGTTATTTCAAAAAGATAAGATTTATGGTAACGTTTAGATAGGAGAGGTGCCAATGAAGTACATCGTGCGAATCGATGGGGTCGATTGCAGTGATCCAGTTAGTTATACTGAAGCGGTCAAGTTGCTTACCAAAAGTGGCGGGCAGTTGGTCCCCATGCACTGTAGCACCTTCACAGTCAAGAAGTATGGCATTGTTGTGTTCGCCTACATAGTACCTGTCACACCAACAGGTAGATTGAAACCCCGAGAGGATGTTAAATACGGCAGGGTCCAATAGGCCCCGATGAAACCAGTTTCTTCGGGGTTTCATTGTATAATATGAGATACATATAGTTTGATATACTGAATTCAATGCAAGAATTTTTTGATACATACAATAAAACTAAATCACTTCACCACGCTTATTTTTTTGTAGGAGATAGGTCTCTGATTGAGACGGAGCTTCTTAATTTTTTTGAGAATGAATTAAAGATAAAGACAAAAGGTAATCCTGATTTTAAAAATCTTAAATTCGAAAATTTATCTATTGACGATGCAAGAGGGATAAGCCGAGCATCAGAGCGAAAGAGTTTTGATAAGGGCAAAATGATTTTTCTACTTTCCTTTGAGTCAATATCTCATGAAGCTCAAAATTCATTACTTAAGACTTTTGAAGAGCCGACTGGGGATACTCACTTTTTTCTTATTTCTGAATACGATAGTTTACTACCAACACTTAAATCGAGACTGCAAACAATAAAGTGTGACCTGCCCGCTCAGGCGGAAAGGGTGAAAGTATGGGGAGAGGAGGTGTCAAGGGGCACCCTTGACATGAGCTTGAGGGAGAGACTTGTGAGGGTTAAGGAAATTGTAGATTCGATAAGTGATGAAGAGGGAACTAAGCAAGATGCTTTTGACTTTCTAAACGAAATTGAAGCAGAGATTTACCAAAAGGGACTTCAGAAATTTTCAAAAGAGTTTGAGATTTGCCGAAAAACTAGAGAATCCCTTCTCGACCGCGGTGCACCAGTTAAAATGATTTTGGAGAATCTAGTTTTGTCGATTTGACAACAAGACTTTTAACTTTCTACTTTTTATCATATAATTCCTCTATGTCATACAGTTCAGTAAATTTCAAGAATTCATTAAGGGATACAGAGGAATGGCTCAGAAAGGAGCTTTCTGGTATAAGAACTGGGAGAGCTTCGCCTGCCATTTTGGATGGGATAAAAGTTGAGGCATATGGGTCGGAGATGCCCATAAACCAAGTGGCCAATATCTCTGTAGAGGATGCTAGAATGCTTCGTATTTCTCCGTGGGACAGTAGTGTTACCAAGTCGATTGAGAAAGCAATACAAGTCTCTCAACTCGGTTTATCTGTTACAGTAGACGACAAAGGTTTGAGAATAGTTTTTCCAGACCTTACCTCGGAGAGAAGATTGACGCTAATAAAGATTGCCAAACAGAAACTTGAGGAGGCAAAGGTGGCTTTCCGTGGGGAGAGGGAGAAATCCATAAAAGAGATTGATAGGCAGGAGAAAGAAAAAGAAATTTCCGAAGATGAGAAGTTTAAGCTAAAGACTGATCTTCAGAAAACACTGGATGACGCCAACAAAGTTTTGGAGGAAATATTCGAAAAAAAAGAGAAAGAAATAGCAGAATAAATTATCAAGTTTGTAAGGTTTGTGGTATTTACTTTATAACTTTATACTTTATAACTTTCAACTAACGTATGTCCATCATAATTTTCATCATTATACTAGCCATTCTTATTTTTGTTCATGAACTTGGACATTTTCTTGTTGCCAAAAAATCGGGTATAAGAGTGGATGAATTTGGACTTGGTTTTCCACCGAAAATTCTTTCAAAGAAATGGGGAGAAACACTTTATACTCTAAACGCCATTCCGTTTGGTGGATTTGTAAAGATTTTTGGAGAAGATCAACACGCAGAGGAGATTAGTGAAGAAAGTAAATCAGTTAGCTTTGTGTACAAACCAAAATGGATTCAGGCCTCTGTTTTAGTAGCCGGAGTTACCTTCAACGTCCTTTTTGCTTGGCTACTCATCACTTTCGGGTTTGTTTTGGGACTTCCATCACCGGTGGACCATGGTGGATTGGGAGAAGTAACTGATCTTAGACTAACTATTACAGAGGTTCTTGATGGATCACCTGCGAAGAATGCTGGGTTCTTATCAGGTGATGTTGTTTATGGAATTTCATCTGAAACAAAAAAGTTTGAGGGGTTTGATATTACAGTAGAAAATGTTACCGAAACGATTTCTGATCCCAACACAAAAGCTGTCGAGGTAAAATACATTAGGGGAAATAATGAGGGAGTAGTTACAGTCTTGCCAGAGATAAATGCTGAAGGCAAGAAGATGATAGGTATTGCTATGGAAAATATTGGGGTTCTTAAACTTCCAGTGCACTTAGCTATTCTTGAGGGTGCTAGGGTTACTATCAGCTTAATAAAAAATACAGTAGTTGGTTTGTCAGGATTTTTCTGGGATGCTCTTAGGCTTAGGTCTGATTTTTCTCAGGTTTCAGGTCCTATTGGTATCGCTAAAGTTGTTGGTGAAGCAAGCACACTTGGTTTTGTATATTTACTGACCTTAACTTCTCTTATATCAATAAATCTTGCGGTAATAAATCTCTTACCCTTTCCTGCACTGGACGGCGGAAGACTTCTTTTTGTTTTTATTGAGGCGGTTTTAAGGCGTCCTATTTCTCCCAAATTTGTTAATTTGGCTAACACTTTAGGTTTCGCCTTTCTTATTATGCTTATGATTGCCGTGACTACACACGATATTTGGAAATTATTTTAGTGAACTCAGTTTTCACCACAACATTGCATTCTGTGGTATTATATATATGCATGGGTGGTGTCCCAAACCTCGTACATTCTTGTCCAATCAGCATCTAGGTTGGGCTAGAGAATGTGGGCGGGTGAATATTGGAGCCACCCTTGCTTACGAGGCCTATTTCGGCCTCTTTTTGCTCAAAAGGTGTTTTTCTTGTATCATGAATTACATTCGTATCATTCGTATGAATTCGTGGATTAGTATCGCACTCGCATGAGACAATCACAACTTTTTACAAAAACAAGAAAAGAGGTTCCCGCTGACGAGGTAGCAAAAAACGCCATATTGCTTATTAAAGCTGGATTTGTAAACAAAGAGATGCCAGGAGTATACTCTCTTTTGCCATTGGGTTTAAAAGTAGTAAACAAGATAAAGAACATTGTTGATGAGGAAATGAGAGCTTTAGGCTCTAACGAAATATTCATGTCAACATTGCAAAACAGAGATGTTTGGGAGAGAACCAACAGATGGGATGATGAAAAAGTTGATGTATGGTTTAAGAGTAAACTAAAAAATGGAACAGAGGTAGGATTTGGGTGGTCACATGAAGAGCCGATAACAGAAATGATCAAATCTCACATAGGTAGCTATAACGATCTTCCCCGATATGTTCATCAGTTTCAGAATAAACTTAGGAATGAAATCAGAGCAAAGTCAGGAATAATGAGATGTAGAGAGTTTGTTATGAAGGACATGTATTCGTATTCATTAGATGAGGAAAGTCACATGATTTTTTATAACAAAACAATTGAAAGTTATAAGAGAATTTTTAACAAGGTAGGTCTGGGATATATAACATACGTTACTTCAGCTTCAGGTGGAGTATTTACAGATAAGTTTAGTCATGAATTTCAAGCCATATGTGAAGCAGGGGAAGACAATATATATGTTAACAAGAATAATGAACTCGCATTAAACGAAGAGGTGTTTGATCAGAAAACACTGGATGGACTAGGAGTATCAAAGACAGATTTTGAATTAAAAAAAGCGGCGGAAATTGGGAATATTTTCACCTTTGGTACAAAAAAGTGTGAGGAGCTTGGGCTCAACTTCACTGACAAGGATGGGAAGAAGAAACCTGTTTATCTTGGTTCATACGGTATAGGTATTACAAGACTCATGGGAGTTTTGGCTGAAGTTTTCTCTGATGAGAAGGGACTAATCTGGCCAAAATCTGTTTCACCTTTCGCTGTTCATCTTGTGCGTCTCGGTGTAAGTGATTCAGTGGTTTCCTACGCCGACAAGCTATATGAGGACTTGAAAAAAAAGAATATTGAAGTTCTCTATGATGATAGAGACCTGCGCCCAGGGGAGAAATTTGCAGACTCCGATCTTATTGGTATTCCAGTTCGTTTTGTAGTCAGTGAAAAAACAGTTGCGGAGAATAAAATTGAAGTAAAAAAAAGAGGTTCTAACGATTCAGCTTTACTTAAGGAGGAAGAGGCATTGAAGAGTCTTTAAACTCGATACCAACTTGCAAAAAGCATCAATTTACGGATGGAGAAAATTCTGCTAGTCTGACATTGGTATAGTTTTATTAGTTTCATTCGCATGAATTCGCATATTTGTATCGCACTTTTGTATGATTAAATCTTTCGAACAAATCAAGAGGTATCTCTCAAATGACATAGGAATAGACCTGGGTACAGCTAACACCCTAGTTTATTTGCATGGCAAGGGGATTGTAATAAACGAACCCTCTGTTGTAGCTGTAAACCAAAAAACTGGCAGAGTTGTGGCTGTTGGGAAAGACGCTAAGCAAATGCTCGGCAGAACTCCTGGACATATCATAGCAGTTAGACCACTTGTAGACGGAGTCATTTCAGATTTTGAGGTCACTGAGGAAATGATTACTTATCTACTTAACAAGGCACAGAAAAATAATAAAAAACTTCTAGGACCTCGTGTGGTTGTCGGTGTTCCGTCAGGAATTACAAATGTTGAAACAAGAGCAGTGAGAGATGCCACTAAAAATGCTGGAGCATCAGAAGTTTATATTGTTGAGGAACCAATGGCTGCTGCTATTGGTATTAGACTTCCAGTTATGGAACCGATTGGAAATATGATAATAGATATTGGAGGTGGAACGACAGATATTGCTGTAATCTCATTAGGTGGAGTAGTTAGGTCAAAAAATCTCCGAGTAGCAGGGGATAAGCTAAACAATGATATTATCTCCTATGTTCGATCAGAATTTAAGATTTTGATTGGTGAAAAAACTGCAGAGAACATTAAAATCGCAATTGGTGCTATCATGCCAAGCCAAGCACCACTCGAGGCTGGGGTAAAAGGTAGAGATCTCATATCTGGACTTCCGAGGGAAGTTATTATAACTGACTCAGATATTCGTGAAGCCATATCTCAATCAATTGATACTTTGATTGAAGGTGTTAAAGAGGTTTTGGAGACAACACCGCCAGAAGTGCTCTCTGATGTAATGCAAAGAGGAATATATCTCACGGGTGGTGGTGCTTTGATACAAGGACTTTCAGAGCTTATTGGTGAGTATGCCAAAATTCCCGTTCATATTGCTCCTGATCCATTAACAGCGGTATGTAGAGGTACAGGAATAATACTTGAGAATTTGGACAAATATAACGAAGTATTAATTGCAAATGAAGACGATTTACCCCCTAAAAAGTAGATCTGTTAAGGTCTTTTCTTGGATATGGTTTCTGCCCATAATTTTTTTTCTAATTCTTGCTACTTTTTTTTATTTTTTTCCGAACAGAACAAGGGGGTTTTTTCGTACTATTTCTATTCCCGTTTGGCATACCAAAGATAGTTTAGTGAGTCTATCATATAAATTTCGAAATTATTTTGTTAATAAAAGTGAATTAATAGAAAAGAATGACTTATTACAGGAAGAAAATGACAACTTGAAACTGAAACTTATAGGGTATGACGAGTTGGTTGTTGAGAATCACGAGTTAAAAGGATATTTAGATGTGAATCTGGCAAATGGTAAAATTTTATCTGTAGTCCTATCTAAGCCTCCAGTTTCACCATATGATACGTTTATTATTGATATAGGTGAGAGTCAGAGCATATTTATTGGTAATAAAGTTTATGCATCAGATAGTGTAATTATTGGTACAATTAAAAATGTTACATCCAGAACTTCACTTGTTGAACTTTTTACAAACAGCGGTTCTAAAAATGAAGTAATTCTATCCAGGACTGGTAGCTCCTATGTTCTATCAGGACATGGTGGAGGAAACTTTGTATTAGATGTTCCAAAAGATACAGATATTATTTGGGGTGACACATTTATTTACCCTAGTAGCGATAGGTTAGTAATAGGGACTGTAAATTACGTCGACACCAATTCCCAGAGCTCATTTAAGAGTATTCACATAAAGTCACCAATCAATCTTCACTCTCTAAAACGAGTTCTCGTTGATAAATAATTTCTGCTATAATCCAGAGATGGTCCCAGTTCGAGTCCTAGTGTCTCTATTAACTTTTTTTGTTGTTATTACTTTTCCGTGGTGGTTTAGTGTAATTTTAGTTTCGATCTTAACAATGTACTTTAAAGATTATTATGAGATTATTTTTTTTGGATTTACGTTAGACATGTTGTACTCAAGCAATTTTTCATTGACTTACTCCTTTGGACTCTATGCAACTGTCTTTCTTATCATGATTAGTTTTATAAAAAAATATATTAGAACTTAATGCTTCATCAAATTAGGAAATTGTTTAAAAAAAGACTGCATATTGAGAATCATTCTATTGATCCTGATGAGATTTTTTTGGACTCTAAAAATTTACCTGAGTTCGATACTCACCAGTTTGAAGGAAGAATTGAGAAGCCTATATCACAAAAAATATTTACTTTTATGTATTTATTCATGTTTCTTGTCTGTACTGTTTTTGTTTATAAGGTCTGGGATCTGCAGGTGGTATCTGGGGAGTCATTTAAGAAAAGAAGTGACAACAATAGCCTGCACAAAACGATTATATATGCTGATAGAGGAATTATTTACGATAGAAATAAGGTTCCTATAGCATGGAATACTATTAACCCAAACAGTCCGGATTATTCCTTGAGGGTGTATGCTACTTCTACAGGTTTTTCAACAGTAATTGGTTATATAAAATATCCGACCAAGGATTCAAATGGATTTTACTATCAAGATAAGTTTGATCCAAAAGATGGAATAGAAAAAATTCACGACAGTAAACTCTCAGGAAAAAACGGGAAAAAAATAGTTGAGACTGATGTTAAGGGCTCGGTGGTTTCTGAGAGTGTTTTGGATGTTCCTGAAGATGGGGAGAGTATTACCTTAACCATTGATCTCAGGCTTCAGAGACAATTGAATAGATCTCTTCATGAGATTGGAAGTAGAGCAGGCTATAAAGGCGGTGCTGGGGTTATTATGAATGCTAGTACAGGAGAGATATTGGCTAGTAGCAATTTTCCAGAATATGATTCACAAATCATGACAGATGGCACTGATGATCAAAAAATAAAAAGTTGGATTGTATCTGAGGATCACCCTTTCCTAAATAGAGTGATTTCTGGACTTTATACGCCTGGATCGATTATGAAAATTTTCATTGCAATGGGAGTTTTGAGTGAGGGAGTTATAGATCCAAATCGAGAGATATTGTCGACTGGCTCCATTACTATTCCTAACCCGTATTTTCCAGATAAGCCATCAGTATTTATGGATTGGAAAGCTCATGGGTTAGTAAATTTACGTAGAGCCATAGCCGTCTCTTCTAATGTTTATTTTTACCAAGTGACAGGTGGATACAAAAATCAAAAAGGAATTGGTATAAATAATGTTGAAAAATATGTCAAATTGTTTGGTTTTGGTACAACTACTGGAATTAAATTTCCTGGTGAAGAAGGGGGTGCTATTCCTAGTCCCGAGTGGAAAATTAAAAATTTTAAAGGTGAGGAGTGGAGACTAGGTGACACATATAACACTTCCATAGGGCAGTATGGTTTTCAGGTTACCCCCATTCAGGTTGTTAGTGCAGTTGGAGCTCTAGCCAATGGAGGGAAAGTTATCTTGCCTTACCTTATTTTGGGAGAAGACAGGAAAGTGAATTCAGAAGTTTCTTTAAGTAATTCTTATTTTGAAATAGTTAAAGAGGGGATGCGACTGGGAGTAACGGAAGGTACATCACAGTCTATCAATTTTCCGTTCGTAAAAGTCGCCTCAAAAACTGGTACAGCACAGATTGGTGTGAATAAAGATGAAGTCAATTCATGGGTAGTCGGTTTTTGGCCGATAGAGAGTCCAAAATATGCATTTGCGGTGGTTATGGAACGTGGTACAAGAAATAGCCAGTTCGGTGCTGTCCTAGTTATGAGAGAATTTTTAGATTGGGCTAACATCTATGCCCCAGAATATCTACACTAATTGTTTGAAATCCACTTAATTTTGTGCTAGAATCACGCACATAATTATTTAAAAAAATACAAATGAAAGAAACAGAGTATTTGACACAGGAAAAATTTGATGAATTTACAAAGGAACTTCAAGAATTAAAGGGTACTCGCCGAAAAGAGGTTGCTGAGAGTTTGGAGTATGCAAAGTCCCTTGGAGACTTATCTGAAAATGCAGAATATCATGAGGCCAGAGACAATCAGGCCACTATTGAAGACAGGATTTCGAAACTTGAGAATTTGCTTAAAAATGCCGTTATTGTTTCAGGGAATCACAGTGGTACCGTAACTGTTGGTTCAGAGGTCACAGTGTTAAAAGATGGTAAGAAATTTATTTATAGCATTGTTGGTTCAGAAGAGGCTGATGTAATAACAAATAAAATATCTATAAAATCTCCTTTCGGACAGGCTGTAATGGGCAAGAAGAAGGGTGATGATTTTACTTTCAAATCTCCTGGTGGTGAATTGTCATACAAAGTTGTTGAGGTGAAATAGTTGCTACATAATTTTGGTTCTACTTTCTACTTTATAAAAACAAATGATGTTTTTATATCAGGGTTAACCTGATATACTTAACTTATGGCATCCCAAGAAGAAATTAGAGAAACACGTCTAGAAAAACTTAAAAAAATAAAGGAACTCGGCATAGATCCTTATCCAGCAAAAGTTCCTAGAGATTTTCCTATTGATTTTTTGAAGAAAAATTTTGAAGGTATCTCTGGAGAAGGAATAGAAGTCTCAATTGCCGGAAGAATAATGGCTATTCGTGGGCAAGGGTCAATTCTTTTTGCAGTTCTTTTTGATGGTACTGAACGCATCCAAGTTATACTTAAAAAAGACACCCTTAATTCCAAAAAGTCCGACCTAGGGGAAGAAACTGGGTTATTTGATTTGTTTTCAAAAGTGGTTGATATTGGGGATTTTATATCTGTTACCGGTAAAGCTGAGAAATCTAAAACAGGTGAAAACAGTATAATGGCAACCTCATGGGTCATGGCAGGAAAATCTCTTCTTCCACTCCCTGAAAAATGGCATGGTCTACAAGATGTTGATGAGAGATTCAGAAAAAGATACTTGGATTTTCTGATGAATGATGAACTTAGAGATTTAATGGTAAAGAAAGCAAAGTTTTGGGATTCTACACGCGAGTTTATGAAAAATAATGGTTTTCTGGAAGTAGAAACACCGACACTTGAGTTGACCACTGGTGGAGCGGAGGCAACTCCTTTTAAAACACATCACAATGATTATGATTTGGACGTTTACTTACGAATTTCTGTAGGAGAGTTGTGGCAAAAGCGTCTTATGGCTGGAGGTTTTCCAAAAACATTTGAGATAGGTAGGGTTTACAGAAACGAAGGCACATCGACTGATCACGCCCAGGAATTTACGAATATGGAGTTCTACTGGTCTTTTGCTGACTATAACGATGGCATGAAACTAGTCAGAGAAATGTATATTGAAATAGCTCAAAGTGTTTTTTCTAAGACCAAATTCACATCACGTGGACACACTTTTGATCTTTCCGATGAGTGGAAACAAATTGATTATGTTGAGGAAATAAAAAAGCAAACTGGTGTGGATGTAAACACTTCAAGTGAAAAAGATATGATGAAAAAGTTAGAAGAACTTTCTGTAAAATATGATGGTGTAAATAAGGAAAGACTGACCGATACACTTTGGAAGTACTGTAGGAAAAACATTTCAGGTCCAGCTTTTTTGGTAAATCATCCTGCTCTAGTTGCTCCACTTGCTAAGAGAATTTCTGGAACACAAAACGTACAAAGATTTCAACCAATTATTGCTGGAGTGGAAGTAGGGAACGGTTATTCTGAGCTCAATGACCCAATTGATCAAAAAGAAAGATTTGATTTACAAAAAAAACTTATTGATAGCGGTGACAAAGAAGCCATGATGCCAGACAATGAATTTGTGGAGATGCTCGAATACGGTATGCCACCGACTTGCGGTTTTGGCTTCGGTGAGCGTCTCTTCGCTATATTGGTCGACAAACCTCTTCGAGATCTCCAAACTTTTCCTCTCATGCGCCCAAAGTAGGGAGCTTATTCACAAAAGATTAGCTGAAATATTGATAGACTGGTATTATTTACTCGGAGGTGAATCTTGAACAGGGGTGAGAAATGTACTTTCGTCGGGAACTTTGTTGAGCAAATCATCCATGCCGTGATTGGGGGTGATATTACCAGAGATGATGATGGGGATATTGTGCTCTGGAGAAATCGGACAACAATCGAAGTCAAAGCCTCAGGCCAGAATTCGTCCTATGGTTTTCGGCTATCGGTTGACCAGATAAAGCACTACCAAGTCATAAGTTCCTTCCCTTTTGATCGCTCAAGGTATGTTTTGGTGGCCTATCGCAATGGCTATATACACGAAGCTGGAAGACGCAGGACTGAATTCTCAACCAGCGTTGATCGAGATTCGATTAATCTTTACTTATCCAGGGCAATTCTCTGGGCGGTAGTGGTTGATCTGTCAGTCGTCTCAGCTTGGGTGAAGACGAGGAAACATTCAACCAAGAGCATCATCGGTCATCGAGGGATGAAAACCGTCGACGTCAAATGCGCGGAAGTCCACGCTCTTGCCAATGGAGGGTTTGCAAAGGTCCTATACGCTTGTGGACTCAACCCAAACAAGTATGGGAGACTCGAAGGTAACGTCAAAGTCGAGATTCAACCCGATCTTTTCAACAGCTACAAGCTCCGGTTTCCGCTTGTGGCAGTTTTACCTAAAACTGACATAGCCTCTTTCAAAAATAGGATGAAGAGGCGAGGTTTCAGTTTGAGGGTCAAAAAATAACCGCTCTGGTCTCCAGGCGGTTATTTCGTTTTCCACTACTTATCCACCTTTTTGTGTTAAATTGTGTTTGCTAGTGGGAAAGAGTGGTATATAATACTGTGTAAGTGGGAAATTGTGGGATTAAAATATTTCACGATTTCGGGGTTACACTTAATAAAAAAAGATTTAGATTAGAAATCTAAATACATCGTTTATGTTAATTGGAGAATACACACACTCAATCGACGAAAAGAATCGCCTGTCTCTTCCGGCAAAATTTCGCGCGGAATTAGGCAAGAAAGTTGTGGTTACTCCTGGGTTAGATGCATGTCTCTTTGTTTTCACACAAAAAGAGTGGGGAAAAATTTCAGAGAGACTAAATCAGTCCTCACTTCTTCAAGCAGACAACAGAAGCTTCAATCGTTTCATGTTTGCTGGAGCAACAGAAGCAGAGATTGATTCCATCGGAAGGATACTCATCCCAGATTTTCTACGGGATAGTGCCAACCTCAAAAACAAGGTGGTGGTCATTGGTGTTTCATCTCGAGTCGAGATATGGAACGAGAAGACTTGGTTAGATTACAAAAAAGTGGTTGAAAAACAAGCGGACACATTGGCAGAAAAATTGGGACAAGTCGGAGTGCTATAGTGCGATACAAATATACGAATGACATGCGAATTATACGAATAAAATACAAAATTCTAAATTTTAATTCATTCGTTTCATTCGCTTAATTTGTAAATTAGTATCGATATGCATAAATCTGTTCTTTTACATGAGGCTATAGATGGTTTGGAGATTAAAAAAGGTGACGTTTTTGTTGATTGTACTTTGGGTAGCGGCGGACACAGTCTGGAAGTTGCAAAAAGGTTTGGCGATTCCGTTGTCATGATCGGGATCGACCTTGATCCAAATGCACTTGAAAGAAGTAGAAAGCAGTTAACTCCTTACAGACTCAATATTAGTTACGTTGAGGACAGCTTCAAAAACATTAAATCAATACTTTCTAAACTCAAAATCACCAAGGCTGACAAAATACTACTAGATTTAGGTTTGTCATCTGATCAGTTTGAGAATAGCGGTAGGGGTTTCACTTTTCAAAAAGACGAACCACTCTCTATGAATTTCAGAGAAAAAATTGGTCCAACTGATCTAAGGGCCATGGACATTCTGAACACGTGGGAGGAAAAAAATATAGCCACAATACTTAGAAACTATGGTGAAGAAGAGTTCGCGTGGAAAATAGCAAAAGCCGTGACTGCCAGAAGAGAAGTCAAGCCGATAGTTACTACGCTTGAACTTGTCGAAATAATCAAAATTGCTACTCCTAAGTGGTATCACTATAGAAAAATTCACCCTGCAACTAAGACATTCCAGGCTCTAAGAATTGCAGTAAATGATGAGATAGAGAATTTGAAAAATGGACTAATTGATGGGTTTGAATCACTCTCTACAGACGGAAGAATGGCAGTCATTTCTTTTCATAGTCTAGAGGATAGGGAAGTAAAGCATTATTTTAGAAAAGTATCAGAAGATAAGTCAGGAAAAATAATCACAAAAAAACCAATTACACCAAAGATGGATGAAATAATAGAAAATCCACGATCTAGAAGCGCTAAATTGAGAATTATTGAGAAAATCATTTGATGAACTTTATAACTTTATAACTTTATAACTAAAGTATGGTTGAACGAGTACTACAATTTAATAAAGAAAGGATAATATTTTTAACTTTAGTTGGAGCATTATTTATTTCAATGTGTTTTTATATATATTATATTAATATTACTGTCCATAATGTAGTTGCTAGGCAAAATCTCGAGAATGAGGCATCGCAACTAACACTTTCCATAGGGAATAAGGAGTTTGAGTATATTTCAATGAGGAACGCAATTGATTTGTCACTAGCTCAATCACTCGGATTTCGAGAAACTGCGGTGAGAACTTATATTTCAGCACAATCGCAAGACAGTATTGCAATTTTGCCTAGATAGGATTTTTTTGTGTTAGAATTTTCAGGAAATGTCTCATAGTTATATATTTAGAATAAGAATAATTTCAGCCTGTATTTTTTGTTTTGCCCTACTTTTAATCGTTCGACTATATTATATTCAAGTAATACAGAATGACATTTATATTGACAAGGCTGACAGACAGTACTCTTCAACTTCAAGAAAAATTTTTAGTCGCGGAAGTATATTTTTTTCAAACAAAGATGGGACGCTAGTATCAGCAGCTACCTTAAAGTCCGGATCAACAATTACAGTTAATCCAGAAATACTGAAAAATCCTGAGGAGGTATATCACAAGCTGAATCAAATTTTGCCAGTCGATTTTCAGTCATTTATGACTAAGTCAACAAGGGATAGTGATCCGTACGAGGAAATTGCCGTTAGACAAACTCCTGAAATTGGTCAGGCAGTTGATGATTTAAAAATACCAGGACTAAAATCCGTAAAAGACAGATGGAGATTTTATCCAGGCAATACTATCGCGTCACATATTGTTGGGATACTTGGTTTTAAAGGTGATGAATTTGCAGGTAGATATGGACTGGAGAGGCAATTTGAAGAACAATTGAAACGAAGTGATGGTGCATATGTGAATTTTTTTGCACAAATATTTTCGGACATAAAAACAGTCACAGCTAGCACATCGAAAAGTGAGGCTGATATTGTCACAACAATAGAACCTGCAGTTCAAACATATTTAGAAAACTTGCTTAAATCTACACGGGAAAAATGGAGTGCAGAAGTGGCAGGTGGAATAATTATGGATCCTTACACAGGAGAAGTGTATGCTCTAGAAGTTTCTCCGACTTTCAACCTCAATCATCCAGAGTTAGAAAAGGAGATAAGCATTTTTTCCAATCCATTGGTTGAAAATGTCTATGAAATGGGATCAATAATTAAACCTCTGACTGTTTCAGCTGGGATTGACGCAGGAGTAATCACGGCTTCATCGACATATTATGATAGAGGCTATGTTCTGGTTAGTGGAAAAAGAGTCTCGAACTTTGATAGTAAAGAAAGGGGGACGGTTGGAATTCAAGATCTACTATCACAGTCGCTCAATGTTGGGGCAGCTTATGTTGAAAGACTATTGGGTAACAGGAGATTTGCTGAATATATGTTTAAATTCGGTTTGCAAGATAAAACTAATATTGAACTTCCAAATGAAGCCAGAAATTTAGTAAACAATTTGCGAGGAAACATAGATATTGATTTTGCATCAGCTTCATTCGGTCAGGGTATTGCTCTTACACCTATTTCGACAATAAAGGCCTTAGCGACAATTGCTAATGGAGGATACTTGGTCGATCCACATTTAGTTAAAAGAATGGATTACAAAATCGGTTTTTCAAAAAGTGCTAACATTGATAGAACTAAACAAGTCATAAAAACTAGCACAGCTGAAACTGTGACCAGACTCCTAATATACAGTATGGATAATGTACTTTTGAATGGAACACTAAAACTTCCTAACTATAATGTAGCAGTGAAAACTGGTACTGCCCAGATAGCAAAAAAGGGAGGTGGAGGATACGCAGAAGGTGAATTATTACACTCGTTTGTTGGCTACTTTCCAGCATATAATCCGAGATTTATTATCCTGCTATATATGGTCAAACCTCAAGGAGCGAGATATGGATCCGAAACACTAACAATACCTTTTCATGAAACGGTCAAGTTTTTGATTAACTACTATGAAGTTCCACCAGATAGATAAATATAACGCACTAATCTACGAATGTTGCGAATCTTAGCGAATAAGTCCAGGACTCAGTAGACGCACAAATGCCACACGCGGTGTGTGGCATTTGGCGACACGAGCACCTACTTTGTCTCGCTTCCCTCTTCTCTAATTCGCCTGAGAATTTCCTCCCAGATTTCACCTTTTCCCTTTTTCAAAAAAAACCCAGCAAACGGAGTCTCATCTTTTCCAGTGCCATTTACTGATGCACTGCAGAGAAAGCGTTCACCGATTCTGAGAATAAGCTCTCTATCTGTCATGTCGCCTCCAAGTTCTATTTTGCACTAAAATTAAATAAAATCCAAATAGAGAAATAGTTCAATTCGTAAACATTAAATGCAAGGTCTGTGTGGTCACGGATAATTTCAATTTCGTCAAATTGAAATTTCCTCGACCCGGGCTCGTTTATTTTTCTGCTGAAAAATATAACTCCGCCTGTCACAAGTATCGAAAAATCCCAAGTAGTTGGGATTTCTCTCTCATGTGACCTCACGGAGAATCGAACTCCGGTTTAAGCCTTGAGAAGGCTTCGTCCTAGCCGCTAGACGATGAGGCCGTAGAATAGAATTCACTTTATCATTAATTTTGCGAAAATTAAAGTTAGGTGGACATTTTACTATAATCTTATATTATTTACTTGATGTTTCAAAAATTTATAAACTCTTTTGGGTATGCTTATAGGGGAATAAGGACAGTTTTCTTGGAAGAGAGAAATTTTAAAATTGAGGCGTTCATTGCCTTAGTTGTTTCTATTTTTGCTTACGCTTTTGATTTTAGTCCAATTGAAATTTTATTTTGCTTAGTTGCCATAACTATTGTCTTACTATCGGAAATCATAAATACCGCTATGGAGGATTTGTGTACAAAAGTGGAACCCAACCATGATCATACAATAGGGAAGATAAAGGACATAATGGCTGGGTTTGTTTTGGTTTCCTCTGTTGGCGCACTACTAATTGGTGTGATAGTTTTCTACAATCATTTTTTGTAAAACGAAAGGCCGTCCACAACTTGCGTGGCCGGCCAAGAATTACTTCCTGTCTAGGAGAAGACGAGCACACTCATCTGCCTCTACATCGGATGGTGGACGGTCGTTGGAGGCAGCCATCCGAGCATCAAAAGTCCATCTTGAGCTCACAAGGCGTTTTTTTGGTGTACTACCATGCGCCCATTGTTTCTTGGCATTTCTGCCAGCCTTTGCTTTTCTGCTTCTCGGCATCCAGAACCTCCTGCCCTTAATTGTACTACTATCTAAGTCTAAAGTCAATAGCAAAAAGGGCTGGCGTACACATAAGGTACCACCAGCCCTCACGAAAGGCGACGACAAGTCATGAGGCTTTCTCCTGTAGCTGTTTGCGCAGGATCTCTCTGGCGGCGTTAGCAATATCCCTTCTTAAGTTTGCTAGAACCTCTGAATCTGGATCTATGTAACCTTCATCAGCAAGGACTTCGTTCAGAATCCTAGCACTCTCAATGGGATTTCCAGGACGTCTTGCCAAAACACGTCTAGCCAGCTTTGTGGCATACTCCATTTTAATCACCTCCCTTCGTCCAGAATTTTACCACAAATAGTAGTTTTTATTTCAAAATTTCATCCACAACACTTTTTACAGTATCACCGTCTGCCTTGCCTTTGAGGTCTTTCATAAGCGCTCCCATGAACATTCCCATTTTTGACTTGTCTAGCAAACCCATCTCTACGTGTTTTGCTAAGGCTAGCTTCATTACCTCATCTCTTGCCATCATTTGTGGTAAATAAGTCTCCAAAATTTCAAGTTCGGCTTTCTCTGCATCAGCAAGTTCAGGTCGTCCTCCATTTGTGAATTGTTCAATGGAATCTTTTCTCTGTTTTACAGCTCTACGAATAACATCTAGAACCTCCTCATCAGAAAGTACGTCCTGAGGTTTTCTTTTTAAGTTTATAAGTTCGTTTGTAAAACCGGCGACTAGTCCTTTGATCACAGAGAGCTTAACAGAATCCTTTGCCTTCATAGCATCTTTTATTTGATCCTTGATTTGTTCTTGCAGAGATTGCATAAGTGTTAAAAGTTTATAGAGTTCTTAAAATTATAAGGTAATGCAAAAATATGTTACCACAAACAGACAATTTTTGGTAGAATGATAATGATGGATAGCACAAGTATTGTTCTAATATTACTAGCATTAGGAATAGGATTTGTAATAGCGTGGTTTTTTCGACCTAGACAAATTAAAGATGATATTGGATTGAAGCTTATTCTAGAGCAGATAAATGAACTGAACAGGGTAGTGGATTCAAAAATAGGTGAGAGTACTAGGCACGTCAGTGAGTCTGTTAGAGTACAGCTAGGTGAGTCAGCAAATCTTATTCGTGAAGTTACAAAGGGCCTAACTAAACTAGACGAAACAAACAGACAGGTAGTTTCTTTTGCGGACCAGCTTCAAAATTTGCAAGACATTTTGAAAAATCCAAAGCAAAGGGGGATTCTGGGTGAGTACTATCTCGAGACGCTACTTAAAAATGTTCTTCCACCCGGACAGTATCAAATGCAGTACACATTTAAAAATGGAGAGATTGTAGATGCTGTAGTTTTCGTCAAAGACAAAATAATCCCGATTGATTCAAAGTTTTCTTTGGAGAACTACAACAGGATTTCAGAAACTAATGATCCACAGGAAAAAAATAGACTCGAGAAACTTTTTGTAAACGATTTGAAATTGCGTATTACAGAGACGGCAAAATACATTCGTCCACAGGAGGGGACTATGGATTTTGCTTTTATGTTTATTCCTCATGAAGCCATTTACTATGATTTACTTATAAATAAAATAGGAGCTGTAACAGAGGATACTGAGAATCTTATTCAACGATCAGCAGGAAAGTACAAAGTCATAATTGTCTCCCCGACCTCTTTTCTGGCTTACCTCCAGACAGTTTTGCAAGGGCTCAAGGCAATGCAGATAGAGGAGACAACCAAGGACATAATAAAACGTGTTTCAGAAATCAGCACACATCTGAAAAAATATGAAGATTATCATAACAAACTAGGAGCATCTTTAGGAACAGTTGTTAGTCACTACAACAGTGGAAGTAAAGAGTTTAAAAAGATAGATAAAGATATTGTACGTATCACAGGCTCTTCTCTTGATTTTGAACCAAGCCTTCTAGATAAACCCGACTTGGAGGAATAAGCGTAGTCTTTCAAAAGACATTTGCTCAACGAAATTTTGATATTGCCTTTTTTGTGAAATTTTGATATATTCTTTGGGTTATGAATAAGGAATTTGCTGTAATACAAACAGGGGGAAAGCAATACAACGTCTCTAAGGGCGACGTTGTTAAGATTGAGAAAATGAAAGGGGAATTCAAAGTCGGAGACAAAATTGTCTTTGATAAGGTTCTCCTGGTGGACAACGGCAAAGACACTACTATTGGTACTCCATATATTGCCAAAGCGCAGGTGGAAGCTAAACTAAAAGAAGTTGGTAGAAACAAAACAGTTGAGGTTGTAAAGTACAAACAAAAATCTAGATACTACAAAAAAAACGGTCACAGACAACAGTGGTTTAAGGTGGAGATAGTTGGAATTAAATAGCTCCTAAAATGTCAAGGATGCCCCTTGACATTACCTGTATATAAAAGATTAGGCGCCCCCCGCGGGACGCCTTTTCTTGTGCAATTGTGAGCTGGGTTCAGCCGACTCGCCCGTTCCAATGCTCGTGATACTTACGAGCATAACGCCTGTCGAGCCAGAGTATTTGCCTTACGGTTAGTCCGAGACGAACCCCGCCTTGTATGTCCTTTCGGTGAACATCCCGTTCCTCCTGTTTCTTTCGTCGCTCCTCTTCCTTTCTGTTTTTTTCTGCAATCTTCTCAATTTTTGCCATCAGTTTTGGAGTGAGTTTGAGCGAGGGAACATAAATTTCACCTGGTCGTCTCTTTGACATGATACCTCCAAGCCCCATAATACTCCCTATTGTCTATTTTTCAAAGCGTTTTTTATGGTTTCAGAGTCTGAATACTCAAGCTCTGTACCAGTTGAGAGTCCTCTGCCCAAGGTAGAAATTTTGACTTTAGTACCAGGGTTTACTAGGGTTACCCTAGTAAACAGGTCGGTTAGGTAGGAAAGAGTGTTTTCTCCCTCAGAATTGTAGTTTAGAGCAATGATTATTTCCGATAGTCCGTTTTTTACTCTCTTGTTAATAATCTCCAGCAGTTCTTTTTGTCTAATTCTTTTCTCCGGATTTTTTTCCAAGATTGGAACTGTTCCACCTAAAACAAAATAGTAGCCGTTGTAGAATTTTGTTTTCTCAACGTTTTCAAAATCCACATCATGAGAGACAATCATTAGACTCTTTTTGTCACGATTCTCATCATTACAAGTAGGACAATTACCACTTCTACTATTTTCATAGAAACGTAAACAAGAATCGCAGGTGTGGACTTTTGACCTAACATCAGAAATTAATTTTGTAAGATCATTTACATACCCAGAATTTCTGTTCAACAAAAAATAAACAAACCTTTTGGCCTGTCTAGGACCTATTCCCGGAAATTCCTTAAAAAGTTCTATTAGTTTTTGTGTTGAATCCATGAAATACGAATATATTACTAAAAATCACTGAATTCTTTTTCAACTCCACTATACTTACTCTTATCAATACTTTGAAAAGTTGCCTTCTTTTCATTAAAAAATAACTCAATCTTTCCAGTCTCACCGTTTCTGTGTTTCTCTATAAGTAGTTCAGCTATGTTAGTCTTGTCTGCATCATCTTTGTATTTATCTTCTCTATGAATAAACATGACAACGTCAGCATCTTGTTCAATCGCCCCAGAGTCACGTAGGTCAGATAGACGAGGTCTACCGCCACGACTTTCAATCGCACGGGAAAGTTGAGAGAGTGCTAAGACAGGTACCTCGAGTTCACGAGCTAGGTTTTTCAATGACCTTGAAATTTCAGTAACTTGCTGAACCATATTGTCACTCTTAGTCTGTGTTGGAACCATGAGTTGTAAATAATCAACAATAATAAGCCCCAACCCTTTTTCACTTTTCAGTCTCCTGGCAATTGCTCTCATTTTCAAAATATTATTTCCGGGCTGGTCGTCTATATTAATCGGTGCCCGACTAAGCTTATCTAAACCTTCTCTAATAAGCTCAAAGTCATTCTGAACAGATAGTTTTCCTGTTCGCATTTTCCAAGCATCAACGTTTGACTGAGCAGCGAGCATTCTATCTACCAATTGTTGACTAGACATTTCAAGGGAAAAAATACCAACAGGTGTGTTGTGATCAACTGCAGTCTGTCTAGCAATGTCTAGGGCAAGGGAAGTTTTTCCCATTGATGGTCTCGCAGCCAAAATAATCAGGTCTGACTTCTGTAAACCCGAAAGCTTGTTATCGAGATCTAAAAAGCCAGTTGGTATTCCTCGCAGACCGTTCCCCCCGTCCATCTTGTGCAGATGATCCAGTCTCTCCCATGCTTCGTGAAGCTCGTCTTTTATCGATTTAAATTTGTGCGTGGTGTTGAAATTTGTAACATCGAAAAGCCTTTTCTCAGCCGAGTCCAAAATTTCCTCTAGTTCTTTTGTTTCTTCATAACCAAGCTCTGATATATGATTTGAAGCCTCTATGAGTCGTCTCATCATGTATTTCTTCTCAACTATCTCGGCATAATATTTTACGTTGCTTGCAGTCGGTACTGTGTTGGTCAGTTCGACAAGGTAGGTATTTCCACCAATCTGGTCAAGCCATCCTTTCTCTTTTAGTCTGTTTGATACTGACAAAAGGTCTATGGGAACGTGCTTATTGAATAGCTCTAACATTGTCTCAAAAATTATTCTGTGCTTTTCAGAATAAAAAGAGTCTGGCTTAACCATGTCCACTACTTCATAAAGTGAATCAGGGCGGAGCATAATAGAGCCGAGAAAGGCCATCTCAGCGTCTAAGTTCTGCGGAGGAATGCGGAGTTTTGAATTCATCCAGTTAGAAATAGAGATCAATTATTTGTTGAGATCTCCAAGATTATAATTTGATACAGTATATATTGATAATTATGATCTCCGATATTTCTAACGAGATTCATGAGTGACATTCTATCACGCGGAACTTTTTTTTAGGAAATTCAACTTTCAGCACAAGTTGTGAGTAAGATGTGGACTATTTTGGTGAGACCAAGGGACCCTTCTCTGTATCTTTTACTACGAATCCTAAGGACTCTATCTTCTCTCTTAGCTCGTCACTTTTTGTAAAATCTTTCCTCTCTCTAGCATCCTCTCTTTCTTTGACAAAATTAGTGACTTCATCAGGTATCTCATAAGTTTCGATTTGGTCAAGTCTCAACCCCAAAACTCTATCAAAGTCTAGTGTAGTTGCTTTCTTATCTTCGTCAGCTACTTTCTCATTCTTTAAAATTTCCCAAACTAAAGCTAAAGCACTTGGAGTATCCAAGTCGTCATTAATATACTTTTGGAAGTCGGTTTTAACAATTTTTCCACCATTAGGTAATGAAACGACTTTCTCACGTAGTTTATTGATTGCAGATTGTGCACCTTCAAGTGCTTCAAGACTAAATTGAAGGGGAGAGGAGTATCTAGCTGAGAGAAAAACATATTTAAGTGCGATAGGGTCAATATTCTTCTCTCTTAAGGTTTTAAGCTTGACGAAATTTCCACCTGACTTTGCCATTTTTTCCTCTCCCATTTTGAGATGAGCATTATGTAACCAATAGTTTGCAAGTGGCACATCATAGGCTGATTCTGATTGGGCAATTTCGTTGTTATGATGAACTGGGATGTGATCAATTCCACCTGTATGAACATCAAAAGGTTGACCCAAATATTTTCTTGCCATTGCTGAACACTCTATGTGCCAACCTGGGAAACCTTTACCAAAAGGAGCATCAAATCCGAGTCCTTCACTAAATTTCCACAGAGCAAAGTCCTGAGGACTATTTTTCTCTAGATTGAGACCGATTCTCGAATGTTCACTACCATCGATATTAACATTTCCGAGTTTGCCGTAGTGAGGAAACTTTTTCGTGTCAAAATAAATTCCGTCTGAAATTGTGTATGTCATACTCTTATCAACGAGAATTTGCACAAGCTCAATATCCTCCTTAATATAGTCACTAGCAAAAGGGAACTTGTCTGGAAGCTCGATATTTAAATTCACCAAATCCTCTTTAAACCTCTCAAAATATAAATTCGCCACTTCTCTCATGGCAGGGAGAGTGAAGGGCTTTCCTTCGCGTTTTAAAGCCTTGGTCATTTTATCCTCACCATCGTCTTGATCAGATGAGAGGTGTCCTATATCAGTGATATTTACTATTTGCTTTACATTTAACCCATTGTATTCAAACATCCTCCGTATAGTGTCAGCTAAAACATAACTACGAAGATTACCGATATGAGCATAATCATAAACGGTTGGACCACAGTTATACATACTAACTTCACCATCTTTTATTGGGGTGAATTTTTCTTTTCTGTCAGTTAGAGTGTTATGAAGGTAGATATCCATAATTAGTAAATAAAACTATCAAAGCCACTTTTTATGTTTGGCATAGGCTAGGGCAATTGAGGCTGAGGCTATCATTATCACAAGGACAATCAAAAAACCATTTGGGTTATTGAGGAAAGGCAGTCCGTCTACTCTCATAGCAAACATCCATGCAATAAGGTTTAAAGGTAGGATAACAAACCCAAGTACCGTAAGTTGTTTTACAATCTCATTCTGTTTTGTTGTTAGGAGCGAGTTATTTGTATCGCGAAGCTCGTGCAAGACCTCAAGATTGGACCTTATTGTGGTGTTTATTTTTAAATATTCCAAAATTATAGATTCTACTTCGTTTGAAAATTCTTTTCCAAAAATTTCTTCGCCTCTGTGCTTTAGAGCTTCAAGTATCTCTTGGTGTAAATCTGTCACTCTTTTGAAGTTGAGCAGAGTTCGAGTAACTTCTGAGATTTTAATTACCATTTCCCTCTCCTTACCCTTAAAAATTTTGCTGGTAATGTTCTCTGTCATGTCGTCTATATAGGCAAGCTCCTCAAAGAGTCCGTTGTAGAGGCCCCTTAGCATATTCATAAAAAGATGGTGAGAGTGTCCGTACTGCATATCACCCTGTTTATCAAGAATTTCCTCAACTTCTAAATCCTTTGAAAATCTATGTAGGGCGTCGATAGTATCATATCTTGCAGTGATGAGTACATCTCGACTAATAATAAAATCCACCTCCTGGTTTCTATGGTTCGACTCGTGTGTATGCTTCCAAGCAGGGAAGTGCAGTATGCAGTACACGTATTTGTCATGGAACTCTATTCGGGGTTTTGGTGTCACAGATGTCAGCTCCTTTGCCACAAATGGATGAATGTTGTATTCATCCATAAGTTTATGAATCTCCTCAGAAGTTCCAGAGTCAATATCAATCCATGTCTCACCCCTGTATTTGTGCCTGGTTATCATAAAGTAATTATATGGTAATTTTTTCCTCATGTATACAAGATGATTTCAAAATTTCTTTCTCACCAAAACTTTTTCCAGACCGCTCACTTTCGCCTGCGCTTCGTTCGCTTAGTCCTCGACCTTGATTTGAGAGTGACCTCGCTTCGCTCGTTCTTTGACAAAATCGACTTCACAGGTCTGTGGGGTCTTCCAAAAGTTTTAGTTCAACGAAATTTTGAAGGGCCCTACACAAAATAACTATATTTTAAGCCAAATTCATGCGCTCACTTGACTAGTAGCAGTTAATTGTTATATAATAACATCAGAATAAACGTACTAGATTCGTTCCGAAAGTTCATCAATATGGAGCCAACATGACTGAGATGCAATTGCGAGCAATTTTGGCAGGATTGTTCTTTGGAGTGTGGCCACTTCTCATGAACAGAAGTGGGCTCGGAGGCAACATCTCGGCAGCAGTTTTCAGTGGCACAAGTTTTTTGTTGGTGTTGCCGTTGGCACTCAGTGGAGCAAGTGCAACACTCTTCACATCAGCAAAGTGGTTGTATGCGCTCACTGCGGGCCTAGCTGGTGCGATCGGTGTGATCGCTTTCAACGGTGGGCTTGCAAAGTCCACCCCACAGAACGTTGGATCCTTCTTTGTCATGATGATGTGTGTTCAAATCGCTGTTCCAGTTGCAAATCACATTGCATCCAACGGTGGTTTGTCAGTGAGGAATGCGTTTGGCTTTTTCTTTGCATTCATCGCTGCATATCTCTTGTCGAAGTAACTTGGAGGCTCGGCCTCCAAGTACCGCGAGAATCGCGGGACATCAAGTCCCAACGCGTCTCGCGGTTTTCGTTTACAAATTAGAACGTCGCAAAAATTTCAAAATTCGACCTTGGTTTAATGAATGCTCTCTCTGATCACTTTGTCCAAGATGGGTAACTAATTGAATATACTTAATTATTTATTTCTAGTTCACTCTACGAGTAAATACCATAATTAGTAACATACACTTAACTTGTGCTATAGCATAATTTAAGTGTATGTGCATAAATGGTCAGATTGGAATTACAGTTACTTACTAGAATGGCTAGAAGTGGATAAGAAGGTGTAACGTCATACACAACCATGTATTTTATCATTGGTCAGAAAAAGAAATTGATTTTGTAAATTCTTACACCTCGGAGTACCTGAGATGCATTGTTTAAATTCGATACACCTCGGACTACCTCGGTGTCCTGAATTTTTATAGTCGTCGTGATTACACGACTCGTTAAAAATTCGGAATTGACCATAAGTTGTTTATTTGAGAGAATTAGAAAAGTTTTTAAAAACATGGATAACTTTTTTAAGCAGAGAAACTATTTAACAATCGGGGTTTTGATTTTTGGCCTGGCTTTTGTTCTAGGTTATAACTACGGGAAGAATAATAAATCAGAGGAGGAGAAATTGTCACTCATAATAAGAAATACTTCTTTTGCATCAACCACAACTGATCTTGATTTTGAGCCGTTTTGGCTTGCTTGGAGAAAAATTGATGAGCATTTTGTAGGCTCTGCAAGTAGCACGGATGTAACTGACGGTAAAGCCAGACTTTATGGAGCCATCTCTGGTATGACTTCTGCTATGGAGGATCCATATACTGTTTACTTTCCTCCAGTTGAAACAAAAGCATTTGACGAACAAATTAGTGGACAGATAGAAGGAGTGGGCATGGAAATAGATATTCGAGATGGGGTATTGACTGTAGTTTCTCCAATAAAAAATAGCCCAGCTTACAAAGCAGGAGTGAAAACCGGTGACAAGATTCTCAAAATTGATGATAGAATTACAGAAAAAATGCCTGTTGAGGAAGCTGTAAAACTAATTCGTGGAAAAAAAGGCACATCAGTTAAACTACTACTTTATAGAGCGGGCGAGAAAGAGCCATTGGAAAAAAGCATAGTTAGGGATTTTATTAATCTTCCTACGGTAGACACAGAAATAAAGGGGAAGGTTTTCATCGTTCGTCTTTACAGTTTTTCCCAAATTTCACCGGGACTTTTTAGGGATGCCCTTCGGGAGTTTTACGAGTCGGGTCTAGATAAAATTATAATTGACCTTCGTGGAAATCCGGGAGGATATCTAGAAGCCGCCTGGGACATGGCCTCATGGTTCTTGCCAGCAGGTGAAGTTGTAGTAAGAGAAGTATTTAAAAATGAAGAAGATAATCAGACTTTTAGAAGTAGGGGATACAATGTATTTAGTGACACGCTTAAAATGGCTATCCTAATAGATGCTGGATCAGCTAGCGCATCAGAAATTTTAGCAGGAGCATTGAAAGACCACGGAAGGGCAATTCTAGTCGGCAAGAAGTCGTTTGGAAAAGGGTCGGTTCAGGAACTGTTTGAGATAACAGATAATCCAAAAACATCACTTAAGGTAACAATAGCAAAATGGTTAACACCAAATGGAATTTCGATTTCGGATCATGGACTTAAACCCGATTTCGAAGTTGAACTTGACGAAGAGGCATACAAAAAGGATAAGACAGACACACAACTAGACAAAGCTATTGAAATACTTAACCAATAATCAAAACACAAATCATGAAGATAATTCTCTTAAAAGATGTTCCGAAGGTAGGAAAAAGATATGATGTAAAGGATGTTTCGGATGGCTATGCTTTAAACTTATTAATACCGAGAGGTTTAGCGCAGAAAGCCACACCTGATTTGATAAAAAAAGTGGAGGAATCAAAAGTAAAAGATTTAGCACAGAAGAAAATTCAGAATGATTTGTTATTGAAGAGCTTGGAGTCAATTAGGAGCGTTACTCTGGAGTTTAAGGAGAAAACAAATGAGAAGGGTCACTTGTTTGCTGGAGTAACTAAAGAAATGATAGCCGAAGAGTTAATGAAACAGACGAAGTTTAATATTGACACAGAAAGTATAAAACTCGACAAACCGATCAAGGAAGTAGGTGAGCATAAAGTGCCTATTGAAGTACTTGGAAAGAAATCAGAGTTTCAAGTAAATATTTCAGCAATTTAACAAAAAACCTCCATTTGGAGGTTTTTTGTTAAATAACGTTGACAACTTTTTTAACCATCACTTTATTATCAAAATGAGTTTTTCTTTTTGTGGTGAACTGAATAGTTCCATTTGTTAGTGCAAAAAGAGTATTATCTTTTCCCATACCGACATTTTTTCCGGGCAGTACATCAGTGCCTCTTTGTCTAATCAAAATAGCACCCGGGAAAGCCTTGTCCCCGTGGTTTAGCTTGACTCCGAGATATTTTGGATTTGAATCTCGGCCGTTTTTGGTTGTCCCCGCTGATTTCTTATGTGCCATTTCTTTAGCAGAGTTTCCAGATTTGGTGAATTTCTTTGTCGAGAGTTCCGTTTGCTCCCGCAGAGTACGACATGTACACTTTGGTCGCAATACTCACTCTCTCCTCGAACTTCACTCAAATCTGAAAGCTCTGTATTTTCAATTACATATCTGATAATGTTTTGGACATGCGTAGTATAAAGGAGAATTTGGAAAAAATCAACCCCGTTAGAGAAAGATCGCCACAGGGCGATCGAAGCTTTGAGATCGTCAAAGCGTTCTCTAACGGGGTCAAGCCGTTTTATATGCTTATTTTAAGCCTCATTTCTGGTGGAATACTGTTTGGGTTAGGAAGGCTATCTAGCGAGATACCGGGCAAGACTCCCATTTCTGTTAAATATGAGGTGGCTAATGTAATAAGCTCAAGTCAAACGGGTGAAAAAGTAGAGGAAAAAGTTACAGACCAAAGTGTCTTGAGTGAAAACAAAACAACAGAGAAGAAACAAGTAATAGTTGTTCCTGTGCCGGAGACAAGTGGTGAAGTAATAGGTTCTAAATCCGGTAAAAAATATTATTATCCCTGGTGTGGCACAGTCAAAAGAATCAAGCCAGAAAATCGAGTTTACTTTGCTTCAATAGAACTTGCTCGCCAAGCGGGATTTACTCCCGGGGGGAACTGTAAAGGACTGAAGTAAATTTCAAGTTTCTAATTTCTGATAAGTGATTTTGAAATGAGGCAATTTTATGTTAATCTAAAAAAATGAAATTTATTACATTACTTATGCGTGTTAGATCGTTTTTTACTAAGAGGAGAATTATCTGGACAATCGTTTTACTTTTAGTTCTGTTTTTGGGTTGGTTTTTCTTTATTAGGGAGCCTGAAAACAAGTCCATACAGACTGCTATTGTTGTAAGGAAAGACATAAAGAAAACCGTCCTAACAACTGGTCAGGTAGTGAGTGCGACAGATCTCAGTCTCAGTTTTCAGGCTAGTGGGGTAGTCAGGAGGCTCAATGTTAAAGAGGGGGACAAAGTTTCGTCTGGCCAAGTTCTTGCTTCACTCGACCAGGGTACTGCATCAGCAAATTTAGAAAGTGCCAGAGGAGCCCTAACTCAAGCTAAAGCAAATTATGAAAAAATTAGATCTGGTGCGACAGAGGAAGATGTTGCAGTCAGTCAGTCTGCAGTGGACTCTTCTCAAGTCACGCTCGACAATTCAAGGCAAACGCTTATAAATCAGATAAAAAAATCATACAACGATTCATACACAGCTGTTATTTCTTCAACCAATGTTCTTTTCTCCAGTCCGCAGTCAAATTCTCCGCAGTTTAGTATTCCAGGGACGGTTCAAACAAATAGTCAGTCAGTTACTGAGGTAAACCAAGACAGAGTGACCATAAACACAATGCTGTTAGATTGGCAGAGTAAAGTTGGAAATATAAATGACGGAAATGTCGATTCTTTAACCACAGAGTCCCTAGCAAACCTTTCAAAAATTAGTAGCTATCTCGGTAGTATAATAAGCATACTTACTAACTATACTCAGATCACAAGTGGCGGAACACAAACCACAGTTACGACTTATGCCACAAGTGTCTCTACTGCCAAGACCACTGTCGATACTGGCTTTACAACTCTGACTACATACAATCAGGCAGTAAAATCTGCGAACTATTCTCTAGCACAAGCAAAAGCGACATTGGCTTTAAAGAAATCTGGGGCAAGGACAGAGGATATAAATATTGCTTTAGCCCAAGTGCAGTCAGCGGAGGGTCAGTATAGTTCTGCTCTTTCAGCTCTTAATAATACTGTAATTACAGCACCTCAAAAGGGAACAATAACTCAAGTTAACGTTAAACTTGGTGAACAAGCAACGGCAATGAGTCCAGTTATAAAGCTCTTGGATGTATCCGAGCTTCATACAGAAGCTCAGGTCAGTGAAGCGGATATAGCGTCGGTTTTGGTTGGACAAACAATCGATAATACTTTTGACGCCCTTGGTCCTGACAGACATTATCAGAGTAAAGTGCTTACAGTTAATCCAGCTTCAACACTTGTTTCTGGTGTCGTGAATTATAAAATCACAGGGAGCTTGGAAAATATTCCTGAAATAAAGCCGGGCATGACATCAAACATGACTATCCTAGTTTCAGAGAAAAAAGAGGCTCTAGTTGCACCTTCATCTGCAGTAATAAACAAAGATGGCAAAAAAATAGTTAGAGTAGTGAATGATCCGAAAAATAAAACTTTCATCGAAACAGAAGTATCTGTTGGATTAGAAGCTGATGGTGGTGATGTTGAGGTTCTTTCTGGACTTTCAGGTGGAGAGGAAGTGGTGACTTTCATTAAATAGTTTTACTTTCAACTTTATAACTTCCCATGAACTCTTATGCCAATAATTCGCACTGAAAATCTGAGAAAAGATTATTTGAACGAGGGTGTGGTCACTCCGGTTCTGCACGGGGTAAATTTCACTTTGGAAAAAGGTGAGTTCGTGGCCATAATGGGTCCATCTGGATCAGGCAAATCAACACTCATGCATATTTTAGGTTTTCTCGATAAAGCTACATCAGGGCTTTATGAATTTGAAGGACAAAATGCTATGGACTTTGATAAGGACTACTTAGCTAAACTGCGAAACGAAAAAATTGGATTTGTATTCCAAACCTTTAACTTACTTCCTCGAACAACTGTACTAGAAAATGTTAAATTACCACTATCATATAGTGATAAGACAAATCACGATGACTTGGCAAAGGAAGCTCTAGCAGATGTAGGGCTTTCACATAGACTAGAATATTTTACAAATCAAATTTCTGGAGGAGAAAAGCAGAGAGTGGCTATAGCTCGGGCACTTGTATGCAATCCATCAATAATTTTTGCTGATGAGCCAACTGGAAACTTAGACTCAAAGTCAGGAAATGCGGTTCTGGAGATTCTCCAGGAGTTAAATAATAAAGGACACACTATTATTTTAGTGACACATGAGCAAGATACAGCAAATCACGCCAAAAGAATAATAAGGATTAAGGATGGGCTAATTGTTTCTGACGAAGAGGTTATTGGTAGAACAATCGCAAAAGCAGACGGTGATCTTAAAAAATAAAATGATAAATTTGACTAGCAAAACTCTTACTCAACACATATTCTCTGGCGCCGGAATAATTTTCTGCTGAAAATCTTCCTTAACTCTCGAGCTTCACGCACTCCGAGATACGCCAGAAAATATGCGTTTTCGACGAGTTCTGCTAGTCAAATTAAACAAATGGGATTTATTTTTACAATAAAATTAGCACTGAAAAGTCTACTTGCCAGAAAAGGCAGGTCAGCTTTGACCATGCTTGGGATAGTCATTGGTGTTGCCGGGGTTATAATAATAATTTCTCTAGGTGCTGGCGCACAAAGCTTGGTTTTAGGTCAAGTCAACAAATTAGGCTCAAATTTACTATCCATTCAGCCAGGTAATAGTGACCCCAAAGGACCTCCTGCACAAGTTTTCGGTGTAATTATAACTACGCTTACAAACGACGATGCTATTGCACTTCGAACAATATCCCAAGTGCCACATGCCGAAGCGGTCAATGCTATGGTCAGAGGTGCGTCATCAGTTACTTGGCAAAATAAAACAGTTGACACGAATTTTATTGGCACTGACTCTGGATATGCAAACATCGTTAATTTTTCAATGAGAGATGGTGTTTTTATGTCAGAGTCAGAAACTGATGCTGGAGCGAACGTGGCGGTTTTAGGCTCAACTGTTTCCGACTCACTTTTTAAGGGCACAGGTGTTAACCCAATTGGACAAGTAATAAAAGTTCGAACAGCAAGGTCAAGTAGTGAAGGCGAGTTTCTAGGTGTACCACTTAGAGTAATAGGAGTAATAAATCCACGTGGAAGCGCTTTTTTCCAGGACCAGGACGATAATATTTTTATTCCACTTTCAATCGCCCAAGGTCAACTTTTGGGGATTAAACACTTGCAGGTCATCAACCTGAAAGTTGATATGTCGGAGAACATTGATAGTACAATCGCAGACGTTACAAGAGTCTTAAAACAGAGGCACCATATTTTGGATGACAAAAATATAGATTTTACTGTCAGGAATCAAGCTACAGCCGTGGGGCTTTTGACTACTATAACTGATGCACTGAGTTTGTTTTTGACTTCCATGGCAGCGGTTTCTCTGGTTGTCGGTGGAATAGGCATATTGAATATTATGCTAGTGACGGTAGCAGAGAGAACTCGTGAGATTGGACTTCGCAAAGCTGTTGGTGCAACTAATGGAAAAATTATGAGACAATTTTTGTTAGAGTCAGGTGTACTGACTTTTGTTGGGGGACTTATCGGTATAGTTTTTGGTGTAATACTTTCATACCTTATGTCCATACTTATGAACTATCTGCAATATGATTGGAATTTTGTCATTTCCCTCTGGTCGATTTTCTTAGCAGTTGGTGTTTCTATTCTGACAGGTGTGGTTTTTGGTTTGTATCCATCCTACAAAGCAGCAAAACTAGACCCGATTGAAGCACTGAGATATGAATGAGTTATAAAGTTATCAAGTAGAAAGTGTAAAGTAGAAAGTAAAATTATGAAATTATTTAAGCAATCGTTAACAGCATTGTCGGCAAATAAAGGCAGAACCATTCTGACTATGCTTGGTATTGTTATTGGAATTGCCACGGTCGTTTTAGTTCTTTCTGCTGGTGCAGGCTTCAGAAGTCTTATCGATTCACAGGTTGCAACACTTGGAACCAACACTCTTTTTGTTCAAGTTCGCGTTCCACCAACAACCAAAAACCGTGCCGCGGGAGGGGAAGGAAGGGCAGGACCAGAGTCAGCAGCTTTCTCAGGTGTAACAATCACAAGCTTTAAACAGAGAGACCTAGATGATATTGAAAAACTTGGAAATGTCTCAGGGGCTTACGGAATTGTCACTGGTCAAGCTTCAGCTAACTATCGCCAGAACAAAAAATTTGTAATTTACTATGGTGCTGGTGCAGAAAGATTTCAGATTGATAAAACCAAACTTCAGAGCGGAAGATTTTATACTAAAAACGAAGATAACTCAGGTGCACAAGTCATTATCCTCGGCAGCCAGCTAGCAAAAGATCTCTTTGGTCAAGACGATCCTATAGGCAAGTTGTTTCGACTAGGGTCACTAAACTTTAGTGTTATTGGCGTGTATGAACCGCAGGGGGCAGTTGGGGAGAATGATAATATTGCATTTATTCCACTTGTCACTGCCCAGAAGAAACTTCTCGGGGTTGATTATTTGATGATAGGAATTGTCGAGCTTTTGGACATGAATCTAGCTGATAGAACTGCAGAGGAAATAAGACTGACCATGAGGAGAAATCACTCCATCAATGATCCCAAAAAAGATGATTTTGCTGTTCAAACCCAGGCACAGGCACTGGAAACTTTTAACACAATTTTCGGAGGTGTAACATACTTGCTAATTGCAATCGCCGCCATATCCCTCCTAGTTGGTGGAGTGGGAATTATGAATATTATGTATGTTGTTGTGACAGAGAGGACAGCAGAAATAGGACTTAAAAAAGCTGTTGGAGCTCGCGAGTCGGATATTTTGAAGGAATTTTTGCTTGAAGCGGTTTTAGTTACTGTTTTTGGAGGAATAATTGGAATTGCTTTCGGATCAGTCTTGGGTTTTGTTGTCTCTCTTATCGCAAAATCATTTAATCTCGATTGGTCTTTTGTTGTACCACTCTATGCTATAGCTCTTGCCTTCGGAGTATCAGCCACAATCGGCATTTTCTTCGGTGTTTTCCCAGCACGATCGGCTTCTAAAATGGACCCAATTGAAGCACTACGATATGAGTAGAGGAAGTGTGACTAAAACAATTTTCTATAAAAATTGTTCGTCCGACCGATTTGATAAAATCGGTTTAGGAAAGTGAAAAGTTATCAGGTTATCAAGTGAAGAGTGTGAAAGTTCTTACCCCGATATCTGACTTAGGGAAGATACAAAATCACAGCAAATTTAAATTTATTCATACAATTGGGAGATACTAAGGCTGATTGAAAAAAATATTAGTTTGTGGTAATTTTAAATGATGGAAAAACCACGGATAATACAATTTTTTATCGAAAAAGCGGAAGAAGGAGGATACTGTGCCAAGGCAGTGCTTTTTCCAATATTTACACAAGGGGAAACATTGGATGAAGTAGTAAAAAATATACAGGAAGCAGTTTTTGTTCATTTTGATTCAAATGAGGCTAAATTCCCTGTTCTTGTGAATTTTGAATTACCAGTTACTGCATAGCTCTATGCCTAAAAAACTTCGTGTTATATCTGGAAAAGAAGTTATAAAAATACTTCTGAAATATGGTTTTAATGTAACTCGAACAAAAGGAAGTCATTCAAGATTAACTTTGGAGGTTATGGACAAAGAAATTCTACATATAACTATTCCACTTCATTCTGAATTAAGGAAAGGAACTCTTAAGGGTGTTGTTTCGGAATTGGAAAAACATGTTTCCTCGGAACATTTGCTACAGGATTTTTATACTGAATAAAGTTATGAATTTGACACACTCTTTTGCTATACTCTTGTTTTATAAATACGTTGAGATCGAAGACCCGGAGAAATTACGGGATGAGCAGAGGAGGCTTTGTGAAAAACTTGGACTAAAAGGTCGAGTTATTGTTGCCAAGGAAGGGATTAACGCCACTTTGGAGGGGACGAAGGAGAACATTGAAAAATATCTTGAGGCGTACTTATCTGACACGAGATTTTCGGATACACATACAAAGAGAAGTAGAGGGACGGGCGAAGCTTTTCCAAGACTGTCTGTCAAAGTCAGACCTGAGATTGTCTCGCTTCACCTAGAGAAAGATATAAATCCAAACGAAGTGACAGGCAAGCACGTAAAACCAGAGGAGCTAAAGCAGTGGTTTCAGTCTGGAAAAGATTTTGTCATATTGGATATGAGAAACGATTACGAGTTCAAAGTTGGGAGGTTTAAAAACTCTATCATGCCAAATCTCCAAAATTTCCGAGATGTGCCAAAAGTTCTAAGTCAGCTAAAAGATTTGCGTGATAAGGAAGTACTTACCGTTTGCACAGGCGGGGTCAGGTGCGAAAAGGCCTCAGGCTTTCTTGTACGAGAAGGTTTTAAAAATGTTTATCAGCTCGACGGTGGGATTGTCAGTTACATGGAAAAATACCCGGCGGAAGAATTTGAAGGTTCGCTCTATGTTTTTGATAAAAGAATCCTCATGCATTTTGACCAGGAAGATAAGCATGTAGTTGTCGGAACATGTGAAAAATGTGGAGAGAAAAGTGAGAGATATGTAAACTGTAAGTATCCGATGTGTAACAAACATTTTATTTGTTGTGAAGATTGTAGCGAGGAGGACGGTAAGTCATTTTGTGGCGAGGTGTGCAAAAATATTGTTTTGACTCGTCCTAATCCTGAGGATTAGTTTGAGCAAAAAAGTCAAAATTGTGCTATATTAGAGTCAATATAAATGGCAGAATATTATTACTACTTGCCAGTATTTCTCCAAAAGATCGGTTACATAGTGTTTTTTGTTTTGCATAAAATATTTGTCAGAATTGAGATTCGTGGAAGAGAGAACTTGCTTGATCTAAAAAAACCAGTTATTTTGGCATTTAATCATACTAGTGAGCTTGATGTTACTGCATCACCATTAGTGTTGGGATTTTTTTCCACTTTATATCCTATATATTATGTAACCAACCCGAAGGAAAAACATATATCGTTTGGTTGGCGAAATTACATATATGGTGGCGTATTTTTCAATGTACTAGGTGGATATCCTATTCATTCTGGGTACAAAGATTATGAGACATCTCTTGAGAGTTTTGTAGATCTTCTAGATAATAATCAGACCGTTTTAATTTTTCCTGAGGGTAAAAGGACTTCCGATGGTGGAATTAGTCCAGCACGTGGGGGCTTAGGCTTTCTGGTTTATGAAACTGAAGCAACAGTTGTTCCAGTATGTATTGATACATTTTTCGATATGACAGCTTGGAAGTTTTTTGGAAGACAAAGAAATGTTGTCATAACCATTCTAAAACCCATGACTGCAAGTGAACTAATAAAGACAGATGAGCCGAGTGTTGAGGATTATAGGGAGGTATCGCATATAGTATTAAATAGGATTGAGGAGGCTTTAGTCTCAAAAAATTAAATAATCAATTATATTTTTGTAAAGTAGTATTTTTCCTGCTGCTGAGTATAGTTTCGGTAAATAACTAACCGAAACAAATGAGAAAAATAATAGTTACAGCATTCCTTTTAGCACTACCACTTATTTTAAGAGCTGATGCTACACCACAGGATATAAACGACAATGGAGTACTAGATAGTAGTGAGGCCGAAGTAGTCTTGGAGTCAAACTTTTCACTGCCGGCTGGTGAGTACATTTACAATAACTTGACTGTGACGAACGGAGCAACTCTTATACTGCTATCTGATCCAAATTCAGCCAATACGTTTAAGGGAGTGAAAATTACAGCAGTTAACCTAACAGTATCAAATAGTTCATCAATTTCAGCTGATGGTAAGGGTTATGGAAATAATATGGGACCAGGTAGTGGCGGACAAACCTACTATAAGTATGGTGCAAGCTACGGCGGAGTTGGAATAAGTAACACGGCAACATCAACTTATGGCTCGGCAACTGTGCCACTTGATCTTGGAAGTGGAAGCTCATATCCTGGTGGAGGGGCTATATGGCTCGAAGTTTCCAACGACTTTGTAAACGACGGGGCTGTTTCAGCTAGTGGATTACATTCTGGAAGTGGTGGAAGTCTCTACATAAGAGCGAAAAATATTATGGGTGGTGGCTTGTTTAGAGCAAACGGTGGTCCTTTGTTTGCCTCTGGGTATTTTGCTGGGCCAGGTGGAGGAGGACGAATAGCTATCTATTATGAAAGCTCGTCATTTATTGGCGAGGTCCTAGTCAATGGTGGTTGTGGAAGTTATGACGGGTTTAGTCAAACATGTGCGGAGAGGGGAACTGCGGGATTATTTGATATTACAAATAATAATTTATTCATTAGATCGTCATGGCAGTTTCTGTACAGTGACGGGTCATTTAATTTAAATAAAATTAATGCAACTCCAGGCTCAAAAATAAAATCAGAAAATGGAACTCTGGTAAAGGCAAATGAACTAACCTTGAATGACCAATCGAGTATTGATGTCTTTGGAAATTCAGATTTACAAATTTCAAGAATTTCTCTTAGTAATCTCTCCACTTTAAATTTGCTCGGGGAAGGCACACTAACTCTCGATGATTTGTCTCTAGAAAATGAGTCGTTCATAATAACCAGTCCCGAGAAAGTTGTATCGATAAATGTCAAAAATATTTTTATCTCGAGTAATTCTGCTATTAATGTAAATGCCAAGGGCTATGGTCAAAACTCAGGTCCTGGAGCACCTGGCTTGGATAGTCGAAACGGAGCAAGTCATGGTGGTGTCGGAATGGGAAATGGTGTTGATTCAACATACGGATCAAGTACTGCACCGACAGACTTTGGTAGTGGAGGAAATGGTAATTTCCCAAATGGTGGAGGGGTAATTAGAATAGTTTCCACAGAGAGTTTTGTAAACGACGGGACTATCTCAGCAAATGCTGGAGGAACAGGCTCAGGAGGGAGTATTTTTGTGACAGCCAATAATCTTTCTGGGGTAGGAGTCTTTGGTGCACTAGGGGGTAATGTGTATTGTCCGAATTTCTGTTATCTTCCAGGTGGAGGAGGGCGAATAGCTATTTACTATGAGGATACAAACTTCACTGGAGAGATTGATGCACGAGGCGGGTTATGCCCACAATGTGGAGCCAGAGGTGGTGAAGGAACTGTGGTTTATGAAAAATATTATCCAAGTGTCTCGCAAGACATTGTTGGCACAAGCGTTATGTTTTTCCCGGGGGTCATGGGCACACGGCTTTATGAGGAAGGGGATGAGAAGTGGGTTTCCACACTCGATTCTGATCATGATAAGCTGTCGCTTTCAAATGATGGCGTGAGTCAATATCATGTTTACACAAAAGATGATACACAAAGTATGAATGATGAGGCCGAGACAGGAATCACAGATGAGATTTTAGGCAGTAATATTTACAACTCCTTTATAAACGATTTGAGAGAATGGAAGTCAGATAGGGTTATAAACGATTATGCTTTCATACCTTATGACTGGAGACTTTCTCTCGAAGATATTGTGATGAAAGGTGCGACAACTACTGGTGGTGTTTTGGACTATGACAACACCCAGGATTTTTCTGAAAGTTACATTTTGAAAAAACTTGAGAAACTTTCGGCAACTTCTTCAAAGATTACTCTGATAGGACACTCGAACGGCGGGCTGGTTATAAAGGCACTTGTACAGAAGCTGAAAGACACAAACAACCCACTCTACTACAAGATAGATAAAATTATTTTTGTAGCTGTTCCCCAGATCGGTACTCCAGAAGCAGTTCTCGGCTTACTTCACGGCACGAGCTTAGGTCAAGGGATCATTATGAAAAATGAAAGACTGCGACAACTTTCTCTGAACATGCCAGCAATATATAACTTACTGCCATCGAATTCATATTTCGAAACAGTGGACGGGTTTTCTCCAAATAGTCAGATTGTGACATTTGAAAACAATGCAGTTTACAGCGACAAACTAAATCAGTTTGGAAATGCCGTTACTAGTCAGGAAGAATTGAAAGGTTATATTCTTGGTGATGAGGGAAGGCTTATGCCGGATTATAATGACACTGACACTCCAGGTATTGGAAATCCAGTTCTGTATGAGCAAACTGAAGCTGTGCATGCCATTCTTGATTCATGGGCGCCAGCCACCACTACAAAAGTCATCCAAATCGCCGGCTGGGGAGAAGAGACACTTGCTGGGATAGAGTATAAAACATGCAGCTACGCCTACTTGGTTTACTACAAATGCCTAAGCCCTCGCTTTGTGGTGGATGGTGATGGAACAGTCGTAACCCCAAGTGCTCTCTGGATGTCCACCACCTCTCCAAATGTTGAGCGTTGGTGGGTAGATTTGAAAGAGTATAACAGCATTTTCAGTCCAAACCTTTCAAGGATTCACAGAGATCTTTTAGAAATACCTTCTATATCTAACTTAATTTATAATAAAATTAATAATCTTGAATTTGATGACGATAAACACATTGTTTTAAAAAATGCTTCAGAGTTAAATACAAACGGTACAAGACTACACTACGTTTTACACTCACCATTAACACTTGGTGTCACAGACTCACAAGGCAGGTACACAGGTCTCGATCCTATAACTGGAGAGCTCGAAGAAGAAATTCCAGATGTAAATTATAGAGTCATAGGTAATACACAGTTCATCTCTGTTCCTAGTGACCTATCAGGTCAGGTTAAACTCTCTGGGTATGAAGACGGGGTGTTTGCCTTAGACATAACGAAACAAGAGGGAAATAACATATTAGAGAGCACATCCTTTCAAGGTTTACCATCTTCCACGACAACCGAAGTGTTTATGGATATAAGCCCATCTGTTGCTAGTTCTACACTAAAAATTGACTCCAATGGAGATGGTCAGATTGACGCAACACTTTCTGGGAAGCTGGGAGAAATAGTAACACTTCCAAAATACAAATGGTCGGGATTTCTTCAACCTATAAATGATCTAAGTTTCAATCCAAACCAAAAGCAAAGTGTTTTCAAGGGAGGAAGTACTGTACCAGTAAAGTTTCAACTTAGAAATAGCCTTAGGGTAGTGGTTCAAGCAAGCTCATCAGCTGTATGGCTTGCACCTCAGAGAGGAGGTCCCATGTCAGCCACAATTGATGAATCAGTATATACAGTCTCAGGATCGAATGGAACAGAATTCAAGTTCGATCCTATAAGCCAGCAATATTCATACAATTGGAGTACCAAAGGATTTGCGACAGGTTACTGGTATAAACTATCAGTAAAACTTGATGATGGAAATGTGTATTCTGTGGTGGTAGGACTAAGATAAATGTTCTATAATTACAAAATATGATTTGGCTTACAAGAATAAAACTAGTATTAATTTCACTTTTACTTAGTATAATTTCATTATATTTTGGTTATATATCGAAAGGAGATAGTTGTTATTTAGGTTATCAAGTGTGTGAAATAATAGCTTATCCACTTTTAATTTTTTTACCACTCTTAGTTATCTCACTATTTACTTATTTACTAAAAGATGACGTATATGCTGTGTTAGGAAAATTTATTAGCTATTGGGTACTACTAAGTCTTCTGCTAATAATGGTTTCTCCAATTAATAGATCTGATCTATCGTTTTTTTATAAAAAAACTATCTTATTAATAATGGCAATTGGATTATTAATAATTTCACTAATACTAATTCTCTATAAATCATTTAGTAAGAAATAAAGTGTGTACAAAAAATGACCGATTGGTTAGAAAGGTCATTTTTTGTTTTCCATACCTAGCTTAACCTATGTGCCCCAGACGATATTTACTGCTAGAGCAAAAACAAAGATAAATACAGAAAGTTGCGTGTATCTCTTCATTTTCTTTTAGAATCCAGCTTCTCTAAAGAGTGGACGGACTCCGGTTACTAGTAATGCTTATATTTTACTCCTCACAAAATTTTAAGTAAAAGATTGACATTGGTGTATGAAAGTTGTAGATTGCACATAGAGCTTCGTCCAACAAAGGAGTTGGTTATGCAAACAGTAGTACCTCTGCATCCAGAACTTGTCATGGAATTTGAAGTATCTTATTATGTCGTGCACTTTGTCCGGCGTTTAGAGGAAAGTTACGCCAACACTGAAGTTCCTTTCATGTGTCATGTTGTAGTCGTCGCTCCAGATTTTACGGAACCGTGGAATATACGGAAAGCTGTCATTCACTATGAACTAAGTAGTGGAGATAGGAGAAGGTGGTTTCGCTCGTTTGACACTTTTGCAAGAGCAAAAATGGGTGAACTTCTCCAATCTTTGCGTCCAGGTAGCCGGAAATTTCAAGTCAGATCACCCCACAACAACCTATATTTGTTTGGTAAGAAAGAAGGGAGTATGATCGTGACCTGCTCGGGGAATTACGAAGGGATTGAAGTTCTTCCATCATACATTGCAATTAATTGTCACAATAATGCTGTTACTCGTTGGATGAAAAGCAGGAAAGGGGTAGTCAGCTAAAAAATCACAAGTCTTGCCACACCAAAGGCCCGCACCGGGTATCTCGGTGTGGCGCTTTTGTTATAATGACAAATATGATGATTTCAGATTCGGTAATAAAGGACTTGAAAAAACTTGCCACAAAAAAGAAAGCCAAAGCTTCAGCGTGGTTTTTTAAGACAGGTAAAGGGCAGTATGGTTATGGGGATATCTTTTTTGGTGTGACTGTTCCTGAGCAGAGAAGAGTTGCCAAGAAATATGAAGATTTGCCACTACCCGAGATTCAGAAACTTCTGAAAAGTAAGGTTCACGAGTGTCGCCTGACAGCACTACTCATACTAGTGGAGCAATATAAAAAAACTAGTCAAGATGAAAAAAATAAAATAGTTAAATTTTATTTGAAAAACACAAAAGGAGTGAACAACTGGGACTTAGTCGACTCTTCTTCCCCATACATACTAGGTGATTACCTCCTAAAATCTTACTTGGAAGCTCGGCTTCCAAGTAGAGAAGTCTTATATAGATTGGCTAAATCTAAAAATCTGTGGGAGAGAAGAATAGCTATTGTTTCCACAATTGCATTAATAAGGGTAGGTCAATTTGAGGACACATTGAAGATTTCAGAAATTTTGCTATCTGACAAGCACGACCTTATTCATAAGGCAGTCGGCTGGATGCTTCGCGAAGTCGGCAAGAAATCCCAACCCACTTTAGAAAAATTCCTCAAAAAAAATATAAAGCTCCTACCTCGTACTACTCTCCGCTATGCTACAGAGAGATTTTCGGAAAAGAAAAGAAGAAGATACTTGAAAAAATAATAATTTTTCTTTTTTATCATAAACTGATATAATTGGGTCTATAAATGAAAAAGGAATATATTGATCAGCCGATATCTGCTGAAGTTGATTTTGATCAGAGTTTGGGTTTGGAGACAAACACATTCGCTAGATCAATGTTTAATCATATATTTATTCCCATTTTAAATTCTTTGCCAAAAGGATTTAAGCACATAATAAAAAAGACGAGTAATTCTGCATCTGTTGTGATTGACTATGCCACAACTCACAAAGCATTAGAAGTTTTATATAGCAATGGAGATATGTTTTCGTTGAAGAGTCTTCCAGATAGGTTTTTTAAGTATGTGTGGTTTAACATTAACAACTCGAAGGCAGTCAGAAATAGACTGAAGTTTGTTAAAAGAGAGATTAAAAACCATTTAGACTTAATATCTAAACACTATAGAGAAATAGAGATAATAAGTATTGCATCCGGCTCATCTAGGTCTATAATTGAGGTAGTTAAAAACGGCGATTATATTGAAAAGACAAGACTGTCAATCACTTTTTTGGATAAGAATGAGAGTGCGATAAAATATAGTAAGAATTTATCGGAATCAATAAACCATTCATCAATAAAGTTAAACTGGGTACATGATTCTGTAAACAATTTTCTACGTATGGCGCCAACTAATAAATTTGATATTGTAGAAATTGTTGGATTGCTAGACTACTTCACTGATGAGAAAACTCAGGAAATTTTCACGGGAATTCATAAGATTATGCAACCAGGGGGAATACTGATCACCTCAAATGTTGTGCATAATTCGGAGGAGGAATTTGTTACAAAAGTAATAGATTGGCCAATGATATATAAAGACCCAGTAAAGCTTGCTGAGTTAGTAAAAAATTCAGGATTTGAGTACAATAATATTAGGGCATTCTATGAGCCTCTCAAAATCCATGGTTTAGTAGTTGCAAGAAAATAATATGCCAATTGAAGTAACATTATTATTTATAACAGCGGTAGTTAATTCTATACTAAGCCTATTTGTTATGTTTGGTAAGCGAGACAGGACTAACTTCGTATACTCAATGTTTGTACTTTTTGCCGCTTTTTGGGCTCTTGGACTGGCACTATTTATTCTTGAGAATGACTTAGATAGGGCACTAATTATAGCAAACACTTACTACATTGCTGCTGCTGGAATACCTACTTTTTTTCTCTATTTTACTCTTGTTTTTCCAAATCAAAACAAATCTTTGTCCAGGTATGTACCGTTTCTTTTTGTGCCAATTTTTTTATTGTCACTCGGTCTAGCATTTGATAAAAACTACTTAATAAAAGAGATATTTATTACTGGTGACAGTAAGGATGTTGATTTGAATTATGGAAGTTATTTTGTTTATTCGCTATTTTTTGTGATTCTTGTAGTTATTGCATATATAAATTTATTTAAGTCATACATCAACGCTAAAAATTCGGATAAAATTAATCAGCTTAAATTTATTCTGATAGGAACTGCTGTAGGTTTCATATTTGGAATGATATTTAATTTGATTCTTCCAGCAATAGGAGATTATAGCCAAATTTGGCTAGGACCACTTTTCTCATTTATTATGGTAACTTCGATCGGATATTCAATTAGCAGGTTTCATTTGTTTAATATGAAAGTAGTTGCAACAGAAATCTCTACTTTTGTACTATGGATAGTTATTTTAGTTAGAACACTTGTTTCGCAAACTCTGACGGATCAGATAACAAATGGAATAATTCTTCTCGCTACAGTAATTATCGGAATATTTATTATCCGAAGTGTAATAAAGGAGGTTAAGCAGAGAGAGCAGATTGAGAAATTGGCGGGGGATTTGAAGAGAGCCAATGAAGGGCAGGTCAGTTTGATGCATTTTATGAATCATCAGGTCAAGGGCAGGTTTGGTAATGCCAAGAATATTTTTGCTGAGCTCATGACTGAGGACTATGGAGTTATGCCAAGGGAGGCCTTGCCACTTTTAGAAAAAGGTCTTGAAGAGACAAATATGGGTATTGACTATGTTCAGAATATTTTGAAAGGCACATCGGCTGAAAGTGGAAGTCTCTTATATGATATGAAGTTATTTGACTACAGGAAAGTTTTGGAGGAGGAGTTTGAAAGAGAGAGAGGTAAAGCAGAGCAAAAGAGTCTAAAGTTTGAACTAAAAGTAGATGAAGGAGATTACAATCTAAATGGAGATCATAGACAACTAAGCGAAGCAACCAGAAACCTAATAGATAACTCAATTACTTACACACTAAGTGGTAGCATTGTTGTAAACCTAAGTTTTGACAAGTACGCCATAAAACTAACTATAACTGATACTGGTGTTGGATTAACTACATCGGATAAGAATAGTCTGTTCAAGTCGGGAGGCAGAGGCTCAGAGTCCTTGAAATTTAATGTAAATTCCACTGGTTACGGCCTAGCTTTCGTTAAAGGTGTCGTTGACGCTCACAAAGGCCGTGTCTGGGCCGAATCCGGTGGTCGTGGCAAAGGCTCGGTCTTCTACATGGAACTCCCTAAAACTTAATTTCTATGCAAAGTATAAAAAATAGTAAAATTCAATTCATTCCGGGCTTAGGCGAGAAACCAAAAAACTACAAAACACTGTTTAAATTTCTTGAAGTTTTAGATGTAGACTGGAATACTGAGAAAATTAGTCCAAAAATTAATAAACCTGACATTCTTATAGGATTTTCAATGGGTGCAGTACTTGCATGTGAATACGCAATTAAACATAGGATTGATACTCTAATTATTTGTTCACTCACACCAATGGTTGAAACTCTTAAAAATGTCATAGCCAGGAATATTATTTTTATTGTTGGAAGTAAGGAAATATGGATTGTTAAAAATACGAAACGTGTTAGAAAAACATTGAAGTGCAAAAACTCATTAATTATCGTGCCTAATGCTGATCATAAGATTGTAGGTAACTATAGGTACACCTTGATACAAAAAATAATAACCTTGAGTAAGTAGTTCTAATTGTAATTTTAGGTTGCTAGATTTGCTCTCTTGTAGTATTATTACATTCCAACATTCTTGAGAATGTTGGAATGTATTAATTAATATAATGAAAACACCAAAGCAACTAGAAAGGTACTTTAAAGGATCGGCAAATCATATTAGGATTTCGATTTTAATTTTACTTAATAAGACAAGTGACAAAACCCTTGAGGATATATCTGATAGCTTAGAGAAAAATATAAAAACTGTTTCTGAACATACCAGAAGGCTAGTACAAGCAGGCTTAATCAATAAGAAATATATCGGTAGGTTTGTTGTCCATTCACTTTCACCATATGGACAAAAATTTGTAAAATTTATATCAACATTCTAACATTCTTGAGAATGTTAGAATGTTGATATGTGGTATGAATTTCATTTAGTCTAATTAATTAACACTACAATGTCGCAGGAAAAAGAGTGGGATAGGGAATATAAAAGGTCAAAGCTTTTGACTTTGGAAAACAAGCCACAGGCGGATGTGGTGCGTTTTGTGAGGTGGCTTAGGAAAACGGAGAAGGTTGACCTCGAGCACAAAAGCGTTTTAGACCTTGGGTCTGGAACTGGCAGAAACTCTTTTTATTTTGCAGAACTTGGATCTAAAGTGGTCGGATTTGAAATCTCTCAAACTGCTATTACAATTGCTAAAGAAAATTTTAAAAAAATAGATGGCTTATCATACGATATATCGTATGATAAGAAAAATATTGGTGAAAGATTTTATGTAGTGGATGAGTCGGTTGATATTGTTTTGGACGTGACTTCGTCGAATTCATTGAACGAAAATGAGAGAGAGGTCTGTTTGTCAGAGACAAGCAGAGTTTTGAGGTCTCAAGGATATTTTTTTGTTAAGGCCATGTGCAAAGATGGCGATCTAAATGCTAAACATCTTCTGAAAACTTGTCCAGGTCAAGAAAAGGATACATATATACTGCCTGATCTAGGTGTAACCGAGAGAGTTTGGTCAAGGGAGGATTTTATTAAAACGTATGATAAATATTTCAAGATTCTATATTTAGAGAAAAAATCGAGCTATTCCAAAATGAACAATCGCTCGTACAAAAGAAACTTCTGGATTTGCTATATGGAAAAATAACTCAAATTTGGTATAATGTACTATTAATCCCGTTAGAGATTTCAGACAGTCTGGTCTACCGGGCAAATATTATTATTAAACTTTATTTTGATAAACAGTAAGTTGATTACTGCTATCTCTAACGGGATGAACAAAAAGACACTACTTTCTGGAGTAAAGCCGACGGGGAGACCTCATATTGGGAATTATTTTGGGGCTATGAGGCAATTCGTGGAAATGCAGGATGAGTACAATGCAATTTACATGATTGCGGATTATCACGCTTTGAATTTCATTCAAAATAGAGATGAGATGAAGAAAGAGATATTGGATTTATCACTTGATTACTTAGCCCTTGGTTTAGATCCAAAAAAGTCCATTATTTTCAAACAATCTGACGTACCAGAGCATACAGAACTAACTTGGATTTTTGACACAATTACTACTGTTCCATATTTGCAGAGAGCACACGCCTACAAGGATGCAGAAGCTAATGCTAAAGAAATAAGTGTTGGAACGTTTAATTATCCTATGCTTATGGCCTCCGACATTCTCATATACGATGCTGATGTAGTCCCAGTCGGTCAGGATCAAAAGCAACATGTTGAATATGCTCGTGACACTGCACAGAAGTTTAATTTCATTTTCAAAAAGGATGTGTTCAAATTGCCAGAAGCGAAGATTCTTTCGGAGGTAGCTGTAGTACCTGGGACAGATGGCAGAAAAATGAGTAAAAGTTATGGAAACACGATCCCACTTTTTGCTACAGACATAGAAATAGAGAAGGCAGTGATGTCTATTGTGACAGATTCATCAGGTGATCGACCTGAAAATGTTTACGCAATGCACAAACTATTTAAATCAGATGAACAGCTCACTCCACTATATGAAGAAAATAAAGGTAGGTACAAAAATCTAAAAGATGCGTTAATAACTGATTTAAAAGCTTTTATTTCTCCACTTAGAGATAAAAGAGAACAACTCTCTCACGATACTGACTACGTACTAGATATAATAAAAGATGGTGGCAGTAGAGCAAAAGCTAAGGCAGAAAAGAAAATGGAAGAGATAAGAGAAGCTATTGGAGTTAAACTATACTAAAGTCACTTATTCTTAAATTCTGGAGAATTTAAGAATAAGTAGTTGAGTAATTAGTAATAATTAGTAATGAAAAATATAAAGGAATATTTTCAAAGTGTGAAGTTTTCTCTTGGTTATGCATTCAGGTTTGTACCCAAAATAACAGTTATAATAGGTTTGTTTTTTGCTATTACATCAGTTGTTCCATATGGAAGTTCATATGTTTTAGGTAAACTTGTTGACACTATAGTTTCAGGTATAGAGAATGGTGTATATACAAATGTAGTTTTTTTGCTTTTTTTATATTCTGGTGCAAATGTTTTACCTCATATATTGAGCAATATTAGGAGATACCTTGTAAGACAATGGCGACTCAGATTTTCAATGGAAACTGAACTTTCCATTCTAGCTAGTAGAGAAAGAGTAGACATAGCCAACTACGAGAATCCCTCTTTTCAAGATTTGATGCAAAGGTCATTTCGAAGTGGTATGGCACCAATATACAATTTGACTGAAGGACAATTCAATTTCCTGTGGGACTTGGTAAGTTTTATAGTCGGCACATTTTTGGTTTTGCAGTTTAACTACGTTGTTTACTTAATTGTCATTGCATCTGCTATCCCAACATTTTTTATTGATATAAAGTTTGCGGGGAGAGGATGGAGTATTTGGGCGAAGGACTCCCCGAGCCATAGAAGACTTGGGGATTTAAGACAACATTTTATTGGCAAAAATTACTTAGTAGAGACCAAGCTTTTACAGTCCAAAACCAAACTCTTTAATTGGATGAGAAGTATCTACCTTGATTTTAATAGTAAACAAACAAATAATGAAAGAAGCAGGGTTTGGATTGCATCAATTGGGGATATATTAGCCTTTCTCGGTATGACAGGTGGATTATATATTGTTGTGAGGGGTGTGATTGATGGTCAATCACAAGTAGGTAGCATAGTATATATGTTAGGAGTCTTAACTAGGGTAACTCAGTCAATTAACAATTTATTTGTTGATATTTCTGTACAGTATGAGGATGCACTTATTGTTGGGGATATTAAAAAAGTTGTTGAAACCTCGCCTATAATAATAGAACCGAAAAATCCAGAAAAACTATCACTTTTGTCTGCACCAGAAATTGCTTTTGAAAACGTCAGTTTTAAATATCAAAATTCGGATAAGTGGAGTTTGAGAAACGTGAATCTGACTTTCAAGGCGGGAGATAATATAGGTTTAGTCGGTAACAACGGGGCTGGGAAAACGACATTAGTTAAACTTCTTTGTCGAATTTATGACCCAACGGAAGGCAGGATACTTGTAAACGGGGTTGATTTGAAGGATGTGTCGACAACTGAATGGTGGTCATATTTAGCTGTAATGTTTCAGGACTATGCAAGCTATGACTTCAAGGTGGAGGATGCCATTGCTATAGGCAGACCAGACAAACCTAGTAACCTGACCAAAGTAGTTGAGGCAGGAAAGATAAGTCAATCCCACGAGTTTATTATGGACTGGGAGGGTAAATACGACCAACAGCTGGGTGTAGAGTTTGGTGGAAAAGAACCATCCAAGGGTCAAAGACAGAAACTTTCAATCGCTAAAGTGCTTTATCGTGATGGTTTTGTTATGGTATTGGATGAGCCGACTGCATCTGTGGATGCTGAGTCAGAGTCAAAAATATTTGATTCGATCGAAAGTCTGCCAAAGGATAGAACGGCTATACTTATTTCTCACGATTTTTCTACAATATCTGCTTGTGACAAAATATTTGTTTTAGATAATGGAAAATTAATCGAAGATGGAAATCACAAAGAATTAATGAAACAAAAGGGTAAGTATGCAGAGCTATATAATCTCCAAGCAAAAAGGTTTAAGAAGTAGGGAAGTAAAAGTGTGAAAGTATAAAGAGCCTTAAAAAGCAAGTGCCTAAATCTACATTTTGTGATAATATCTTAAATTATGTCGAGAATTTATATAAAAGACTTGGGGCAATATATTGGTAAAGAAGTCAACATAAAGGGTTGGGTGGATGTTAGACGGGATCAAGGGAAGATGGTTTTCATAGACATGCGAGATATGACCGGCAGGGTGCAGTGTGTTGTTCTGCCTAGTCATTCAGACGCACTGGAGTCAGTAAAAGAAGTTCGTACCGAGTGGGTACTTTCAATGGTTGGAATAGTTAATAAAAGACCAGAGAAAAACATAAAACAAGGAGTGTTGAATGGTGATATTGAACTGGAAATAACAAAAATCGAGGTATTGGCAAGTGCAGAACCATTGCCTTTCGATATGTCGCTTACAGGATATAACTTAGACCTGACAACTGAGCTGGACAATAGATCACTTGTGCTAAGACACCCGAAAAATCAAGCAATATTTAAAGTACAAGAAACAATAATTGATTCTTTCAGAGAGTTCATGAAAAAGAATATGTTTTTTGAATTCCAAGCTCCATCTATAACCCCAGCAACAGCAGAAGGAGGTGCTGAAGTTTTTCAAGTAGACTATTTCGATAAAAAAGCTTTTCTAACACAATCTCCACAACTATATAAGCAGATAGTTATGTCGGCTTTCGAGAGAGCCTTTTCTGTAAACAAAGTATTTCGTGCAGAGCCGTCTTCGACAACCAGACATTTGACGGAAATAGTTTCTTTGGATGCGGAGATGGCTTTTATTGACTCATGGATGGACGTAAGAGACATGGCGGAGGAAACTGTAAGATTTATTTTAAAGGAAGTTGAAGAAAAAAATGCAGAGCATCTAAAAGTTCTTGGGGCGACAATCCCAAAAATGATAGAGAAAACTCCGACGCTGTCTCTGATTGAAGTTCAGCAGAAAATTTTTGAAAAGAATGGAAGAGATGTCCGTGGAGAGAAGGATACAAATCCGCAGGATGAAAGAGAAATTTGTGAAATTATAAAAGAAGAAACTGGTTCCGACTTTGTCTTTATACACGGATATCCAACAAGGAAGAAACCATTCTATGTCTATCCTAGTCCAGAGAACCCTGAATTCAACGAGGGAATGGATCTTATTTGTCGAGGTGTTGAGTGGCTCTCTGGTGGAAGGAGAATAAATAAATATAACCAACTAATGGAGCATGTGAAGGAATGGGGAATGGAGCCTAACAAAATAAAAATGTTTCTTGAGGCTTTCAAATACGGTGTTCCACCTGAAGGTGGCTTTGCTTTTGGGGCAGAGAGAATGACAATGCAACTTTTGGGTCTTAAAAATGTTCGAGAAGCGACAATGTTTCCAAGAGACATGAACAGGATTGATGAGAGATTAAGCGAGGAGGGATATTAAATTATCTGATGGAGTCATTATACAAAGTCAAAACACATATTTTTGAAGGACCTTTAGAGCTTTTGTTGTCGCTCATAGAAAAAAGAAAACTATTTATAAATGACATTTCACTTGCTCAAGTGGCTGATGACTATATAGCTCACATAAGGGATTTGGAGGAGAGGCCTGGGATGATTTCTGATTTAGCCCAGTTTATTCTCGTAGCTTCGACATTGGTCTTGATTAAATCAAAGTCACTTCTACCAACACTTGATCTTTCGGGAGAGGAGCAGGAAAGTATTGATGATTTGGAGGATAGGCTAAGGCAGTACCAAAAATATAAAGCTCTCTCCATTCATTTGAAAGAGAGATTTGGAATTAATGTAGAGTATTTTAGAGTGCCACCAAAGGAAAGGCTGATAGTCTTTACTCCAGATAAAAATACAAGTGTCGGAAGAATAGCTGAGACGATAAAATCTATTCTTGCCTCAATACCCAAAAAGGAGATAGTTCCAAAAGCTATCGTTCAAAAGGTCATTAGCCTAGAAGAGATGATGGAAAACTTAGCTGAGAGAATTACGAAAAGCATGAAGATGAGTTTTAAGGAATTCAGTGGACACGGGAAAGCTGACCGGGTGAATGTCATTGTCTCGTTTCTTGCCATGCTTGAGCTTGTAAAACAGGGAGTAATAAATGTCAGGCAAGACAGGGATTTTCACGACATTGAGATCCAGACGGAGTCAGTAGGTGTGCCAAAGTACTAGTTATAGATTTTTAGAATTTTTTCTCACTATAGTATTTCAGAGCACGCATAATCGCTTGGTAGCGATTTGCTCTCGCTCGGCAATCAAGCAATTAATCTCCTTCGATTCGTGTCCTCTCGCGAACTCGCCTTGATAAGTGTCGTTTCACTCCCTTACAAGTGCTCAAACAACGCTTCGGACTTACTCAATCTCAGTCGTTAATTGCTAATTGCCTCCGCAGTCTCTGAAACACTATGACTCGAAAGTTATGCTGATGCGGAGTCTTCCAAAAGAGTTGGTTCGACAAAATTTAAAAAAGCTAACTTCAAATGGTGATTAAACAAAATTTTTTGTATAATGAGCAGATGGAAAATGCTGGATTGGCAAGTAAAATCGAAGCCATACTTTTTTACTCTGGAGAGCCGGTGGAACTTTCTTTTTTAGTGAAAATTCTCGAAATGAAAAGAGAGGAGATACTTGATGCATTAGATAAGCTGAGGGCGAGCCTAGAGAGTAGGGGAGTCAGACTACTCGAGCAAGATGAAGAGTATTCACTTTTCACAGCACCAGAGTACTCAAAACTCATTGAGAAAATGATTAAGGAGGAAAGAGAAAGAGACTTAGGTCGTGCTGGAATTGAGACACTTTCCATAATTGCCTACAAAGGACCAGTTACTAAAAAGGAGATTGAATATATAAGAGGGGTGAACTCGCAATACGCCCTTCGCAATCTACTTTTAAGGGGGCTTGTGGAAAGAAAGGCTAGCAAGGAGGATGAGAGACAGGTTCAATATTCAGTCACACTTGATACAATTAGGTTTTTAGGATTAAATAAGATATCTGATCTTCCGGAATATGGAGAGACAATAATGAAGCTTGAGTCAAATTTAGAGTCAGAAAAGGAAGAAACCGAAACAGAGTAAAATGATTAACGAAGAGAGGATATCAAAAAAATTATTAATTTTTGACGGAATCGTACTGGTTCTTATTGTTTTTATTCTTACAATAATATATACAAGAATTAATTCGCCAAAATCAGATCCCATAGCCAAGGAGAGAATGGAGGTTAGTTCTAGTGCATTTTTTGATAATCTATCACTTGAAGCAGAGTCAGCTTATGTTTATGATGTTAATTCTGGAAAAGTATTGTTTGAAAAAAATTCTGATAAGCAATATCCGCTGGCATCACTTACAAAACTAATGATGGCAGTAACTGCTGTTGAACACTTCCCCAAAAACGCCAAGATTACTATAAAAAAGGAATTCCTAAGTGAAGATGGGGATAGCGGATTACTTGCCAACGAATCATGGATTTTGGAAAATCTTCTCGACCTTTCTCTGGTTGTTTCATCAAACGATGGTGCAAGATCAATAGCTTCTGTTATAGGGGCAAGTCTTCTGCAAACGCAGGATTACAATCTCGGCAGAAAAGAGTTTATATCCATGATGAATAAAAAAGCCAGTGAAATAGGCCTAACTAATACATATTATATAAATGAAAACGGTCTGGATATTGAGAACTTTAGTGGTGGTTATGGTTCGGCAAAAGATGTAGCAAAACTGATGCAATACATGATAGCTAATAAGCCAGATATTTTGGAGGCAACAACATATAAAAAACTGACTGTGGAGTCACAAAGCAAATCACATAGTGTAAATAACACGAACACGGAAATTGACAAGATACCTGGTCTCATTGGTTCTAAAACAGGATATACATCCCAAGCCGGAGGGAATTTAGTGGTAGCTTTTGATGCCTCAATTGGAAGACCTATTATTGTAGTGGCTATGGGGTCTACAATAGAAGGCAGGTTCAGTGATGTAAAGAGCATGGTTTCTGCCAGTTTGGATTATATAAAAGAATAGGGTAGACTCTCTGTATGTGTGGGGTAACAGGAATAATAGGAGAAAATATTGGAAATAAAGAGAAAGTTATCGGCCAGATGACTAAGGCTATTTTTCATAGAGGCCCAGATGACGAAGGTTATTTTGTGGACAAATATGTGGGGCTTGGCATGAGAAGACTTTCAATCATTGATCTTTCGAGAGGAAAGCAACCAATAACATCAAAGGATGAAAAATTACTTATATTTTTTAATGGAGAAATATATAACTACAAGGAGTTGAAAGAAGAACTATTAAGTAAGAAGTACGAGTTTAAGACTGATACAGACACAGAAGTCATACTCCACATGTACGAGGAATATGGCGAGAAGATGCTCAATCTGCTTCGTGGTATGTTTGTTTTTACTATCTACAATACAGAGACACATGAAATTTTTATTGCCAGAGATTTTTTTGGTATCAAACCTCTTTATTACTTAACCCAAAACGAGAAAATTATTGCCTTTTCTTCTGAGATAAAAAGTTTTTTTTCTATTCCGGACTTTAAAGCTGAGGTAAATGACAATGCTGTATTCAATTACCTATCTTTTCAATACAATCCGCTTCCGGAGACTTTTTTCAAAAATGTCTACAAACTACCGCCCGGACACTTTATGATAATTGATACTGAAAAGGGAGAGGTTATGTTAAAAAAATATTGGTCGTATGAATTCAGGCAGGACAAAAATCTACCTGAGAAGAGAACTGCGGAGCAAATTCTTAATACCATGAGAGATTCTGTAAAACATCATATGATTGCAGACGTGCCTGTCGGGTCTTTTCTTTCTGGCGGAATAGATAGTAGCGTTATTGCTACGCTCATGCAAGAGATTAGACAGACAGACCCTGATGCTTCAAACGGCATAGTAAAGACATTTACAGTTGGTTTTAAAAGTCTGACGGAAGCAAACGAAGCCACACAGACATCTGATTTTTTGAAAACTGACCACACTGAGATTACTGTTAGTCCAGAGGAATATTTTGATTCACTGGAAAAGGTAGTCTATCATTTTGATGAGCCAGTTGCTGACCCATCGGCAGTTGGTTTGTATTTTTTAGCAAAAGAGGCTAAAAAAAACGTAAAAGTTGTCCTCTCAGGAGAAGGCTCCGATGAACTTTTCGGCGGGTATAATATTTATCTTGAACCTTTTGCAAGAAATAGACTCGCTTGGATACCTAAACCAATTATTGGGCTAATAGTTAGTTTTTTTGATTCTCTCAAGTTTGATTTTTGGGGTACAAACTATTTAAGAAGATTGAATGTTGGGCTTCAAAACTGGTACATAGGCAATGCCTCAATATTTAAACAAGTTGACCTTCAAGCACTTTGGAAACGAGTATCGCAAAAGACTATTTCACTCAACCCGCTTTTTAAAAGAACAACGGGTCTTTCTGAGTCAACTCAAATGCAATATATTGACATAAACACATGGCTTATTGGAGATATTTTAGCCAAGGCTGACAAAATGACCATGGCACATTCATTAGAACTTCGAGTGCCATTTTTGGACATTGAAGTGGCCACTCTCGCATCTATTTTACCCGATTCATTTAAGTGGAGAGAGGGTAAAACTAAATATCTTTTTCGTGAAGCATTTAAGAGAATAATTCCTGAAGAGACGAGAAACAGAAAAAAATTAGGTTTTCCTACACCTGTTAGAGATTGGTTTACTAGAGATAGAGAAGAATTATACAAGATAATACTTAAAAATGAATACATCAACCAAAAAATGAATACAGTTGTGATAGAGGAAATAATAAATGATCATGTTTCAAGAAACACTGATAATTCAAGAAAAATATACACACTACTTTTGCTTTCTCTGTGGTATAATATTTTTATAAAAAATAAAGGTGTACTGTCTCAAAAATGATAATCGATGTACTAAAAGTGGTTGTGCCATCAGTTTTAACTTTCGTTTTGGGTATCGCTATAGCACCCTTCTTCACTGATTTTTTCTATAAACACAAAATGTGGAAGAAATCTCCAAGGGTAAATGCTGGGGATATAACAAATAATGATTTTTCTAAAAATCATAATACTGAAGCAGAATTGTCTACTCCACGTATTGGCGGAATGATAATATGGGTCGCGGTTATACTAACTGTTCTTTTGATTTACCTCCTTTCTGTATTTATACCGAATGATCTAACAATTAAACTTAATTTTTTTAGCAGAGGTCAAACATTAGTGCCTTTAGCCGGGCTTATACTCGGGGCTGTTATTGGGCTTCTTGATGACTTACTTCAGATATTTGGTAAGGGAGAATACGCTAAAGACCCACTGATTTATAGAAAAATAAAAGTTGGCTGTATCGGTCTTATCGGTATTGTTGTTGGTTATTGGTTTTATGACAAACTAGGGGTCTCAGAAATTCACATTCCTTTTAATGGAGAACTCGATTTGGGATATTTTTTTATTCCCTTTTTTATATTGGTCATGCTAGGAGTTTTCTCGGCGAGTGTTATAGATGGAATGGACGGACTTTCTGGCGGGGTGTTAACAAGTATTTTTACAGCATACTCAGTAATTGCATTTGTAAACGGGCAGATAGATATTGCTGTGCTTTGTGCTGTGATAGGTGGAGGTATACTGGCATTCCTCTGGTTTAATATACCACCGGCCCGGTTTTACATGGGTGAGACGGGAATGCTAGGACTTACGGTAACGTTATCTATAATTGTCTTTCTGACAAACTCGGTATTAGTGTTACTAATAATAGGACTACCTTTGGTTGTAACTTCACTTTCGGTGGTTATACAAATAATTTCTTACAAATATTTTGGAAAGAGAAGGGTTTTTAGAGTTGCTCCACTTCATCATCACTTTGAAGCTATTGGTTGGAGTAGAGAAAAAATTGTTATGAGGTATTGGCTTATTAGTGTAGTTTGTGCAATCTCTGGAGTAATTGTTGCACTAGTGAGTTGATTTAGACGGCAATGGGTGGTTGGACTTGCCAAACCACCCATTCATTTACTCTGTTCTTCTCTCCTGCAGGTTTCTTTCATTCTCCTTAGCTCAGCCTCAAGTATGTCCCTGAGACCAAATGTGTCAGAAGGCACCTCGATCTTCTCTTCCTTTTCGTATGTTCGGATAAACACACGAGCAACAACTTGTGACTTACCAAACAACCAAGTCAAGAAGAACATGATTAACCTCCCACCTAAATATAACATTTGATTTTAGAATTGAGAATATGTGTAAAATAATGTTATATTAGACATGTGAAAAAAATTAAAATTGACATTCCATTTTTTGTGTCAACAGTAATCTTAGTTGTTGCTGGTTTTCTAATATTTTCCTCAGCATCATTAGGACTATTGTCCAAGCAAGCTGTCAAATATTCAAATGTGGCCTTCAACCAGACATTTTTCGGACTATTTTTAGGATCTTTGGCTTGTATTTTAACTTCAATTACTAACTATAAGATTTACAGGAAGTACGCGCTTATTATTTTTCTTTTAACATTAGTACTTACTATGCTTGTTTTTGTACCAGGACTTGGGTTTTCGCATGGTGGAGCTACTAGATGGATTAAGATAGCTAGTCTCTCCTTTCAACCGTCAGAGTTTTTAAAAATTGGATACATTCTATTTTTGTCAGCATGGATGGCTAAGGTAAAAGATCAAGTAACCACAATAAACCATGGGCTACTACCTTTTATTTTTGCGGTTTTTTTGTCCGCATTGATACTTTTGGCTCAACCAGATACAGACACTCTTATGATTATTATTTTTTCTGGATTAGCTATTTTTCTAACAGCTGGGGGAAGATGGACGCACATCTTTTTACTTTGCATCATTGGCATATTTAGCCTCGCAGTTCTAGCATTTACTAGGCCCTACGTTATGAACAGAATAAATACATTTATTAATCCGGAAAGTAATTCGCTTGGAAGTGGATACCAAATTCAACAATCTCTTATTGCAATAGGTAGTGGAGGTGTACTTGGTAGGGGATTCGGTCAAAGTATTCAGAAATTTAATGTACTACCAGAACCTATAGGAGACTCGATTTTTGCAGTTGCTGGAGAGGAATTTGGATTTGTTGGAACCGTCATGATGATTCTCCTTTTTCTCTTCTTTGCGGTTAGGGGATTAAAAATTGCTGGTCAAGTCCAGGATACTTTTGGTAGACTGCTGTTAGTGGGAATTGTTATACTTATAGTGTCGCAGGCTTTCGTCAATATGGGTGCAATGGTTGGTATTTTGCCACTCTCCGGTATTACCTTGCCATTTATAAGTCATGGAGGGACTGCCTTATTTATGACTTTGGCAGAGGTCGGAATAATATTAAATATTTCTAAAAACAGAAAAAACACAAATCAATGAAAATTTTATTCACAGGTGGTGGTACTGGTGGGCATTTCTATCCGATAGTAGCAATAGCACAAGAAGTAATACTGGTGTCAAAAGAGAACAGACTTCTTACCCCGACTTTGTATTTTATGTCAACTGATCCATATAACGAGGGGCTACTCTTTGAGAACTCTATAACTTTTCAGAAAGTGACTTCAGGAAAAATTAGGAGAAAATCCTCACCACTAAATTTCTTTTTAAATTTTTTTGATTTATGGAAAATCGGTCTAGGAACTTTATCAGCTATAGTAAAAATGTATATGCTCTATCCAGACGTGGTGTTTGGCAAGGGTGGTTATACAAGTTTTCCTGCTCTTTTTGCCGCAAGACTTCTCGGAATTCCAGTGTTTATTCATGAATCGGATAGTAAACCAGGTAGGGTAAATGCTTGGGCAGGAAAGTTCGCGAGAAAAATTGCTATATCGTATCCAGAGGTAGCGAGCTATTTTCCTCAAGACAAAACTGCATACACAGGCAACCCTATCAGAAAGGAAATTCAAGAGGTTATGAAAATTGGAGGACATGAAATCCTTAAGTTAGATCCGAATATACCGACAATACTGATTCTTGGTGGCTCACAAGGATCTAAATTTATTAATGAGGTTATTTTGAATGCCTTGCCACTATTAGTAGAGAAATATCAAATAATTCACCAAACTGGTAAAAAGAACTACGCAGTTGTAGAAGAAACAAAAAAAGTAGTATTAAATGAAAATAAAAATATTGATAGATACAGAGCTTATGATTACTTGGATAATCTAAAACTAAGAGCTGCGGCTGGGGCGGCTGACCTTATAATTTCTAGAGCCGGCTCAGCCATTTTCGAAATAGCGTGTTGGGGAAAACCATCTATCATTATTCCAATTCCTGAGGAAACATCACATGATCAAAGATCAAACGCTTATTCTTATGCAAGATCTGGCGCAGCAGAGGTAATAGAGGAAAAGAATTTGACTGAAGGCATATTGGTTTCAGAAATAAATGGAATTTTGAGTAATAAACAAGAACTCTCAAATATGATTCAGTCTGCATTATCTTTTGCTAGAGTCGATGCGGCAAGACTGATAGCACAAGAAATCATAGCTATTGCATTGGAGCATGAGATATAAATCTCGACGCTAATACACGAATGAAAACAAATGACACTAATAGTAGAAAAGTAGTAACTAGATTTGCGCCGTCGCCGACGGGGTTCATGCATATTGGTGGTGTAAGAACTGCTATTTTTGCCTGGCTCTGGGCGAGAAAAAATGATGGAATTTTTATTTTGAGAATAGAAGATACAGATAAGGAGAGGGAAGTGGAAGGATCGATTAGTCACATAATGGAATCGCTAAAATGGGTTGGGATTGATTGGGATTATGGACCTGACAAACCTGGAACATTTGGTTCATGCATACAATCAGAAAGACTAGAGACATATAGAGAATTTGTCGATATTTTGATTCAAAAAGAGTTAGCCTATCCCGACCCTTACACCATAGAAGAGGTAGAGTTGTTTAGAAAAAAAGCTGAGAAAGATAAACTCCCGTTTCTTTTTCGAAATCACAGACCAGAGAATTTTCAGAGCTGGGACTGTAATAAGCCTCTGCGATTTAGAGTTCCAGAAATAAAAAAGTATAAGTGGAGCGATGCAGTTAGAGGCGAACTTTCTGCCGGTGAGGAAGCATTAGATGATTTTATCTTAATAAAAAGTGATGGTTTTCCAACTTATAATTTTGCTCATATAATAGATGACTATAATATGGGAGTAACTCATATTTTTCGTTCCGATGAATTTATATCGAGTACTCCAAAGTTTCTGTCTTTGTACAATGCATTAGGTATAAGTCCTCCAATTTTTGTAACTTTACCACCTATTCTTAAAGACGATAGAACTAAAAAGCTCGGAAAAAGAGATGGGGCAAAGGATATTTTAGAATATAGAAACGAGGGATATTTGCCAGAAGCCATGTTTAATTTCCTATCACTTATTGGTTGGAATCCAGGTGGAGAGAAGGAGGTTTTTTCGATAAGTGAGATCATTCATAATTTTTCGCTAGAGAGAATACATAAGTCGGGCGGGGCATTTAACGAGGAGAAACTTGATTGGATGAATAAAGAGCACATTAAACTTTTATCGGATGAGGATAAGTTTAGCTACGTAAAAGAGTACCTTAACAAAAAAAAGTCTAACGAGGATATTATTAAGAAAGTTACTCCATTTATAATTGATAGAATACAAAAATGGTCGGACATTGAAAAAATAGAAATGGAGGGGGAGCTCAATTTTTTCTTCGAAAGACCTGAGTTTAATATGAATTTAATTTATTGGAAAGGAGTGCCTCAGCCCGAGAAAGTAAAGAAGTATTTGAATTGGATTGTTAATACTTTAAAAAGCCTTGGGTCTGAAATCTCATCTCCAGATGTCGCAAAGAATTTAATATTTAATTATGCAAGTGAGAAGGGTAGGGGAGAAGTACTATGGCCACTCAGAGTTTCCCTATCTGGTAGGGAGAAGAGTCCTGATCCTTTTGCACTTCTATACATATTAGGAAAAGATGAGTCAATTCGTCGAATTCAGGTTGTTATTGATATGATTAAGTAATGATGGTAGCTAAAAATACTAAGGCTCTATTTTCTTCCTGCACTTTTATGTTTTTATTTTTTTTGGTTCTTGTAAACCAAAGTCTCCATGCCCAAATCGATCCACAAAGTAATAGCACCGACGAATTGAAATTTAAGATTGAGGAGAAAAATAAGGTAATAAAACAAATTGAGGAGGAGATAAGACAGTACAATATTGAAGTAGAGAATGCTAGTAAAGTAGCTAAAACTTTACAAAGTACCATAAAAACTTTAGATCTAACTAAAAATAAACTATCAAAGGATATTAACTTGACTGAGAATAAGATATCAAAAGCAGATCTTAATATACAAAAAATTGGTGGCGAAATTAATGACGCACAAGTTGTTATTGACGTAAACAAGAAGGCAGTAATAAACGCTATTAGAGAGGTGAATTTTTCCGATAGTCAGAATCTAGTTACTTTAATTTTAGGAAGTAGAAATCTGAGCCAAATATGGAGTGATCTCGATGAAACCCTCAGAGTTTCTGACATTGTTAGAAAAAAAACTAAGGACTTACTTGATGTTAAGACAAAAATGGAGAAGAGTAAAAAGTCATTGGAAATTGAAAAAAATAGTCTTTCAGGTCTTAAAAAGGAATTAAGTGGTAAAAAAGTTGCGGTTGAATATACTAAAAAAGAAAAGTCTAATATTTTGGTGCAAACGAAGAGCAAGGAACAAGCTTTCAAACAACTTGTGAAAATTAAGGAGGAAGAGAAGGCTCAGTTTGAAAAGGAGGTCTATGAATTCGAGTCGCAACTCAATATTCTCATAGACAAAGGTAGTTATCCTTCACCAAAAAACGGAATTCTGTTATGGCCACTTGATGACGTGTTTGTAACACAAAAATTTGGAAAAACTGTTGGTGCTGAGAAACTCTATGCTTCTGGTTCACACAATGGAGTAGATTTTAGAGCATCAATTGGAACAAAAGTGAAAAATGTTTTAACTGGAACAGTTGTTGGCACAGGTAATACAGATGCTTATCCAGGTTGCTATTCATTTGGAAAATGGGTAATGGTAAAACATGACAACGGGCTATCAACAATATACGGCCATTTATCTTCAATAAACATAACTAAGGGTGAAAGAGTTTCAACTGGTGAACTCATAGGATTTAGTGGTAACACCGGATACTCAACTGGTCCACATTTACATGTCAGTGTTTATGCTACTCAGGGAGTGAGGATAGAGCAATATGTTAACAGTAGAGGTTGCAAGCAAGCAATACTACCATTAGCTGATGTCAAAGCATATCTTGATCCATTGGCATATTTACCTACCATATAGTGTTAATAACTAGGAGAACCTAAGTGTATCTAGTGATATAATTACTATATGGAAATATTACTTCTGTTCGTGTTTGGTATCATATTTTACTCACAATACCAAAATATTAATTTCATTAGAAGACGCTTGGATGATTTAACTTCTGAAGTAAATAATCTCAAACAAGGGAGTATCCAAAAGGTACTGACAACTGACATAAGTCCTGCCAGCTCTTCGTTAGGCAATCAGTCCGTACATCTAAAGGATCCATCAAGTGTCCATACCGAAAGCAAACTGCTCACATGGTCAAAAGAAAATACTCTTTCAAAAATTGGAGTTCTGCTCATTTTGCTAGGATTTGGGTGGTTTGTTAGTTATGCTTTTTTGCACAACTGGATTGGTCCAGTTGGGAGAATATCAATTGGCTTTATTGCTGGAATAATTGTTACTGTATTTGGAACATATAGGTTAAGAAAGGATGCTCTTCAGGGAGACATACTTAGTATTTTAGGAACATCGATTGTGACTATTACTTCATTGGCATCATATTACTACTATAATTTTTTCCCGTCCTATGTAGTTTTGTTCATTGTATTTTTTGCCTCTCTATATATAAATCTGACTGCAGTTGCATGGCAGAGAGAAAAACTTTCGATTTACGGAGTCTTTCTATCCTTAATAGCACCATATATTTCATTTACCACTGATTTAGATGAGGTTGTTTTGTTTAGTTATCTTATAGTTGTGGCACTAAGTAGTGTTTGGGTCAATGTTGTGAGAAATTGGAGGTATCCAGTCATAGTTTCTATTACTGGTTTTTTACTGTATACATTACCCCATCTTTCCAGTGTACAAATACTTGAATCAAAATATCTTATTTTAAGTTTGATTTATCTAAATGTGTTAATTTATCTTATTCAAAGTATATGGAAATTGATTAGATCTAATAAAAGTTATGATTCAAGTGATTATTTTGTTTCAATAGTTAATAACTTCGTTATCATCACGTCAGTTTTAGTAGTAGTTCCCACTGTATACCAGAGCTTGAATCTAGCAGTTTGGATGATTGTATATGCATTAGCAGGATATTCTATATTCACAAAGACAGGGGAGACAAAGCTAATATTTATTCATTCACTTTCGGCAATTCTTTTTCTTAGTGTAGCTACATCAGCTGAGCTAAGTGGTCAGACATTAGTTATTGCCCTAGCTATAGAATCAGCTATCGTCACGCTGGCTTCGTATGTAGTCATGGGTAATCATAAGGTGTGTTCATATTTATCTCTAACTATGATTATTCCATCTATGCTTTCTCTTCCAAGTTTTGTTTCAGCAAGTTGGAAAACAGGTATATTTCATTCGGATTTTGCAGTGCTTTTTGTAATAATGCTTATTTATGCTACTTTGGGATATTTTTTCTACTCAAACGAGAAGGGGGGGACTAAAACTGACATTCAGTTTTATAGTATATATCTGATTATTTCTTTTGTTTATCTTATTGCCATTATTTGGCTTTCTAATCATTTTCTATTTAAACCAGACATGGCAGTACTTATTTCCTTGTTTATTTATACAGCCATTGGTCTGTATTTATATCTTACTGGTGTCTACTCAGTAAACAACCTTACTAAATCCCTTGGAGCAATTATTCTTTTAGTAGTTGTAGTTAGGTTAATTCTAGTTGATGTCTGGAAAATGGATCTGGTCTTTAGAGTTATAACCTTTATTCTGATTGGAACTATGTTTATTAGCACAGCTTTTCTTTCAAAATCTAAAAGTGTTCAACTGCCAACTTAACATGAAAACAGCAAGAGTCTTGTTATTTTTTGCCTTATTTTTACCTCAGAGCGCGTTACTGGGTCAGGATTGGATGCCAGTTCAACAAGTTGATGAGTCAGGAAAAATTTCTGGGTTTAGAAATTATGCAGAAATTCCAAGTCTAAATTTAAAAATACCCACTGAAGTTACAGTTTACATAAACGCCCCAGATATTAGTAGTAGCTTTGTTGGAGTATTTGATAAATCAACTAACATGTTTGTCTATAATCTATTAGTTGACTATGCTGATCTAGGGAGAATTATGAAAATCGAAAACAACAATAATCTATTGTATTTTAACCTACATGATAGCAATTTTGGCACTTTTTCTGATTTTTCAATTGACGGGAATGGGGTTGGTAAGACTGTGCTTCATGTTGAATTTACAAAGCCCATCAATTCGAGTTCAATAACAGTAAGTTTTGATAAAAATGTCTCTCTTCCTGACTTGGTATCACTTGTTGCAAAAGATGACCTCGGTAAAGACATAATACTCATTAATAAGATGAAACCAACAAGTAATATACTGAATTTTCCTAGAACTAAATCCTCGAAGTGGGCAATTGCCATGGATTTCTCCCAGCCACTACGTATTACTGAATTTAATTTTAATAATGAGGTTATTAGTCTAAACAGAAAGGGTGTTAAGTTTATTGCACTTCCAGATCATACTTACACTCTTTATTTGAATCAAGAAGTACCTACGCAAGTTTTCTCTGGACAGAATGTTCCAGTAATTTATACTAACAGCGAATCACCAAGGAGTCTTGGACCGTTACAAGTACTTTCCAATGAGAGATTCTCACCAGCTGATGGTGATAAAGATGGAATTCCAAACTATGCTGATAATTGTCAGAATGTCTCTAATTATGACCAGCTTGATGTTGATAATAACGGTACTGGAAACTTGTGTGAGGACTATGACAAAGATAGAGTACTAAATTATACAGACAACTGTGCTGAAACAGTAAACTACGATCAAAGAGATACTGATGGAGACCTCGTTGGAGATGCCTGTGATCCTGATGAAAGTAGGTTAACAGAAAAATATCCGATTGTAGTTTGGTTCTCCCTTGGTCTCTCTGCCTTAGTGTTTATTGGTCTTCTTTACAATGTGCTTAAGAAAGTAAAGTCGAGTAGTGATTCAAATTCAAACAAGCCAACAGTCGGGTAGGGGACTCCCCTATTGGGAAGTGGTTTTTTTGAATAGTTGTAGATTATATAGTAGATGTTTTTTATATTTTTTTATATTTATATTGTAATAATAATACCTAGATATTAATTTCAGGGAATTATTTTACGATGCTGTAGCCAGCGTTGTAAAATAATTGCATCTTTTCATCCTACTTAAACCTGATAAAGTCAGGATTAAGTAGGATGAAAAGATATATTGTGCGACGTACTTGTATTCTTATCCCCTTACAAATAGACGTAACAAGCTCATGTAGAAATCTCTAGTAAATTAAATAGAACCTCCAGTATTGGAGGTTCTATTTAATTTATATTAGCTGTTGAGGAACGATAGTTTCGTAATGAAATTACTTAACTACTGTATTCAGTGCCATACCATTGTTTTCGTGCTTGCTCCAACATACTCTGGATGACGCCCAAGGTTGTGTACCCTCTCTTTCATATAAATTACGAGCATATGCCATATTGCCTTCAATAGAGTATATGTCGATCTCCTTTTTTAGTGCTTGATCCAAGTGGTAGTACTCGTTGATTTGCATTACGCCTACATCACGAGAATTCACTAGACCTCTGCGAATGTCTCCATTTGACTCTAAGTGTCTAAATGTAGATTCACACCTTGCAATTTGAATCATCACGGGAATGTCCTTGAAATACTTCTTGACATGCTCCTCTGTACTCATGATTTTCTCTACCTCCTTCGGAGTGGGTCTTTTTATAAGTGAGGACTGACTAACTGTGCTTTCAAGTTTTGGTATCTCTCTTGGAATTACGGCTTGTGTTGTATTTCCAGATAGTGACGAGATGACTAAGAATAAACTAGCTGCGGTGAAATTTAAGATAAGTTTTGGTTATTTTCTAATTCTGGGAGGCAGAAGAGTCTATTAAGACTTCTTCTGACCTTTGTAGACAGAAAAACTCAGGAAAACTGAGTGGGCTACATGATAGCATACTTAACTACCTCCTGTCAAGAGTATACCAGTCAAATTGCGTCTTGTAAAGCCCTAAGATATGGCTTTATATAGGCTCACAATTATAAAAACAGGATAGACAATATTACACCAAAAAATCAACCTGATTATTTGATCAAGGCATACCTGACTTACATCATTAAATAAAAGCAACTAGTAGAAGAGGGAGGAGGAGAATAATGAATCCTCCCCCACTATACGTAAAAGCCAAGTCAATTTTTGGCGAAAAATTATGAAGTAAGTCAAAATTTACCACAAGATAGGAGAAGGCAGTTACCAGAACCACTCCCGCCAGTGAAAGACCAGTTACCTTGAGTATACCCAATGGGCTTGAGTACTCCATAGGAGAGAATATATGCCTATTAATGGTAATAGTTAACAGAGCTAGAAGAAGGAAAAATATCAATATATTGTTTATTAGTTCAAGTTTTTCCCCTGACATAAATATCAGTTGAGAGGTGTAAGGAAAAATTGAATACAACACAATTGATAAGTAGAAACTCAGAACGAAAGAGATTGTCATGCCACGACCAAAATAGACTGTATAGATAAAAAAAACAACAAATGTGACAACAAAAAAAGCCAAATCCCCAGTAAAGAAACTCGGAACAGATAAAAGACTTGTACTAGCAAATTGTGTCACTCAATGATTATAACAGTAGAAGAAAGAAGTTGGAAGCATGATACTAGAGTTAGAATTTTAAATCGTTCCTCGAACATTGTACATCTAACTTCTACCCATCAGTAACCTTCATTTCTTAGATCCTCGACCGACTTTCTGGCTTCCCTTGTTAGTTTTTTTGGTATAACGAGTAAGACTTTGACTAGTACGTCTCCCCTATGATGCTTGGAGACTGGTATGCCTTTATTTTTTATTCTCAGAACTTCACCGTGACTGATACCTTCAGGAATTTTGAGCTTAATTTCTCCATCAAGAGAAGAAATGTTATACTCTGCACCTAAAATAGCGTCAGAAAGTTTTATATTTAGATTCATTACCAAGTTCTCTCCCTCCCTGGTAAATACTGGATGTTTTTTTACATATATCTTAATGTAGAGATCCCCGGCCTGTCCTCCAGCTACAGCCTCGCCTCCTCCTGTAAGTCTTATCATCTCACCATTATCAATCCCGGCAGGTACTTTGACCTTTATCTCTGATTCCTTTTTATAAATACCTTTGCCGTGACATACATGGCACTTGTTTTTTGGAATTTTGCCTAAACCGTCACAAACTGCACATGTAGCTGTCGATTCAAACTGCCCGAAAAAAGTTCTTTTGACCTCTCTGACTGTACCTTTGCCGTTGCACTTCTCACATGTCATCATTTCACTTCCCTTCAATGCTCCAGTACCAGAGCATGTGTCGCACTTTGAAACTTTGTTTAGAAGTATGGTTCTTTCAACTCCGAAAACTGAGTCCTCAAAAGAGAGTTCGAGGTCGATCGATATATCTCTTCCGCGTTTAGCCTGTCTTCGGGTGGTTCCACCAAATATATCGCCGAACATGTCTCCAAAGTCAAACTCAAAGCCCTGACCGCCAGAATTACCACCTTGTGTAAACTGTGAGAAATCAAAACCCTCAAAGCCTGAAGATCCTGAGCCTGATGAGGAACCATACCCGTAACCACCTCCATTTGCTCCTGCTGAGCCAAATTGGTCGTAATTTGCACGTTTTGAATCATCAGAGAGAACGGAGTATGCCTCGTTTATTTCCTTAAATTTAGCATCATCTCCTCCCTTTTTGTCTGGATGATATTTGTGCGCTAAGTTGCGAAAGGCTTTTTTTATATCCTCCTTTGGAGCTTTTTTGTCTACGCCTAGTATTTGATAGTAGTCTTTCATTTTTATTACCCACGAATGGGCTCAATGCATTTATTCGTAATATTCGCGAGGTTTCATTCGTGAGTTAATTATAAGGTTTCTAATTTTTAAGTACACTTGACATCAACCTACCATTCCTTTTTGAATTACTTTCACACTTTCTTGTACATCTTACATCGTACTTCCAACTTCTACCCTACTTCTTCTCTTCAAAATCCGCATCACGGACTGGTCCATCTTTTGGCACTTCGCCTGCTGGCTCAGTACCTCCGGTTTTACTCATCGCTTCGCCCACTTTTGATAATTCATTCGAGAGTTCCGTTGTGGTCTTCTTTATCATTTCCATATCTTCATTTTTACTCGCTGTTTTTGCATCTGTGATTTTATTCTCAATACTAGCTCGAAGTTCAGCAGGTACTTTTTCACCTGCATCCATGAGTGATTTTTCGGCTGTGTAGATAAGTTGCTCAGCGATGTTTTTGGCTTCAACAATATCTTTTTTCTTGGCATCCTCAGTAGCATGAGCTTCAGCATCTTTCTGCATCTTTTCTATTTCATCTTTTGAAAGTGATGATCGAGCTTCTATCCTTATGGATTGCTCCTTGCTAGTAGCTTTATCCTTTGCTTTGACAGAGAGAATACCGTTTGCATCAACATCGAAACTGACCTCTATTTGTGGCATACCACGATGTGATGGTGGAATACCATCGAGAATAAACCTGCCAAGTGATTTGTTATCTGACGCCATTGCTCTCTCCCCTTGTACAATATGTATTTCAACAGAAGTCTGATTGTCAGCCGCAGTTGAGAAAACCTGAGAACGTGAGGCTGGAATAGTGGTGTTTCTCTCAACAAGCTTAGTTGCTACGCCCCCCATAGTCTCAATGCCAAGGGAAAGTGGTATAACATCCAAAAGTAGTACGTCTTTAACATCTCCTGCCAATATTCCTCCCTGAATAGCCGCACCAAGTGCCACAACCTCATCGGGATTGATTGATTTATTCGGCTCTTTGCCGAAATATTCTTTAACCCTCTCTGTCATTTTTGGCATGCGGGTCTGACCACCGACTAGGATAACCTCGTTTATTTGCGATGTGGAAAAACCTGAAGCTTCCATTGCTCTTTTTGTAATACTCATGGCTCTATCTATGAATTCGGAGCAGAGTTCTTCGAGCTTTGCCCGAGATAATTTAATAAGCAAGTGTTTTGGCCCAGAGGCATCAGAAGTAATAAATGGAATGTTTACTTCAGACTCCATAGCTGTTGAAAGCTCGATTTTGGCCTTTTCCGCCGATTCATCTAGTCTCTGAAGTGCCAAAGTATCTTTTCTCAGATCAATTCCTGATTCTTTCTTGAACTCGTCAGCTAAGTAGTTTATTATTTTCTGGTCAATGTCTTTTCCACCCAAATGAGAGTCGCCATCTGTTGATTTCACTTCTATAACAGAGTCCCCCACCTCCAAGACAGAAACATCAAAGGTTCCCCCGCCAAAGTCAAAGACCACTATTTTCTCTTCTTTCTTGCCTTTGTCGAAGCCATATGCCAAAGCAGCAGCAGTTGGCTCGTTTATAATGCGCAGAACTTCAAGACCAGCAATCTGACCGGCATCTTTTGTGGCTTGTCTTTGGGAGTCGTTAAAGTAGGCAGGCACTGTGATGATAGCCTGGGTCACTTTCTGACCAATTTTTGTTTCAGCGTCCGTTTTAAGCTTTGAGAGTACCATTGCAGAAATTTCCTCAGGTGTGTAATCTTTCTCAGACATTTTTACTTTGACTCCTCCAGTTCCCGACTTTGAGACTTCGAATGGCACGATGGCTTTGTCCTTCTGAACTGCCTCGTCATCAAATGTGTGTCCTATGAATCTTTTAATTCCAAAAATTGTGTTTTTTGGATTGGTCACTGCTTGCCTTTTAGCCAGAAGCCCAACAAGTCTCTCTCCTGTTTTTGAAACAGCGATTATGGAAGGTGTTGTTCTAGCACCCTCCGCGTTTTCCAATATTTTCGGTTGACCGGCTTCCATGATGGCGATGGCAGAGTTTGTCGTTCCAAGATCTATTCCTATAATTTTTGACATATGTTTGTAGTTAATGTTACAGCGGTCCCAAATTTGGTGAACTCCTTCGTTATCTTTGAAAAATGCTCGTCAATGTATACTCGATACATTTCCTCGCCTTTTTCTTCGATGCCTCGGATTTCACTCAAATTTGAAACCGATTCTTAATGTTAAGTTAGTAAGTTATAAAGTTTATAAAGTTCGTAAAGTATAAAGTAAGATAGTAATTGATAATTTGACAAACTCATTAATAATCTATATAGTTATTGAGGGGGTTTTACATGTCTGAACAGGTTGAGCCACGTATGTACTTTCTCTGGTCGGCCATCCAGAATCATCTGGATCTTGAAGGTCTCGAGGTAGTGATCAGGGTGTTTCCTGAGCTCAAACTTGAGGCGGAAAGGTTGGCAAAGCCAAAGCGTCTGACAGAGGGTTTCAGGAAAATTGTCACTCAGAGACCTACGACCTGAAACCGTCAAGAGTCACAACTGATGTTTTTCTGACCCCGTGGGGAGCTTCTGCTCACCTACGGGGTTTCGCTTTTCTCTTGATTTATGAAGGTCCGACTTTCATAAATTCGTAAGATTCGTGGTGAACCCATATTAGTGGGCTGTGGGTGCGCGGGGTTTAGAGGCGTTAAAATACAAAGTTAGTTTATTGAAATATGGTGAAGCAACCCGCAACTTGGACATTGGATGTCCAAGTTTAGTGTCAAGGGGTACCCTTGACATAAGGGAGACTAGACCAGAAATTTTCCCTGTAATAGCCTTTTCTTCAAGGTAGGAAAGGCTAATCAGACGGGCTTTTATTCTTCCACTACTTTCATACACACAAAATGTTGCACGGACAAGTTTACCTTCCTTGTCTCGAAGTATTTTATCGAAATATTGATTATTGGATTGAACTATTTTCATACTAAGCAATTTTTCTTATTTTCAATAATAGGGCGTTAATATGGCGTTTCAACATTTTTTCTAAGCGCTTGTCTGATTCCTCCTGAACTCTCGTTATTATTTTTTCTATTACTTTTGACATTACTTCAATACTTCAATATTTTTAAATACTTACTGCATTTTACTCCTAATTTTAAATATGTCTATACGTTAACACTAGCCAAATAACTATATTTTAAGCCACTTGTGGAAGACGGTCTTCCACAAGATTAGACACAGCAAGGACTTATGTAAAATGTCCAACTTTGACTTTTGGGGCTCGAATTTCTTTGTTGTTCAGCTCGTAACCGACTTGCAAAACTTCGAGTACAATATTATCTTTCTCCTTTTCATAAACCTTCACTTGCTCAATAGCTTCGTCTCTTGCATGGTCATACACTTCCCCTATTGGGTTTATTACTTTAAGACCATGACTTGTAAGGCTACTTAAAAGCTGGGTGCGAATGTACTCGATACCTGTCCGCCAATTTTTATCAACTTTTTCCCAAGCTTCCTTATTTTTCATTGCATTATCAAAGGAATCAAGTGCTGGGATAATTTCAGATATAATATCTACCTTAGCGAATTTCAGAAATTCTGACTTCGAGTTCTCATCAGACTTTCTAGCATTTATAAAATCTGCCTTGTCCCTCTGCCACGAATCAAGAAGCTCAGAGTTTTTCTTCTCCAGCTCTTTTACTCTGGCTTTGAGTTTGGCAACCTTTTGTGCCCAGTCAACTGAAGTGACCTCCGAGTTTTCCTCATACACTACATCATCTCCCGGGTCAGTATCCACTTCTTCCTCCAAATCAGTTTTATTGTCATCATTTTGCATATTTGCATTATATCAAAACATGTTTCATTGTATAATTGACAAAGTCAATTTTAACTGCTATCCTAAAAATGGAGGTGGCAAGTGAACACATACATTTACGTCTGGGACCATCCTGGAGACAGGAATGTGGAAGTGGGTATTATCATTAACTCATCTGATGATACCGCACTCTCAATAATTCGTGGATTGGTACAGTCAGTTAGTAATGGACGGCTTCTTGAGGTATATGTCCGTACAAGAAAACTGATCCATCCTGAGAGATAATCCGTCATCGTGACGGCGGGAAGATCCCGCCAGTCAATACGATGGTGGTTTTTTTATTAATTTTACTGACAGTTATCTTATATAAGTAGCCAGATATCTCGCATAAAACTACACACGATCTTTGCGATCGCAAAGATCGTGTGTAGTTTTAAATGGGCTCAGAAAATTATTCTGGTGACAGAAAATATGTGTTGAATAAGAGTTTTGTAATTTACAGTGAGTTAACTACATTGAGTAATAAAACCGAAAAAAGTGTTTTACCTCTTGCTCCATTTTGGAGCCTTCCTTGCTTTCTTTAGACCGAACTTTCTTCTCTCTTTTGCACGAGGATCTCGTTTGAGATAACCAGCTTTTTTTATAGCACGCCTTAGATTTGAGTCTTTCTCTACTATAGCTCTAGCAATACCGTGTCTAATAGCCTCAGATTGTGAATGAGCTCCACCACCAGATACTTTTACAGTAACACTAAACTTCTCTGGGGACTCAGAGAAGGGTTCGAGTACTGTGTCTTGCATTTCCATTACTGGAAAATACTTTTCGAGTTCTTTTTCGTTAATTAAAACAGAAACTTTGCTGGCCGGAGTAATTCTAACCCTGGCAATTGCAGTCTTTCTCCTACCAACAGCCTCAGTATATCTATCAGTCATGACTTTGTTTTTTACTCCAACATCTTTTTTCGTAGTTGTTTTTTCCATGTTCTATAACTTTACTCTTTAACAATCAGTCTTTTTAGCATTTTGACTCTAAGTTTGTTCTTTGGAAGCATGCCTGATACAGCTTGTCTAAAAACTTCAGCATAACCCTTTTTAGATATTACATCGTCCATGGAAGGTTGCCTCAATCCACCAGGATATCCAGAATATACTGAATAAGTCTTTGACAGCCTCTTTTTTTCATCAATTTTGGCTTTTGAAGCGTTTTTTACAAGAACCTCTACATCCGAGACAGTGTTTTTCTTAAAATCTTTTAAACCTTTGCCCATAAGAAAAACTGCAGCCTCAGTTGCGACTCTCCCCATACTCTTATTCTCCGCATCTATAATATATTTATTCATAGAGTGAAAGTTAAACGAACTCAATTACGGCCATAAGACTACCATCTGAAAGCCTTTCAGGCAACTTTGTTATTCTAGTATAGCCTCCAGCTCTTTTTTCATACTTAGGAGAAATTTCCTTTACTATTTTCTCGGCGCCAACTATCCCAATTTCTGAAATTAGATTTCTCCTGCTAGCCAAAGTGGCTAATTTGCCTTTTGTAATCATTTTCTCCACAAATGGCCTGAGTTCACGAGCCTTAGCGTCTGTTGTTCTGATCTTTCCTTCCTTTACCAAAGATAAAGCTAATGACTTCATCAGTCCACTTCTTACTTTTCTTACTCGCCCAAACTTTCTTTTTGAATTATGATGTCTCATTTTACCTTAAATTTATCCCAAACGTAGCCAATACATCCTTTATTTCTGAGAGTCCCTTTGTTCCCAGACCCTCAATTTCAAGAATGTCCTTCTCCTTTTTTCTTGCAAGGCCCCCGAGAGTTCTAATATTTGCGTTTGAAAGGGCATTAAGTGTTCTTGCAGAGAGATCAAGCGTTTCAATTCTAGTTTTTAATGAATCATCATCTGGTCCCGACTTTTGGACTGACTCGTCCTGAATCAAGGCCTGTGGAAGCATAATTTCCTCCTCCTTGAAACCAACTATAGCCTTAAGCTGACTAATCATAGTCTCTATTGATTTCTCTAAAGCCTCCTTTGGTGTAATTGTTCCATCAGTTTCAATAAAAACCTTAAGTCTATTAAAATCTGTTCTGTCACCTATTCTCATGTTTTCAACTTCATAACTGACTCTTCGGATTGGAGTAAAAATAGCATCAAGTGTGATTTGCCCAATATCAACTCTATTTTTTTCCAGATTTTCTTTTGATACAAAGCCGAGTCCTTTTTCAATTTTGATCTCCATGTCCAACTCTGCATTCTTATCTGTCATAGTTGCAATTGGTTGTTCAGGATTCAGAATCGACACTCCACCTGAAACTTTTATATCTTCTGCCCTAACCTCTTTTGAACCTTTTAACTTTAGTGTGGCAGTTTGAGGCTCATCAGAAACCATTCCAAACCTAACACGCTTTAAGTTAAGCAGAATAGTTATTACATCTTCTTTGACCCCAGGAAGTACTGAAAACTCGTGTGAGGCTCCAGTTATTTTAACAGCTGTAATAGCAGATCCAGGAAGAGACGATAATATTATCCTCCTCAAAGAGTTTCCGAGTGTGTGTCCATAACCAGGATATAAACCGTCAATTTCGTATGATCCAGTAAAACCCGACTCTGAGACTATTTTAGGTTTTGATGGCAAAACTATTGTGAAATCTGACATTATTTTTTTGTTAAAATTAACTGATAAATTATACACTATTTATTGCTTAATTGCAATAAATATTAATTACGATCTGCTGTACAATTCGACAACCGTGTTCAAATCAAACATGTTTTCTGTCTTTAAATAATGCGGTAATCCCATAACTACCCCAATTTTTTTATCAACTTCAAACTTAAGCCAAACTGGAACGGTGACACTACTAAACCTTTCATCAAAATTTTTAAATAATGGTTTATCTTTTGACCTATCATTTATTTCAATTTTATCTCCAACCCTAACTCGCATTGACGGAATACTGACTTTTCTGTTATTAACTTTTATATGTCCGTGAGATACCATTTGCTTTGCACCACTTCTTGTCTGTGAAAGTCCCAACCTATAAACTACATTGTCGAGTCTTAACTCAAGAAACTCAAAAATAGTCTGAGAAACATTGACACTTTTCTTAGAAATAGCCTCCTTTATATAGTTAGAAAACTGTCGCTCTGACATATTGTATGTGAATCTCGCCTTCTGTTTTTCATTCAACTGATTTCCATACTCAGTTCGACCCCTTGAAAATCCTTTACTTTTGGATTTTTTCTCAGCACTTATAGCATACTTCTGAGTCTGAGTTTTCTCAAATATTGGGGCACCTAGCCTCCTTGCAATTTTGTATTTTGGTCCAATTTTCATTTTATTAACTTTATAACTTCTTAGACTCTCCTTGGTTTCTTCGGTTTGGGACCATTAAATGGCACTGGGGTGACATCTTTGATAGAAATAATATTTATTCCTTTGGATATGAAACCTCTAATAGAACTCTCCCGACCAGATCCAACACCCCTAACTACAACCGAGACCTCCTTCATACCTATTGCAGTGGCTTTTGCTCCTAAAATCTCACCAACTTTAGCAGCTGCAAATGGAGTTCCCTTTTTTGCACCCTTAAAGCCTATTGCTCCACTCGAGGATGTCCCCAAAACCGCACCTTTGCTGTCTGTTAAAACTAGTTTAGTGTTGTTGTATGTAGATTGTATAAAAAGGATTCCAACTTCAACTTTCTTTTTTGAAACACTTGAAGCTACCACAGCCTTTTTCTGTGAATCTTCGCCCTCAGTTGTAACTATTCTTTTTTTTCCCATTTTACTTTATAACTTATTCCTACTTCTTATCTGCTAACTTCCTCCCAGTACCCATAGTTTTCTTAGCACCCCTTTTGGTTCTAGCATTAGTTTTAGTTCTCTGTCCCCTAGCTGGTAAATTCCTAGTGTGTCTAGAACCTCTGTAGGATTTAATGTCTTTTAGTCTTTTTATGTTTCCTGTAACTTCTCTTTTTAAGTCTCCTTCAATTTTAATACCATCAATTACTTTTCTAATTGCGTTCTCCTGGTCAATAGTCACGTCCTTAGGTTTCAATCCATATGAAACTCCAGCCTTATCCAGTATTGTGTGAGCTCGAGGTCTACCAATACCATAAAGGACTGTCAGACCTATTTCAATTCTCTTGTTATCCGGTAATGTTATTCCTAAAATTCTCATATATAGTTATAGAGTTCTTTTTTATCCTTGCCTCTGCTTATGTCTCACATTTGCCTTACAAATAACATAAACATAGCCCTTTCTTCGGACTACTTGACATTGTGAACATATTTTTTTGACTGAAGCCTTTACTTTCATCCCATTAAAAAGCCCTAGTGCACATGCTTTTATAGCATTTTATTCAAAAAAACGCAAGTTACCTGTTAATTTTAACCCTTACTATACTCTCTTTACTACCCTACCCTTTCCACCATAGGGATCAAGCTCGACAATAACTCTATCTCCAATCAGTACCCTAATTCTGTTTAGTCTCATTTTACCCGATAAATATGTCAAAATTTCCTCACCATTGTCTTCTCTGATGACTTTAAAAAAAGTGTTTGGTAAAGATTCAACCACTTGTGCGGTTATGGTCTCATTCTTTGTTCTTTTATCTTGCATTATTGAGGCTTAAATATTAGCAAAAGTTCACGTGTCAGTCAACGAACTCATGCAATGTTAGTTTATTGATGTATTTACTAAACTAACATCATCAAGACTTTTAGGTATTTTTTGATTCCAGAATGGTCTGGTCAAAATCCATGCCTCTTTTATTGAAGGATAAGTAGATATAACTGCTTTTGCACTCTTCTTTGATAGTCCAAGCAGATCAGATTTCAGCTTACTTTCATCAAAGGTCCAGACGAAATTCGGTTCACCATTAAGACTAAAAGTAATGGATGAGATTGAACTTGATATTGGAGTGGTGGTGGCGAGATAAGAAAACTCGAACTTATCCATATTCGATATCCTAACAATGTCAGTTCCTGACTCTGGCAGAATTCTAGCTTGTATAATTTTGGTCAAATTAGCCCTGTCAAAAATAACTGCACTGGCAGTGCCCTTCTTTTTAATAACAACTTGACCAGAAGATAAAATAGACTGAACTGCTGGATCAAACTTATAAGAAATGGTGTTTGGAAAAAGTATAAAATCAGCGGGAATTTGATTAACTAGATCAACTTTTGCTGATTCCATAAGAAGTGACTTCATCTCATCCTCAACTCGTGTAAGAACCTCCTTGGAAACTGTCCTTTGCATTCCAGAGAAACCACCGATCATCTCAGTTTTAGATCTGGCATAGACATCCTTAAATCTAGGATCACCTTTAAAACCCGGAATTGTAAAATCCTTGAGTCCAGTGTTATAAGATGGACCTGACTTATCCGCCTCAACATATGCCTCTATACTTCCTGGGACAATTTTACCGTCCTTAGTTGTCCTGCCTGGAACAACAACTGGATCCTTAATTCTAAAAATAAGACCTTCAGGAGTTTGAAATCTTGTGGTTGCTACAAGTTTTTGAGTCTCAGCACTATAGTTGTTGTAGATAACAATTTTGCCACCAGCTTTCCTCTCAACTTTTTCCTCTCCAACAGTATCGGTTTGATCGACTATTTTCTCTGTTTCCTTAGAAATAGAAACTACTTGGAAAGATAAATTGTTTGGCAAGACATCTTTCTTTGCGGTAAAAGTCTCACTGAGAGATTTTGTGGTTTCTTGCGGAGTAATCTTCACCTGTGCACTTCTAAAAAATGCTGAGATAGCAAAAGCCAGAGCAAGAACTAGGAAACCAACAGAAAAGTACAATCCCCACCTTATTCTTTTATTTGGAGTCTCGTAGTCATAGTCATACACAACAGGCTGGCCAATATTTTTCTCTTTGGGAACACTTGTCTCTATTTTAATTGGAGTCTCTTCTTCAGGCTTCAGCTTACTATTTGATCTGTTAATATTAACCTTACTTGCAAACTCGTCACCTAACTCAGTGTTATGATCCTTACTTCGTCCATGTAACTCCACATTTCTAATAGTTCTCTTTGGTGGAAGCACATCTTGTATAATATTTTTTTTCATTTATGGACTAATTTTATATAAATTTCTAAAGTTTGCAAAGATATAATGTTAATATCTACTTATTCTGTTGTAGAAAAGTGCCAGTATAGCAATAAACTCACTAACTTGAGATGTTGAATCATTTTGATAATAATTGGACAGTGTCTCAGAACTTATATGAATTAACTCAATATTTCTTCTTATGAGAGAAGTCGTGTCAGTTTTGGACAGAGATAAAAAATTCTTATAGACCACAGAAACATCGCTGTCAGCCGTCATAAAGAACTTGTATGGCAAAACCATCTGTGGAGACAATTCTAAAAGAGAATTCTCAAAGTATATAGCCCACTCTCTTTCAATATTCACTAAAACTTCTTCAATCTTCTTTATTCCAAGATCATCAAGCTTTTTTGAAATAAATAATCTCAGTGTTGATTCAGCTAGTTCAAAAGTTGTGTTAAAGGACTTGGCAATTTGTCTTATTATATAATTTCTACCGCACGGAAACGATGCAACTGCTACTATTGATTCATTTTGAACTAATGTTAGATCAGTAACCTCACCTGTAACATCAAGCAATATGAAACTTGAACTGTTGGAAAATACGTCCCTAGCGATTGTAAAAGATACAAACGGAAAAGTGTGGAAAATTACTTCGTTTTCCAATGAGTGAGTATACTTTTCAATTATATCCCTGACTTTCTTTACATAGTCGGTCGAAACAACCGACATTCGGAGATATGCCTCAAAATTTTTAGTTGTTTTACCGATGTTTTTTTTCAGTATATAACCGTTTATTTTGACATTCACAATACTTCTTTCCACCACATCATAAGAGCCCACTTTCTCCTCAAGGTCCACTTTAAGCTCATCTCTAAAAACTACCTCTTCCTTCTCCAAAATATCGTTAAGAAATTTTTCGGTTATAACAAAAGGATTATCTTTTCTAATCTCGATATGTTTGATTTTAGGAATAAACCACGGTGATGAAAAGACAACTAAAATTTTAGAAACTCTTTTTTCCTTATAGTCCCAATATTTATTGTCATAACCCTTAGTTGAAAATGCTGATAATGCCTCATCTAATGTTCTAATAACCGATTCAGACAAAACCTTAGCATCAGGCTTATCCAGCATAACGAATGAGTGTCTAGCAGTATAAAGAAATCTTGGTTTTTCCTCGTTGAAAAGAGCCGAGGCCACAGCAATACTTCCGTTGCCAATGTTTATTAGCAGTGCAGTTTGATCCTTATCCTTTTTTAAAAAACTAAACATTGATAATATTTTAGCAGAAAAAACGTCCTATTCCAATACTGCCTTTATCCTCCTGACGTTTGCTGATACTGCTTCCTCTTTTATGATTCTAAAAACTTTCTTGTTGGAACCCGCCTTATCCCTCGTCGAATACTCCTCGGGATCTCGAACAATGGCTAGATCGCCAGTGTTCTCGACATGCGGTCCACCACAGAATTCTTTTGAATAGGCTGTTTCTATAGTATTTCCTATATAGTAAACATTTACTTCATTAGGATATCTTGTGTCAAAAACGTGAAGAGCTCCGGTTTTTAGAGCATCTTCTTTTTTCATGACCACCTTGTTCACTGGTATTTTTTCGGAGATTTTTTGATTAACAATACCCTCGATTCTGTTCTTCTCCTCATCGGTCAATTTTCTGTCGAAAGGGAAATCAAAACGAAGCCTCTCAGGTGTTATATTGCTACCCTTACAGAGTAGTTCTGGATTAAATACATCTCGAAGTGCCTGATGGAGAAGATGAGCACAAGTATGATATTTTGTTTCCATCTCACCTGTGCCAGATAGTCCTCCTTTAAACTTTTGCTCAGAACCAGCCCGAGAAATTTCCTGGTGTTTTCTAAACTTCTCATCAAAATCTGTTCTGTTGATCTCAATTCCTTTCTCCTTTGCCAGCTCCATTGTTAGCTCAATAGGAAAACCATATGTTGTAAATAATACAAAAGGGTCTTCATTCTTATCAAATTTTTTTAAACCTTCATCAAGAGTCTTTTCAAATTTACTCATTTCATCCTTAATAATTTTTTTAGTTAAATCAGAATTAAAACTGTATTTTTTATACAAAGAACTTCCAGCAACCAGATTTGCAATGGATATCATATCATATAAACTTGCCCCAATTTTTTTTATATGTACGTAAGCCCTCCTTAATAGTCTTCTTAAGATATAACCTCTATCGGTATTGGAGGGAACTGTCCCATCATTTATTATAAAGACTGCGGATCTAATGTGATCAACTGCGATTCTTCCAGATTTCTTATTACTCAAATCCTTGGGTTTAAGTGGTAAAAGTAAATAATCAAATATATCGGTGTCAAAAACACTTTTCTTACCCTGAACCACAGTTACAATTCTCTCAAATCCGGCACCTGTATCTACATTTTTCTTATCTAATTCACCTACAACTTTTCCATCCTTCTTTAAATACTGCATAAAAACATTATTCCAAATTTCCACAACTATCTGTTCATCATCCGCTTTAATATATTCTGCCAAGGTCATACCCTTGTTTAGTTCACCAGTCAAATCGTAAAACATTTCAGTGTCAGGTCCACAAGGTCCACTGTAATCATCTTTTTCTTTTGGTTGAGGCCACCAGTTTTTCTCCTTTGGTCTAAAATATATTCTCTCGCCAATTACTACGTTTTTTTCAAAAATTTTTCTCCAGATTTCTGCTGACTCCTCATCCCTAGGAGCATTTAAGTCTCCTTCAAAACAAGTTACGTAAAGTCTTTGTGGATCAAGCCCAAAGCCCTCATCTTTGGAAGTCAAAAGTTCATAACTCCAATTTATAGATTCTTCTTTCCAGTAGCCTGTCCCGTCAGAAGCAGGGGCTACTGATCCGTCGCTTCTTTCGGGAGCTCCAAGTGACCAGTTTCCAAGCATTTCAAAAAAAGTCAGATGAGTATTGTCACCAACTTCATCTATGTCATTTGTCCGAACACATTTTTGTATATTCGCTAACCTCCTGCCTTCTGGATGTTCCTCTCCTAAAAGATAAGGGACTAGTGGTTGCATGCCTGCTGTGTTAAACAGTACAGACGAGTCATTTTCTGGCACCAAAGAAGCCGAAGGAATTATTTTATGTCCCCTCTTTTCAAAAAATCTCAAAAATCTCTCCCGAATTTCATTAGAAGTCATACATGTTAATACTACTTTATTGTTGTCAAAAATGCACCAAGGGTGATAAGTACTACCCCGGCTATTTTATAGACCGTAAAACCCTCACCCAAAATAAAGCCAGCGAAAACCATAACAAAAACTATACTCAATCTATCTATTGCTGACACCACAGTTGTATCACCGTTTTTTAGAGCGTAAAAATAAAAGAGCCATGATAGGGCACCAGCTATTCCAGAGAGAAAAACGAAAAGCCACTCATTGTTTGAAAAAGAGTTGAGAGTAAATCCTTGAAATTTTTTTAAAGCAAGTGCAGTTGCTCCCAAAAATCCCGCCATTATGAAGGAACGAACAGTTGTGGCTAGTGTTGAATCAACCCCATTGAGCCCAATTTTAGCAAATATTGCTGTAAGTCCAGCAAACGAAGCAGAGACTAGTGCGTATACAATCCACATATTATTTTTTATTTATCTGTGACTTTAACCAGTGACCATACTTTTCAGTCATATCCTCAAAACTTCTACTATTGTTTGATATTTCTTTCTTACCGTGCATCATTTTAATTCGTACATTTAATTTTACTTCTCCAGTATATAGTTTAATTTTACTTAAACGATTGATTTTTTCTTTAGCTTTTGAAATTATTTTCTCAATAGGCATAGTAATATTCTCAATATGTGCATCAGGAGATAACTTTCTACCAGTTGCAATTTTGACTAATTCATTAAAACCACTTGATGCTCCAAGCTTCCAAACCCTAGTCATTTCTCTGCCAATATTAGGGTTGTCGACAATATAGCCGTATTTTTTGTAGAAATACAGCCTCCATTGATCCAAAGCCAAGGTTGCTAGTCCATAACCCTGATATGAACAAGCACTTTCCCAGGCATATATGTGCGGTATTTGTAGGGCGTAAATAGAATCTTCTGATCTATCAAAAAATTTACGGTAATTTCTTTTGGCTATTTCTATAACTTCACTTTTATCTAAATTCTTTGACTCATAAATTTCCCTTTCAAAATTCATAACAAACATTATTCCGTACAAATCCTGCGGATAAGTAATGTGAAGTTTTTTAACTTTTCTCATAAACAAATCAAACGGATATGGATTTCCTTCTTTATCCTTTGCGTATCGAACTTTCCAATCTATGCCAGCATAGAGTGTATCCAAAAACATACTCTGTGTTTCAGCCCATGCAGTAGACATGGGAGGATACTCATGATTTAGACAAACCTCTCTCTGATCAGAGTTCATAAGATGTGCAGAATGTCCTCCCTCATGAAAAAGTGTTCTCATTCCTTGGACTCCTGAACCAACCTGACCAAAAATAACATTGCATGTGAAGTTTGACGTCCCAGGAATTCTCTTACCATTCTCGTACCTAATAACTTCAGGCCAGTGACAAAAGCCATTATTGTACTTTCCTTTTCTATCCAATAAATCTAACTTCAAATTACTCTTCTTAAAATCGATGCCTAAAGCTGAGAATGACCTTCCCCATCGTAAAAGTGCATCATCAAACTGAAAAAACTTATCCTCTTCTTTTGTGAAGTCTCCCGCCATCATGTACCCAAAATTCCATGGTTTTCTGAGTCCTGGTTTTGACTTCTCAAGCTTTCTTACATTTTTAAACGAATATTTTGTTTTCTTATATATTTTATCAAATATATCGAATAGTTCCTTCTTAGTCATTCCCTCTTCAATTAATGACTTGTAGTCATAGAAATCCATGTAACCAAGTTTTTTTGCAAATTGGTTTCTGAGTTTTACTAACTTTATATAATCAGAAATTAATTCACTTGCCATTTTTTCACTGGCACTAAAACAGGCTTTTCTTGTTGATTCATTTTCCTCAGTTCTGATAATAGTCCAAATTTTATTTATAGACGCTTCAACAAATTTATTTGTCTTAAGGTTGATATAACCCTCTTTTCTGGTTGACCTAAATTTTTCTATTTTAGATTCAAGTGTGTCAATTTCTTCCTTTAGTAAAACTGCCTCTGGTGGAGTTTGATAACTCTTAAAAAAACCCAGCCAATGATTTAAACTTGCCCTTTCATTTTTTGTCGCACTCTTAATTAATGTTTTAATTTTTTCGGAATGTTCTCTATCTGATCGAAAAAGATCCCTCTGACCTAATGCTTTATCTTTTGCTTTATTTACACCATGATCTCCCATGTAGGAAAGCCAAAACAACTCTTCATATTTTTTGTGAAGTTGAAAATATGTCTTATTTAAAAAATCTATATACTTTTTCGCTTCAGACATTCTATTATTCTCTATACTACTTTATAACTTTATACTTTTAACTTTTAACTATTTTATGTATTTCTCCAGAACTTTGAAATCATTTAGTAAAGTTTGTTTATTTGAACCATCATACAGGGCAACTGCTGGATGATAAAGAGGAATTATACTTACTGGACCATAGCTACTCGTAGCTGGAAACTCCTTTCCATGCAAGTCACTTATCTGACCTACTTTATCGTTCAGACCAAATTTTTCCATAATGTATTTCATTGAAAATCTGCCTAGAGTTGCAATGACTTGCGGGCGTATAATATCTATTTGCCTGTCCAGAAACGGTGCATAAATTTTTATTTCTTCTTCAGATGGATCTCTATTCTCTGGTGGTCGATCTTTGACTATATTTGTTATATAGACATCGCTTCTATTGAGCTTTATTGACTCCAACATTTCGTCAAGTATTTTTCCGCTTCTTCCACAAAAAGGTCGGGCCGTCTCAGCTTCGTTTTTACCAGGTGCCTCACCCACAAACATAATATGAGCTACATGACTTCCCTCTCCAACCACAGGAAAAAACTTATTATCAATTCTGTATTGATATAAAGGTGAATCTTTGAGATGTAATACTTCATCTCTTATTTCCTTCATTTTTTCAAATCTTTCTTCGAGAGACATGATAAATAGTTATAATAAAATCACTTCCAACCCCACCATTTGTTTGAGTTTGTTGTCATAATTTCCTTGACCAATATCTTAGCATATTTCGTCTTTAGTCTCTTTATAGCTGACTGAGCCCATACAAGAGCTCTAGTATTGCCAGAATCATATTCTTCCTTGAGTGATACTATCCACTCCAGATTATCAGCATCTTTTGCCAATATTGACTCTGCCGATTTTCTTTCTTCATATTCCTTAATTATCTTAAACATATCACTGCCAAAAGGAACTGAATCTGTAATATCTTTAACAGCATCGTGTTCCTTTCTCTCGACATATCTTTGGTGAACATGGTTTAAGTCCGATATCCTAGTCTCTGATATGTCGTGCAAAAGACACATTCTTAAAACTTTTGAAACATCAACCTTTCCATCCATCATTGCCAAGCTATATCCAATGTAACAGGCTCTATTTACATGTTCTGCTACAGACTGTTCACCTGTGCCAAGAAAATGGAAGCCACTTCTTGGTGTTTTAGACAAAATCCCAACTTCAAAGAAAAAATTTGTGATGCCAATGAATGATTTATTTTTATTTTTCATATTATAGCGAATCAATTTCATCCAGGACTTCCTTCTTCCTGTCTCCTGTGATACCTACCGATTGGAGTAATTCTGGCTTTTCAAAAAGCGTTTTGCACAAAACAAAACCTTGAGAAAGCAGTTCTCTCTTCTCACGACCATTTAGACTTACCAAACATGTCAGAGGGTGAAGTTTGGCTTCGAGTATCATGTCATGCAGGTTACCAACCGGAGGATAGTTCCAACCAACCATTCTTATTCCGCCCTGACACGATCCATACTCTATTGCCGTTGATGTAAATTTTGTGTTCGTTACCAACCATCCTTCGTCAAGATTCCTTTCACCCCCATAATCAAATTTCATCTTCATCAAATCTTCAAATCTGGCTTTGACATATAGTGCCACTTTAAGATCGGACTTGGTTCCAAGTTCGTTATGAAACTTAGCCTCAACCATGATGAGCTTTTCTTTGTTCCAAGCCACCACATCTATTTCATGCTCAACACAAAATCCTTTAACAATTTTCCCGGTTTCAGCCTGATATCCATCTTGCTTAAAAATTTCTGCAATAAAATCCTCAAAGGCAAAACCTGTAGGACCAAGCTCCATAATAGCTCGTCTTAGAGAATACTTTATTGCAATAGGTTGATCTTCTTTTTGGAGTAGCTCAAAAGCATGCTTATAAATTTCGTGAGTAGTAATATCTTGAGAAAGATGAGACGCTACATGATTTATTATTTCAGTAACAGCTTTGCTTCCTGCCCCGGCTTTTTTTAGCGAGTGCTCTAGTTTTGACTGGTCAAACAGCTGGCGTGTTCCGTCTGCTTTTACAACATATATTCCTTCTGGATTCATCCCTTTAGAGGTAACAGTAACTCCATAGTCAATGTTAAAAAAATTAATTAATAACCATTTCTGTCTCCCAGAGGCAAATTACATTAGACCTCTAACGGGATTCATCCCGTCATTATTGCATAAAAAAATTAAACCGCAAAAGTCTAACTGACCCATATTGATCGCGTATTGATAATAATACTTATCTTAGTTGTTTAACTAAACGATGATAAAACAATGCTAGTTATTGTGTCAATAAGAAGTATACCATATCTTTGCGATCGCAAAGATATGGTATACTTCTTTGGTATAAATTTATAAATTACTAATTATAAATTATTATTCAGATAAATAATTTATAAATTGTTTAGTTCTTTCAATAATTCTCAATTATTCCACCTCCCAGACATACTTCCCCATCGTAAAAAACGGCTGATTGCCCGATCGAGACTCCTTCTTGTGGATTTTTGAAATAAATTCTGTATCCTCCACTTTCTTCTTGTATCATACAGTCTTGCTTATTTTGTCTGTAACGTATTCTGACTTCAGTCTTCAATGGGAATTCTGTCACTTTACTACTAATAAAATGAATACTCCTCAGAAAAATTTCCTTTGTAGTATAAACCTCAACGTTTTCTTTTTCTTTATTTGCCACTGTAATAGTATTTTCTTTCATACTTTTACTAATTACAAAATATCTAGAGTCATCTGAATTCTTTTTCGTAATTGTAAAACCGTGCCTTTGCCCGATAGCAAAGAATAGTGCCCCAGGATGCTCGCCAATAATCTCGCTTTGAACATTTAAAACATTTCCCTTCTCTGTTTTTATGTAGTGCGAGAGAAAATCCTTTATGTCGATTTTACCTATGAAACATAGACCCTGGCTGTCTTTTTTCTCAGCAGTTGGAAGTCCAAATTTTCTAGCCATTTCTCTGACTTCTGGCTTTGTATATCCTCCAATCGGAAAAAGTGATCTGCTTAATTGTTCCTGATTTAATGTGTGTAAAAAATAACTCTGATCCTTTTCCTTGTCTTTGGATTCTCTCAATTCGAATCCATTCGTATTATTCGCATGATTCGTATATTCGTATCGCGTAGCATAGTGTCCTGTGGCCACGAAGTCTGCTCCCATCTCAAGTGCCTTCTTCAAAAACACTCCGAACTTCACATACTTGTTACAAAAAACATCTGGATTAGGAACTCTTCCCTCGCTGTACCCTCTTATCATATAGTCCACAACTTCCTTTTTATACTCCGCTTCACAGTCAAGTGTTAGGAAAGGCACACCCAAAGTAGCGCACACCCGCATAGCACTTCTCCTCTCCTCTCTCCAATCACACTCTAAAAAATCCGGCGACCAGACTTTCAGAAATACTCCTGTAACATCATAATTTTGTTTTTTAAGAAGTGCCAAAGCCACAGAGCTATCCACTCCCCCCGAAACCCCCACAAAAACTTTTTTAGTATCACTCATTTATCTGACTTGATATGTTTCAAGATCTACTCTGGTGAAATCGATAAGTTGCTTTGACTCAAGATCATAGAAGGAATTTTGATATGGGCTCTCTGACCAGTCTAACTTAAAAGGATTTAGTCGAAAAAAATATATAGTACTTTTCAACGGTTTTCCTGGATAACAAAATAAAATCCATTTTTGGTTATTCTCGATATACTCATTTGGAAGCTTAATTTGATTTTTGTTTAGTAGATAAATCATAAGAGCTTCTTCCAAGAAGAATTTGATTTGATTTTCTCCCATTTCTCTACCAAAGACTAGGCAATCTTCTTCAAGGTATTTCTGAAACAAATTGTCTTCGTTGTAGATTTTCTTTAACTGATCAAAAAGTTTGTTAAAACCTCTCGTTCCCACATAAAGTTGGTTCCATACCATATAACCAAATGCATGCTGAATTTGAAATTCAATAAAGTTTTTTTCAACCAAATTTTGGATACTATTTCTATGATCAATTACTTGATTCATAAAAGTATGTTTTAATTCTGGAGCTGGTTTATCACTATATAGATAGAGAAAATCTGAATATATAAAGTTAAGACCAATAAGAGGTTTGCTAACTTTAGAAGGTGTGAAGTGACGAATATCTTTAATGCAATTCTCAGCATTTTGTCGATTTGAAAGTTTATTCATTGAGAGTCCGAACAAAAGCAATCCTTTTTCGGGTGGAAGTTTGTTTATATCAAAAAATTCGTTTTGTTTTAGTTCTGATTTCATCTCATTAAAATAACACAAAAAACATCATGAGTAAATTTCTTCAGCTTGGCAACTAAGTTGCCAAGTTCGACTAGCAAGGACGGTCCTTGCTAGTCGATTCATTGCCGAGCGAGAGCAAATCGTTAGTAAACGATTATACGTGCTCTGAAAACTGCAATTATGAGAAACTATATAGATTCAAGAGTGACTTTTTTTAACTCCAAACTAGCAACACCGAGGGCTTCGTTCCAATTTTGGATACCAATACCGCCTTTAAGTAGAGAATCGTCTATATTGGAGTATTGAACATTTTCTTGATTGCCTAGAACTGTACAACCAACTTTTTTGCCTATTACACTCATCGAGACGTTAATATCACTAAAGAAAAATGTAGGGTTCGGCATTTCAGAAACATAAGCACTTGCAACTGTTTTCGAAAGACCTTTTATTCTTTGAATTATTTCTACAGTTCTTCCACCGAAACTACAAGCAAGGAAATTGTCGTCATCTACATATCTTGCCATTAGTATAAAACTCCCCCTTCTCACAAAAATATTTGCATTCAATCTGTAATCGGTCAAAGAATTCGATGATGGGAATATTGTTTGCGCTCCATATGTATCTGTATTGGCTTCAACTAACACAGAAGTCGAGCTTGTGGAAACCTTTCCCCAACTTTTCTTCCAGTCTGAGAAATTGCTAGAAGTGTATGGTAAAGCGATGTCTTTATTTTGGTTTGAAATTATTTGTCCAACTACAGGAGTCTGTGAAGGAACTGGACTAGCAGTCTGAGCTACTTGTGACTCTGGCAGAGAAGATGTAGGCAGAGAAATAGTTTGTGGTAGGCATGAAATCTGATTGATCCTTGCTCTTGTCAGTGGACCAACTACGCCAACCTGTTCGAGGCCGTTTTCTATTTGAAATTTCTTGACTGCAGACTCGGTCATCTTACCGAAATATCCAGTTGGAGGAATACTCAAGTAACCTTTTTTGTATAGGAAGTCCTGAAGTTTAATAACTTCTCCTTTATTCTGTTTTAATCCAAACTTCAGTGTTTTTGGAAGATATAGACAGGAAACTTGTGCGGAAGCTTCGGAGTAGAATGCTCCAAAAACCGTTAATACTAGCAGTATTATGGCAATTTTTGCCACCTTAAATTCATTGTATTTTTTCATAGACTCATACCCTAACACACCTTCCGATATATGTAAAGTCCTTATCTTAGATACTTTTCCTTATTTTTTTTGTGCTCTTCAAACGTTTTAGCGTAGTACATTTCTCCGTTCTTGCCTGTTAGAAAATAAAGATACTTTGTAGGAGTTGGATGAATGGCAGCAAAAATAGAATTAAGACCTGGGTTACCTATTGGTCCAGGTGGAAGGCCTTTGTATAAATAAGTATTGTAAGGAGAATCAATTTTCAAATCATCCAAAGTCAACTCATAAGTGTTTTTACCATTAACATATGAGAAACTTGCATCAACTTGAAGGGGCATGCCGAGCTTAATTCTCCTCCAGAGTATTCCACTTATGATTCTTCTTGATTCCATGGTAATTGCCTCTCTCTCAAGAATAGATGCCATTATTATCACATCCTTTATCTTATACGTAGTGGTTGAGAAACCAGAAACAGTTGGTACTTTTTCAAAAAAAGTTTCTGTCATTTTCTCAATTATTTCCTCCGGTTTGGCAGTCGGCAATACAAAATAAGTATCTGGAAAAAGATAACCCTCACGCGAGTTGGATAGTAGAAGAAAACTTTTCTCATTGAAATCAATAAGATTTTTTTCTAAATAATCTGAAATTTCAAATATACTCCAACCTTCTGGTACAGTAATTCGTTTTGGATTTAAATGGAAATCTCCATTGACCATTCTGAAGGCAAGATCTACTGGTCCCTCCACCACATCAAGTAAATAGTCCCCCGCAATAACTCTTTTTTCTCCACCGAGCGAAATAACATGACTTTGAAAAACAAAGGAAGATTTAATGACCTTTTTTTCTGAAAGACTTTTGGCAATGTTACCTAATGACTCACCTGAATGTATTGAAAAGACTTTTCCGACCGGAAAATTACTAGGCGGTGAGTAAAGATATAAATAAGTAATTCCAAATATAATAATAATTAAAAAAAATATCACAGATTTTCTTTGACTGTCAGTAAGAGTGGACAGAAAAAGTCTAGATCTAAGGTACTGCTCATGAAGAAATGTTCTTCGTTCTTCTTTTTTTTCTTCCATATGATCTTTCATTACCTATCCATTTAAACAGGAATGTTTGGTGGGGCCTCTCCTTTTCTAGAATCAATTCTAGAAAGAGTTGGGGTTGGAGCAACACCACCCGGAAAGTGGTAAATTGTGGCAAGTTCTTCTGAATTTAAAATAAAATGAGGACTTTTAAAAGGCTTATAGTAGTATGATCTTCTTTTGTAGGCATCAAGTAATTTTTGCTTTTCTTTGTTTCTCGTCTTATCACTTCTTTTCTTCCAAGCTAGAAAAACATTTTTATATCTCTCCTCTGATCCTCTAACAGGCCTGAAACCATTTAGGTGAGAATTGAAGTGTGTTATGCCACCTATTATTCCTCCTAAATTAGCTACGTTAAAAAGCTCGGTTGGAGCAAAATATAAGGCTCTTATGCCTACGTCAAACCCGCTCTTTGAAACACTTCTTCCTAAAGCTGAGATTGTATCTTTCTCAATCTCAGTCAACTGTCTACCTGTACCAGGAATGTATTTTCCATCTGGACCTTTTTCTCCTTTTGCTCCATCGACAATTTTTTGAATTTCATCCTTAGCTGCTTCCTTCCAACGCATGTCCTTTTTCTCCCATCTGTCCCAAATATCACTCGGTTTTAGGGTTAAAAAAATCTTAGCATCTTTCCATTTTTTACTTGGATCTTTTTCCTCTGCTTTATGAGCCCTTACAATGATTTGTATCCAAACTTGGTGTTCTCTCGGCATGCCACCGAGAAATTCCAAAAGTGGGGTCATCGGATCAATTTTATACTCCTCCTTCGGATCCTTATCCATTCCATAGTCAATATAGGTTTTAATCGGGAAAGCATCTCTTTTTGTTAGTTCAAATTCTGATGCCCAAAGAGTGATCCTTTCTGGATCGTAATAAACTGGCAGTGTATAGTCCTTGACCTCTGTCACTTCAATCCCTGGATATTGAGAGTAAAGATTGGCTTCAATAATACTTTTGAAACCCTTTCTAGTCCAAACAAAAAAATGTACAGAACCACCAACCGAAACTATTTCTAGTGAGAACCATGCTCTGACTTTTCCTTGCCAAATTCTTTCAAACCAGTTTTTTTCTCCGACAGTTTGAAAGAGAGAATTGATAAAAAACTCAGCTGCTTTTGGAGATTTAAAAACATCTCTTGGTACTCTAACCTCAAGCAAAAGGAAATTCTGTTTGGCCATAAACTGAGCTCTCCTATAGTCAACCCACATTTCGATAACAATAATAATAAGTGCAAGTGGCACAAGTACCCATGAGGCATAGTAGACGACCTTCAAAACCAAAAAAAAGTCGCTTATAGAAAAAAGTGATCCACTCTCTGATACCATGAATGAATTATAACAATTCCAGACAAAAAAACCACCCTCAGACTTGCTCAGGATGGTTTTTTTGTTTTTTACTAAGCGTTTGCGTATGTTCCCTCTTTTTGTTTCTTAAAATATTTCGGGTTCTGTAGATTAACCATTATGGTATTTTCTTTTACATATCTTTCCTTCAAGACTTTTTTTATTATATCGTCTTTGGTCAAAGGTCCATTTTTATCTATTATATTTTTTATAACGTCTTTAACTACCCCAGACATATATCCCCATTCAGAGAGAGCATAAAGACCCCTGCCTACTAGGACAAATCTTGGATCTTTTATTAGTTCGTTGTGAGTAGTAGCCACATGAGCCTTTTTCTTAAAGAGTTCAGTAATAAGTTTGGCTACTTCTCTAAAGTGTATCGGAGACCCATGTCTTCTTATTACTAGGTAAGCATAATCCCTCATACCTTTAGCGTTTATATTTGGTGAACCTGTTTTACCCCATTCACCAAGAGGGTTTTTGTCGATTAATTTTGAAAGTTCCAGCCACCTCTTGGCAATTTCTTGATTTTTGTATTTTTCTGAAACATCCCTCAAATGCTCTAGGAATTTCTCAATCATGTCAGACTCTAGCATTATTTCGTCATCAGATAGCTTTGTATATAGTTCTCTAAGTGCAGAATGGATTTTTTTTGAAAGTTCCTTATCTATTGACCACCTATGTTTAAATTCCTCATCCTCTTTATCCTTGGAAAAATCCTCACCTACTACTAGGAGAAAATGTATTTGGTTTTGAGTGGACTTATCCTTAGACAAATGTCTAAGTAGTGACTCCTCCGAGATTACTGATCCCATATCAGCAATTGCCTTTCGGAGTTCATCAAAAGCTGGCTTCTCCTTTGCATATTCCTTTGATTTTCTAATATTTACGAGTGAATAGTTCTCAATCTGTCTGACTCTTTCACGAGTGATCTTATACTTCTTGCCTATTGCTTCAAGAGTCATTCTCTTTGTCTCAGAACCAAGACCAAACCTTGAAACTATGACATCTTTAGATCTGTCTCCCAAGACAGAGAGTAACCTTTTGACACTCTGTTTCGGTTTAAATGATATTAGTGACTTTTCCATTTTCCAATAGTTAATATAGATAATTAAGTTATGTTTGAGGTCTTGTGTCAACAAACGTACGCTTATTTGTAGCATTATGACAAAAATAAGTCAACCCCCGAACTAATTTTGTCAATAGTTGATATTAAGAACAAGAATTAGTTCGGGGGTCAAGCCTTGACTATATCTACAACATATATGGCCCTTAAATTACAAAATTCAAAATTCTATTTGAAACATAAATAACCTTCCTTATCTCTTTACCTAATAGCCACTTTAAAACGTCAGGATTGAGTTTGGCAAGCCGAACTGCTTCTCCTTCTGTGGCACCGTGAGGTATTACTACTTCTGCTCTAACCTTGCTGTTTATTTGAACAGCAATTTTCACTTCGTTATCTATAAGTTTCTTCGGATTCCACTTTGTCCACCTCTCTTTTGCTAATAAAGTCTTGTGACCGAGAGTGTGCCATAACTCTTCAGTAATATGTGGTGCAAATGGAGAAAGAATTTTCAGAAAAGTCTCAAAGTCTGATTTCTTAACTTCAGCCATACTCTCCATTTCATTTAGAAGAATCATCATAGAAGAAACTGCTGTGTTAAATGACATCGACTCAATATCCTCAGAAACTTTTTTCACTGTCCTGTTTAGCAATATTTCAAATTTCTTTTCCTCTATTTTAGTAGTGGATTTCTTATTCGTGTCATTCGTCTTCATTCGTGTATTGGTGTCGTGTTTGACCCTCTCCCCAATTCTCCACAACCTTTCCAAAAACCTCCTGACTCCGAAAATATTATCCTCACTCCAACTAACTGATTGTTCAAACGGACCCATAAACATTTCATACATACGAAGAGTGTCAGCTCCATAGTCTTTGATTATTGAGTCAGGATTTATTATATTGCCAAATCTTTTTGACATTTTTCTACCATCTGAAGCGATGATCAGTCCAACATTTTGAAGTTTTTTAAATGGTTCTTTTGTTTTGACCACCCCAATATCATACAAAAACTTATGCCAAAATCTGGCATATATAAGGTGTCTTGTTGCATGCTCTGCCCCACCAACATAAAGGTCTACCATGTTCCAGTATTTTTCCTTTTTTTTGTCCACTAGTGCCTTTTTATTTTTCGGATCCATGTAGCGAAGATAGTACCAAGACGACCCAGCCCACTGTGGCATTGTATTCGTCTCCCTCCTATACAACTTTCCTCCCCTTTTAACGTTTACCCAACTAGGAATTTTGGCTAGTGGTGACTCAGCTTCGCCTGTTGGTTCATACGATTTTACCTTTGGAAGCTTGAGTGGAAGTTCTTTCTCCGAAAGTGGTACAATTTTTCTTTCATTAGAAATTAGAAATTTTTCATTAGAAATTTCCTGTTCTTTCTCAAAAAGAACAGGAATGGGTTCTCCCCAGTATCTCTGACGAGAAAAAACCCAGTCGCGGAGTTTGTATTTTGTAACAATTTTCCCTCCAACATATTTAGTGATTTCTTTCTTGGCCTTTTCAATATCCAGACCAGAAAAGTTGTCTGAGTTTATTAGCTCACCGATTCCGATGTGTGCCCCAACACCAGACCCTCCTGTAATAACTTCCTTAATCGATAAATTGTATTTTTTTGCAAATGAAAAATCCCTCTCGTCGTGTGCAGGTACAGCCATGATAGCCCCAGTTCCATACGTCGAAAGGACATAATCTGCAATAAAAACTGGTATGATTTCCTTGTTCGCTGGATTAACTGCACTTACTCCAACCAACCTCACTCCTGTCTTTTCTTTTCCTTCACTGGTGCGATCTATCTCTGTTTTAGTTTTTGTCTCTTCAATATATTTATATACTTCTTCCCAATTAGAAATTTGATCACTTAATTTTGAAATCAAAGGATGTTCCGGTGAGAGAACCATGTATGTTGCTCCAAAAATGGTATCCGGCCTTGTTGTAAAAACTTTTATTTTTTCACTGCTTCGCCAGACTTCAAAATCAATCTCTGCCCCTTCGCTTCTGCCTATCCATTTTCTCTGGCTCTCCTTTATAGACTCCGGCCAATCAAGAGAATCTAAGTCCGACAGAAGCCTATCAGCGTATTTAGTGATTCTTAAAACCCACTGGCGAATCGGTCTTTTCTCCACCGCCGTTCCGCACCTCTCGCACTTTCCATTTTCAACATCTTCATTTGCCAAAATCGTCTTGTCGAAGGGACACCAATTCACCGGCTCATTTGATTCATATGCCAAACCTTTCTCAAATAGTTTCAAAAATATCCACTGTGTCCATTTATAAAAAGCTGGATCTGTTGTATTAACCTCTCTCGACCAATCGTAATCAAGCCCTATGGCTTCAAGTTGTTTTTTGTATCTTTGAACATTTTTCCTAACTGCAATTTCAGGATTCGTCTTAGTTTTAATTGCATAATTTTCTGCAGGTAATCCGAAGGCATCAAAACCCATTGGATGCAAAACATTAAACCCTTGCATCCTTTTCATCCTTGAAATTATATCAGTTGCAATGTAGCCCTTTGGATGACCGACATGAAGACCTTCTCCAGACGGATAAGGAAACATGTCCAAGATGTAATACTTCTTTTTTTTAGATTGATCCTCAGTTCTAAAAACTCTCTTTCTTCCCCACTCCTTCTGCCATTTCTTTTCAATCTTCAGATGGTTATACTCGTTTTTCATACCTCCTATCCTACCCAAAATTTCTTCAGTATGCAAAACATAGTTTCCCCTAGATCGGACCTTTGGGAAAAACTAGAAACTAGTAGATTGGGACAGGTTTGCCGTATTGAGGTGTTACAGATCTATCAAAACAATGATTACCTTTTGGATGTGACCAATTGCTTTGGTCAGGCGAGAGCCCTACTACCGTTGGTCTTGTACCATCAAAATTCTCTCCTTTTGAGTCAGTGTTGAAGTCAGCACAAATTTTGTACGACATCGGACCAGTCTTTGTGTATTCGTATGGTTTTTGTGTTTGAGAGTCAACAGTCACAACAACATAGTTTACTGAAGACAAGTCTGCTAGGGTGTTTGGAAGAGCATTTTTCGGATTCTGATAATAGTAGTTTTCAATTGAAGAAGTAATATTTAAGAGGTCATTAATTTTAGCCTCATCGTATTTGTAGAGTCTTTGTGTTCTAGGTGAACCCAAAACAGAGAAGCCCCAAACGATTGAGCCTATGATAATGACAGCCGAAAGAATTCTCCAGACCTTTCTTGATGAGGAAGTCAGCTTACCTCTTATATCAGTTATATAATAAACAAACAGAGATGCAGATATAACCAGAACAACAAGTACCTTTAGAAGAAAACCGACTGTAAGTTCCTCACCATTTAGAAAATAATACAATACTGTAATAAGATCCCCTGCAAAAGCCAGACCAGAAACAAAAAGAGTTACAAAAGAAAGCCATTTGTGAACTCCTGTTCTCTGCCTCTCCGGCTCAAGAACATATTGCTTTTCCAAAAGCCACATAAGGGCTATGAGTATCGGAAAGAAAATAATAATAACTGAAACTGGCCAGGAAATGTTGGAGAATGAATTGTAACCATAATAATTATTTGTAACCTGAGGATATGCCTTGTTTATGACAGTAAAAAGCAGGTTTATAAGACTGATAACAACTGTATATAAGGCCACAAAAGCCCCCAGATTTAAAAACAAATCTTTAGCACTAACCCTGGCTTTGCTAGGGTTCATATTATCGCTTGGTTTATTTTGATTTGAGTCCATACCTTTAGAAATTAAAAATTAGTAATTAGAAATTATTTCTCAGTCGTCACTCCATCAAACTCTGCCTCTTGTGTAACTGCTTCTGCTTTTGTGGATCGCACAATGCCGTCTTTGTGGTGAGCTGGACTGTATATGGTGTAGAACTGCAGACGTACATTCCCTGTATTTATTACGTTGTGCTTCGCTCCCTTTGGCACAACTACCGCATCACCGTCAGAAACTTCATACTCTGTTTCATTTATTATAACTTTACCCATCCCCTTTTCAAACCTGAAAAACTGGTCATTATCAGGATGAACTTCACTTCCAATATCTTCCCCAGGAAGAAGAGACATGAGGACAAGCTGACTTTGCTCTCCTGTATAAAGAACTTTTCTAAAATTTGTATTTTCCTGTGTTAATTTTTCAATGTTGTCTTTGTATCCTTTTTTCATGCGACCATTATATCATATATATCGAAACCCCGCCCTTGCATCTGCAAGGCACGGGGTCGTTTCGTACTAGGCTGTTGTCAGCTCTAGTTCCTCCAATTTTTGTTGTCTCGATTCCTCCTCCTCTCGCCTGCGAATATCTTGAAGTCCGGGAATATTATCTCCGAGCGGAGTGTTGTCTTCGATGACTTCCACCACTACAAGCCCCGACAGCCGGCAAAGATCGCCAACTGCTGAGTTAGGATCACGCCCATGGCCTGTTACCTCGGACATGATGTCTGTCCTTCCAGTGAATGTGGCAACAAAGACTCCTTCTCTAACACGAACCTGAATCTCCATAGAACTCCTCCTGCGCATTTTTCTAGCAAATTATTTGACTTTTGTCAAGTAATCTTGCCTTAAATCCTGAATTCAACCACATCACCATCTTTGACTAAATACTCCTTCCCTTCTGTTCTGACTAATCCTTTCTCCCGAGCCACAGCATATGAACCAGAAACTAAAAGATCGTCACAGTGAACAACTTCTGCACGGATGAACTTATCTTTGAAATCGTTGTGTATGGCTGTCCCAGCCGTGGGTGCATTCCAACCTTTTCCTATAGTCCAAGCCCGAGTTTCATCCTCGCCAGTTGTAAAATAAGTAATAAGGTTAAGAGTCTCGTAACTTTTTTTTATTAGAGCGTCAAAGCCCCGGTCTCGACGATCATCCAATCGGTCAGACCAATTAAAATAGCCGAATACTGGATCTACTTCAACGTAGTTTCCTGGAATTCTATCTTTAATCTCCAAAACATTTTCAGAACTTGCTTCTGATGAGTTAAGACAATACAAAATCGGTTTTGCTGTTAGTAAATGCATTCCTTTTACAACCTTTCTCTCATCTTCGTTTAGGTTAATGGTGTTGACTAACTCTCCGCGTTTCAAAACTTCTAAAACTTTTTTCAACACACTCTCCTCCAAAACAGCTTCCTTCCTACCAGCTTTAACATCCTTTTGTAAATTTTGTAAACGCTTAGTAACAGTTTCTTCATCAGCTAAAACAAGTTCAAGATTTATCACCCCAATGTCTCCAAGAGGGTCAATCTTTCCGTGAACGTGGATTATATCGTCGTCTTTGAAAACTCTGACCATCTCCAGAATTGCATCTACCTCGCGAATGTTTGAGAGAAATTTGTTGCCCAATCCCTCACCTAAAGAGGCACCCTTTACAAGCCCGGCTATATCAACAAACTCTACAACGGCCGGTATAGTCTTTTTCGATTTACTAAGTTCTGAAAGTTTCCACAATCTTTCATCTGGTACAGGAACAATCCCAACCGATGGGTCAATAGTACAAAAAGGATAATTCTCCGCCGGTACTGATTTTTTTGTCAGTGCATTAAAAAGCGTCGACTTCCCGACGTTCGGCAGACCGACAATACCTATGCTCAGAGCGGAAGACGACATGGATTATATTTAGATTAATGAGACCGTAGACTTGTAATTCATTCGTAGTAACGAGTACTTTATCGATTGACTGCCTAATAATGGCTTGTTTTGTCGGAAAATTCAAGTTTTGGAGCTTTTTTAAGGATTCTTCAGCAAAAGCTTCAACCTCATCTTCATTTGGTAATGGTACATCATTTTTCGGTGTCTCTTCTAGACCAGCTAGGTATATCTGATTTTCAAGTTCACGGATTTTTGTTCGAATAGGAGTTGCGTACTCTTCAAATTTTTCAAGAGTAATAATCTCTTTTGAATAGGCGCTGGCGAAACGATCTTCTTGAGTTTGTAATTTAGCAATTTCTCTCTTGGTACTATTGATCTCAATCGTTACTCCTTGTTTGATGCTTCTATTTTCATCCTTGCGCCATCGTTCAATTTGTTCTCGTAGTAATTTTGGTGAACTCAGGGTTTCCTTGACCCTTTGCCATACGATATCATCTGCAATCCTTGCGTTAATACTACCTTCTGCACATGTAGGAGGTAATGGAAATGTGTGAACCCGATTAGTACAACGATAATATAGATGTTTACCTTTCTGTACGCCTTCACCAGCCCTTCTTCCACCACAAACACACCAAATTCTACCTGCCAAAAGATATTCATTTACCGTGTTTCTGCCTAGTGTCTGAAAGTTCTTCTGTAGCCGAAGTGTAGTACGTTCAAATAGATCTTTTTCTATAATAGCGGAAACTGATATTGGATACCATTCTTTTTTTGGCCTTATCCTTCTACTTGTCTTTTCTGTATTTTTATATCGAGTTGTAGTAGATTGTCTGTCAGGAATGACTGCGTATGATACTCCCCAATATGCAGTACCGATAAACACCTCGTGTTTTAGAAGTGTGCTGAGTGTACTTGTATTCCAAACACCCCTTTTGCTTTTTCGTGGTTGAATACCAAGTCCTTGTAATCTCCTGACAACACCACGGAGTGTCATCCCTTCATCGCCAACCCAAGAAAATATTTGTTTTATAATTTTAGCTTCACGTTCATTTATTTCGTAATGTCCAACGATGTAGTCTGCACTACCACGTTTTCCTTTGTTGAGAACATAGGTATAGCCATATGGTGCTTCTGAGGTTAAAACGTAACCATTCTTCACACGATTTACTTTTCCAATTCTAAAACGTTCAGTTATCTTTGCTTTTTCATATTCAGCAAATAACCCACGAACACCAAACAAGAGTTTGTCACTCGCATTTTTTACTGGAGGCATAGTTACAAATAGAATTTCAATTTCTAGTTTCTTTAATTCATCAATGACTATTTGTTGGAAAAGAAGCTGACGACCAAGTCTATCGGGGTCATATACAAGCACAGCGTCCCACATTTTACTTCGTGCATCATGACGTAACTGATCAAGCTCAGGTCGAGCTAAAATATCCCCACTCCAGCCCTCATCCTTGTAAGTTTTGACAATAATGTATTTATTTTTTTCAGCAAATTCCCTTACCTCTGAAAGTTGGGCATCAATCGTTTTTTGATCCTCCTGATTTGAAGTTGAAACTCGAGCGTATACCGCTATGAATTTGATTTCTTTTTGTGGTTTGTCTTCCATGTTTTTAATTATATATTATTGATAATAATTTGGCTTTTTTCCCTGCTGTTCTCATTCATACCTCTAGTTTTAAGTACTTCTTCAAAAAAAATGCTAAAGATTTTATCTAATTGTTTTTCGGCAACTTCAGTATCTTCTGCCCAGTAGGTCACATAAACTCCTTGGACCACCTCTGAGTTAAAAGTCACCCTTGCTTTGATATCCATTGTGTCAACACAAAGGACGTGCAACACTCCTCTATCCGAACCGTCCATATAGTTTTTATTTTCTTCTTTCATATTGTTTTAGAAATTTTTAAAATCTTCTTCTGACCTTGTTAAAGTGTTTGGAATTGGAACATTCGGCTTCTTTCCAATCCAGCGAATAGTGATTTTTCGCACTTGACCTCCGTCAATCGAGATGTCCCATCCAGCTTCCAAAAAGTTGATTTTGAGTTCATTTAACCTACGGGATAATACATTGTGTGCTTTTGGCCACTGCTTATCGTGAACATCAACAGAATGACTCTTCGCGAATTCTCCTAAGCTGTGAAGTAGACCAGTAGCAGTTCCAACCCATTCATCCCTTTCTTGGTCTTGCATGAACGAAATGATAGTAGAAGCAATAAGATTTTCGTTAATTACGATGTCGGTCTGGAGAGCAATATTTGTATTGTACGAATCCATAAACTCTTTCTGTGTTACACCTAAAGCTTCTGCTACTGCACATCCCCACAAAGCAAAATCTGCCATGCGGGGGAGATTTTCCTGCTCTATAGTAGGTTTAAGTGCGAGTGTTTTTACCAATACATCGAAAATGCCTCCGAGTATACTTGGTAAATCATGTTCAAATTCTGTCATAAGACTTTTTTCTAGTTTTCTATTTTTAGAATCAATCCTATCGAGTTTTAGGATAATACTTCGTTCCAAAAGATCAGGTCTAGCCAGGAACATACTGATACCGTTAATGCCGATAGTTCTCATAAAAGTGTAGATAACATCGTCATCATCGCTGTAGAGTTCTCTTTTTGGAAAACTACTTCCGGTTACAGCTTTACATAAAATATCTGAGACGGTCTCTGAAATCCACGAAACATTATCAAAAAAGATAAATGAGTTGTGCGCTAGTGTCTGGACCAGCTCCCTATGAGTATCTGGCATGGAAGCAACTTCCATAATGGATGGATCAATTATGAGACGTAAAATACGAGAAAAAGTTGATTTTGCTGATCCTTGAGGACCGTTTATTACTAATATTGGATGTGCGAACCCCGGAATAAAGGCAGAGATGATGTGAATGAGTATAAGAAGTTGTTGCTGTGGGTCAGAAATGTTGAAGTATTTTAGAAGTAACCTCGCATCACCTCCCGCGAGAGGCATTACTTGCGCTTTGTTGTGAGAATAACGACGAAATAGTATAGGTGGCTTATCCACTAACTCCCATCCTGCTTGAGTCACTTTGATTGCCTGCCACTTATCATTTGTCATGTCGTACCAAAGCTCATCGCCAAAGTAAGCGTTTCTAGACTGGAGATGTATGACCTCCTTTTCAAACGTCGCGAAACCCTTGATAGTACCTACTACACCCGTTTTCGCATCTGACGGTAGGACAGTCTTGTAAGTATGAAAGTATAAGAGTGAAAGCCAATGTTGGAACTGATCACTTTTACAGGACCATACTTGACGTACTCCTTCTATTTCAAGTGCAATAAAAGCATCACCGTGAAAGTCACGAAAAATTGTTACATCCTTCCTTTCCCGAATAAGTTTCAACAATTTGGTTGCGGGTGACTCTTTTGCTGGTGCCTCTTCCTCTGAATCATATTTTTTGACACTATCCCAAACTCTTTTAAGTTCTTCTTCGGGTAATGGCTCGGGATTCTTTTTATTCCACGCAATCAGATTTTCCCATCCGTCTTCTACTAATTCCTTAGGAAGAGAGCTGCGGAGTTTACCAGCGACTGATGCAGCAGTTTCATTCCTATTACCTTCTGAGACTCCGCTTGCTCCTTTTTGCCAGAGTTTTGCATCTGCATTTTTATCCTGCCCCTCTAAAGCGGCGCGTAGCCATATAGGAACCTCTGCTAGTTCTGTCTCATCAGGTCCAATAATCCACTCATATCGATTACCACTTTCGTGCAATGAGGGAGTGAGTACGACATACCCACCGTCTGCCTTTAAATCAACTCCGGAACCGAAAAGTTGACCGTTTGTGCTTTTTACATGTCCGCCTGGGTGTTTAAATAGGATGTGTTCGCCAAGTCCTCCCGTTTTAGCACAAATGGTAGGAGGAATTTGAAATTCCTTTGACGTTCTATTGTGCTTTGAATCTATATCAAGAACAATTACACCCGATACCAGCCCTGTTGCTATGCCTATGTTTGCTTCAGGATTTTGTTTCCACCAGTTGTTAATTTCTTCCTCAGACGCAATTTCATTTTGATATTTTTTCCATTCGATCGACGGTACCTTTCCGCCTTTTACTACAGGAAATGGACTCCATCCTATACTTCGGTAGTACAGTGCCCATTCCAAATTCGTTTTTATGTTTTCCATAATAGTGTTCGTGTTTAATTTTGATAAATAAAAAATCCACTTAGAGCTATGAAGGTTCTACTAGAATAGGGACCTTGCACAGCTATAAACGGACTTTTTCTAGTAGATTCCCCCTTATAATTTTGTTTTTTCTATTTCATATTTTGTTATCTGATCAAAAAGACCTATCAGCTAACCTAGTACTTAGCTTATTCCAGTACCAATTATTTGATTCTCATATTCTTAGGCCTATTTTTAGCACTATCTGATTAGTTCCATAGATTTGTATTTATAAAAAATCCTTATTCTTGAACGTAGAATGTAAAAAAGAGCTTACAATAGGCATGGAAAAAGTTTTAAAACAAGTGGTTTGGGGATAATTACACCACCAGATAACAAAAAATATAAATTGTAAATGGAGTTCTCTTGATAATTATGTTGAATTACGGGATAGAAAAGAAATATCACAAAAAAAGCGTACTCCGAGGAATACGCTTCTTGTGTATCTATTACTGCCACTGTGAAGTCAGGAATGAAAAGATTGCACTCTCTGCATCATCAGACGTCATACAACTCACTTGAGATAGCCAAGATTCTCTCTCGCCCTCGTCATGTATCTTTTCAAATATGAGATTTGTTAGGATAAGTCTCTGACGTTCGTCTATCATTTTCTCCTCTCCCACATAGTCTAAAGGATAGCCATAGTTTCCTTTTGGGCTTTCGTACTCACCGATTGCTACTGTGTTAATCATGTTTTTGTATTATTTTTAGTAATCTATCTCGACTCTATGAGAAAACTGATTTTCTCTGCCGCTTCCTCCTTGCTCATTCCGTCAATCTCGTCTTCCATTTGATCACGGCTGTTCTGGTTAATAATGTTTGTCGTTTGAAGTAATTTCAGCAAATAGTTCTTCTGCTTAGTTGTTATGGGAGAGAAGTCTTCATTGTCTTTGGTTATGACAGTGTTTTGTTGCCCACTTGAGCTCAAATGCAAGGCATCAAGCATCTTGGTTGCTCTTACCACAGAATCAATCAAAGCTGAGTTTTGAGCAAAGCTAACAGTTCTCTCTACATACCGATTGAGCTTGGTAACGACAGACACACCTCTGCCAAATCCTATAATCTGATCATCCTTCTTCAGTGTACAAAGAAAAGCTATGACACCACTCACATGTCTGAATGCCTGTAATGTCTGTGTGTCTTCTTCAAACACAGCTGTTAAGTGAAGTTCGCCAAGGTTCTTTCTGATTTCCTCTTGGACTGGGTGATCCTTGCCACTTATATCGTAAGTTTTTTTCTTCACTTGGAATGGTGAGACTATGTGTTGTTTATATGTTGTGTTCATAATGTTAGTTATTTAGTTGAATAAATCACCTGACTTTCGTTACTTGGTTTTTGTGGAAGAGATTGACGACACGACGGATTTTTCTCTCAACCTCACCTTTGTCATTTTTGACTTCCACGTATGTTACCGATTTGAATGCACGTTCTTGGGGTTTAATTCGATAACCGAAAGAAGCCCATGATACGAAGGGCATTGCGTCAGTATGCGGGTTAAACTCATCTGCACACTCATCACCATATTTCTCACGCAGTTGCTCACGTACCATCTCATATGTAGCTTCAGAGCCACGATAGGGCGATATGACTGGGTTAGTTACGATCTCCTTGATATGTTTCATGTTTAGTTTGTGAATAAAATAAAAACACGAGAGACTAGCTCGTGCTTGGCAGAAGTTATTAAATTATTCTGCTACCTATATAGTGCTAATGTTTGTTACTGGATGTATCTGGATGAGTACCCGGGCAGTGGTCGGGATCACAGGACCCAGAATATGTGGCTTGTGGAGGAAACGTAACCTCCTAGATCTGGAGGGTTGTATTGGAAAAGTTTTGGATTTGAAAAATGAAATGATTAAAAAATTTCTAAAAATTCTAAGGCTTTTTCGGTGATTTACGATATCTGTTTCAAGGTGTATTATATCTGTACATACCTAAACTAGAAGCTGATAAGCAGTTTCTAGCATGGATCATAAGAAATCCCACGCGATTAAAAACGGCCACATAAGCCGCACTTACTCGCGTGGGTCCATATCCGAAAGGATATGGGGTAATTTCGAAAGAAGTTATCGCTGGTCTTGTGTGGCCATTTTTGGTACACGAGACTTATTATCAGGTTAAAACCCACGCGAAACATGAAATATAAAACTCCAAAGAGTTTCTTTGTGTTATTTCTTTTGATAGTGTTTGTTCCTATTGCTTTCGTTCATGCCTATGGAACCATTTATCCAGGTTCCGTACTTAATCCATTACAGATAGAAATTGTCCCAGAACCTGGTGCCAGAATTGATGAGTTACAGAGACAAACTCAACTGCAAGCAATATTTCTTCAACAGCAAAAACTTCAACAACAACTATTACAACAACAACTAGAAGCTCGTTATCCTAGTAACGTTCGTACTAACCATCCAGTTACTTGTCAGAGTGGTTATGTTCAAAAGGGAGATAATTGTTACACCTACGATCAGTCATGTAATCTTTCTTTTCCTAACAGTAAATATGCGGGGCAGAATAACTCTAACGGCGGTTTGACTTGTGATTGTCCGTCCAACTATCAATGGAATAGCGATAGGACCAGTTGTATTGGGAAGCCGCAAAAAGTTGGTGTGTCTCCCCCAGCAATTGTACCGAAAGTACAAACACAGGAAATTCCGAACGGTAATAAGTCTGGAAACGTGGCGTGTAATAAACCTGTGTTCTCGAAAATGACATATTTTGGAGTCATGTCAGAGGAGGAGTGTTACACCACTTGGCAAAATGCGGTTGAAGCAAGACAGAAAGAGCAGGTGAAAGTAGTGGCTCCTGTAATCAAGAAAGAAGTAGAGGTAAAAGAAAATCTTTCTGTTAAAAATGATCCTGAAATATCAAATGTAGTTCCTCCAGAAGACAATCTAGCAGCTACCTCCTCTGTTCCTATAACCCAAGTTCAACCTAAAAGCCTATGGTCAAAAATTAAATCGTGGTTTTGGTTTTAATATAAAAAAATATGTCATCAACAGTCTTATTTATTCTCGGTATAATATTGGTTCTAGGCGGAATTGCAGTTAGAGATCGAGTTGGCGGTGGAGATGGAATTGAATGGATTTTTTATATAGCTTTCCTTTATTGTTGGTACAAAGCTCTCACAATAAATACGGAAGGGTAATTGTAGTACTATAGTAAAATGTAGTAATGGGAGCATTGATAGAAAATTCGTTTGCACTGACTACACATTTACTCAAAAAAGATCTCCGTAAAACCCGCAAGAAGGAATCTGTGGAAGGATATTTGAATATAGTACATAACAACAAACCGTCCGTTGCTGACTACTACATAGAACATGAAGACGAAAAAGCGTATCTTGTTGTTACTTTTGCCCTAGAATCACAACGTTTTGAATTATCGGAGCAAGAACTGACTTTTGGGACCCGTTCATACCTAACTTGTGGTTGTGGGAGTAGGACGAACGCTCTATATCTCAGTAACGGAGTATTTGCCTGTCGTAAGTGTCACAGACTTCAATATGCTTCAACTAGGATAAACCGTCATAGCAAGCACGGGCAATTTCTCTATAAACAAAGTCGAATTATAAAGCTTATGGCCATTCGGGAAAGCATGAATCGTATCTTCTATAAAGGCCAGTACAGTAAGCGATTTATGCACTGGCTGGGACAATATGCTCAGTTAGGGCTGATCCAGGAACTAGAGGAAGCAGAGAAGCTCAAGAAGGCCATGAATAGCTGAAAGCAGTAGTTTTATACGAATTCAGTAGATTTTTCTAGTTACAAAAATGGCTCTTCGGAGATCTCGGGAAAAGAATCAAGTTGTGCTTGTGAATTTTCTTCCAGTTATTTATATTTTGAGAGAGCTGTCACATAGCTACAATAATCACATTCTGAGTCAGCATCAGGTATCTTGTCACCACAGAGACACTTATGAGCTTGGATGATAGTTTTCTCTACCCATGAATCATCTCCTTCGTATGGGATAAGTGTAATGTCGAATTCTATTTTTGCATCAAAGACTTCTCTATCTGTTTTGCCATTGCAATATACGAAGTAGCCAGTGTTAGATACTTTGTAGCCGTTCTGACGTAGTAGCCATTGGTAAATTTCCATCTGTCGCTTGTAGCCCTTCTGCCAGTCTTTGTTTAGTTCCGTTATTTCTTCGTCTTTTGACGTGGCTTTATAATCAACAATTATGTATTCTCCTTTTGAATTCTGCCAAAGATCGTCTATTGCTCCTGTTATGAGTAGGTTGGTTAATTCGTGCAGGTACTGAATACCTGTGAAGTTGTGACGCCACTTATCCAAATCCTCGTGTGCGATTGGTTTAGCGTCAACATTGTATTTTTCAATCAGTGGATGTTTAGTTCCATTTGCACGGTGGATATCGAATTCCTGCTTTAGTAAGTGGTCCACTGCTGAGTTGATAGCAAATGGGAATCCTGGAGGGCGACCTACACCTAACTTTCTGTCGTAGTAGAAACAACGAGGACACTGCAAAAAGAGATCTATTTTGGACCGAGATAGTTTGAATGGCTCCTCCGACTTTGAGTCGTACATTCCTCGTGTTCTTTGTGCGTTGTGATATTCGGACATAAACTATTTTGGTGAAACATGAAAAAGTACGGACTCAAGATCTCTATTTTTTTCATCCTTATAAATATAATCATATGGGTCTGAAATTATCTTCAACTTCTGCATGTTAATTTTTCCACCCTTTGATATTGGTACCAAATATAAGTAGTATTGTTGCCTATACCATTTTGCAACCTCGATCTCGTTAATTGACCAAAAGAAACTAAAATCATTTGCTGAAACAGCCTTAACTTCAATATATTTTAGTGTTGGCGCTCCATCGGCATAAGTAAAACTCTGAATATCATACCCGGCTCCGACATCAGAGCGAGAAACATGAACAATTTGTTTTGCCAATCCAGGATATTTACTTAGTTTCTTGTGCTCATATGCAAGAACAGCTAATTCTGCCTTAAGTCCTAGTTTATCTCGTTTTCTAAGGATTTCTTCAAACTCCAAAACGGAAGTGCGGTATAAAAAAGATTTCAAATATGGTGTTCCCTTTTTACTTACAATATAATTTCCAGTACTTATATCGTGTTCAATAATATCCAATTCCAATAGGAGATTGCGAACTCCGCTGGTCTGTAAATTTTTCTGTACTGGTGGTTTAAAAGTATACACATCCTCCACTAATAAAAAGTTATGGAAGTAATCGACAATAGCGGATATTTTACTAGCTTTCCTAAAAAGAGAATTTAGAAGAATTGATTCTACTTCCATATTTGCTGGAATAGAAAGTTGGAGTTGTTTATCTATATTTTCTACTATGCCTAAAACAGACAAAAACCGAAAAGTCTCATCAAAAAAAGCACTTCCTCTCAGGTATTTCTCCTTTACATAAGAAATATCATGACCATGACTGTTCATTAGTACCTCAAATAAGACTTTTATTTGGGCTAGAGATATTTTTTTAAAATCACTATTTTGGAGAGAATATTCTTTCATATGCCTCTAATTCGTCTTCATTACTTATGTCTAGGGAAGAAATAGCGTAATCCTGATCAATGACCTGATACATCTGCCTAGCTTTCCTGTCCAAGCTGGACTTAACGTCTTCGTCAATTGTGTCATCATACTGCAAAAAATGGTAATGAGCTAGAATTTTTTCAGACCCTCCCACACGATGAATTCTATCTAGCGACTGGAGATACTGAGCACAGTTATAAGATAAATCGTAATATAGTGCGTGGTGACAAGTGGTATGTAGTGAAATAGATTCCGCACAGGCTCCAGGGTTTGCTATCAAAATATCGAGTCCACTATTTGGATCAACGAACTCATCTCTTATCTTTTCTCTAGTATCTGCCTCACTAATAGACATTTGTTCGACGGGAGTAGCTCCAGTTATTATTTTAACTTTTAGACCATCTGCAATGAGCGTTTTTTGTATGAGATCGATTGTTCCAAGAAAATTTGACCATATGACTATTTTTTCTCCTTTTATTTTTAATTCCTTCAAAAAATTCAGAAGATACTCTAGTTTGGCTGGACGTTCGTGTTCATCGTACGCATGTATATACTTTCCTATATCAGAAGCAGGGTCATACAAAACTTCTTCGTATCCCACAATTGAACTCTTTAATAATCCGATATACGACGACGCTTGTCTTAAACGCATGAGTCTACCTCGCCTTAGATGTAGTACCAACTCGAAATCATGTATTTCGTCATGCATGTTTTCTTCTCGTATCTTATTTTCAATAGCATCGTATATTTTTCTTTCATAATTATTCATGCGAATTTTAATAGGGTCATGAAAAACAGGTTTGGTTAAATTGAGGTCTGATTTTCTGACTCTATAGAATAGTGGTCCAACTGTGGTGTCGAGTATCTGTTTTATTTGGTCATATTTTTGGTCTTTCTCATATACTGTAATCATGTGTTGTTGAGACTCGCTAATAGGCTTGTTATTTGGCCACAGAAAATCAAAGAGATTAAAAATATCAGTATGACTTCTGGGTAGGGGTGTCCCTGTAAGAACACAACGAACAGATGCGGAAGAGGCAAGACGCATGACAGCATTTGCCCAGTTTCCAATCAAACGCTTCATGTAATGGGCCTCATCCACTACAAGAAAAGCATTAATGTGTCGTGAGGAAAGGAATCGGATAACCTCATCCTGGTCTTTTAGAACAGTCTGAAAAGTAGTGAGATAAAGTTCTGCTTTTGTTTTATCATCTGGGTAATACTCGATAGAACGAGTCTGTCTGTCTCCTCCAGCTAGAGTTCTATAGGTCGGTTTTCTGCCGATGGTAGCTTCAAATTCCTTTCTCCATGGGCCAAAAGAAGCAGGAGGTCCAATGACAAACAATGTATCAACTATTCCTTCAGCTCGTAGTTTTTCAAATACACTCAACACCACAGAAGTTTTTCCACTTCCAGGAACAGAGAAATTTGCCCCATTTCTAGCAAGATATAGATGGTAAGCACTTTTCTTTTGATGTTCCTTTAGTGAACGTACTAGATTTTTGGAAAGAAAACCAGTGAAGTCCTGGTACGCTTGTTTATCAAAAATTCCATGTTTAAAATCTTCAAGTACTTTTTTTCTTTCAGAAAAATCAACAATGACTTTTGTTCTATCTTTTTTTATATTTTCTGCTTCAAGAGAAAGAGTATACGTTAGATTTTCTGTATCAAAAAAATCAAGTACCTTTTCCAGCATTGAAGCCACTTCGTTAGTCTGAAGTGTGTAGACTCCTTCACTGTCTTTTGTAAATCCCCAAAAAGAAATCTGCCCTGTCGTTGTTTTTTGAGCAGAGAGAATAGAAATACTATTATCAGTTACTCTAACTTCCATTGCGTTTTGGAGTTTTATTATTATTCTTAGATATGTAATCCTCACCAACTTTTTGGTGTTGATAGAACTCCTTACGCAACTCTTCCACTCGATCTTTTAATCCTTGAGCCAACCTCAGTGCTTCAGGTACATCATTATATTTTATCGAAGCTGGGTCCATGTTATCATCTGTAAGCTTGTCGAGAGCTTGTCGTAAAAGTGTAATAGGGGTTTCCATGACTTCTATTCTTTCAATGATCTCTTGTGCCTTATGAACTTGGCGTTTGATGTCGGTCTGGTTTGCATTAACCCAACGTTTATCGAGTTCTTCAGGGGAAGAACTGTCACCTTTTTTAGAAGTATCTTCCACATCGTGTCCTAAAGAGCTGATTTGTAAAAGCTCTTTTTTGGCATAAGGATGGGCAACATATTTGGGAAGCTTGCGTATGAGCATGTGTAGCTTTATGCCTAGATTGGAAAAATCTCTCAATCTAATGAGGCTAAAAGCCATTGCCTCAAGTTTACCCACCTCTTTTTCTTCAACTCCCACTTTTACTCGTTCCGCAGGGTCTTGGAGACGTTTGTAGAACTTGTAATAATCAATAAAAGCTTGCCATCTATTTTCTCTGTCTCCCTTCCCAGAAGAAATGAGTGTGTAGATTCCTTCACGACCTATAGCTTCCAGATAACGATCTGCACAAGTAAGAGGTCCGAGAAACTCATCCTGATAGCGTTGCACTTCTTTTTTAAAATCACGATCACTTATTCCTGAAGTTGCAGGATCATCCCGCAATTGTTCTTCCAAAGACATACCAGAGTCTATTTTTCTACGAACAGAGAGGGCTCTGTCAAAATTTGAATATTCAGATTTTCCATCTTTGTAGAGTTGATATCGGTTTTCGATTTGTTCTATCTCTCTATTAGTTGGAGTGCCTCCAGGATCATCCTTACCTGGCAGGATAACTACTTTCATACGCTCAAAACGAGGGTCGTGACTGGATCCTTCCCACAACATTTCAAGTACAAGCTTACGTCGATTACCATTGATTAAAAAACCATCAGCGGTAATTATAGCTGGGTCTTCTTGCCCTTTTTGTTGAACTGACTTCTTAAGAATTTCCGTTGTATCGGGGTCCTTATCTCTGAGAAAACCTGCAAGTATTTTTTGATGTTCACTCACATCTTCACGAAGAACCCCGTGTCCTTTTTCGTATGCCAAAACGTCAGAGGCGATTCTACCATTTTCTTTACGAAATCTAAGTAGAGAAATAGGAACGGTATACACTACTCTTTCAACACCATCCCGTTTTTCATTTCTAAAATCTATTACTTCTTTTTGAGGTTTTGGACCATCTGCACTTTTGGCTCTAGCAATATCACTAGCAAAATCCTCTATAATCTCACGTGCTACATCTTTGGTTATTTGAGCCATATATTGAGATAATTATCATTTTAAGCGAGTCTTTCTCCTGACAGGTTGTGATATAGTATCAGTTATTAAAGTGGCTCTGTCAAGCTTTAAATTAGACTTTGATATTTTATGATATTTTTTCTGGACTTCGATACCAATAGAGTTTCTACCCAATTTATTGGCCACCCTGAGCGTTGTAGCAGAACCAGCAAAAGGATCTAGTACCCAATCTCCTTTCTTAGTAAAAAGTTTTATAAACCATTCAGGTATGGCTTGAGGAAAAACTGCACTGTGATTTTTATTACCTGTCTCTGTTGCTATATGGAGGACGTTAGTCGGATAAACTAATTCACGATTAGTCCAATTAGCCACCATTCTTCCAAACCCACTTCCAACTTTCGACTTGGTCCTAGTCTTATCCGCTTCACTAAGATTTTTTAATCTCACGTCACCCCATTTTCCTATAGGGACCATGACAGCTTCTTGATACATATTAAAATTAGGGTCTTTATTGAACTGCAGGAGTCTTTCCCAAGAATCTCGAAATCGATTAGGCCACTTTCCAGGAAAAGAGTTCTTTTTGTGCCAAATAAATTCTTCTGTCCAATACCAGCCTTGTTTTTTAAGTTCAAGAATTAAATGCAATACATATAATTCCTTCTCTCTATTTTCAGTTGCCTCCTTAATGTTTAAAATAAATGTACCTGTAGGTTTCAGCACTCTAAGAAATTCCTTACTTTTAGGTAAAAACCACTCAACATATTTATCTGTTTTTATTCCTCCGTATGTATCAGAACGTCGTTCGGTATATGGAGGTGAAGTTACGATTAGACTAATACTGTTATCTTTTACTTTTGATAAAATCTTTTCACAGTCACCTAGGAGTAGATTGGCAGTTGGCTTTTTCATACTATATATATTAATAGATTTTTGGCTTGCGGTCCAATATTTTTTACATTAGGCAATAACTAATGTAAGAGGTCCACCCGTTTGTGTTTCAATAATACCACTCCAGCAATAACATAGCGATATTTCTATCTAATTGGTAGGAACAATTGGTTCTCTAACTTCCTGCTATTTCCATGTTTCAAAAGGCCTAGATATGACTGTATGGTTTCCATTTTAACGTCATTCTTTTCTACCCCTTTGAATACCCTGCGTTTGGTGACTGTTCTCAACACTTTGTGATCGGGAAAGTTTACCCAGGAATCACAAATGTAGCAGGATCTGCGTCTAGAATAATACTAGCTTGCATATATACATGATTTTTATCCTTCGCATATGTGGGATAGCTGTGTGGATCATTTAAGAGTACAAAAGTTACAGGATCAGCTTTAGATATTATGGTATCTTCATAAAAAACATGTTTACTATCTTTAGAATATACTGAATCCTTTATAACTTCGAAAGTTTTAGGATCCGCATTAGTAATAGTCATTGTACCGTAATAGGCATGATTTTTATCTTTTGAAAAGTGATCCTTAACTATAATAAAAGTAGCTGGGTCTGCACCTGTAATAATAGGTTTAAAATCCATCTGATAACCATCATAGTACACTTGATTCGCATCCTTTAAATAACTTGGATAATCCCATTTAATCAGTTGAAGTGTAGCTGGATCTGATCCGCTCACTACATTGCCTTCATAAAAGAGATTTAAACTATCTGCACCAAAAGTAGAATTTAGTGCAATAAAAGTTCTAGCATCAGCAAACTCTACATACCTAGCACTGTAATAAACATTATTTTTGTCTTTAGCCCACCTATAAGAATTTGACAGGATTTGAAAAGTCTCAGGGTCAGCTTTTTCAATTTTGGAAAATGCATAATATACAAAATTTTTATCCTTTGAATAATTTTCATCAATAAGCTTAAAAGTCTTCAGGTCCGCATCTTCAACTGGTTGATCCATAAAATAAATATTATTTTCATCTCTTCTATAAAGATCATAAGATGTAGATGAAAAATACTTTTCAAAATCAAAAACCCCTGATCCGCATGGAACATTATCTACAAAACTATAATCATTGTCACTACTATACCTAACTTTCACATCACACGTTTCACCATTTCCTTTGGTTATTGAGTCATTAGTCACAACAAAAACCACTCCTTTAATAAATACTAAAGTATTGCCAGTTAAGCGATAATAATTTCTACCAACTTGATAATCTGATGATAGACCATGCCAATCTAATGATATATGTTCGTCTTTATACTCAAGTTTATCAAAATCTACCCAAGCAGGATTATCCCTTTGTCCTTCTATAGTAATATTACTAAAAACTCCATTCTCCAATCTTAGTATTTCATATATCTTTAAATTACTTGCACTTCGTTCTACTAAAATAAGTATTTCGGGGACACCGTCACCAGTAATATCTTTCAAGGAAAAATAGGGATCAAAACCAGTTTCTTTATTATAGTTAGGCGGAATAAGTGATTCAACTTTTTTCAAAAAATTAGGTTCTGTACCAGATGTATAAAAATAATATTCACTACCTAATAAATCGCCATTGTGTAGAGGAACTGATACCCCCTTAACTATAAGATTAAGCTTGTCCTTACCTATCTGAATATCTTTCTTATATATAAAGGAATCAATATTATTACTTTTTACGTATGAACCTTGCGATAAGTAAAATACAGTCACTAAAAAAATAACCACGAGTAGAGAGGATGCTATTAATTCTTTCTTGATTTTCATAGATTGTTTTAACCCTACATCAAATAGTTGAAATTGAAAAGAATAGCTATGCCCCTACAAAACAGAATTTAAGGAGTTGTGGTTGTTGCTGGTTTGAATGTTGAGATACGAGCAGCGTTTGACTGTGAACTTCCTAAACTCCATGTTGGATTTGCTGCACTGCTAGTTGCTTGAATATAGTAACCTATCGAACATCCATAGTGATTTCCAGATAAAAAGTTTGATGATGTTGCTACTGTAAAACTACTATTGATAGTAGGAGGATATGTTGTTCTGCCCACATTCCATCCTAAACCTGTAACCAATAGTTCCTTATCTACTGAAGGCGTCACACTACCAGGCTGAATGGTGGTTGAACTATTTGTTGCTCCATTTTGAACATCCATAGAACTTGTGGCCACTCCACTGAAAGCAGCTACACACACTGAGGAATAGTTACTACTAGCTGTATTTGAGAATGTGTGTCCACTTCCAACAGTAGGATTTTGTGAATAATAAAGTCTAGTAGTCACACTTCCCACAACTACACTATCAGTAAGTGGTGTCCAAGTATTACTTTTATTATCTGAAATAGTTGGAGTTGAGCCTGTGTTGTAGGCTGCAGTAATAATTATGAAATTGGCACCAGTTGTATTAACTCCAGCTGTCGTAACACTACTTGGAGTACCACCAGCTGCAATAGAAGTTATAAATGCAGGGGTTGATGTGGAAACTCCTCCTCCGCCTCCCGTACTTGTGGCAAGAATGAAGCTTGAAGTTGTCGTACTCCATGCTCCTTCGTTATTTGAGTTATCCCAGAACTTTATACGCCAGTAATACGAAGTACTTGAAGCTAAAGATGAACCACTATAAGACACATCTGCTATACGCGACCCTTTAGCTGTTGAACTTGCAAGTGCAGTCTTGTTACTATCCCATTGCATACTCGAGAAAGTAGAAGTGGCAGATAATTGAATTCTATAATGAGTGGCATTATTTCCATCATTTGGATCATTATATATTGCCGATAACTCTGGGGTATTATCGGTTACACTTGTCGGATTAGTCTGGCCTTCGGCAAGAAGACTTGATGGAGCTGTGGGAGCATTGTGACTTATAATAACTGGTTCATCTGAGTAAATAACTTGATTACTGTTAACCCCGTCGCTAATAAGTGCCATGATATAGTAAGTGCCAGTTGCGACTGATGACGTGTTCCACACATACTGATTTAGAGCTGAATCCTCATATACTGTTACAATATTAGTGTGATTTGCATTACCTGAGATTTGGTCTGGATCATATGATAATAATATAGATGCATTATTATCATCGTCTCTATCGGTCCATTCAATCGTATGACTTAAATCAATAGGTGTCGTTGTTGCTGGGAGTGGAGTTATAAAAGAAAATTCTGGTGAAGCGTTGCCGGTAGTAAACTCAAACGGACCCCATTCCACCGGATCAGATTCTTTTCCACTATAATCACGGATGGTTGCTTTAATTTTATATCCATCTCCAACAAGATCTCCTCCAACATTCCAGCTATACGCAACAGTACTAGAGAGTGGACCTTGCATTGTTCCTATAACATGCCACTCGGTATCATTCGGATCATAATATGAGAATGTTGCACTTTCAACAACACCGGTTCCAGTAATACCTATGTCATCGTCAACACCAAGATGGATAGTCTTAGTCTGCAAATTTTCCATCTCATAATCTCCTTCATTTGCTATGACAAAATAGGTAATCTCTGGATCCTCTGTATCCGGTATCAAATTGGTATATGCTTTATGGTTTGTAACAGCAGTATCAGCAGTTGTATATGTCGTTATATATTTCTCATAACGGAAACTGTCTGGTCTAATCCACCCTCTTCCATATGGAATATTTGAAACAGATATATTTCCATCTTCATCACTACTTGCATTGTTTCCACCTGCTATAAAAGCAAGATTTGGAACTAACCCATTAACATCTCTCATTGTTCCGGAAACAGTTCCTGCAACATATTCGTTCTCATTTATACTAGTTTTAACTTGAACTGGAGATGTGTAATAAACGACTCTCACTCCATCTTGAGCAAGAGCTCCAACGGTAACCTCGTACAATTGGTCTTCAGTAAACAACGAACCTGTAATAAATCCTCCACTCAATGAGTTACTGACATCTGAATACTCCCAGGTAGTTGATCCCATATGTCGGGCCATAACTCTATAATTAAGCCGATTTGGATCACTCTTTTGCCCCCACTGCACATTAATCGCAATTGCTGGTCCACTATTTACATGTTTCTCCGCAATAAAATATATAGGAAGACCTGGAAGATCTGATGGTTCTTCGGTAAATGCTAATGTCTCTTGATATCGGGAATCAGGATAAGCAGTATTTCCGATTCCCTCAACAAAAGCGTCAAATACAACATTGCCTACATACCCAACAGTATTGGCAATATTTATCGTAATTTGTGCAGTTTCTTCTGGATCAATGCTTATACTACTGCTTGCAAAGTTAAACGAGCCTATGAGGTAGTGATCGGCCACTATATTAAGTATGCCAGTATCAACCACCGCATCTCCATTGTTTGTTATATCAATCCTTATTGAAGATGATGAGGCATTTTGTAGCGAAGTAAGTGGTACTATATCTTCAATAACAAGGTTTCCGAGTGTAGCTTCAGGGATTACAAGCGCCCTGAGAACTAGTGCGGTTGTATATAAATTACCACCACCAAAACTTCCATTTCCCGCTTGAGCACCTTCCAAATAAGAAACTGTTTCATAAGCATATGTTGCAGCTGTTTTTGATTTTTTGAGAGTATAAAAAGCAATTGCAGTATTAAGAAGGTTATTATCCCATGTGCCATTCGATAATTGTGTAGCTTTAAGAGATGCTAATGCAGGATTAAGGGTGTCATTAATGGCAATCGAGGACGATTCAAAACCTGTTAATGTTTGACCTTTATATGGGAGAAGTGCCTCCACGACTTCACTTGTTATAGGTATAGAACTTACACCACCATTAAAAGCACTCCACCCTTCATCGAACCTCTGCGTTTGTGTGAGATAATACAGTCCAAGTAAAACAGTAAGATCGGGATTGGCTCCTGGATCTTCATACTCCGCTTCAATAAGCGCTTGCAGGGCTTTTGCGGTAGTTGCTGGATCACTTTGATAACTGCGATCGAATACAAAACCTCCAGTAGATTTATCGAGAGCATTAGCTAGTGTAGTCGAAGTAGTCGTACCTTGACCTGCTCTAGCCAAGAGTTCGGTTTGTTGAGCAAGATAATCATTATTATCAACAATATAATCTTCAAGCCAATCGATACCGTTCTGGTATGAGGTACCAGTTTCTCCATACGCGTCAAGAGCATCAACTACTGCAACCGTCGTAGTAAATGTAGTTGTAGCACTGCCCCATGATCCATCGTCATTTTGATTATTAATAAGATATTGAAGTGCAGCTTGTGTACTTGTGCTGTTACCCTCTACTGTCCCAAGAATAAAAGTGGAGGTAGCTGTACTCCATGCGCCTGCGGCGTTACCATCATCTATAAACAAAATGCGGGAGTAGTAGGTAGTGCTTGTAGCAAGAGATGAACCACCGTAAATAATGTCTGGGCTTCTATATCCAGCAGTAGTTGTCGCCATCGTGGTTGTACCTGAATCCCATTTTATAGTAGAAAAAGTAGTTGAAGTTGAAACTTGAAGACGATATTTATTTGCTAAGTCTCCTGTATCAGAATCAACATAGATAGCTGAAAATTCTGGAGTACTGTCATTAACATTTGTAGGGTTAGTCTGACCTTCTGTGAGTATGTTTGTCGGAGCTGAAGGACTAGTATTAGTTATACCAGCACCTATAAATGCGTTGTTTACAATAATGTCATCGAAGTAAGTCGTTGAGATTCCATTTTCTGGAGCATAAACGAGCCCGGCAAGCACTGCGTCAATATTATCTGTACCAGTGTTCATAGTTCCGCTTCCATTATAGTTAGGAGATCCCTCAGTAGTATTGTTTAACCAAATATCAACATCACCTGTTGATGATCCAATTTTAATACGAGCTTCAATTGTATTAACTGCACCTGGAACTAGATCAATGCCGGTATTTGTATAACTAAGCACATCACCTGCAACAGTAAGACGAGGTGTACCCCAATCTTCCACGTTAAACCACACGGTGTTTGCATTACTACTGTCCTGTAATATCAAGACACTAAAGTAACCGGAAACACCCCATGTTGTCGGATTAGGTATCCATACTTTAAATTGGACTCGTATATCATTCGTTGAAAATCCATCCATGCCCAAACTTCCTCCTCCTTCACCAGTCACTATTTCTTTCAGAGAATCAACACCAGAAACTATGCTACCGTGATCAAGTGACGGTGTCACGCTTCCCCATGCACCATTATCTTCAAATGAACACGGCAGAGAGCTACATGTCTCAAAATCCTCACTACCAAAAATATATGCGTATGCTTTTTCAGGCAAGACTAAAGCAAAAAGCCATCTCATTGTATTTTTGAAAACACCACCAAACGATATACCGGGTGACCTTACTTCTCCACCCGGTTCAGTTATATATTCCTTTTGTATTAGATAATTCTCAAACTTGTTTTGACCTTCTACAGCTTTTTCAAGTACATATGCAGGTAAATTATTCTGCGTCTTTAAATACTCGACTCGTTCATCAAGATATTTTCTCCACGCCTTTGCATCATGTTCGTTCTTGATAAATTCTCCCTTTGGAGAAGTAGCCGAACTCACGTTAGCTATGATACTCTCAGATACATCCTGTACATGAGACAGCTGGTCTCCGATAAAACCCGTAACATCTGAAACAGCACCAGTAACTGCTTTCCATGCAGACCCAATAATAGAAGTCTCACTTTCTTTTTTCTTAGTTTGAGCATCTATATTTCTCACATTCGTAATTACGGCTTTAGGAGTTGCATCAATTGGCACTGCATCTTCAGCATTTAGTTGTTTACCAGAATCTTTTTCAATATTAATTATATGATCTGTCGATTGTACGAGGCCTTTTATTTTAAGTTCAAAGTAATTAGCAGGAAGTTGGCCTTTTTCAATGAGATTTTTTGCAATACTATACTGAAGAGCCTCGGTAATGTGCTTTTTCTTATCAGCTTTTGTGGACGGAAGCATAAAAATCGTTCCATTGATTGCATCAATATCTCCTCTATACATCTCAACAAAATTTTTAATCTCTGAAGGTAAATCGAGTACTTCAAGACTTTCTTTTGAACTGAGTTCTACTTCCTTACCTTTCACCTCTATCTTTTGGGTCCAATCTACAAGCGACAAGTCTGAAATAATATCTTTACTAATAATAACTTTTGGTATATCTATTACTTCTTCAAGAGGGGTTTTCTTTAAAAGATCGTTGTTTGAGGTCTGTGCAAAAACAGGAGCAATGGGAGACAACAAAAGACTTATAAGTAGAAATCCTGTGAGTATTTTTGAAAAGATATTTTTTTTCATATTATTCAATACGATCTATGACGTAAACAACAGAGAACTCATCACGACCATCTGAGGTGAAGGGTGTTTCTTGCTCTTTCCAGAGGAAATATTTTGAGCCATCCCATTTGTATGCGTGATACGTTATTCCACCCCCTTGATTCAAAAGAAATGGGAAAGTTATTTCTGGGACACCATCTTTATCAACATCAACTATTTTAGTGAGACTATCTTCTCCACCAAAGCCAAGATAGTGGCTGCCTTTGCCGTACGGACTCTTTGAATCTAAATATGGAGTAATCATATCAAATCCGACTCCATTGTACTTGTAAATGTAGAGACCTTCGCTATATCCTGTTTGCCACAAAGCTAGAATTTCTTTTACCCCATCTCCAGTTAAATCTAAGGTGCCTAGAATAGGTATAGCTGCCGTGATCTTATCGTTGCTCTCCCATAACAATTTTACTTCTCCTGAAGGTTGGTTCTGGAATACTAAGACTCCTCTACGATCTCTTTCCGCCACAGTCGAGCCCCGTTCATTTTGGTAGAAGGTAATAATTAAATTCTTATGTCCTTCATCGGTTAATGAAAAGCGACGATATCCTTCTCCATCGGTTTGAGTAATAAACTCAATCAAACCAGTTCTTGTGTAATCGTGTCCTCCACTAACGGATTGATTGTTGTTATCATTAATGCCATTCTGTGCTGACCAAAGGAAAAGGAGTCCCAGAATAAGTATTCCTAATATAATTAATGTTAATTTAGTATTCTTAAACATATATTTATTCAATAATTTCCTTGAACATACCGTTACCACTGTTCCAGCGGTCAAGAACTTCTGTTGCATATTGTTCTGCGGCTGGACCACCACCGTTGTAGGCTTTTAAGGCCTCAAACCAATTTTGGTTGTTACTATCGTATTGATGCTTTAAGTATCCTGCCCCTATTTTCACACTGAAATCAGCATTAAAGAGCTGTTGAATCGGAACATTCGCTTCGGGAACGCTCTGTGCCCCACCTCCCGTAACTTTCGTTTCAAGCCCCAGCGTCACCATTCGGGTAAGTGCAGTTTCATACATCGCCTGCAACATCCCGTAGCTTGAAGCTAGAAGAAGCTGTGCAGTAAAGTTCCAATCCTCACTAGGCCCTTTATATTTGATCCAGTTTCCATCTTGATAACGCTCAAGAAGTTGCTGAGCGGTTGGCTTATCAGTACCAGGAACAACAAGCCCGGTTTTCGAGTGACCGCCCATATGGAAACCCCATTCCCGATATTCAGAAACCGAAGGTGCTTGATTACCTTGCGTGACCGATCCATGAAGAGCAGTACCACCTATCGCAAAGTGCCAGTCGGGATGTCTCTTAATACGATCCTCGGCATCCTGAAATGGACCCGAATACCAATCATAATCTTTATGAGCTTCATAGCGATATGCATTAGGATCAAAGATTTTCTGTTTAAAAGTATCATCATACACACAACACGACTCTTGGAATGCCATTGATTTTAGAAGATCAGCAGGAATGTCATATGTATCTGAGTAATTGAAGAAAATGTCGTCAAATCCCGGATAGGTGTTGCCTAACACAGAGTTCTTACTCCCCAAAGATCTCGTTACAATTTGCACATTCACGCTATCAGCAGTTCCATATCCAGATCGAAGTGTAACTGAACCTGTTGGAAACGCATAAGTTGGAAGTGACAAATTATCTTCCCATCCAGAGATCGGTGTACCGTTGAAAGTAGCAGTGTACTGAACTCTCCAAGGTATTGTGGTCACAGAACTCTGAATGAAATTTTGGTCGTTGGTCGGAGTAATTATATTTGCTGTTAGAGTTGAAAACGACCCACCTATATTAATAAAGAAGTTTGACCATCCTGCTGGAAATTGCTCAACTGTATATCCTCCGTTAAGTCCTTCCCCTATAATATATCCCGCTACACCCTCATCAAAATCAATAGTAATGTACACGAGCCCAGTCCAATCTTCATAAGTAAATGGTGCAGAAGGAGTATAGACAGTTTTTCCATCATCTACAGCAGTATGAAAAATATTTCTTGTGCTAGTAGAAACTGAAAGTGTGTCTATATCATTTTCGTTTGCTTGTGTAATCTTATGAAGCGTAACTCCTCCAAAAGCTCCGTCAGCAACGAGTTTTAAACCCTTTACTGTAGCTACTGATTCAACATTGAAATTATCCTCGAAAATATCTGATTCATCTTGTGAACCTTGAAGTCCAAATACTGATGTAAATTCTTTTTTGTATGTATCAATACTGTCGTTGAATCTACTAAAATACCTGACAAATGAGGATGAATCTATACGAAGTCCATTCCAATCAAAAGAATACGGCTCTCCAAGACTATATGTGACTTCGATGCCATTAAAAATAGTTGCTCTTGTAGCTACATCAGTAAAATCAGATCCCACAATAGAAGCGAGTTCTCCTTGCGTGTTTTCAAGACGTTGAAGGTAGTCTAACGCAGTTTTATACAGAACTTGATTCCCGACAAAACTTGTAGTTTCTGTATCTTCTTCAGGTCTAAATTCAGGAGACAGTATTCGATCAGTATCAAGTGCAATAGCATCAGTGTTCCCTGCAATAACATCTCTATCAACAGTATTAATGATGCTAGAACTAATAGAACCACCTATTTCCCGAATCGGTACCCCAAATTCCATCGTATAGTTTTGTAATTGTCCTAAAGTAGTAGTTGCAGTACTTGTAGCAAAATTAGTACCGTTTATTTTTATTTTTGTATAAACAGCAACAAGTGAGAGTGGCACAACATCATAAATACTACCAAAAGAATTGATTGTGGTTTGATCTCCCGCGGTAGCAGCATCAAAAGTAACAAGTATCTCTTTATCAGCGAGATCGGATACGTATGCTGTGTAATTAAGTATTTGAGTTTCCTCATCATCATTTACGGTAAATTCAATAGTATGACGAAGTGAAGTCGGAAGATAGTCATAGGTATTTAGGTCTGCAGCAACATGATACGGAAGCGTTCCTGGAACAAAGGAGAGGTTTTGATTTCTAGGATAAGAACGCATCAACGCATCATTATATGTTAGTCCTGAATAATATTCTGGTGAACTAGTAGCTAAATAGGCTTCAACTTCTTCTTTAAAGGCAGCTAGTGGTTCTGTGGTAGTGCCATAATCTCCATCTAAATAGTTATCGAAAAAATCTTCTGCATCAAAATCTTCATCTTTCATTCCACCTATGATATCTATAGGCTGTTCATAGTAGTATGTATTGATAGTTGGATCCATTGGTACCCATTGTGATGGTCCTCCATCATTTGGATTTGCACCTCGACTATAACCATACTGCATATACGCTTCGACATAAGTATGTTCAATGACAAAAAATAGAGGGGCTCCATTCTCATCTGTAAAAAGAATGTAAGGAATATCATGAAGTGAGAGCATTTCTGCTGCAGCAATGGCAGAATTAACACCTAATAAATCAATAACTGTACTGAGGTCAGTCTGAATATCAACATGACGATATCGAGCTGGGATATTACTATCACGGAGCATGGAAATAAGGAGTGACGCCTTATCCATATCGTTTCCTGCACGTTCAATAAGCGTTGCATCAGCACCTTTCTTTGAACCATAATATGGAACGTATTCTATATCATTACGAACAAAGTTAAGAATTGTAAGTGGATCATTGTTAAGATCTTCTGCTTGGTCCTGTATCGCTTGAGAGAAAGTTATTTCACCTCCTTCAGCAAGATAATCATTTGGATTAGAACTTGCTTGTGCTATTGCTTTTGTAGCAATAAGCCATGAGAGTGGTTTTACATCCTCAGTTCCATCAAAATTTATGTTTTCCGTCGATCCATTCTTGATAAAGTTTTTTATCCTTTTCAACAAACCTGTACTTTGCTCTTTTTGATTAGGAAATAACTCTTCAAATGCTGACTCATTTGCCGTACGTATGTTTCCATCAAATCCTTCTACTTTAAATGGCTGTTTTTTTGCTAACTTCTCAACTCTTTTCTGTTCTTTGTCTGAATCTGTGTTGCCTGTAAAAAAATTGAATACCTTTTTTAAAATTCCATCTTCTTTTGGACCTTCTTCTTGTCGTTTTTCATATGCATCCAGACGATCTATAATATTTTGTGGCAATTCTTGATCTATTAAATGTTGGCGAACTGCACTAAGTTGTTCTGCTTGAGATTTACTATTATCTTTTTTAAATAGTGTTTTTTCTTTCGGTTCTTTTTTAGAAGTTTCCTCTTGGACCACTTCTGTTGAAGTCGAAATGTTGGTAGTCGATAAAGATTCATCAATAGGGATAGCTGGTACTAGCTCTAAATCTTCTTCTGGAGTTGACGTGGAACTATGATTTTCTATCACAGCATCACCTGTAGGTTCAGGGGGAGTATCGACTTGTGGTGTAGGGTCAGTGATTATTACATCTGTATTAGGGGTTGTAGTTGAAGCACTATTTAATGAATCTGTATCATCGACAATCGCTGTACTTGTGGACACATCTGAATTTATTTCTTGTGCGTATATTTGCACTACAGGAGATAAAATAAGCGACGCAAGTAAAACACTTATCGTCGCTTTTTTAATAGCGTTCTCACTTCCACCACTTTTTGTGGGTGAAATTTTCATTAGAAAATAAAAGTTCTTTGATATTATAACAATCTTCACATAAAATTCAAAATACTTTATCCACAACTTTCTATTATTTTCAACGGTATTCTAAAAACACACAACTTTACACTAGAAAAGTGTACAAGAAATATCGTCATCATCGTCATACCGCTATTTTTGGAGCGATACTGACGGTATTGACGATATTTCTTACTAACATATTCTTTTATTATTCTGAGACTTTTCTGAAAATCCACTTTTCACCCTTTTTAAAACCATAATCCACCCCTGTCTTCATAGGTGAAGGGATTTTTACCTTAAATTCAAATGGGATGGCCGTATTGCCGTGTTGTCTTGTGTTCTCTCCATACCGATTGCTAGCTTTGACATAATTGTCTACTATACATTAAAACTTCAGTTTCAAAAAGTGATATAATGAACTTAGAAAGGAGGGTGAGTGAGACTCCCCTGTCTGTTGCTCATTTCGGTCATTCTTTTGCCCAATCTGACTCACGGCACTTCGCCGACTAAAAGGTCCGAAACACCAACTCTTGCAGGAAGCAGAGAGACAGAGACAAGACTGAATAAGACAGTTGATGAAAGTGGTATCGTCAGAGTTGTTGACAACAACCATCTAAAGCAACTCATCATATTTAAGCTTCTTCTCCCCCTTCCCCAAGCAGTTTGTGTTGATTACAAACTAGACCGTATGTGGAGATGGGCAGTCCCTTGGACTGTTTATTTCCTAAGTGATCTCGGCTCTGAGTTCGATGAGACGTTTGGACACTGCTTGCAAGTAAATTCATCTGTCAGGACAGTTGCTAGACAGCTAGAGATCATCCTAGTTGAGAGAAACCGAAACGCTGCTCCAGCATATGGGGAAAGAAGATCACTCCACTTCGCTGGTACCACTGTAGACATCGCGAAGAAGAACCTATCCAAGCCTGAGGTAAAATGGCTACGAAGGAAATTTCTTCTTCTCGAGAAAGCAGGTCTCATTGATGCTACGGAGGAATTTGGTCAGGCGGTTTTTCATATCACAGTTTGGCCGAGCTACTCTAGTACCAATTGACCAGGCCACAGGGTAAACCTGTGGCCTTTCACTTTTACATTATATTTTTTAGTTCACTTTCGTGCCTTTTGACAACCTCCATAGTGGCAGACATTTGATCTTTGCCCTTCTTCATCTCCTCTTGGACTTCAATAGCAATTTTCTGAAAAAAATCTGGATTTTTTTCTACCATACCAACAAGCTTTTCTTGCTGTGCTTCTGGAACACCTTTCAGTTGACTAGATAACATCTTACGCATAAAAAATGATTTCATTGACATAGTAAAGGCATTATAATTTCCCTTTGAACATTTGGCAACTAAGTTGCCAAATGTTTGTTTCGAGCATAAAAAATGATAGAATTAGGTCAATGAAAATCAGGCATGCTTTGACCGTCATATTTCTTTCCATCTCTCTCCTCCTAACAACTGTTTATTACTACGGTTTTGATCCGAAAGTTCTTTTATCTTTCTCTTTTTATGAGAACTTAGCTAACCCCTCCATTAAAATCATTAAAATCCAAGAGGGTCTAAGAAAGGAGGAGTTGGCCGAAATTTTAGGTAGCAAACTTGGCTGGGATAAATTTGAGAAAAGTACTTTCATAAACGCCCATCTTGCCTTGAACACAGGAAATTTGGAGGGACAATATTTTCCTAACACCTATATGATTCACAAAGATGAGAAACCTATAGCTGTAACGTCTACAATGATAAATGAATTTACAAAACAGACCGCCAAGGTAAAGAAAACTAAATCAAGCAAAATTACTAACCCTGACACAGCCTTAAAAATCGCATCAATCATCCAAAGAGAGTCAGGAGGAAAAAATGATATGAAACTTATTTCAGGAATAATTTGGAATAGACTCTTTAACGGAATGAAACTGCAGATGGATGCCACTCTGCAATACGCTAAAGGTAGTGAAGAGGATGGTTGGTGGGGACGAGTAGATCCAAAAGATAAAAGTATAAATTCTCCTTATAACACCTATGCAAATAAAGGCCTTCCACCATCACCCATAGCCAACCCAGGTTTAGCCGCAATTGAGGCGGCATATAACCCTATTGCAACCAACTGCATTTATTACTTACACGATAAGCGGGGTAAGATACATTGCTCAAAAACTTACGATGGACATAAAAGAAATATTGAAATCTATTACTAGCAAAATCGTTGATTAACTAACAAAAAAACGCCTTCTAGCGTTCTTTTGTTAGTTGAGTAAAACTTAATTACTTTACATAGGTGTAGTTTCAACTTGAGCCTTTTCTCTAAGAGTTTGAACAAAGCTGTTTATTAGAACTTGCTGTTTGTTTGTCAAAAGTTGTTGTCTAATCTGCTCTTTGATATCTTTCAGAGCTGGTGGTTTTTCCTGACCAACTACTCCTTCGTTATAGAATTTCGTAATTTCCTCGTCAGTTACAGTTATAGTAGAAATGTCTATGTTTTTTAGCAGATATGCTTGAACAGTGATTTGTCTGGCTATATTTTCACGAAGTTGTTCTTCTGTGACATTTGAAGTAACCATTTGTGTCTTCAATTTGTCTATGCCACCGGCCTGGTCCATGACGGCTTGATACTGTTTTTCTATATCCTCGGGAGTAGCTTTTATGCCTTCTGTAGCAATTCCTTGCATAACAAGTTCATTGCTTATCAAATCATTTAAAACTTGAGTTTTAATTTGAGCTAAATTCTCAACTTTATCAACGTCTATTCCTTGAGCCTTATACGCCGTCATGGCATTTGCTAGCTGTGTATCATAGTTTGCCTTAGTAATTGTAACACCATTGACTTTTGCCACACTTGGTGATTCCATTACTGCCTGCTCAGAACTTTTTCCAAGTTTGCCACCGTAAAAACTATATGTAGCTAAACCTGCTACGACCAAAACAACAGCTCCGATCGAAATTACTTTTTGTCTATCCATATTTTTTATTAATTTACTCAACTAATATGCGGAACATTTTATCATGTCGTTCTTAAATTTACCATAAAAAAGCAAAGAGATTCTGCATAAGAGTATAAATTTATTAAAAAGTCAAAACTACAAACCTCTAACAAAACCTGCAGTCATCGGAGATTCCGCAGAAGTAATAAGTGATTTTATGGAGTTGAGAAAAGCGAGGATAGTGCCTTCAAAACCCGAATATAGATTCGGGGTTAGGAACTTCAGCAATATAATTAGGATGCCGATGCCAATAAGGTTTGTGAGTATCCTCATGTTCTTTTTCAAGGATGGCTGTAAGCACGGCTTGACTAGAACCGTACCCTGACTAATTCAGCTGCCCCCCTCTTCACTTCTGACGAAAGCACAATAAGTGACTCACCAAAAGTGAAGAAAAGAGGTTCCGACTTGTTAATGTTAAAGTACAACTTACTCTCATATAATATTACATTTACACTTATAATGCAATACGCTGTTATGTATTTACAAGAACAAAAGATCTCTGTCCAAATCATCACTATCTGTGCCTTTTTGTTTTTGTAACCTAGCATTGTGAGTCGAAGCGAGATAAACCATTTTTTTGCCAAATTTTTCTTCCAGGACATCTATTTGTTTGTGTATTATCTCGAACCTGTCATTGACTTCATTTTCTCCAAAAAGATCGAGTTGTCTTTTACTCTCGGGGGTAAGTTCATATAGAGTCACCCCCGTTGTTCTATAAAGAGAAAAACGTGAGTAAACTTTTTTGAAATATTTACGAACTAGGTAGATCAAAACTTCTGGAGCATTGGTCGGGACTGGAAGCGACAAGTCATAGGAGAAATATTTGAAATTTTGAGTTTTAAGAAAAAAATTTATTTTTTGTGGAACCAACCCAAAATGTCTGGCTTTTCTGGAAGCTTCCTCAATATGTTTTGAGATTTGGGAGAGAAGAAAAGTTTCGTCAGAAGTTGGCGGGTAGAAAGTTCTAGTTTTTTGGATTGAATGATACGAAGACTTGGCTTCTCCGGAAACTTGCATTATAGAAGTGCCCGAAAGCTCATGCCAAATAACTTCATAAGGTTTTGCCAAATTCCCCCTGACCCACTCCAAGTCCTTTTTAACAAAATCTAGGGCTGTTTCTATTTTTTTAGTTTTCAAAAATTCGGAAGTTCGCCTACCAATTCCCCATATTTTCTCTATAGGAGTCTCCGAAAGATACTTGTCCTTTGTTTGAAGGTTAATCTCTGTAAAACCATTGGGCTTATGATGCTTTGAAGCCACTTTAGCCAAAACTTTGCTCGGGGCTATGCCTACAGAAACAGAAAGTCCAAGCTCCTCTGTCACCTCAAATTTTATCCTCTCCGCAATTTGCCTGTAAGTCATGTAGAGAGGTTTGTTGAGGCCGGTGAGATCTGCAAAACACTCGTCAATACTGTATTCCTCGACTATATCTGCGTAACGCCTGACAATATCGAACATTTTTTGAGAATATTCCGCGTAGGATTTGTAATCTCCAGCTAAAACCAAAACACTTGGAAATTCTTTTTTTAACTTAAAAATTGGAAAACCGCGCTTAATGCCAAGAGCTTTAGCTTCGTATGAAAGTGCGGAAACGATGCCACGCTCCTCGCCTGTTACAACTGGCAAACCCTTAAGCAAGGGGTTCTTGGCTATCTCGCAAGCCACAAAAAAAGCATCCCCATCCATGTGAAAAATTACTTTATCTTTCATGATCTTTAATTACGAAACTCTTACTCAACACATATTTTCTGGCACCGGAATAATTTTTTGCTAAAAATTTTCCTTAACTCTCGGCCTCTTCGGCCTGCGAGATATGCCATAAAATATGTGCTTTCGACGAGTTTCGTAATTAAAGTATTATAAGTGAACTATCGTTCACTTAGCAAGCAAGTTTTGGGTAGAAGAAGAGCCGTGTGGGAATCACGGCTCTGAACTTGGCAGGACTGTCTGGAGTTCTATCTCTGAGACGATCGAATTGTCACTGGCATGGGACAGGAATCGCTTCCCTCGCAGGACCCTCCCACGAACGAGCAGGCACGTCGCCCGACTGGGCAATTGAGGATTGGATCACCAACCTCTCTTTCTCCAGGCATTTTTCGGCCGGTGATTGGAGCGAGACCAGCACTCACGAGAACTCCCTCCCAGTATTTCTGATCTTCGCTAACCTGTGCGTTTCGCATTCTTTACCTCCTATATGAACTGTTACCACTATACTATACTACTCTCAAAAATTCTGTCAAATGTGTGTTTTTCGATCAACAAGATGGGTGACTGCTTTCAAAACGATAACTTTGTTATATCAAACGTTTTTATTTTTTCTCCGATAATGTAGCAAACTCTTTGGAGTGGTTTATATTTTGATACGAAATCTTTCTCTTTATACACACCATCCGGATACATCACTCCGTATTTTATTTTAGCTGTGTAGCCTATCTGTGGAGTATTCACACATTCTGATTGACCTTCCTCAAGTTCAGGAACATAAAAATATCTTGTTGGAGGAAAATCGACTGTCTCAATTACTTCTGCCTCACTGGTACTGGCTACTCTGCCATCACTTTTTCCATATATTTCAAACTTGGCTGTCAATCCTTCTACACTACCTTTTATAGATATAGGGTGTTTTGTATCGTTTCTAAACTTTAGATTAGGACCGGGATCTGAGTAAGTAGCATCCAGTCCGACATCGTAGTAGGAGACAGTGTAGCTATGGTTTTGTCTCTCAGTTACAGGTAAACCTGATTTCAGTGCAGTTTGAAACATTAGACTTGAAAGCTGACAGAGTCCCCCACCTAAACCTTTTTTCACTTCCCCATTTAGAAAAATTTTCTCAACACTCCAGCCATCTTCAGGGATGACTTTACCGATGGCTTTATGAAATGAAAACTCCTCTCCCGGCTTTATGACCGTGCCGTTAATTTTTTCTATACCAATTTCAATATTTTTATTTCTACCATCAGTACCACCTGCAAAACTTAATTCTGCTTTACCCAAAAGATCCAAATTTTTTGTGTCTATTTCTTCAGACTTCGTAGGTGGTGCCGTATCTTTGACCTCCAAATTAGCTATATTTTCCTTTGTCCAAGTTTTTGTTTGAAAAAATAATACAATTAGGGTAGCAAAAATCACAGAAAGGAAAAGTAAAAAAACTTTATTTCTGTGATTTTTGCTTAGTTTGAATCCTTTCTTGGATTTCATTCACAAAGTATATCCTACTTAAATCAAAATTACATTCCAGGAAGTGGCATAGCTTCGTGAACCTGGACCGAGCACGAGTCCATCCATTTAGCATGAGGATGATCTTTTAGCATCGCAACTGCTTCATCCATGTTTTCGGCTTGTAAAATCGAATAACCACAAACTGTTGTGCTATTATCTGTAACTCCAGAATTAGAAACACTTTTAGATTGCCCAAGTGGAAGACCCAAGTCAACTAATCCGTCTCCACAATTCTTCGCCCATGTCATCCAAGGCTCCATGTTCTTTTTGGCATCCTCTGGTTTGACTTTAGCCATTCCTTCCATCGCACCTATAGGTGCGTGATATAAGACAATGTATTTTTTCATATTTTATTTTGTTAATTACTTTTAATAGACAAGTATTATACTAATATTTTTTGGATTTATTACAATAGAAAGATGCCCGACGCTTTACGCCGGGCATCTAAGTCAATGCGAGGAGACCCTAAATCAAAGTCCTCGCTGCCACTCCAAACTGTCGTCGCTGTGGTGGTGTTTCTTTGGGCGTCTCCTTCGGTGGTACTGGCAGTACCTGAACATTTTGAAGTTTAGTCAGGACCTCCTTATACACTCTGTACGAATCTTCTAACTTCTTGCCGAAATCAGTCCACTCCCCGATGAGTTTTCCACTTGGGTCGAGGCTATATGATATGACACCACCTAGTCCTATACCCTTGGATGTCAAATTAGAAAAGCTCACTGACAGCACGTTGGACTTGAGGATGCCTATACCAACTTGTTGAGATTCAGCACTCGGTGCCCAGGTAATCACGTGAGCTTGACCGTCTTGTCTGATATGGACAAGCCCCTCGTATTCCTTTCCATCTGGGTTCTGACCGAGAGTCTTATAGTAGCCCGTGATATCTGGAACACTTGAGGATGACTGTCCAGATACGTTTGGGATCACCACAGACAAACCGCACACGATTACCAAAGTGGCTCTAATCATGACAGCCTCCCATCCAAGATACAGACTTTACTTGATGTTTACAGTGATTAGCAAACATCATTCTGTAACCAATTGTACATACTTTGGATTAAACATCAATTTTTTTCTACCATCCACTCAATTCCATACTTGTCTCTAAACATTCCAAAGTATGAACCCCAAGAACTGTCAGCCATTGGCATTTCTATTTGTCCACCTGCTGAAAGTCCGTTAAACAATTTGTCTGCCTCTTCTTTGCTTTCGGCACTAATTGAAATTTTGCTTCTGTTTTCGTTTTCATTTGTTCGTCCCATACTTTCGGGCACGTCATTGGCCATGAGGAAATTTTTGCCAATAGACAAAGCAATGTGCATTATTTTTTCAGCTTCTTTTTCTGCCACTGGAAATTCAGCACTTGATATATCTTTGAAACGAATAATCTTTGCGAACTCGCCACCAAATACGGATTTGTAAAATGTGAATGCCTCTTCGGCATTGCCGTTGAAGTTAATGTGAGGATTGATTAGTGCCATAATTTTAGTATTAAATTGTTACATACATATAACCCCGTACTACCTTATGGAAGGTTGTAGCATGCCAACACGATTACCCTCGGTGTCTTTGAACATCACGAATTTTCCGATGCCTGGGATGTCCATTGGCTCTCCCTGTACCTCTCCGCCACCTTTCTTGACCATCTCTATGTGCTTGGTGAGATCCTCGACGGCAATGACTACGTGTGGCATCGTGCCGTATTCGCCTTTTTGGTAGAACCCGCCGTTGATTGCTCCCTTCTCCTTGTGCATGTTGTTTTCATCCATGGGAGAAGTGGAAGCTAAGAGATAATTACCCATCTCAGTGCCTAGCTGGGTCATCTGCCAGCCAAAAACACTCTCATAAAATTCCTTGGTACGCGCATTGTTCTCCGACGGCATTTCAAAGTGGACAACTGGGTTCATTTTGTTTTTGTTCATAATTGTATTTTATTAAATTATTTATAAATTATCAACATTTGTACAACTAGTTCGTTTGTTTTTTCTTCCCTATATTCTTGAATCTTCCTGGCCAACAAATTGGGCATGGCCCACTTTCTTGATATTTATGACCCCGACTGCAGATTTTTGGCTTGTCTCTCAATCTTACCAAAACCCCTTTTCTTTTCACTATGTTTTTATAATCCCACTGAATTGTTTTTGATTTTTTCAGCCAGCGTTTCAAATTGCCCACTTCAATTTCTGAAGAATTATTATAGAAAATAGATGCATCCTTGAATTTTTCACCCCTTACGGCTAAATCCGCCTCTTTGAAGTCCGATCCACTCCAAAACATCAGTCTAATGCCGGCTTTTTGCTTGCTGTAACCTACAATCGGATTGCCATCCAAAAACCAAACAGGGTTTGCGTGCCAAATCTTACTTTCCGCATCTTTCAGTTCTTTCCCTATGATTGTAGCAAGTCGGTCACAAGTTTCCTTGTCACCCGAAGTTTGTTTTTGGTTATAGATTCTAATTTCTTTGTTCATAATTATTTTTTTCCAACTTATTTTTAATATTACTTTCTGTACTAGAGCTCCACTAGAGCTCAGATTTGAATTAATTCAAACCCAGAATCAGGATTTTCTTGAAAAAATTACGATTTTTGATATCATAATCCTGGAAAACATAAATACAGCTTAATGATATCTAAGTTTTGAAACTGTGACAACGATTGAAAAATTGATAGAATAATTACAAATTAACATGTCGCCAAAAAATGTATTTGAATATCCTGAATTCAACGAAGAAGAACCAGAAATTATTGAGGTAAACCAGACCGATAAGTGGAAATTAATTGAAAGCGGACAATTTGGAGCGACAACAGGATTAGGACCTTGTGTCGGTGTTATACTTTATGATCCAGATACTAAGAGGGCATTTGTCGGACATTTTATTGACCCTCGTATAAAGTATTTTGAGGACATGCTTACTGAAGCAAAAAAACTTTTTGGAGATTTAAAAAAAGTAAAAGTTTATGTGGGTGGTGGCGCTTTCAATCCAGATGACGCTCCCGATTTTACGGATGATAAAGAAATAAGAAGATTTGTTGAAGATAAATTAGCTGAAAATGGCTTCCAAGATCTAAAGATTAATTACCATAATTCTACCGATTCAACAGTGTTAAGTATTGATACAAAAACTGGAAATGTTGAATATGATACTAGATCAGATTTTGGAAATGAGGAATGAAAAAAATGTGGTTAGGTTCAGAATTGTGGTCATTATACCAAAAAGTTCGGACTCATTTCCAGCAGAACCCAGACTAATCGCACGCGCTGACCTTCTAGCCCCCTCCTGCTATTGTTAGTACGTCACCTAGTCAGTGCAGTAAAGAGGGGCAGTAAAGGTAAAGAGGGTCAGGTACTCTTTCTGGGTCTCCAAGGAGGACGAATTGTTGCCTCTAGCCCAAATTTTTTAATAATTTTCATTGACCAATTATCTTGCCCATATGGTTTTCCTTTTATGACTGACAATCTGACACTCCCCTCTTCCTCCTTCGGTTGAGGTTTGTTCACAAAAGAAAGGTAATCTTGTGGTTCAGTTATTGGCCACTTTCCCAATAATTTCTTTTGCTCTAAGCTTCCATATAGTTTACGCCACAGACTACTAAATTTCCAATTCTCAGCTTTTCTGACTAGTTTTGCACGAAGTGCATTACGCTCAACATAACGAATAACGGAAAGTAGATGATTATCTTTTTCAATAATAAATGATTTATACCTTCCTTGATATAAATGCCCGGTTCCTTTAGTATTTTTTACATGATGCCAGCGTTGAGTGTGTGTTAGCGTCAACCATTGCATAAATTTTCCTAAATCTCCGTCATTCTTTGGATAAACTACCAGATGGAAATGATTTGGCATCATTATATATGCAAGAATACGCATATCATATTTCTTTTTAGCTTCCACTAGTATATTTTCAAATAATACATAGTCCTCTTCCTTAAAGAAAATGGGTAAACGAGCATTGGCACGGTTAATGATGTGATAACAATAATCCTTTATATCTATACGATTAGCTCTTGGCATTTAATAAATATATCATATTTCACAAGAAAGGGTACCTGACCCTCTTTACCCTCCCTCAACGGGTCTGCCTAGTTGCAGACCCATTGTAGTTTGTGGACCTGATCGGGATTGAACCGACTGCCTTACCCATGCCATGGGTACGCTCTACCAATTGAGCTACAGGCCCGTACCAATAATTTACCACATTTTGTTTTACTTTATTAGGAAAATTTGATAATCTTTTTCAGATCGAGTTGATAGTTCCCCACATGCAAGTTTCTGAAAATTTTCATGTGAGGGGCCCTTAGCTTAGTTGGTAGAGCGCCTCATTTGCAATGAGGAGGTCACCAGTTCGAATCTGGTAGGGTCCACAAAATGAGTAATCTAGAGAAAAATAAGTTTTTTGATATAAATAAACTTCCTGCTGAAAAAGGTTTACTTTTGTTTGGTTTATCAATGAACAAGCTCCTCAATAGGCAAAATGCTGAAAACTGTCTTGAAGATATACGCCACTTTTCTCCTTCAAAGGTTACTAAACCTCTCATTGGTCTTAATTTTATTTATTCTGACTTTTTATATTTATACAGTGATAAGTCCGCACCAGAGTTAAAGCATACTTTTATGAACCAAGTAATTGACCATAGAAATAGCATGCAGAAACTTATTGAGAAAAATAACATCGAGTTTCAGATACAACACGGATTTAACTATATGGTATGGAACCAATTGTATGTTGGAACCAAAGATTTTAACCATTTATTTGAAAAATTGAAGAAAATATACCAAGAGGATAGTGTGTTTCAAAAATATGTTGAAGAAGATTGCAAAGTATTCGGAAGAGAAATGGGAGAAAATCAGATCAACTACTTTTTGGAAGAAGCACTAATGATATACCTGCTGAATAAAAACCAAATAAAACTTCCTAATGAGTATATTGAAAATAACCAAAAATGGGTATTGTTTTGCTATCCTGAAAAACCAATTAAGGCAATAATTTATATTCACCAATTAAATCCATTCAATCTAGAATGGAAAGAAAATCCATATCAGAACTCTTTTTATAACCTTGAAGCGAAGGAACTTATTGATTTTGACCGAGTAGACCTTGAAACTTATCATGTTAGATAATTAAGAATTTATAAAAAATTTTATCCTTGCTATAATCAAAAGATGTCTTTGATTCAAAAGGATAGTTTTTTAAAAAATATTTCATCTATATTTGTGCTCCTAGCTTTTCTGGGTTTTATTTTTCTTTACCAATATGGTTATGATGGAAAAGTTGAGACTAATAAAACAGAAACTCCAATTGTTCAAAGGCAAGAGGAAATAAATATAGGTACTGAGCCAACGATAGATATCACAGAAGATCTAGAAATCATTGGTAGGGCCGAATCAAGTTTTTCTGGTGGAACAGAAGGGAGAAACAACAATATAAGGCTTGGCGTCGGTCGCATAGATGGAACAGTCGTTATGCCCGGAGAAGAGTTCTCTTTTAAAGAGTTTCTTGGAACAACTACTCCAGAAGATGGTTTTAGTGTGGAAAGAATATTTTTAAATGGGGAAGTGACAAAAGGTATAGGTGGAGGTCTTTGTCAGGTCTCGACATTACTTTTTAGGGTGGCTTTGGATTCTGGTCTGCCAGTTACGGAAAGAGCAAATCACAGTTATTCCGTTTCTTATTATGATGTTGGGCTTGATGCAACGTATTCGGATCCCGGACCTGATTTA
>JBAQUS010000014.1:0-25675 GCA_049297675.1 Minisyncoccia bacterium | reverse complement strand
GAGCGGGAACGGAACCCCGACGCTTTGGTCGGGGTGGAGTGAACGCTACGGCGTGACGGAATTCATTGTCACGTCACCACTTTGATCTTGGAAAAAAGTTCGAGCAAAGTGTAGAATTACATCACATGATTTAAAAAAGCGAAGTAGTTCGCTTTTTTAATATACATGTGACAGCCGGAGGTATGTTTTTGTAGCAACAAAAACAACCGAGGCCGGGTCGGGAAATTTTGCAAGTGACGACGAGCAAAATATTCCTGACCACAGAGAAAAATCCCAACTATTTGGGATTTTTCGATACATGTGACAGGCAGAGTTATATTTTTCAGCAGAAAAATAAACGAGCCGGGTGAGAAATGATGTTATCATTTTGCAAGACCTTTCGCATTTTGCAAATTAATTCATTTGCAAAATGCGAAAGGTGTACTGAACTTGTAAAGTTCGAGGAAATTTCAATTTGACGAAATTTAAATTATCCGTGACCACATAAATCTTGCATTTTGGGCAACACTAGAAAAATTTTTGATGGGATATTTTTACTCGCGGAAGACTGGCTATTCTGATAAAATACTCGGGATGTCTGGTTTTCTAATTTTGTTAATATCTATATTACTGTTTCTGGTTTTAGTCTTAACAATGTTTTTTCTAATAGTTGAAATGATTGCTAGATTCAGCTCTGATGCTCCTTTTGTAAATTCACCTGAAGAAATTATTAAGCCACTCGTCAACAGGTTAAGCCTGAACGATCAAACTATTTTATTTGATCTCGGGTGTGGCGATGCACAAGTAATAAAAAAAATCTCCAAACTATACCCCGAAACAAAAATTGTCGGGGTTGAAGGAGCAGTCTTTCCCTACCTTCTAGCAAAGTTTAATACTAGAAAAAATAATAACATTGAGATTCGTATGGAAAACTTTTTCAATACAAATTTGGAAAAAGCTACACATATATTCATCTATTTGTACCCAAAAGTAATAGAGGAACTGATGCCTGTTTTAGAGAAAAAATGTAAGCCAGGCACCATGGTTATTTCTTGTGATTTTGAGGACAAAAACCGAGAAGCAGAAGAGATTATCGATATTCAAACTCTTGCAAAAAGAGGTAAAAGACTTATTGTATACAAGTTATGAAAATATTATCTATTGAGACATCCTGTGACGAAACTGCAGTAAGTATTGTAGAAGCAGAGGGAGGACTAGAATCCCCTACTTTTTGCGTGCTTGGAAATGCTCTCTTTTCGCAAATTGATATTCATAAAGAGTATGGAGGAGTTTACCCAATGCTAGCAAAAAGAGAACATGCTAAAAACCTAATTCCCCTTTTAAAAAAGGTGCTTGAGGAATCGAAATTAATTTCAGATTCTAAGTTCAAGTCGATTGGATCAGAGGAAAAGTGGCGTGAAATTGAGAATATTTTAAAAAGAGAAATCGGATTATATGAAAATTTTAAAAATTATATAGAAAATATTCCTAAGCCTGAAATTGACGTAATATCAGTTACTTCCGGACCTGGGCTTGCCCCCGCTCTTTGGGTTGGAATAAGTTTTGCCAAGGCACTTTCGGTCATTTGGGATATTCCCGTACTTGGTGTTAACCACATGGAGGGGCATATTGCCTCCATCTTGATAGAAACTGATGCAAGAGTCATGAATCAAGAATCAGGAATAAGAAATAACGTTATGCAATTTCCAGCCTTAGCATTGCTCATCTCGGGTGGACACACAGAAATCGTAAAAATAGATGCATGGGGTAAATACGAGATTTTAGGACGAACACTTGACGATGCTGTTGGAGAAGCCTTTGATAAAACTGCCAGAATGCTAGGTCTGTCCTATCCTGGTGGTCCAGAGGTCAGTAAACTTGCCCGGCTTGCAAGAGAGACGAGTATTCCTCACGAAGCTAAGTTTACCAGACCAATGATTCATTCAGAGAACCTGGACTTCTCCTTTTCGGGTCTAAAAACTGCAGTTCTATACTATATAAGGGACACAACGGAGAACGGCAGGATTGAATTGATTTTAGAAAAAAAGGCTGATATTGCCCGAGAATTCGAGGATGCTGTAATAGACGTTTTAGTCAAAAAGACAAAAAAAGCATTAGAGGAAAACAGCTTTAAAACACTTATAATAGCTGGCGGGGTTATAGCCAACAAGAGAATTGCAGATATTTTTTCCAAATTTGAGAATGAATATAATGATCTCGTTGTTAAAATTCCCACAAAAAATCTTTCGACTGATAATTCTCTTATGATTGCAGGAGCCACCTACTTAAACCTAAATCTGTATCCAGATCTTATGAATAACAAAAATGAGATTATTGCCGTGGGAAATTTGAGTTTTCAGAAAAAAATTTGAAATAAATCCGATTTTCTGGTAGTATAATATGCGGAAGTACAAAAGGAAAACCCCGCGTATAGCGGGGTTTTCCTCATATTAGTTTAGATCTACTTCCTTGTTTAGTTCATCTAGTAAGACTTTGTCTTTTTTTGACTGTCTGTTCCATAAGAATAAAAGAAGGGCTATTATGGCTAGCAGTACTAGATTGAGAAATCTTGATACTCCATAGTTTAAACTGCACATATTATCATTACCTCCGAACCAACTTGAGGGCATACTGAAAAGTGAGAAGAGGAAGTTTGATAGTTTTTTACCAGTCTCGGCAGTTGTAGTAGTAAAAGCATTAGCAATATTTCTTGTTGTAGTTGTAAAACCAGCTAGAGTTGTTAGACGACTAGGTGAAGTGGAATTCTCACCTGAAGAAACTACGCTGTCATTTGATGAATCTATGTTGTTTGCACCTACGCCAATGTTCGTATTACTATTAGTATTACCAGAACCATATCCAACACTTCCATCAATAAAAGATCCACCTATTCCACTTGCATCTTGAGTAGTGGCAGTAGATACACCACGATTTCTATAAGCTATAATTTCTGCCTGATCAGTTTCGCTTAAAGTTATCATCTTATTACAGAATATTTCATTTACCTTTTTCTTTGTCAGAATATAAGTATAGCCTGTTGGAGCTGTATGTCCCCATGGTGTTAGAATATCCTCTTTATATTTCATCTGAAACGAATTTACGGCATTTATTGTTGGTTCATCGTACACACCAGATATAGCTAAATCTGTGGCACCTTCAAAAATTCTTAGGAAAGCTTGAAGTTTAGTAACCTCTATTGAGTTATTGTTAAAATCTCTTCTAAAATAATCGTTTAGATAATTACAAGAACCTCCGGAAAATGTAGTTGTTCCAGTTGTTATAGGAGCTGATGCAAAAGATCCGCCTCCACCTCCGCCAAAAGAACCAACTATTGGACCGTTACCTCCCCCGCCATTACCTATGCTTATAACTGTTCCGCCCCCACCACCGCCATTGCCTGTATTTGGATTCTGCAATGGATTCACATTAACCTCTGATGTTGATGTATTGTTTGTGTTATCGGGATCTGAAGTAGTTGATGATGCTAAAGCAGTATTTGATATTTTCTGTCCCTCTGTGCCTGATTTAACATTTACAGTCAGAACAAGCGAAGTAGTTGATCCATTTGATAGGTCTCCTATATCCCATATACCAGTAGAAGTTGCGAAACTACCAAGACTTGTACTTGCTGAAACAAATTCTAGTGAACTTGATAGAACGTCTACAACCTTAACATCGGTCGCACTTAAGGGTCCCATATTATTTACTGTAATAGTATAGAAGATTGTCGAGCTAGCGTTTATACTTGAAACATTAGACACTTTTGAGACGTGAAGATTAGCTCCTTGATTGTTACCTCCTCCTTCACTATTAACAGTCAGAACTAGTGTCTTTTCATTGATTCCACAAATATTTTCCGCACTAAGTGTAATATTGTAAGTACCTACTGCTGTCGGAGAGCCAGATATAGCGTTAGTACTAGTTGAGTAGTTTAAGCCTGATGGAAGAGTAGATGAAGCTACATTGTATGTAACCGCACCCGTTGATGAAGCAGTAAGAGTATAAAAGTAATTTTGATTTACTATTGCTGTAGAAGTCAGGACAGAAGTAAATACAGGAAGTAAACACATTGGTCCACTCTTATATTTACCATACACATATACTGTTCTATCCTCTCTTCCTTCACCTATTATGACAACACCATCTGAATTTGTATTAATATTTCCGTATGGATAAAAGTCCGACGGTGTCATTACCCCGTGATCATATTGATCATTATATGTAACTCCCATCAAATCCATTCCCTCAACAGATACCTCTGAGTAAAGATACGTATCAAGATCAAGATTACTATATGTAACACAGTCTGAATCATTAACTGTTAGTATTGCCTTTGCATTTGGATTGAAGTCTCTTGTATCCCATATTTTAGTTCTTATGGTTGTAGAGGCAATGTTTGATGTAGTAGTTGCTAGGTTTATTGTTAGTTTGCCATCTGGAAGATTATTTGAGGAAGTCGCTATGTTATTTGATTCATCAGCGAGAATTAGACAGAAAGTAATACTACCCTTTTGTGGCTGATTAGTTGTTGTATTTATAATAACATTTACAACTCTTTCAGTTGGTGTAGCTGTAAGACCTCTAGAGTCTGAGACGTTATAAATAACCTTGTATGTACCAACTGAGTTAGTATTAACTGTGCTTGTGGCTATAACATTAGTTGTTATATCTCCATCCTCATAATCCATAGCTGTGGCACCAAGGTCTACATAACTAGTACCTAATACGATTGATTCAACTGAATTACCAACTAGTGAGAGAACCGGTGCCTCATTAACTGAACCGTGATTACCCCTATCATCACCAGGACACTTTCCGTTTACGTCTAGAAAGACATCTTCGTCATCTTGATGATTATCATGTGCAAAAAAAGCTGAAGCTGAAACAGTAATCTTCACATACGGATTGGACTCGCTATGAGTAGCATGACAGATTGTAATTTTGTTATGATCGTTTCCGTTCTCATGATCATTGTTCTCTAGATTCGACTTACCATTATTACTTGAGGAGTTTTGTTTGTTGTTTTCATTATCATTGTTTCTACCATTCTCATTGTCAAAGTGGTCATCTCGCTTATCCTCTCTATTTGACCCTTCATTTTTATGCTCACCCTGATTATTATGACCCTGTTGATCATTGTCTTTACTATCATCTTCATCCACATTTTCCTTCTCTGAATACTCACTTTCAAATTGAATACTGTCGGTGTTTGAACTATCATGGGTCTCAACTGATTCAGTATCATATGTAGCAAGAGCTAACCCTGGACCTGAAACCATGACAAGCACGACAAAAATCGCGAGAAATGTTGATACTCCTCTGTTTGTCTTTAGAAATGCATAATTTGAATTCTTCATAAAACCGATATTTTTAAAATTAATAAATTACAACAATTTTTATAACGGAAAAGAGTCTACACTTGTTTTCAATAGTTGTCAAATATTCTAAATTATGATTGTCCTTTTATTATCCTTATTATTAGCCGTATATTTGCCAGTGTCCTTTATATCAAAAAGTCTGTCTTTTATGTTCCAGAAAACTTTTGTGTTGCAACATAGATCAGAATTCTTATATCAAGGACATTATGTCCTATATAATGTCCTTGATAGTAAATGGTGCTGTGACTAGCCTTAAAATAGAAACTGTTAGAGAAATATGCTAATCTAAATAAACCATGAATGAAATATTTTTATCGCCCTACTCGCCCGAAAAAACAGAGGGTAAGATATACAAAATCTGGGAAGAAAGTGGCTTTTTTAATCCAGATGTTTGTATGAAGGCAGGAATAGTAAACGAGAAATCCCCTGCTTTTACAATAATAATGCCTCCACCAAACGCAAACGGTGATCTGCACGCCGGTCACGCTCTATTTATTGCACTTGAGGACATCATGACAAGATACAAGAGGATGTCTGAGTACAGAGCATTGTGGATTCCTGGAGCTGATCATGCCGGCTTTGAGACGCAAGTTGTCTATGAAAAAAAACTAGAAAAAGAGGGTAGATCAAGATTTAGTATGGATCCAAAAGACTTGTACAAGGAGATATTAGATTTTACTTTGAGCAACAAAAAAAATATGGAGAAACAGGTTAGATTACTTGGTGCATCATGCGACTGGTCAAGAGAAAGATTCACACTTGATGAAGATGTTATCAGTAAAACCCAAGAGACATTTATTAAAATGTGGAAAGATAAAATGATTTATCGTGGAAAGAGAACAATAAACTGGTGCACTAAGCATCAAACTTCCCTATCAGAAGTTGAAACTGAGTCTATCGAGGAATCCACACCATTTTACTACTTTCAATATGGACCTTTTGAAATAGGGACTGTTAGACCTGAAACAAAATTTAGTGATAAGTACGTCGTAATGCATCCTGATGATGAAAGATACAAAAAATACAAGCATGGAGAAAAACTGACAGTAGAATGGATAAATGGTCCTATTGAAGCAACTGTAATAAAAGATGAGGCTGTTCAAATGGACTTTGGTAGCGGAGTTATGACAATTAATCCTTGGCATTCCCAAATAGACTATGAAATAGCTGAAAGACACAAACTCGATGTGGAGCAGATAATAGACTGGAGAGGAAAACTTCTTCCAATAGCGGGGGAATTCACAGGGATGAATATAAAGGAAGCACGGTCTAAAATAGTTGAGAAATTGAGAGCAAAAGGTTTGGTAAAAAAAGTTGATGAAAATTACAAAAACGTGGTTAAAAAATGTTATAAATGCAACACAATAATTGAACCCCAAATAAAAGACCAGTGGTTTGTAAAAATGAAACCTTTAACCAAGATGGCCCTAGAATCAGTCGACAGAGGAGAGGTTAAATTTATTCCAGATAATTACGAGAAGATATTTAGGTATTGGATGAATAATAGTATCGATTGGAACATTTCAAGGCAAATTGTCTGGGGAATACCGATCCCGGCTTGGTTTAAAGGTAATGAATCTATAGCTAGCAAAGAAAAACCAGAGGGTGACGGATGGGTTGAAGACACTGATACTTTTGATACATGGTTTTCCTCAGGGCAATGGCCACTTATAGCAACTGGTTATCCAGATGGAGATGACTTCTACAAGTTTTATCCAACAGATGTTATGGAAACAGGCCACGATCTAATATTCAAATGGGTTCCAAGAATGATCATTTTTGGTCTATACCTAAATGGAAAAGCTCCTTTCCACACAGTATATTTGCATGGACTAGTAAATGATGCTCATGGAAAAAAAATGTCAAAATCAAAAGGTAATGTGGTTAATCCTCTAGATTTAACCTCAAAGTATGGCACAGATGCATTGAGAATGGCATTGATTGTTGGAAACACACCTGGAACAGACTTAGCCCTTCAGGACGAGAAAGTAAAGGCCTACAAGAACTTTGCCAATAAGATTTGGAATATAGCCAGATATGTACTCTCATCAACAGATGGAAAAGTAGAGCAGGAAACTGAAATCACGCTTGAAGACAAGCTTCTTCTTGATGAATTTGATTCTCTGGTTGAAGATGTGACGAGAGATATGGATAATTTCAGATTTTATTTGGGTGCAGAGAAAATTTACCACTATGTTTGGCACACATTTGCTGATAAAATAATAGAGGAGTCAAAGGAAAAATTGAAAAGTGAAGATACAAAAACTGTTTTATCTGCAAAGTACACACTAAATTATATTTTGGAGAATTCCCTAAAACTCCTGCACCCTTTTATGCCTTTCATTACAGAAGAAATCTGGTCTTACGTACCTCACACTGAAGTAAGACTACTAATGGTTACTAAGTGGCCAGGTAAACATAAATAGAAAAACAAAAGAAAGTAATGTATCTTGAATTAATATTAAAATATCCCTTTTTTCTGGCTTTTATAATTGGACTAATACCAGCCTTAGTATGGCTTTGGTTCTGGCTCAAAGAAGACGTTCATCCTGAACCAGCGAAAATATTAACCCTAGCATTTCTGGGAGGAATGGCTACTGTTTTGTTTGTTCTTCCTCTTCAAAAAATAGTTTATGATTTATTTTCAGAAAATAGACTTTTGTCTGATTTTTGGTGGAATAATCTACAATTTACTATATGGGCAGGGCTTGAGGAGATTATGAAGTTCTTGTTTGTCTATATGATAGCTATAAGAAATAAGAAAGTTACCGATGAGCCAGTGGACGACATAATTTATCTTATCGTATCTGCACTTGGCTTCGTGACACTAGAAAACGCACTTTTTCTGGTTGAACCAATAAAAGGCGGTGACTTAGTAGGAACTCTTATAAATACCAACATGAGATTTGTGGGGGCAAGTTTGGTACATGTTATGTCTTCAGCAACTATTGGAATATGTATGGGACTATCTTTCTATAAATCAGGAAAAAGAAAAATCGAGTATACGATCTTTGGACTAATCTTGGCAATTATATTACACACCGGATTTAATTTATTCATAATAAATGAAACTACAGGGAGTATTTTTTCAGTTTTTGGGTTGGTTTGGATAGGGATAATAGCTATAATCCTACTCTTTGAGAAGGTCAAAAGTGTAGTCCTATCCCCAAAATGATTTTACTTTTTCATGATGAGTGATACAATATGTTCATTAAACTTATTCGCTAAACGGGATTACTCCCGTTAGAAATAGCGGAGATCAGTATTACCATGGTCATATTAATTTAAATTATTATATAGGAATCATAACCACATAATGATCTCCTATTTCTAACGGGATGAAAGATACCAGATCGTTCTTCGAAAAATTAACAGGCAGTGTCAGAATGGATGACCCTGTCGATTTGGAGAATACAGATACTAAAACCCCTACCAAAACTGGCGCCACAACGGAGCCTTGGTATGATGAGACTCCTGAAGAAGGACAACTAACTATTGATGTTTATCAAACTCCAACAGAAATAGTCATAAAAAGTATGGTTGCCGGAGTTAAACCAGAGGATTTAGATATTTCTATCACACGCGACATGGTCACAATAAAAGGCAAAAGAGAAACCGATAGGTTTGTCAAAGATGAAGATTATTTTCATCAGGAGCTTTACTGGGGTTCGTTTTCCAGAACTATTATGCTTCCTGCCGAAGTAGACGTAGAAGAATCAGAAGCAATTGAGAAACATGGGCTACTTATACTTAGACTGCCAAAAATAGACAAGAACAGACAGACGAGGCTACGTGTCAAAGGATAATCAAAATACCACCCTATGGTGGTATTTTGATTTGGTGCCAAGAGACAGAATTGCACTGTCGACCCTTCCCTCTTCAGGGGAATGCTCTACTAACTGAGCTATCTTGGCTTGTTGATTATTGTGTTAAATTCTTTAAATTTTCTATAACACTATTTACAGTACCAACACCAGTATCTAAACTACTTCTCGCACCACTATATACATCGAGAATTTGCTCGACATACGGCTGAATAAAGTAATATACTCCGAACAGAGATCCTATGATGAAAACCCAGTATAGAATACTCAATATTCTCTGGAACCTCATGGATCGTTGCATTTTTCTTAGGATTTCATTGTTCTCTTCTTCGAGAGCAATTGTCCTTCTAAGCAACTCTTTTTCCTCTGACTGCATGAGGGATATTATACCAAAATTCACCAAAAATCAAAGTGCCATCGGCAGGAATTGAACATTACATGTTCGGTACCCTTGTTCTGTTTTTTTCGCTTTGCTCAAAAAACTATCACAAGGCTTCAATTCCTGACGAAATAGTCTCCCAGACTATTTCTCCTTGGCAAAAATAGATTACAATTTTGTGCCATCGGCAGGAATTGAACCTGCATTTGACTCTTAGGACGAGCCAGTTCTATCCGTTGAACTACGACGGCAAAGTTAAACATTCAGACGAATTAAATCTATCATACTCATAATCAATTTGAAATACTTGGCACTCTTTTTTACTCTAATTCGGCACATGCCGTACTTTAATTTTCCCACCTTCCTACCATGCTTTATTTCGAAGTGGTTTATCATTGATCTAGATATGTTGAGAAATTTTGACCAATAATTAACTGCTTCTTTTTTATCAATATCTTCAAATAATCTTAGACTAACTTTTATTTCATTATTACTAATACCTAGTTCCTTGAGACAACTTAAAACAACCCTGATTAAAGACGGATCACTATTAATAATACTTAATTCTTTTTTGTTTCCTTCACCCAGTATAAACATGCTAGGACTATCATTTTTTCTTTGAAATCAAAAGATTTTAAAATTTTAGAAGCACTATCACGAGATTTATTCCATTCTTTTATTGATCTTAATTTACTGCCACCTCTTTTTACTGCCCAAATCCCCCTATATTTTGATGAAATAGAGACACTCTTAACATAACGAAAGATGGTGCCGTAACCACGGTTTACTATAGTTTTTATTTCACTTAAGGTGTGTCCGGTTTTTCTTAATTTTTTTATTTTTAAAACTTCAGATTTATGTAGTGCTGGTTTTCCCATATAGTAACTATACAGTATAGATGAAACTACCACTAGTTAAGTATCATGGTATCCATTTATAATCATGGAAAAAATTATGCTACTTTTGCTATATTGTCTAAGCCCAGAAGTTTTGCAAGTTTTGGTTTGTTGAAACCGACCACAATCTCCCCACCTATGTCTATTACAGGCACACCTAGCTGTCCTGATTTATCAACCATTTCTTTTCTTTTTTCACCATCTGAAGCCACGTTAAATTCCTCGTAAGAAATACTGTTGGCTTTGAAATATTCTTTTGCCATAGCACAGAAGTGACAAGTTGGTGTTGAGTATATTGTGACTTTATTCATTTAGTTAATAAATTTAATAAATAATAATTACAAAACAGTATATCTGAAACCTATTTATATCACAAGTCTAATTTCTATAATCTTAAAAACTGAACAAATTTTCTCCAAAAAGATGTTTCTTTGTTGGTACTGGTAGCGGTTTTTTTGTTTTGCTCTACCACAACGACCATCTTCTCACCATCTTTGGCCACACTAAACTTTGATCTTATCTCCTCCTCAATTCCAGAGACAGTTCCAAGCTGATCAATTTTATTATTTAAATCATTTTTTCTTCGGTTCAAATCATTGACCCTCTCTTCTGCTAATTTCCTCATTTCCTGACTTGAAACTTTCTTTTTATTAACTTCCCATGTTGAATGAATCATAAATAGTGTCAAGACAGCAAGCACACCGAGGGTAACTTTATGATACATTACTGACCTTAACTTGCGTTTTTGTTGAATATCGAGCATAATGAGTAGTTATAAACTTTGCAACTATTCTATCATGTTATTCCAGAAAAAGAATAAAAAGAAATTCCAGATTATTTGGACAATATTATCAATACTTATAGTTATTAGTATGGTTATTATGTATATTCCCGGCTTTTTCGCTTAGGAATTTATAGCCAACCTTGCCATTTCTATTGCGCCCTCCATGGTTTTGTTTATGGCAATAAAGCAATTTCTGTGACAAAATATTGAACCTGGAATGTTGTTGATTTTCTCTAAATCTGAATCTGATTTTCCTGACCAACTTTCCGGAAAATATTTTCTTGAAATAAAAGAGTTTTCATCATCCTTAATTGACTTGGATGACCACGTACCGTCTTCCTTTGGAGAAATAACAAAGAGTGGTTCTTTATATTTTGATAGTGTCCCGTTATATGGATACTTTTTATCCATAACGATTATTCTTTTGTCCTCAGAGTTTTGATAAATACTATCAACTACTTTTTCCGCTTCCATTAAGTTTTTTCTTTTTTGTATTTCTCTCGACAAGATATTTTTGGCTATATCAACGGCGCTCGTAAAGTTTTTATCATACATTGAATTATTCTCATTCCAACTTGGTGTAAAAGTATTAAAATATAGTCCAATATCATATGGGTAAACTCCTGAAACTTTTGTTTCAACAGTCTGAACCCCATTATCTGTAGCATCTATCCACTGGATAAGAAGCCGATCAATTTTATCCACAATTTCACTATTTCCACACAATTCTTCTCCAAATTTCTTCCAAACGAGACCAAACGAAGCGTACGGAATTCCGTTCTCCCTATGCCCAGCGCCACTTTCTTGATGATGGTCAAAACGATTTTTTCCTTCATCATAATCTCCGCCAACATCCACAACAAAGTCCCCTTTTTCTATGACTTCTTTATCTCGCGATCTTACTATTTCAAAGTTTTTTTTCCCTTTTTCCAAAACCAGTGACAAAACAGCTACAGCAAAAATATCATCAGCATGAAAATGTCCGCTATGAGTTATGATTTTCATCTTATTTACCATTATTTTGTCTTGCTCTTTTATAAATCAAGGTGATGGTAAGTAAATAAATAAACGAACTAAGTGCCATGAAAGGAATTGTTATGTAACCGTACTCAAGAACGTAAACTTTGGCGCATTCGCCATCTGTTGCTGTGCAAGCTAAAAGTCCAGTACCAAAGCCCCAATGAACTAGTGAATGATAAAAAGAAACAAGTCCTCCAAGTATAGTCATAGGCATAAGATAGAAAACCATGTTTAGATCCTTTTTCCTCATAGCTAGGTAGGAGAGCAGAACCTGTGGATACATAAATATCCTCTGAATCCAACAGAGTTCACATGGTGGAAAATTGACCACGTTGGAATACCACAAACTAAAAACTAGCGCTCCAAAGGACGTTAGAAATATGAGCTCCAAAACATATTTTGATACCAAATCGTAGACAAAACCACGAGCTTTTTGATCAAAAGACAAAACCAAAACAACAAGGACAAAAAATATATTAGAAACTAAAGTAAAAGTTGTTACGAAGAAAGTCATATTACTCAGGCAATTTACATCCCGTCTTCTCTGAAAGATCTAGAAGCTCCATCTCTCCTGTAATTCTTGTTGTGCTAGCAACAAGTGTACTTGTGGAAAATTCCCAAGTTGGATATGTAGTTATACCGGAGTCTATACAAACCTTAAGTTGTCCTCTGCTGTCCGGAGTTGAACATTCAACATATGGTAGATACTTGGCTGACTTTCCAAACCTTGCCTTTTGAGCCTGACAATGTGGACACCAAAAGGCACCGTAAAAAGTAACTGTTTTTGTATCTCTTATACATTGAGCAAAACTGTCATATTTACTCGGCTTACCGGGAGTCTGAATAAGCCATATGACCCCAGCTAAAAATATCAGTCCAATTAAACCATATGTGAATTTATTCATGTTTTTATTATTATGTTTACAAAAAGATTATCATATAAACCTTAAAAAAACTACTTTTTTGATGTTAATTTTTTATGTTCATCTGTGTTCAATTCCCCGCACTTTTTATATTTTTTCCCCGATCCGCATGGACATGGATCGTTTCGACCAATTTTTTCGCCTTCAGAATTTTTTATATGAGTACTGATAGAAGAAACGGATTCTTTGGTTAAGACACTGACATCCTCCTTTACCTCCTTAAGTTTAACAGGTTCATTGAAAAATATTTCATTTGATCTTATCTGTGGAATAAGTTTTATTATCTCTTGTGCAATTGAAATCTCCATTTCTTTAAAAAGTTTCAACCCCTCACGCTTATACTCTACAAGAGGATCTCTCTGACCATACGCGCGCAGATTGACCGAAGAACGAAGATAATCCATTGTCTCCAAGTGCTCGACCCAAAGCATATCTGTTGCCTGAAGAATAACCTTTCTGAGGCTTGTGAAAAATCCAGAATCAGCAGATTTAATTTTCTCTTCTATTAACCCTTTTTCACTTTCCTCAGCGTATTTTAATACCTCATTTATATAGACTCTGACTTTATCTTCATCACCCAAGAGAATCTCCCTACGTCTCCCATACATTATTTTTCTTTGAAAATTCAATACATCATCGAACTCAAGTACATGTTTTCTGGCATCAAAATTAAAACCTTCTATTCTTTCTTGTGCACTCTCAAGTGACTTAGTAATCATACGATTTTCTATTGGTTCATCCTCGGCGATCCCAAGCTTTCCCATCATATTCTTTATTGAATCCCCACCAAAAACTCTCATTAGGTGATCATCTAAAGAAACAAAAAATTGTGTTTCTCCTGGATCACCTTGTCTCCCTGATCTTCCTCGAAGCTGATTATCTATTCTTCTGGCATCATGACGTTCGGTTCCCAGAACAAAAAGCCCTCCTATGGATTTCACTTCCTCATAATCCTCATTTGTGCCAGGATTGCCACCAAGTTTTACATCAACACCACGACCAGCCATATTTGTAGCTATAGTCACTACTCCTTTTCTCCCAGCCTGTGCAATAATCTCTCCCTCACGTCCATGATTTTTAGCGTTAAGTATTTCATGTGGAATACCTTCCGCCCTAAGGTACTGACTTAACATCTCATTTTTCTCAATCGAGACTGTACCAATAAGAACAGGTTGACCTTTTTTAAATCTTTCCTTTACTTCCCTGCTTATTGCCTTAAACTTTCCGACTTCTGTTTGAAAAATAAGATCATTTTTATCATCTCTTAGAGAAGATTTGTTTGTCGGGACAGAAACTACATTTAGACCATATACCTTATAAAACTCCTCGGAAGAGGTTTTGGCAGTGCCTGTCATACCAGAGAGTTTCTTGTATAATCTAAAATAATTTTGAAATGTTACGGAAGCAAAAGTTTTTGACTCCTTTTGAATAGTTACTCTTTCCTTTGCCTCAATAGCCTGATGCAAACCTTCTGACCATCTCCTTCCTGGCTGAAGTCTTCCAGTAAATTCATCTACTATAACTACCTCACCATCCCCGTCTTGAGAGGCAGGTTTCACCACATACTCCTTATCTTTGTGAAAAAGTGAGCTCGCCCTAATAGCAGTTTCTAAATGATGAACATACTTTATACCCTTTTCTGTATAAATATTTTCCACCCCCAAATATTCTTCAGCCTTACTAATACCAGAATCAGTCAAAGCTATAGTTTTGAACTTCTCGTCGATAGTATAATGTTCTCCCTTCTCCAATTTTCCTGCAATATCGGCGAATTTTACATAAAGTTCGTCAGAGTCTGTGGTTGGAGCGGAAATAATAAGAGGTGTTCTGGCTTCATCAATTAAAATCGAGTCTATTTCGTCGACGATGGCATAGTTTGGCTCTCTCTGCCTTAAACGCGATTCCTCGTACTCAATATTATCTCTTAAATAATCAAAACCAAACTCGTTGTTTGTTCCATATGTAATATCAGCATGATAGGCCTCCCTTCGAGAAACAGGACGAAGGAATTCATTAAACACTTTAAATGTTCCGACTTCGTCTCTCTTTTTATCTAACTCTATGTGTGTAGAATCATAAATAAATGACTCATCATGATTTATTACCCCAATTGAAACTCCTAGAAAAGAATAAATTTGACCCATCAGGACAGCATGAAGTCTTGAAAGATAATCATTTACAGTGACAAGATGCACACCTTGACCTGTTAATGCATTTAAATAAATAGGCAATGTTGCTACAAGGGTTTTACCTTCTCCAGTTCTCATCTCGGCAATTCCTCCTTGATGCAAAATTATTCCACCCATTAGTTGAACATCAAAGTGCCTTTGACCAAGTGTTCTTTTAGAAACTTCACGGACTACAGCAAAAGCCTCTGTTAAGATATCATCCAAAATCTCCCCTTCATTTAACCTCTTCTTAAATTCCTCTGTTTTCTGTTTAAGCTCAGAATCTGACAGCGCAGAAATAACGCTCTCAAGAGCGTTTATTTTATCTACCAGGGGCTTTATTTCTTTTAAGACCTTAGTTGATTCACTACCAAATAAATTTTCTAAAATCGACATAATCAAGAGCTATTTTAGCATAAAAACAAAAATCCGCACATGTGCGGATTTTTGTCTCAGAAAACAAAGATTATGCTCTCTTCTTTGCCTTCTTCTTTGCTGCTTTCTTTTTTGCTGCCATGATTTTGTGTCAATAGTCTTTTAACAGACAATCAACAAATTATTTTTTAAAGTTCGTAACGATTAGTTTCGTTATTACGACCTGTAATAATTATATTACAAAATGAAAGTAAAAAAATATTTTTCTTGAAAAAATTGTGGATAACTTCACCCCCGAACTAATTCAGTAATTGAAAAAATATTAAAATTAAATCAATTTAACATCTCTTTTTATAAAATTTAGTTAAAATTGAATTAGTTCGGAGGTAAACTAAAAAATTGGGAAAAATATTTATTTAAGTTTTATTATTGACTGAATAGATCTCAGTTCTTACCTGAAGAAAATCCTTGATCCAGTAGTAACTATTTTAGCTCCTCTAATAATCGCTCTGTTAATAGCGCTTGATGATGGTGGTGCCTGTAAAATAGGTATGGCACTATATGAAACATCATATCCATCACTGTCTGTCCAATCCATAGTGACCGTGCCATTTCCTTCCTCCGTACCCATTACAGAATCTTTTCTATCAGTAGCAGAGAGAAAGTTGGTGGTAACTCTCTGTGTCTCACTTGTGCCAGGTACAGGAGCTTCTTGTGGGTCACCATTTGTGTTAGCTCCAGAATAAAGAATATCCACACCCATATCTCCCGTAACCATGGTTATATTAACAGAAGGATTATTAACCTCCGAAGAGTCACTAACCAAAGTCCCTGTGGAAGCGCTCTGATGCACTCCTGTAAAAGAAACAGAACCTCCTCCAAGTTCGTGATAATCTGCGGGAATATTGGTGACCGAAACAGTTAGATTTGTACCTGTATCTGCTAGACCACCCCACATAACGCTGTTATTTTGTGCACTAGCTTGACGTCCACCTAATTCAGCTAGAGAATCTCCGTTGTAACTGACTGTTACTGACCCAATATTGTCGACTGAATCCCATCCTGCCAAACCGATGACGATATAAGTATTTGAGCCAGTGGTTGTGTGGGGCCAGGTGGCTGAAGTCAAATTGGAGAGAGTCCCTGAGTTAGCAGTATTGTTGTAAGCCACTGCCGCCTCTGCCGTCCTAAGTCCCAAAGAAACCAATTCAAATTTTCTGGGTCGCGGACCGTTCCTTTTATTGATTTCCTGAAATCTAGACCGAGTGCCTTTCTCTCTGATCAGATATCCATTCTTTGAGCGAAACTCGTTGTAGAAAGCGCATTTATGGCAAGCTATGCCCACTTGGGTCTTGCCTTGAATCATGGCTATATTATCTGTAGTAGTAACTCTCCCTTCGCCTTTAGGTACAGTACGAATGAAGTAGGTTGGCAATTTCCTTTTAGAAACTTCTCCAGTCGGAGAATACTGATTGAAATCCAAATCTCCATCCACTGTGGCAAAGGCTAAGGTTTCATAAGATATAACCCATTTCATTTCTGCTGGCAGGATAGGAACTCCAACAAAAAGCATTGCCCATAACATCATCCCAGCTGTACCTTTTTTAAATTTTCTACTCATACCTTTTATATTTTTACTTTGATTTTGATCTTAAATTAATTTTAATTTTACTTTGATTATATCATATGCATATCGTACAGAATAAATTTCAGTCCAAACAAGCTCAACGGGAGCTCAACAGGCAAGACCTGTTAACTTTTAACAGGTCTTGCCTGTTGAGCTTGTTAAATCAGGAAACCTGATTATAGGATAACCAATCTAATATCTCCTCCTTAAATAAATCACTCTTTGAGAAATAACTAGGAAATGTTTCTGGGTTAATAATACTTTTTTGATTACGATTATATCCAAGATAGTCCTGATAACTTGAATACTCATAATTTTCTAGATGTTTAAAAGCTTTGGATATATCTTTTATCCCTTTTTCTTTCCATTCTTTATCAATAAGTTTTACTGGGTTAAGATGTATATATGAAAATAAATACTTCAAATAACGATCACTGTCTGCATGTTCAGATTTAAATTTTCCCTCAAATAAAGTACCAGTACGTCTATACTTGTTGTTATAGTACATTGAGTAACCAGTAGAGACTTTTTGCATAAATTTGCTTATTCCTCCTTCATCTACTTGAGCTAAAAGCAAATGAAAATGATTTGGCATTAGACAATAAGCGCCAATATTGACCAAATTATTTCCACGATTAGTACTATAAACATCATCTTTAATAAAATAAATTTTGAAACTTTCTCTTCCGTTTGATAGAAAAATTAGTTTAATAAAACGATCATAATCCTCTTTATCATGAAAAATAACTTGCTTACTATTACCACGATTATATGTGTGATAATACTCACCTTCAGCAAATTCTACTTTTCTTAGTGACATTGTTGCAATGGTATATTAAACCACCCTAACAGGCAAGACCTGTTAAAAGTTACTTTTTTAAAATAATGTTTGTATTTTTAAAAAAAATTAATTTCTACAAATTATTTCTGACTGGAGTATTTGATGTGGTTGACTCTTGTCCTTGTGGTAAATTTTGTTCAGTTTGTCCACCAATGTTTACAGGAGAGACTTCTATAATCTTGTTAAGAGTTGGGCTATACAAAATAGCTTTACCACTTTTTTGGTAAATCAAAACTTTATCCCCTACTTTGGCATTTGCAAAAAAAGCTTGGTCTCGAAGTTTATCAGGATCTGTAACAGATGCTACTGATGGCTCTTCGCCCACGGGTAGAACCATCAATTTGCCGACCGCTATTATGGTATTTGCTACCTCCTCTTTTACTGTCTGTTCTGGAGTTTTTACTTCATCGCCTCTAGTATACATATATAGTATGCCACCTAGGCTTGCCATAAGCAGAATTCCTAATATTATTGTAATTTTCTTGAAATCTATCATTGTTTTGATTATAAATTATTTAGAATATTTTTACAATTATAATGGCTGATTCCCAACTACATTCATTTCATAATATATTATCAGAGATATGTCACTAACAACCTCTTCTAGATCTAGATAATCACTTCCTTCTGTAAGAATACAAAATGAATATGGTTCACTAGAATCCTTGTTATATACAATTCCACATTCATGAAATTGCTTTTGTGCGACCGATTTATTAGTTGGATCAATAACTGTCCTTTCAGCAAACTTGTGAGCTACTAAAACATCTTTTGGAAGTTTGGCTGTAGCGCCTTTGTTGAATGTAGTTCCAGTCATAATAGATAGTGCCTCATTTGAATATTCTTTCGTTAAGTAAGAGGCATTGAATAGAATGCGAAAAATATTTGCGTATGATCTTGCAGTCATAAGATTTTCAGTCTCACTTGTCGGTTTGGTGATTTGAATTCCGATAGCCTGCATAATACGATCCAAAAAACCTTCTGGAAAATAATCGTACAATAGCTGTGCTGCTGTATTGTCAGAATAAATAATAGAACGTCTCATCAATTCTTTAATATTATATGTCTCCCCAACCTTAAGATTTTCATCAGCTTTTATTACTTGTTCGCTATATAGATTTGGTTTACCAGTGTAAACTATTTCTTGATCAAGGATTTTTGGTTCTACTTCCGCAAGTTTAAATCCTCCAATAAGAACAGGGGTTTTAAGTAAACTAGCCATATAATATGTTTCACCATCGTTTATACCCATAAAACGGCTAGTGTTTAGATCTCTGACAAAGACACTAACTCTTTTTGCTTTATTTGTTTTTTTTATATCATTTATTTTAACCTCAAGTTTAGCCTGTAAATTTGTTAGAATCTCTACCTTATAATCTAAAGTTTCACAATCTAGATTTTGTTTTATTAGTTTTAATTTAGAAACACATGAGTTATCCACTTTTTCCGACAAAACTTCACGACCCAAAAATATACCGAAAATTAGGACTGAAACCAAAACTATTAATAAATATATATTTCTAAACATATCATTATGAGGATTTTTCGTAAGAAGGAATCATATCATATTTCTTATTATGGAGTAATAGGTTCTGGTGTTGCTTCTGGTTCTGGTTCAGGAGTTGACTCTGGAGTAGGAATTGCTTCAGGTGGCGTTGTTCCCAAAGTTGGTTCTGTAACATCTTCCCTTGGTTCTTCTGAAGTAGTAACTGGTATTGGTAAGACTTCTGAAGTGGTGCTTGCTTGTGGTTCAACGGGTTGAGGTGTCGGTGGAGTTGAGGTTGCGATTTCGCTACCATTTCCAGTATGTATAACAGGTGGAGTGGTTGTTACATTTGAATCACCTATTGTACCAGTTGTCACTGGAGTTGTTGTCGCAATATTACTTTGGGTACTACTAGCTATATTACTTTCTATACTACTCTCTTGCAAAACCTCTGTGTCCACTTTCACTGTTTTCGATGTAAACTCTTTGCTATCCTTTACTGCAAATGCTGTCCAGTTGAATGAAACGTCTGATGGAGCTTTCTTGTTTAGAACAATTGTAAATCCGTTAACTGTTTTCTTTGTGATGATAAATCTTATATCTGCGTCAAATATTTTCTGTATCTCTTCCTCTGTTGTAGATGCTTCGTTAAATGACATGGACCCTGTAACAATAGGTTGTTCAATGTATTCTCGATCAAAGACAACCTCAACTTCTTTTGCACCTGCTTTAACCACTGCACTTCCACCTGTGTCGGTTGTGAAATATGGTCGGCCAAAGAATATTGTGTCAGAAAGAATATTCATTGTTGAACTTGCATTACCCAAATCCATAACCTGAAGTCCGCCAGCAAATACTGCAGGACCAGTAACATCCAGAGCTCCTGTTGAAACTTTTTGTGCAACGACTTCTCCGGCAAAGAACGCATTTCCTGTTGTATCAAAGCTTACTACGACATCTTCAGGTATAGAGTTTGCAAATGATGAAACCACAATTAAACCTGTAGATGATGCCGAAGTAATTCCAGGAGTTGTTGAAGCTATTTCAGATGTTGTTGTTGCTTCAGTTGTACTTCCTAGATCAAAGGCTCCTATAGCATTTGCTACTTGAGTAGATGTAGCGATTGTTCCAGCTACTGGAGCTTTTGATGTTGTTCTGACTCCACGAATTACAAGTTTGCCACCAACAATACTCATGGATAGAGATCCTGGTTCTGATCCAGATATTGTATTTGTTGTAAGGGCATTTGTATGTACTGCATTTGCAATAAATTCTGGTGAAATTACTTGTGATATTGCACTTACTTTATCTGTAAAGATTTCTGACTGACTTGAAACACCAGCTTCTCTTTCTGCTTTTAATTGAGCTAGGAATTCTAGAACTTGCTCATCACGAGATGGAACTGAAGAAGTTACAACTGAATTTTCTCCTGTTATAACTGGAGAAAGACCTGTCTCAATAGCCAAAGCATCTGCTCTGTCTTTCTTCATCTGATTCCACTCACTCATACTTAGATCAACAGATCTTCCTGAATAATCAATCAAGTTTACGAACATCATAATAACTCCACATTTTCTTCCAGGAACATAAATATCACTAGCAGGACAATCTGTAAGTTTTGATGGATCAAGTGCCTCAAGCGCCTTACCCAAGACTCTTCCAGCAAGTGTTGCTTTCATAGCATATCCAGGAATACTTGCTGCTGTTATATAATCTCCAGCTGAAATCATGCCGTTTTCTGTTGAAACTTTTACAGGAACACGACCGACAAGTGCTATTGGATATGAATCTTTTGTGTACGCACCAGTTACAAATCCAGGATCAGTTGAAACAACTCCAAGAACATCTGGTTGATATTGATACTTAGTTTTCTTTACACCATGATTATTTTGTGGATCGATAGATACAACATCACCAAAATCAAGTTGTTCTTGAGATGTATATCTTTCTGCAAGATCTGCACCAGATGTATTAACAGTACCACCAACTTGAGTATACAAATCACCTGCAGAGTTAACACGGAATACTGATATGCCATCTGACTGAAGATCTAGTATATCTTTATCTTTTGAAATCTTATACTCATACAAAACAGGTGTAGGTATATTCAATTGTGGATAATACATTGCACCTCCACCATTTCCATTCCAAACATCAGTTAGGATTCCGCCGTATGAAGGGAAGACTCTTCTAAAGTTAAAGTTTATTTGAGCCCAAACATCATTATCACCTGGATTTATTAACTGACCAGAAACAATGTCTCTTGCTGAAGAAGTGGCTAATGCACTTTGAGTAGGAGCGGTTCTTATTTCAGCTGTAATTCCACCGAACTGAGTAGCAAACATGTTACTCTTCCAACTCAAAGTTGATTCTGAATTAAGTTTTGTTCCTATCGGTGAAAGATCAAATTGTTCAGTTTTATATATTCCACTTGAAACCCAACCAGCATCATAAATCTGTGTTTGTGTACCAGATCTAGTAAATCCATTTGTAGATGTTGCTGAACCCATAATAAGCACAAACTTACCATCTGATCTCTGGAAAGAAACTGTTCCGGAGTTTGTTCCTGTGGCATTAGCAAATGCTGGACCATTATAAAATGCTCCAATATTATTGAAACCATTTGTAGAAACTGCACCTGCTTCTTCTACGTAGATTTGTGTTGTAAGTGTTATTGAAGTTGCAGCTGAAACAGCTCCATTAACAATTAACCATGTTCCATCTGGTCTAGGTATAGCATGAGCTCCCCATCCAACGCCTTGTATAAGAGCGACACCTGTTGATCCAAATAAGTTTGACTTAGGATTGTAAATAAGCGCTGCACCAGCTGAGGTAGGAGAAATACAACTTGTAGCAGTTCCTCCTCCTCTCATAACAACCCATTGACCATCCTTTCTTTGGAATGTAAATGCACCTGGACCAGTACCCGTTGTAAGAGTTGGAGATCCAGTAAAGGTAAATACCATTGTATATGGATCAAAGTTATTTGTTATTGTATTCAAAGCTCCACAAGTTGTAGTGGTGAATGCCTGTAGTCCAGGAACAAACAAATATGTTCCGTCTGGTCTTGGTATCCATAGAGAACCAGGCCCAACAACAGCAACGGCAGTTGCAGATGATTGAGGTCTTGGACCAGCAATCATGGTGTTGTTTACAGGATCATATATAGAAGTAAAGGCTGTACTTCCTCCGTGCATGATCAAAATTTTTCCATTTGTAAGGGTTATAGCAGATGCGCCCCATCCAGCTCCAGTTGTACCAGATATACTTGCTAGATCTGGTCCAGCACTAAATGTACTTGTTACAGGATCAAATACGTTAGTTGTTGAAGATGCTGTTCCCAGACCACCTCCTAATACAATAAGAAACTTACCGTCTGGTCTCTTTACAGCAAAACCACCAGTTCCAAGGAATCTTGTAGGAACAGATGCGTTTGGAGTTGTAGAACCAGTAGCTTCATCATAAATTTGAGCATTTGGTGTAGAATTACCGGCAATAATAATAAACTTACCGTCTGGTCTCCTCATTACAATAGTTGTAGAAGCTGTTGGAATAGCGAGTGAAGAAGCTGATGAAAATGCTCCATTATATATACGGTTAGTTCCTGCTGTAGCTGATGTGTTGATAGTTGATCCATATCCAACACCAGTTTCTAGAGCAAGAGCATTTGATCTGTCTTTATCATTTGTAATATTTACTGAAGCTGGACCTGAATCTTGAGCTGTTGTTGAAGATACAGCAGCACCGAAGTCAAACTGGGTTCTATGCAATGCAACAGAGTTATCAATTGTAATATTGTAGATAACTGGATCTGAATTTACTCTTCTGTATCTTGTTATACCAGCTTTTCTTATCAACCATTCTTGATCAACAAATTTTGGTAATTCTCTTTGGAATTTAACCTTAACCTGTATTCGATTATGATCTGAACTAGATCGTATTAGATCACCACTGTTTTGAATATCACGATAAGTTCCTGTTGAACAACTCGCTGGACTTACTACAGTTCTAACTTGAATCTTTATTGAGCCTTCTGTATTTCCTGTCCAGTTCAAAGTTGAATCCGGAGAAATATTTGTATCTTCAATACATTCAGTTTCATAATATGAATCTTGTTCAGCCGCACGATTGGTTCCGGTTATAAAATTCATATCATAAATATCGATACTGTTTGTGCTACCTCCTTTAACAATACCGTATCTACCGTCTGGCAACATAAACGCTGTCATTCCAAATCCAGCATTACCTGCTGAAAATGTTAATGCACCTCCTGGATTTGTAAATGTAGGAGCGACATAATTAGAACTTCCTGGAACATTTGTTCCTAGATCAATTAAATCTGCAGTTTCTACTGATCCAGTTGTTGTAGCTGTAATAAGGACATATTTACCATCTTGACGCCACATGGTTTGAGCAGCATTATCAGTCAATCCAGCTGATGGACCTACTCCTAGATTTCCTGAGAAGGCACCTAGAGCAGTTGTTGTTGTGCCGACAGGTTTATATATAAATGACTGACTTGCTGCTCCAGGAAGAGTTAGGAAAGTTCCATCTTGTCTTTTTATAGAGAATGCACCACCTTGAATACTGACTGGCGCTGTAGGTCCAGTTGTAATTGTTCCAACCGCTGCACTAGTTACCATAGCACCTCCAGTAAATCTATAAATCCAAGTAGCAGAAGATCCTCCTTGGTAAATAAGGAATGTTCCATCAGCTCTCTCAATCACGTGTGTTCCAGCACCCCAAGCTGTAGAACAACCAGTAGGTGCGGTTCCAGCTGTGAAAACATTGGTTGATGGATCATAAACTCCCCAAGGACAAGAACCTGTTCCTCCGGACAAAACAACATACCTGCCGTCTGGTCTTAGGAATGCTGCAGTACCTGTAGCTGCTGCTGTACCCAAAGCTGGGCCAGGAGTAGCTGTCGCAAGAGTTGAAGTTGCACTTAATCCATATGGATCAAAAATTGATGTTGATGTAACTCCACCTCCATGAACTAACAAATATCTACCGTCTGGTCTCTTAAGAGAAATTGCTCCTGCACCAACTCCAGCACCAACTGAAACTGTTGTTGAACCCATTGTTCCACTACTGAAACCGTTCCATACGGATGCGGCAGTTGAACCTCCTCCATGTATGATTATGTACTGACCATCAGATCGAAGTATTACATGACCTCCAGTTCCAACAACAGAATTTGTAGCTGTTGATGTTGAAGTTATAGATCCTTCACCCGAAAGTGTTCCGTCTGAAATTGTCACTGATCCAGTTGTGGCTGTAGTACTTGCAAATGTTGATCCTGAATAATCGAAATCTGTTGATTTGCCTGTGCCTGAAGTATTTTTAACAGTATCACTTGTCTCAACGTTGATTGTTAGACTACCGCTATTCCCAACACTAAATTTATCAACTCCACCTTGCTGCAATAACAACAATCCTCCAGTTCCTCTCTGATCAATTACTGCAGCAGCTGTTTCTGATGTACTTGAAGCAGAAAGTGTTGCAACTGGTGAAGTTGTTCCGATTCCAAGTTTTCCACTCATATAAGCAACTGCAATATTTGGATCAAACCAATACTTAGCAGTATTAGTTGCACTACTACCGATTGATATTATATCTGTATCATTATTTGAGTAGTTTATAAGTTGATTTGCAACTTGTGATGTAGTTGTAGACCATGAACCACCACCAGATCCACCTCCAGAAGCAATAGTACAATTTGTTCTTGAGTTTCCACTATCATCAACGCAATCTACTCCTGCACCTGTAAAGTTTAGAATCGTCCTGGCTGTTAGACCGGAACCTTCGTTTTGGACAGTCGTATATCCACCTCCAGCTCCACCACTTACACATGTTCCGTTAATTGCATAACAACCTGTGGTGATATTGTAACCGACGTTACTGGTTGAGGTGGCTTGACCGATAATTGAGAGACCACGAAGTGTTGTTGTGCCGAAGCCTGAACCTGAGATAGTTAGAGCAGATGTTGTTGTTG
>JBAQUS010000013.1:0-44272 GCA_049297675.1 Minisyncoccia bacterium | reverse complement strand
TTACATCTACAACCACAAGAGAATACATACAGCACTTAAAATGTCACCGATTGAGTTTACAATTTTCGCTCAAAATACTAAAATACAGATACAGAATTAGTGTCTAAAGAATGGGGTCCAGTACATTACTGTCTGCACTAACAACAGAGACTCTTCAAGAAATAGCAGACTTGTTTCAAATACAAAGAAAATGGTTGGAAGGTACAACAGATACAATTTACGATTGTCACTACTATTATTGCTATAAAAATCCATGGAAGTTTTTTAAGGATTTGGAAACTCTTAAAATCGATGCATTCGATCGTCCTATGGTTGCTTTTTCTTCATTCTCAAAGTTTGATAACAAGAGTAATAAAGACCAACCAATTTTACTTGTACAAAGAGAGAAGTGTGCTGATCTCGATGATAAACCCGTATATCGTTATCGCATTATTGATCAGTTCCTCTGGGGTTATTTCAAGACTCGTATACAGCTGAAAGCAATGATACACATCTGGTATAAAAAATATGAAATACCAGTAAATATTTATCAAGTAGATAAAAAAGTTCTGGAAGGAATGGAAGCTGGCAAAATAGTCCCTGATTCGTATATAAGAAACAGTAAACAACTGAGAAACATAGGCCTGGAAGACTTCTCCTTATCTTTTGAAGATGACAGACTAGCAAAAGAAACTGGGGAGCTAGGAGATGTTATTGAATACATTAAAGCTTATAAGCTTGAAAAAATGGATGGTGAAGACCCAAAAACTTCTTTTGATACAGCCAAGTACCGATAGGTCTATCAGTGTCGTATTTGTCGCTTTTGACCTATTCCGAAGAGGGTCAAAATGGTAAACTTAGAATCGTTAGAAAAGGCTTACGGGGTCTCACTGGGAATTGTTCGAGACCGAGGAGGCCAGCCAGCTCGTGCGACGCTCAAGACGCGTCAAAATAACGATATTTTGATGAAGTAAAGAGCGACCCGTCTAGGACGGAGAAACCGCATAAGTTATCTATTCCGACGTGGCATACCTGCTGAGAGCAGTATTCAAGAAAGAAAAAACACCTAATTAGGTGCTTTTTCTTTCTCTTTAAAAATCAAGCTAAAACTGGTATAGTTTAAAGATTATTTATGCAAATAAAATCTCAGTTCACTGATAAGGAAGGCAAACTGGCAGAAGTTACATATAAAGACGTTGATTCGTTTGATCATCTTCTAGATAAGAAAGTAACACAAACTTATGGTGTTTGTTTTATTGAAGATAAAATAGTCATTGTTTACAGCATAAAAGGTGGTGGTCACTGGGTTCTTCCTGGTGGAAGTATTGAAAAAGGAGAAACATTTGAAGAATGTTTAAAAAGAGAAATTCAGGAAGAATCAAATATGAAAGTTCTTTCATTTGCACCGATTGGATATCAGGAAGTCCACTTTGATGGAAAGATATTTAATCAGTTGCGTTACTTCTGTATAGTCGAGCCATATGGAGATTTTGTTTCTGATCCAGATGGGGCTATTAACAAAATAAAATTAATTGATCCAAAAGACTATAAACAATATTTCGATTGGGGAGAGATTGGAGATAGGATAATAGAAAAAGCACTGGAGTTAAGGGGAAAAATAATTTAATAGATATATATAGTGGACACTCGGTGTTCACTAGTGTTCACTATAGTGTTCACTGTATATAAATTTCCTACAAGTTTTTGTGTTGGAACTTTTGATATAATTTAAAACATGACAACTACAGAAGATTTTAAACTAAAAGCTACCGATCCAAATCAATACGATGCATCAGAATTAGACTGGACGGTTTTAGGTGATGTGAGTCACTCTTCTAGAGTTTTCTTTAGAGACTACCTTGTTAAAGAATTAGAGGATTTGAGTGGTAAAAAAGTTTTGGATATTGGTAGTGGCGTGGGTCAATTATTTAATACTTTAAAAAGTTTTGGTGCTGAAAAGGTAGTTGGTATAGAACCATCTCTTAGAAATTTTAAACATTCTAAAACCAAGTACCCAGGAATAGAAGTTCACAATGGAACCTTAGAGAACTTTTCTACAGGAGACAAATTTAATGTAGTAATTTGCATTGCTGTTTTTGAGCATATAGTTGATATTGATTCAGCTTTTTCAAAAATTTCTAGTTTACTTGTAGACGGAGGAACTTTTTATTTGATGGTTGCAGATTTTGATTACAATATTACCACTAGAGTCAATGCAAATGGTTTTGAAGTTGTTACAGAAACACAAAAGATAGATGATGAGACAGTAGCTACTAAAACACATTACGAGGGTGGTTTGATCTATGACATCATGCATAAGTTGAGGTCTGTAAAAAATTCAGCCGATAAATCGAGCTTGAAACTAATAAAAAATATTGATATGTTTTCTTCAAAAGGAAATCTGGCTTGGCATTTTCTTATCTTCAAGAAGTGAGCTTCTCTAGTTCACTTCCAACCCTAGTACTTAAGCATAGCTTAGTACGGGGTAGCTTCATACCATATGATCAGTCAATCTTCATATAAAAAATTAAAGATACTTTTTTTCGTAACGTTTCATAGAATTTTCGATAAGTCTTAAACCCTTTCCTTTACCTGTTACACTGTAGGAGCCTTCTTTTTTTCTTATAATCATTCCATTTTTTATTAATTTTTTGAGTTTGAGAGTAAGTGTTCGTGTGGAGATTCCGGTAAGAGCTTTTTCCAGGTCACAAAAACGCTTTGGTCCTTCTATGAGGAAATGCATGATCAGCATCGTCCAAGTATCCGAGAGGAGCTTGGCAACTTTTGTAATAGGGCATTTGACAGCTTCTGTCTTCATATGCATAGAAGTATAACATATTATAAATTACTTTACAAAGTAAAGTAATTGGATATATAATAGCAAAACTATTAAACATTAGTAATAATCGAAAAAATAATAATTATGGAATATAATAATTTAGCTACAAAAGAAATTGTGGAAAAAATAATCAAATCACTTAAGGAAAAAAATATTGAAGCAATTTACGTGGAAAATAGTTCTGATGCGCTAGAAAAAATAAAAAAGTTTATTCCAGTTGGGGCGTCGGTAATGAACGGAGCGTCTCAAACACTTGAAAAGTTAGGGTTTGTAAATTATCTGAAGGAGGGAAAACATAGATGGAATAATTTACATAAATCTATAATTGATGAAAGTGATCCTGTAAAACAAGCACAACTTAGAAAAACCTCTGTACTATCTGATTATTATTTAGGTAGTGTTCATGCATTAGCAGAAACAGGGGAACTTGTTATTGCCTCTAACACCGGAAGTCAACTACCACATATTGTTTTTACTTCAACAAACTTAATATTTGTTGTCAGTACGAAAAAAATCGTGCCGACTCTAAAAGATGCAATTGATAGGCTTAATAATTACGTGATTCCACTAGAAGACGAGAGAATGATGGGGATATATAAAGTTCACACTAATGCAAACAAGATAGTTATATTCAATGGTGAGAATCCAATGATGGGGAGAAAAGTGAGAATAATTTTTGTTAATGAAGATCTTGGATTTTAGATTTAATTAAGGTTCCAACTTTATACCAGACGGTTAGCTCGTAAGTTTGATATAATCAAAACATGAATAAAATCTCTCACGATAGCGAAACATTGGCAGAGGGTATGCAAGTTATTACAGCCTGTGTTTTTATTCATGAAAAGTTTGATGGAATTGAAAAAGTTTTTTTACCGAAACGTGCTTCTACAAAAAAATTCCTTCCAAACGTTTTCGAGCTTCCAGGTGGGCATATTGATTTTGGTGAAGATATTGTCGACGGACTCAAAAGAGAGATTTTAGAAGAATGTGGCATCAGTATATCAGTCGGTGATCCATTTGCAGTTTTCACTTACACTAACAATATTAAAAAATCACGTTCAATCGAGGCAGTTTATTTTGCAAAATTTACAGGTTTTCTTCAAGGAATAAAACTTAATCCTGAAGATCACTCAGAATTCATTTGGGTTGCAGAAAGTGAAATTCCAGAAGTCGGTTCAATCAGCCAGGAGGAATGTAATAATGTTAAAAAAGGATTTGCATTACTTAGGGGAGACTCGCATGTTTTTGGTTAAAATAGTTCCAACCCTTACAGGACTGCAATTTCAACAGATTGATTACAATCTAAGAAATTGGGAGCTTCATATCAGATCGAAGCAAGAGCGAAGATACTGAAGAATGTAATGATGAAGTACGGTCAGCCACCAATTTTTAACGAGCAAGGGAACACTTGCGACTATAAAAATTGAGTGCCCCGAGAAGTATTCTTCGAGGGGCGATGTGTAAGTAGTCAGTGAGCAAGGGGAGTCCTTACTCACTCATGACTTTATTTTTTTGTATCGTGTACTTCTACCGAGTCCGATTTTCTGAATGAATTTAAGTGAAGTAATTCGTGAGAGGGCTTGCTTTATGGTCACAACAGGCATGGTGCCCTTAAGTTTTTCATTAATCTCTTTTACGCTGAGTATATTTGAATCGTTAAATAATTTCCACACCGTAAGTTGTTTTGGTGACAAAATGTTTTCTGGGTGGTTAGTGTCTAATAATTTTTTAGATCTATTTGTCTGTTCAATAAGTGAATTCAATAGAAAATTAACCCAAGGCAAGATATTCTCATTTTCAGTTTTGTGAAGTTTTTGTGTTTGTCTTAGTGATAAATAATATTCAGTTTGTTTTTCTTCTATAATTTCTTCTAGAGATACGTAAGGAATATATGAATAGCCAGATTGTAGTAGAAGTAGGTTTGTTAAAGTTCTGGATAATCTTCCATTGCCATCATCAAATGGGTGTATAGCTAAAAATTCAAATATAAAATTCGCGATCACAAGTATTGGATGAAATTCATTATCCTCAAGTTTTTTATTTGTCCAAAAAATAATATCATCTATTTCTTTTTTTACAAGATATGGTGGAGTTGGTCGAAATAGTATAATTTCTTTACCTTCGGTATTTCTAGCTATAACTACATTGTCTTTATTTTTGTATTTTCCCTTGTGAATTTTATCTTTTTCTGAAAAATGAAGAAGAATTTCGTGAAATTGTAGTATTTGTCCCTCTGTCAATTTAAGATTTTTATAATTATCGAAAACACTTCCTAATAAATTAGCATACCCAGCCACCTCTTCGGCATCCCTACCTTTTGGTTTATTTGTTTTTAGACTTTTCAGTAGTTTTTCGACATTTCCGTCATTCATATTTGACCCCTCAATACGGGTAGAAGCTCCTGTCGAGGTTATAATCACTGAAGCCTTTAATCTTACTAAAATTTGTGGAGCTAGATTTATTCCACCTTGCCACAGCCCCTTAAACTCATCAATCTTTGAAATCTTTCGAAGAATTTCAGAGTCTATCTTTATTCTTTTGTTAAATTTTTCATCCATAAAATCTAATATTTTGTATATATATGATTATATACGATAGTATATGATTATCAACATAAAAAGTAAAGGTCTTTCAACTTTACAGTTTTTACCTTGAAATATATGCTTATTTTAAGGCATGGATCTCTGATCCCAGTACGGGTTCAACCAAGGAAAACATTATGACACATTATTATGAAAAATATCGTGACACCTCTATTTCTCCCATTACCAAGAACGGTTGTTGCTAATGAATATGTCAGCTCGCAAGTTTGGTATAATCTAAATATGGATTTCATTTCATATCTAAAAACTTTAAATTCCGATGACTGGAATAAAATGGTTACATCAAAATGGACGGTCAAAGATGTTGTAGCTCATATGATCGGTTGGGAAAAAGGTGATGTAAGTGTAATAATAAATTCTTGGGAGACAAAACAACCACCTTGGTGGAAGCTAAAAAATGAAGACGATGAGTTTAATGCCAAAAGCGTAGAATTTTATAAAGGTTTTAGTCCGAAGAAATTGATTAAGGAATGGGAAAAATGGCAAAGGAAAGTCAGAGAGGTTGTAGATGATATTGGTGAAGAAAAATTGAAAACAAGAATGGATTTATTCGCTTGGTTATTTGAAGGTATAAATGATGACAGACCTGATGGTAAGGCGAGTCATTATAAACATCATTATGAGTAAATTAAAAGTGCCTTAAAAGGTAAAGAGTCAATTTTGATTATGGTAGACTAGACCGAGGTAACGGAAGCTGTATACAAAATATCCCTGCATTTCGAGAGAGGGGTATTTGGAAGATAGCAGAGGGATTTATGTATAATCCTGGTCAATAGAAAAAATATAAAACCGATACTACATCAAAAAAATGATTTCATACAAGCACACTCAAATTAGTTACCTGATGATAGTTGTTACGCTCTCTGTGCTGGTTCTTTTCGCATGGGCTCAGATTACAGCTCGGGCTGAGCCCCCCTCGGTTGATTCTGGCACAAATTTACTCGTTACTTCCATAATGGTATTAATTCTGTTTATTCTTGCATCATTTATAACACTGACAGTGTTCATTGATGAAAACAGTCTTCGAATCAAATTTGGCTTTGGAATTTTCTCCAGAAAGTTTGCACTTAATCAGATAGCTTCTGTTCAAGTAGTAAAGAATCACTGGTATTATGGATGGGGAATAAGAGTCTGGTTCTGGCCGTATATGTGGATTTACAATGTTTCCGGTTTTGACGCAGTTGAAATAATTATGAAAGATGGAAAAATTTATCGCATAGGGACAGATATCCCCAGCGAACTAGAAGTGGCAATCAAGCAAGCTATAAATACCTAACAGGTAGCTTTACTTTCAATTCTGTATTGCACAAAGTTTTTTAAGGATAATATCCACAAAATATTATAACCATGAAATATGCCAGAAAATCTATAATCATTGTGTTTATATTTTGTGTATTTGGCATAGGTGTGTGGTATCTAAATAAAAGCAGTGCCTTCGGGGTTAATTTTAGTGATGTTGAAGCTGAATTTGAAAATTTTGATGAGCAAGATTTACAACAGGAAGACTCACTTGAAGTAATTTCAGAGAGCATGCAAAGTCCACCAGCAGACCCAATATTATCACAAACCTTTAGCACAAGTACAAGACGTTCTCGCTGGGCTTTCTGGTGGAAGGAATTTTCTCCCGAAGAAGAACAAAAATACGGAAAGGCAAAACTTCCTTCCTCGCCTATTCGTGTAGGAATACAGGCTGGACATTGGAAAAATAATGAAGTGCCCGATGAACTCTCTGGGCTCAAGCGTAGCGGTGGTGGAGCTATAGGTGGTGGCAAAAGTGAAGTGGATGTGGTGTTAGAGATCGCAAAACGCGTTAAGAAGATTTTGGAAGAGAGGGGTGTCGTCGTTGACCTACTACCAGCAACAATTCCTATCGACTATCACGCTCATGCATTTGTCTCGATACATGCAGATGGAAACAGTAACACCTCTGTATCTGGATTTAAGATTGCAAGTCCTCAAACTGATTTTTCTCAAAAATCAGTTTTACTTGTTGATAGTTTAAACAAAAGTTATAAGCTGGAAACTGGATTAAGTCAGGATGACAATATAACAAGGAGGATGAGTGCTTATTACGCTTTCAACTGGAGGCGATATGATCACGCACTGCATCCTATGACGCCCTCGGTTATTGTTGAAACAGGTTTTATGACAAGCCCAAGTGATAGGAAAATCATTGTGAGCTCTCCAGATAAGGTTGCGAAAGGAATAGCCTATGGAATCCTGAATTTTCTAAACATTTAGATTTGCTATACTAATAATCAACAACATGCACAAGATAGTTCCACATTTATGGTTCGATAAGGAGGCTAAGGAAGCAACAGCTTTTTACGTATCTGTTTTCGGCAATAACTCAAAGGTTACAAATGTAACCACAATAACTGGTACACCTTCGGGCGATTGTGACATAGTCAGCTTCGAGCTTTTAGGACAAGCTTTTCAGGCCATTAGTGCTGGGCCGTACTTTAAGTTTAATCCATCAATTTCTTTCATGGTCAATTTTGATCCATCGCGTATGAATGATGCAAGAGGAAATATTGATGCGGTTTGGGACAGGCTCGTAGATGGTGGTAAGATACTTATGCCATTACAGGAGTATCCGTTTTCCAAACGCTACGGATGGATCGAGGACAAATATGGTCTTTCATGGCAACTTATATTGACAAATCCAGATGGTGAAGAGAGATCAGAGATTGTACCCGCATTGCTTTTTGTTGGAGACAAATATGCAAAGGCTGAAGAGGCAACAAACTTTTATCTTTCTGTTTTTAGAGAATCCAAGATGGGAGCAATGGTCAAATATCCAGGGGGGATGCCACAGAACAAAGAGGGAAGTGTTATGTTTGCCGATTTTAAATTACTCGATACATGGTTTGCTGTGATGGACTCAGGGTATGATCACAAATTTGCTTTCAATGAGGCCATTTCGTTCATTGTAAACTGTGAAGATCAAAAAGAGATTGATTATTATTGGGAAAAACTCTCAGCAGTGCCGGAGTCAGAGCAGTGTGGGTGGCTGAAAGATAAATTCGGAGTTTCATGGCAAATAGTTCCGAGTGCTCTTGGTGAGATGATGTCCAAGGGAAGCAAAGAACAACGTGACAAAATAACTCAAGCATTTCTCAAGATGAAAAAATTCGATATCAAAGCTTTAGAAGAAGCAGGAAGGTCCTAGGACAAGAATTTTGTGTTTTGATATAATACAGGCATATGGACAACATAAGAACAAATAAAAATTGGAGGGTTGGGATTATTATAGTTTTATTAATAGTAGCTATTGTTTTATATCTCTGGTAAAAATATGGACAAGAACGAACTTGGAAATGTGGTCAAAGAGAAGCTCAGCGTTGAAAACTTGAAACCCAAAACTGGCAAAAAGAAAATTTTGCTAGGGGTCATTGTTATTTTACTTGGGGCTCTTGGGCTTGAGCTTGGCAACAAGGATTATGATTTAGGATCGATTTTGGGCGGTAATTCTGTTTCTGATTCGGAAATTATGCGTGATGAGGAAGGGAATTTGAAAACTGACTCATCTGGTAATATGGTCACAAAAATATTGCGAGACAAGCTAGGGAATGTTGTTCCAGATGGAACAGCTGGAGCCAAATATACAAACGAATATAATTGTGATGACTTTACCACTAAAGATGAAGCTCAAGGATTTTTTGAGAAAGCTGGAGGGGTAAGTGGTGACACAAATAGGCTAGATGGCGATAAAGACAGCAAGGCTTGCGAAAGCCTTCCGGATTAGAAAATTATGAATATGTTCAAGCCTGTTAAGGCAAAAACGGTAAAAGAATATATTGACTCAGTGCAAAAGGAGAGAAAGGAAACTATTGTTTTTTTGAATAATTTCATTCAAAAAATCTCGCCAAAGTTCAAAGCATATATGGCATATAACATGCTTGGCTATGGTTCCTTTCCTTATAAAAATTACAAAAAGGAGATGGCTAGTTGGCCTGTAGTTGCACTAGCAAATCAGAAAAACTACATTAGCCTTTACGTTTGTGCTGTAAAGAGTGGAAAGTATTTAGCTGAGAGTCACAAAAATGAGCTGGGGAAAGTCAGTGTTGGCAGAAGCTGTATTCGTTTTAAAAAGTTGGAAGACCTGAATTTGCCAGTCCTCAAAAAAGTTTTAAAGGAAGCAGTAAAAAACCCTGGTCTTGTTCTTTCTGATTCTAAAAAATAATTAAGACGAACTAGTAAGAACGGTCCTTGCTAGTCTAGAATGAATTAATATGATGCAAATCCGGGAATTTCACAAAGATGATAAAAAAGCTGTAGAAGATATTTTTCTAATGTACTGGACAGATCCAGAATTTCTAAAAAAACTTCTAAATTAGAGATGTGTATTAATCAGACTCCAGAATATATTTCTAGGAAATACAAATTTTTCGTGGCAGAAGATGGGGATGAAATTGTGGGTATTGCAGGTATGAGAACAGCACCGGAGCACATGAAAGTTTACTCAAGTACAAGTAATCCTGCTGAACTTTACATAATCGCATCAAAATATAAAAGTAAGGGAATAGGTAATGAATTGATATTAAAAATCCAGAATGAAGCGAAGAGTATATACACAGAATTAGTACTTTATAGTGCCAATTCACATAGCGATTCATGGGGTTTCTATGATAATTTAAATTTTGAAAGAGTTGGTGATGCCTTGGCACCAAACGGCGAATCAGGCATGATTTGGAGAAAGATTTTATAACTTGTTACAATGAGAATATGAAGGAAGAATTAGTTTTTGAAACTCCATATTGGAAAGTTATTTTGGTTCCACAACAGCTTTATTTGGGTAGGTCAGTGGTTGTTCTAAAAAGAGAGTGTGGTGATTTAGCCGATTTAAACAAAGACGAAATATTTGATTTTTTTGAAGTGGTAAAAAAGCTGGAGAATTTATTTAAGGAGACATTTAAGGCGACAATGTTTAACTGGGCTTGTCTTATGAATAATGCTTATCAAATCCCTTTTCCTAAACCACAAGTTCACTGGCATTTCAGACCACGTTACAAGGATCCAATTGAAGTAGATAGTCTTGTTTTTAAAGATCCAAATTTTGGTCATTATTATCTTAGGGGGGAGAAAGATGAAAGGGTGGTCAATGGGGATGTTTTGATATCAATAAACAAAAAACTTCAAGAAAAAATAGAGTAACTTTGTAGGTTGTCTTAAATAGGGTTACTTATGCTAATAAAGTTATTGGCATAAAGGGTACTTCGCTATACCTAGCTGTGATGAATCTGCTATTATAAATAGATTAAAGATAATAAATTGCCTTACAAAATATGATAATTAATAAATCCGATTTTATGGTCTGGTCTGGTTATTCAAAAAATCAAAAAATAATATCAATATTAATGGTACTGTTTTTTTGTGTTTTGATAAACTTTCAAAAAGTTCATGCTCAGAGCAGTGGTTTTCAGGAAAGTACTGTAGTAACAGGTTTGAATACTCCCACCGCCATGGAGTTTGCTCCAGATGGAAGATTGTTTGTTACGGAAAAGAGTGGCAGTGTTCGGGTCATTGATAATGATCAGTTACTTTCAATCCCATTTTTCAGCGTTTCAGTGGATGATTCTGGTGAGAGGGGCTTGCTAGGAATTGCTTTTGATCCTGATTTTTCAAATAATCATTATGTCTATATTTACTATACAGCTCCATCCCCAATACATAATAGAGTTAGCCGTATAACTGCAAATGGAAATCTAGCAGTACCAGGAAGTGAAGTGGTGCTTATGGATATGCCGAATAATGGAAATGCCTCTAATCATCAAGGAGGAGCGATTCATTTTGGTAATGACGGTAAACTTTATGTGGCAGTGGGAGATAATCAACAACAATCAAATGTCCAAGTCCTGACTAGCACATTTGGAAAGATGTTGAGAATAAATAAAGACGGAACCATTCCCACAGACAACCCCTTTTACAGCCAGACAACTGGTATAAACAGAGCAATTTATGCAATTGGATTGCGTAATCCATATACTTTTGCAGTTGACCCTGTTACAGGTAGAATATTTGTAAATGATGTTGGTGAAAACATGTGGGAGGAGATAAATCAACTTTCAGCTGGAGCAAACTTTGGCTGGCCGATTTGCGAAGGGCCACAAAATACTGGTGTAGGATTGTGTGACGATCCAAGTTTCACTTATCCTCTCCACGTCTATGATCATAGTCTAAATGGCCAAGGGGCTATAACTGGTGGAGCTTTTTATCATGGCAGTCAATTTCCATCGGAGTATGTAGGAGATTATTTTTTTTCAGATTATTCTCAGGGATGGATAAGGTATTTGGAAAGTACAAATCAGATACTGGGAGTAAACAATCCATCGACAAGTTTTTGGACTGGTCCGTTCCCCGTAGATCTAAAAGTTTCATCTGATGGGTCTTTATACTATCTTTCAATTGGTCTTGGGGAAGTAAGAAAAATTCAGTATAGTTCCGGTAATCTGAGTCCAACTGCAATTATTATTGCCACACCGACTGACGGAGTATCTCCACTTTTGGTAAATTTTGACGCAAGCAATAGTACTGATCTTGATGGCGATTTGCTCACTTATTCGTGGGATTTTGGTGACGGATCTCCTTTAGGGAGTGGCGTAGCGCCATCACACACCTATGTGGCAAGTGGTCTTTATACCTCAGTGCTGACTGTAAGTGATGGTCAAGGCGGGGAAGGGGTGGATAACCAAATAATCAATGTAGGCACACCCCCTCAGGCGAGTATCATAAACCCAATCAATAACACTTTCTACAATGCTGGAAATATCATTAGCTATATAGGTACAGCAACAGATACTGAAGACGGAACACTACCAGCAAGTAGTTATTCTTGGACCATTACCTTCCATCACGAAACACACACCCATCCTTTTCTTGGACCTATAAATGGGGTTACTAGTGGATCATTTCAAATTCCACAGGTTGGGGAAAAATCTCCAGACGTATGGTACCGTATTACCCTGACAGTTACTGATTCTGATGGTCTAGAACACACTGTCTTTCGGGATGTGTTTCCTAATAAAGTAAATATTACTCTTTCAGCTAATTATCCTGGACTTACGCTTACTTTAGATGGGCAACCATCTACTACTCCAATCACTGTTCAGGGGGTTGTAGGTATGAGCCGATCAATTGGGGCTCTTTCTCCGCAAACGAAAGGTCTAAATCAATATTACTTTACATCATGGTCAGATGGAGGTGCACAAACTCACGATATTACTACCCCAGGAATTTCTACTGTTTATAGTGCAGTATTTCAAGAGGTACTTCCAGGTCCTGTGACCACTAACTGGCTTTTCCCATCCACACAGTTAGTTGATACAGGTGGTGGAGACGGAAATGGTTTTGAAATATTACCCCAAAATCTTTTAGTTAATGATGGTATTTACGCTAGGGATGTCAATAGTGGTACGAACAAAAATACCAGTTGCACACACAGTGGAAAGGATAGGCATTATGTCAGAGATTTTAATATTTCCTTACCACTAGGCAAAAATACTGTGGATGGAATAGAGGTTCGACTTGACGGTTTTGCAGACAGTTCCAGCAACTCACCAAAGTTTTGTGTACGACTTTCTTGGGACGGTGGTTTGACATGGACGTCTGCCAAATCAACTCCTAATCTATCTACCACAGAACAAACATATATTCTTGGAAACTCGTCTGATAAATGGGGCAGGAGTGCGTGGAGTTTGGCGAATTTATCTAATACTTCCTTTCGTGTTAGGGCTATAAGTACTGCGTCAGTTATTACACGAGACTTCTCGCTTGATACAGTGGGAGTACGAATTACATCACATTAATTTAATCTGAACGTAAATTTATGATTGAGTCAACTTGTGGGGGATTATTGGGTGCGTGATATAATAGCCGTATGAAAAATTATATTTTGCCGGTTGTAGTAATTATTATTTTAGGTTTCGGTATTTATTATTTAGCAAATAGGTCTTCAAACGGAGATTATGGATCTTTTCCAACACCTAGTTCGGTAACTGACGGTGACATAAAAGATAGAGTTTCAACTAGTACTGATTCCACAAAAGAAGTTCCAGAAGGTGAAATTGTGGTCATCGGAAAGTCTGTTGAGGAGAGAGACATAAAAGCTTATAACTTTGGTGGAGGGGAGAAGAGAATTCTTTTTATAGGTGGCATACATGGAGGATATTCTTGGAACACCACTTTGGTTGCCAATGAGCTTGTCTCTTATCTCAAGTCCAGTCCAAACGTCATTCCGAAAAATGTAAAAGTCACTGTTGTGCCGATTTTAAATCCTGACGGTCTTTCTAAAGTTGTTTCAAACGTAAATAGTTTCAAAGCCAGTGATGTGAATCCTTCCCAGAAAATTCAGACAGAAGGACGATATAATGCGAATAAAGTGGACCTCAGCCGAAACTTTGATTGTGATTGGCAAAAAACAGCCAAGTGGCGAACTACTCCTGTAAGTGGTGGAAGTAATGTTTTCTCTGAACCAGAATCACAAGCTATAAAAAATTACATAGAAACTCATGATGTTGGTGCAGTAGTGGTTTGGTACAGTTCAGCAGGAGGAGTTTATGCATCGAGCTGCGGCGGTGAGATATTGCCTGCGACTTTGTCACTGACAAGTATATACTCGACTGCTTCGGGTTATCCAGGACACGAAAGTTTTGATTTTTACGAAACTTCAGGAGATTTGCCGAACTGGTTGTCAAAGATGAACGTGCCTGCAGTAAGTGTTCTTCTTACTGATCATAAAAATACTGAGTGGGATAAAAATAAGAAGGGTGTGGATGCCCTCCTCCAGTATTTTGCCAAATAATGAAGTTCTCATACAAACTGGTCATAACAATACTTCTCATATGTATAATTGGTGTAATTTTGCTTTTGATTTTCTCATCAAGTAAAAAAGTTTCCACTCAAGCCACAGTTGTTGAAGAAAAAGTAGATCTTAGTCCAGCTCATACAATAATAGGAAAGTCAGTTGAAGGGAGAGATATAGAGGCTTATACATTTGGGGTAGGTAAGACCCGTATAGTTTTTGTTGGTGGTATACATGGCGGGTATGAATGGAACACTTCTGTTTTGGCATATAGACTTTTGGATTATTTAAAAGCTAATTCAGAATTTGTCTCGGAGAAATTTACTGTGACCATAATTCCTAACGCTAATCCTGACGGTGTATTTAAAATTATAAAAAAGGAGGGAAGATTTACAGAGGCAGATGTTCCAAAAGGTGTAGCTACTCAACCTGGTAGATTCAATGCAAATGATGTTGATTTGAACAGAAACTTTGATTGTAAGTGGCAACCTAAATCCACATGGCAAAGTAGAGAAGTTAGTGCTGGAGTTAAACCCTTCTCCGAACCCGAATCCTTAGCTTTGAAGAAGTTTATTGAAGAGAAAAAACCTAGAGCAGTTATTTTCTGGCACAGTCAGGGAGGGGAGGTTTATGCTTCTGAGTGTCAGAATGGTATTTTGCCTGAGACACTTAGTATCATGAATGCTTATTCTAAAGCTTCTGGATACGGAGCCAATCCGACTTATGATGCATACCAAACTACAGGCGACGCTGATGCTTGGCTTGCTAAAATTGGAATACCGTCAATTACTGTTGAACTAAAAACTCACGAATCAGCTGAGTGGCAACAAAATCTCTCTGGTGTTAAATCGGTTTTGGATTATTACGATACACATTAAAACTCAGGAGTTTGATATAAAACAAAATAAAGAGTATAGTACTCGTGCCAGTGATTATTATTAATAAAGAAACAAATGAAGACAATAAAATGTTCACAAGTTGGCGGAGTAGGGTGTAATTTTGAAGTTACATCAGCGACAAAGGAGGACGCAAAGAAGCAATTTGCTGATCATGCCAAAGTTGCTCATGCTGATATGATGGCAAAGGCTACTCCGGAGAGTATGGCAGAATGGGATAAAGGTTTTGATAAGGTCTGGGAGACTACTCCAGAAAATTAATTTAAGACAAAACACCCGGGAAGGGTGTTTTGTTAAATATGAAAAAAGTGAAAAATATTGAAGATTATATAAGACTTCAACCAAAAAAGGTTGCAAGCAAACTTAAAATTATTCATGGAATAGTTAAAAAGCTAGTGCCAGATGTGGAAGAAAAAATAAGTTATGGCATGCCAGCTTACAAGCTCAGTGGCAAAATCCTGATCTATTTTTCAGCACACAAAAACCACATTGGACTTTATCCATACCCAAGTGCTATAAAAGCCTTTAAAAAAGAGTCAGTGAAGTACAAAACCTCCACTGGAACAATTCAGTTTCAACATAGTGAAAAACTGCCTGTACCACTTATAACAAAAATCATAAAATTTAGAATGAGTGAAATTGTGACTGTTAAAAAATAATCGTACGTGTATAATTGGACGAGAGTAGGTTTGGTAAATTATCATTAAAAAAAATAAAAATGAGCAATACAAAATTTAATGTGTATAAAGATAAATCGGGACATTTCAGATGGAAACTCCTTTCTAGAAATGGAGAGAGTGTGTGTGAAGGAGGTGAGGGATACAAAGACAAAAGAGACGTTATAAATGCTGTTAAGAAGCTGAAAGTTTGGGCTAATACAGTAAATATAGTGGATTTAACTGTTCCAACTAAGCCTTCAACAAAGACGAAGAAAAAGTAAATAAATTATTTATTAAAATACAAATATGGAAACAAATGGTAAATCAATATATTTGGCAGTCATTTTTCTATTAATCGGTATTATTGGAGGGTACTATTTTGGTAGCAGTAAAGTAGATAGTGGTACTCATGTTATGCCAGATGGTGTGAAAATGCAGGATAGTGAAATGAGTATGGCTAGTATGATGGCTGACATGAACAGAGCCTTAGCCGGTAAAACGGGTGATGAATTTGATAAAGCTTTTCTTACTGAAATGATTGTTCACCATGAAGGTGCGGTGGAAATGGCAGAGATGGCTTTAAAGAGTGCTAAACACAAAGAAGTTTTAGATTTATCAAATGCTATAATCTCTGCACAAAATAAGGAAATCGGAGATATGAAAAGTTGGTTAATGGCGTGGTACGGAGAAGGTAATTAATTTACGCTAATTAACCACTTCTTAATATCCTCAAAAGTTCCACCAACCTTTTTGTTTGGGTTAAAAATATTTTTAGGGTCAAATGTTCTTTTTGTTTCCTGAAAAAGCTCTACTATTTTGGGACCAAATTGTTCAAGAAGAAACGGAGTTCTGATTATTCCATCGTTGTGTTCGGCACTGTTTGAGCCATTAAATTCCTTAACCAGAGAATAAACCTTCTTCGAAAGCTCCAAAATCATTTCTCCAGAGTAAGGGGAGTTTAAATCTACCAATGGTATGAGATGAAAGTTTCCATTTCCCAAGTGTCCTTGGACAGTGTAGTCGAGTTTATATTCATCTAATAGATGTTTAATTTTCGGTAGAAACTTTGGAAGATATTCTGGTTTTACTATAATATCGTCAATAAACGGTGCCGTTCTTTTTCCGTGTACATGTTTACGAAGCAAATTGAAACTTTCGTGTCTAATGTCCCAATATTTCTGTGCCTCGTTACTGCTTTTTGCAATGTGAGTTTTGAAGTGAAAGTCTATAAGATGATCTTTAAGGTCGGTTAGTTTATCTTTTACCTCTTCATCACTTCTTCCCGTAAACTCAATCATCAAAATGAGTTTTGGCACACCTCCAGTCAGTATCATAAAAGTTTCTGGGATAAAACTAAACCCAAGCCGAAGTGCCCCCCAAAATCCAAGTTGTTTAAAAAAGTCGAAGAAAAATCTAACAGCCAGAATCATACTTTTATCATCGTAAGTCTCGAGACTTTCTGGTTTGTATGGGAGGATTCTGGTCACTAAGTTGCTAACACGCTCAAGAGAGGGAAGAAAGACTACTAGAAGGTTTGAGTGGGTTGGAACAGGAACTAGACTGAATGTAATTTCAGTTACTATACCGAGCGTCCCTTGGGATCCAACAATAAGCTTACAAAGATCAAAAGTTTGGTTTTCTTTATCATATATGTTCCACAAATAGTAACCTGATGAGTTTTTGGATACGTCTGGTTTTGCAGTGACGATCTCATCATAATTTTCTTTAACAATCTCATATATTTTTTTATAAAGGTTAGCTTCAAAACTATCCTGCCTTATTTTTTCTTCAAGCTCAGAAATAGTAAGGGGTTTAACTGCATATTCCTCTCCGTCAGAAAAAACTACTTTTAACTCCTTTATATAATTTTCAACTTTCCCATATTTTATACTTTTCTCACCACCAGCGTTGTTGGCTACCATTCCTCCCACAGCACAGATCTCTCTCGAGGCCGTATAGGCGGGCATGATTTTACCAACAGCTCTGGTTTCTCTATCAAAATCTCTATAAAAGCATCCAGGCTCTACTATCGCATAATCATCTTTAACTAGAACAACTTTGTTTAAATATCTAGTAAAGTCCATAACAACTGATGGGCTCAGTGGTCCTCCGGTCATGTCTGTTCCTGCTGAACGGGGAGTTAGGGAAAGTTTTGGATAGTTTTCTCTGTTTCTATTTACCCACTTAACTGCGTTTTTTATATCCTGACTTTTTTTAGGAAAAATAACTGCTTGAGGTTTGATTTCAAAGAGACTTGCGTCTCTTGAATATTCCTTTAGTATTTCCTCTGAGGTTTCTATGTCACCTTCAAAATTCTTTTTAAGATCATCTAGGAGTTTTGTGTCCATTTAAGCTATTCTATCAGAGATTGAGTTATAACTTTTCCACAATTTTTATTCAGTTATTCTGTTTGACTAGTGTTTCTGGTGATGGTAGATTATGGTTTGACCAGTTACAAGGAGGTGGAGTGTGGCAAGTAAGCGTCAGAAGTCGAGTGCTAGGAGTCACAAGACGACCACCCGTGTTCAAAGGGTGGTGTGTCCAGACTGTTCTCTGAGTTATCCAAAAGGACGCTCAGAAAACCACGAATGTCCAGCATTGCAAAAACTACTTCAGCTCGCTGGATCGTCGACCAGTCATCCCGTTCAGACCAAAGCTCTCTAGCTTCACACCCCTCCACCCTAAGTCATCAGCCTTAGGGAGTTCCTCCCAGATCCCGCCTTCGTGGGTACCCCATCGTCTTTGTCGTCGTGCGTTTTGCTCGTCGTCACCTCGTTGGGGTTTTCCTTTTACCTAATGGAAAAAGTTTTATGTTGGGTATACTATGTAACTTTCCGACTATTTTGTCGTCTAATACAATGAAACAGGAGATCAAACAAAGGTTCCTTAACATATACAACGAAGAGGCTGACTCGATTTTTAGATACTGTCTTTTTCGTATATCAAACAGAGAGAACGCCTTGGATTTGACTCAGGATGTTTTTATGAAGTTTTGGGAGAGTCTCTCAGGTGGCACTGATATAAAAAACGGTAGAGCATTTTTGTTTATGATTGCTAGAAATAGTGTTATTGATTTTTATAGAAAGAAAAAGGCACTGTCTCTCGACTCAATTTTAGAAGAGGATGAGGATAATATTTTTATGGCAGTAGAGGGAAGTAGAAAAGAGGACTTGGAATTTTCTGCTGAGGCTAAGCTTCTTCTCGGTAAGCTCACTGAGCTTTCTCCATCTGATAGTCAATTAATATATTTGCGCTTCATTGAGGAGCTAAAACCTGGAGAAATTGCTGAAATTTTGAAAATTACACCAAATGCTGTATCGGTTAGAATTATAAGAGCCATGGAGAGGTTTCGGGAAATTACGGGATACAATATAGAGAAATAAAATGGATGATAATTTTTTTAAAAAAGGAATAGAAGATATAAAAAAAGTAAGGCTTTTGAGTACAGAAAAAGTTCATATTTTGAGTAATCTTAAATCTCGGATTGATTTAGATCTCAAAAAGGCTCATTACCCTATAAAATATTCTTGGTATGAATTTTCGCATTATAGAAGTCTGTCTTACTCTCTGGTTGTACTTGCAATCGTTATGATTTCTGGTTTTAGTGCATATTCTGGTATAAAAAATTCATTGCCAGGTGACAATCTTTATTCCCTTAAAGTTGACGTTTTTGAGCCTATTAAGTTAAACATGGCAGTTGGAGATGTGGCAAAGGCCAATGTTTCAACTGAAAATTTTTCGGACAGGTTATTAGAGGCTGAGATTCTTGCCAATCAGGGAAGGCTCTCTGATTCTTTCGGTCAAGAAATTGAAAACAGGTTAACAAAACATGCCGAAAACATCTCAACCTTTTTAGGTGCTAATCCAGATTCATCGAATTTGGGACTTTCTGACGCGAAGGTTGATCTTGAAGCAATAATAAACTCTCACGATAGGATTTTAACTAGAATTGAAGAAAAATCAAAAAATAAGTCATCAAATAATAGTATTTCAAAAATCAAAAATGTTATAAACAAACAATCTAGTAAAGTTAGCGAAAGTAGTCAGTCTCAAGATATGTTTTCACAAACCATGATTATTCAGACTATCGAAATCTCAACATCTACACAGTCAGAAGGGGATATAAATTTCAACAAGAGGAAAAAGGATACAGAAAAAGTAATTGAGAGTGTGAAGAAAAATATTGAAAAGGCTAGGAAAGGAAAAACAAAAGTAAACAGGCAGATATTTGAAGACTCCAGCAAGTCACTTTTAGAAGCTGAGTCTTCTCTTCTCCGGGCAGAGGAGAGTAAAAAATCAGGTGATAAGAAGAGAGCAGTAGAGGATCTGATTGATTCAAGGAAAAGAGCCAAAGAAGCAGACAACACTTTCAAGGCTAGTAGATACATAGAGGATGAAGAAGATAACCAATAAGTAAATTTCCACTCATGTTGTTTAATGGTGTATAATTGTAGATATGCTAACTGAAGTAAAAATAAGAGAGGATGCCTATAATTTTCTAAGAGAGAACTCAACTGCAGTTGTGGCCACTTCATTTAATGGTGATCCAAGAGCTTCAACAGTGTATTATTTTGTTGACGAGGACTTCAATTTTTATTTTGTAACAAAAAGGAAGACCAGTAAGTATTTGAACGCTGAGTTAAATCCTAAGGTAGCCCTGGTTGTTGGATTTGGACCAGAACACATTTCTGTTTCAGCCCATGGTAGAGTTGAACTAATAGTCAATGACATAGAAAAACAGAAAATAATAAGTATAATAGTTGGCAAACAAAATCTTATGGGGGTAAGGCTCTGGCCTATTGATGAGTTAAGGAATTTAGAGGGAAGTCATAAAGTAGTTTTAAAGGTGGTACCAGATGAAATGTTTTTTATGAATCTTGATAGTGATCTCTACCCCGAAACGATTGGTGACACCCATATGAAAATAATATAAATATGATACCAGAAGAAAAAATTGAAAATATTAAGGTTCATAATCAGTCTAGAGAACTTAGAGAGATTCATTATTATGGTGATGAAGTCAGAATGATATTTCTCATAATGGCTGTTATTATCCTCATTTTGACCCCCTTTTTTAAAGTTGAGATTCCTTTACTAGCATATTTTTCAGTCTTTGGAGTACTAATTCTCTCAATGTTGGCTGGGCTAACTAGTCCAAAGGCAAGATCAATAATCATTTTTAATTTTCTCGTGTCACTAACATCGCTTCTAGTTTTCGGGTATGAATTAATAGTTTCTTTTGATAGGTCATTTAATATGTTTTTTGTTGGAAATCTAGTTTTATCTATTTTATCTATTTTTGCAGTTTATTTTAGCAGTAAAACTTTGAGGGGTAATATTCTAAAATAATATGATACTTTTCTTACTTTCATTTATAGCTGGAGTTTTGACTGTTCTAGCCCCTTGTACCTTACCTCTTTTACCAGTTATTGTAGGGAGTTCTGTCTCTGGAGAAGCAAGCAAGAAAAAAGCTATTGTTATAACAGCTTCTTTAGGGGTTTCAATTATCCTTTTTACTCTATTGCTAAAAGTCAGCACTGTCTTTATCAATATCCCGCAGGAGATATGGTCAGTAGTTTCAGGTTTCATCATTATCATTTTTGGAATCTTTACCATTGCCCCCGAGATTTGGGAAGATTTTTCATTTGTTGGAAAGCTTTCTGTTAGTTCAAATAAACTCCTTGGTTTGGGGTACAAGAAAAATAACTTTTTAGGGGACATAATAATTGGGGTGGCTTTGGGACCAGTATTTTCTTCTTGCTCTCCGACTTATTTTATTATCCTGGCTTCAGTTTTGCCTAAGTCTTTTCTGGTGGGTTTAATAGACTTGGCTTTCTATGCTATTGGGCTTTCTGGCACACTGCTTCTCATTGCATTTTTAGGACAGAGAATCGTTTCCAAAATAGGTGGTCTTTCAGATACACACGGGTGGTTTAGAAGATCATTGGGAGCAATATTTATTATAGTCGGAGTCGCAGTAATTTTTGGTTTTGATAAAAAACTTCAGACAAAGCTTCTTGATTTTGGTTTATTTGACATAACAAAAGTCGAGCAGACACTACTAAAGTTAAGTGAAGATGAAGAAAGCAATTTTTCATCAATTGCCACATCAACAGTAATCCTTAATAGTGAGAAAGACGATAATAGTTCTGACAATCCCATACAAAAAACCAGAGGTCCGAAAGCTCCTCAAATCCAGAATCCAAACGGTTTCATAAACACAAACGATAAACCGATCACTCTTAGTGAATTCAAGGGAAAAAAAGTTGTCCTGCTTGATATATGGACATACAGCTGTATTAATTGCCAAAGAACCTTGCCGTATGTGCAGGGATGGTACGAAAAATACAAAGACAAAGGTTTTGTGGTCATTGGGCTTCATACCCCCGAATTTGCCTTTGAGAAGGTTAAGTCAAATGTCGAAGATGCTACGAAAAAGTTCGGACTGACTTATCCGATAGTTATGGACAATGATTACTCTACCTGGACGGCTTATGGAAACAGGTATTGGCCACGGAAATATCTCATAAGCGGGGATGGGGAGATTGTTTACGATCATATTGGTGAGGGAAATTATGAGGAGACGGAGAGAGCAATCCAGAGGGCGATCTATGAGTTAAATGGAGGAGAAATGGAAGATGGAATGATAGAACCGGGAAATGTCATAAGCTATGATCCAAAGAGAGTAAAAAGTCCTGAAGTTTATTTTGGAGCTAACAGGAATGAATATCTAGCAAATGGTAAAAGTAAGGTTTTGGGAGTTCAGACTCTGACTCTTCCTGCTATTTTATTCAAGAACTTACTCTACTTAGATGGTTCATGGAATTTTTTCAGTGAATATGTGATGTCAAATACGGACGGAAAAGTTTTATTTAAATATGATTCTAAAAGCGTCTATATGGTAGCTAATTCCGATAGAGGTGGGGATGTTGTTGTTTATAAAGATGGTAAAAAGGAGAGAGTAATACATGTAAAAAATAACCAGCTCTATACACTCGTTGACGGAGATAACTACGGAGAGCACCTTTTGGAGTTAATCATTCCAAGCGGGGTAAATATTTTCACCTTTACCTTTGGATGACATAATCAAAATAAGGTTTATTTTTATAACAAATAGTGATACAATAATACCCATGAAGGAAGTGAGAGAAAAAATTTTTTCAGTAATATATGAACCTGCTGAAGAGGGAGGTTATGTTGCTTCCGCACCCTCCCTTCCTGGTTGCTATTCTCAAGGAGAGACTTTGGAGGAAACTAAAAAAAATATACAAGAAGCAATAGGGGTATATTTGGAAGAGACAAACGAAACTATTGACCAGAATTCCTCACCTTTTATTGGCACAGTTTCAGTTTATGCCTAGGATACCATCTTTGTCTGACAGGGAGGTAATCAAACTCATTGAAAATGAAGGTTTTGTTTTTGTTAGACAAAAAGGTAGCCACAAAGTTTTTAAAAAGGATAAAACAATAATAGTTGTTCCTAGTCATGGTAGAAATCTAAAGCGGGGTCTAACAGCTAAAATTATAAAAGATGCTGGTATAGATCTGAACAAAATATAAGTTCTGTTTCAATTTTTAACGGAAATCTGTATAATTAAGACATGAGAAAAGTCACCATCTCACTCGAAGAGATAAAAAAAAACAGGAAACCTCTCCGTGATGTAAATAAGGAACACAAGGAAAGATTATCTTCCCTAGACTGGTTTGCTATTTTGATAAATAGGAAAGTTGGCACTATGGGTTTTTTCCTAGTGATATTTTTCTGGACTGTTATCTGGTTTGGTTGGAATGTTCTTGGACCAGAGGAGTATCATTTTGATCCGTACCCAGCTTTTGTCTTATGGATATTTATTTCAAATCTAATCCAGATATTCCTTATGCCACTTCTTCTCACTGGTCAAAACTTACAAGCAAGGCATGCAGAGGCTAGAACAGAAGCTGACTTTGAAGTGAACACCAAGGCGGAACATGAGATTGAAGTCATTTTGACTCACTTAGAAAACCAAGACGAAGTCTTAGAAGAAATAAGAAAAAAACTTAATTAAATTTATTATCATGCACATCTTCTTCTAGATGATCAATTTTTTCCTCCAATCGGCTTATTGTGCTTTGTAATTCCTTGATTTTTTTCTCTTCAATCTCTACTTCCTCTTCAGTTTTTTCAGCTAGCTTTTTCTCACCGCTTAATCCAGACATAATCAGGCTGTTACCTATAAATGCTGATACAAACACCCCAGTCATAAGAAGTATTACAATACCGATTATTAACGATGCACTGGAGCTTAGGGCCAAGTCGTCTGCTACATGCCAAATTCCTCGCCAAAACAGAATCAAACCCACACCACCCAACAGAGCATAGAGTAGAGGATTTCGACTAAGTCTAGATCTCGTTTTATCCTCCAATTTATCGAAGAATTTTAGTATTCTCTTGGTGGTGGATTTCATAATTGTGTTATCATTATATCATTATGCTGGAAACGAAAAAAGTAATTGTTTCTGACTTAGATGGCACTCTGGCTCCATCAAAGGGCAAAATCTCAAAAGACATGGCTGAAGTCATAAGCCATGTTTTGAAGAGACACAAAATGGCAGTAGTCTCTGGTGGAGCATATACTCAGTTTCAAAAACAGTTTTTGTCTGAACTAATCTGTCAGCCTGAATTTCTCAGTAATCTTTTTTTGTTTCCCACAAATGGTAGTGCATGTTATTTTTATGACACAAAAAACAATACTTGGAAGAGGAAATACATTGAAGCACTTTCAGTTGATGAAAAGAAAAAAATTATGACAGTCCTAAACGATGCCATAAAAGATTCTGGTGTGGATGTGACTGATCCTTATGGACCGCTCATAGAGGACAGGGAAAGTCAGATTACTTTTTCTGGTCGTGGGCAGGATGCTCCACTACCTGTTAAACAAGCTTGGGATCCAGACAAATCAAAAAGACAGAGAATAGTAGATTGTATAGGGGATAAGTTGAAAGACTACGAAGTTAGAATGAACGCCACAACATCCATAGATATAACCCGAAAAGGTATAAACAAAGCCTATGCTATAGAGAAAATTGAGGAACTTTTCGGGGTGAAAGACGAGGATATTATTTACATAGGAGATGCACTTTACAAAGGTGGAAATGACGAACCGGTCAAGGTTACTGGTGTGGATTTTATTCAGGAGTCTAGTCCGAATGAGACTATTGAGTTATTAAGTAGGTATATGTAGACAAGTATTGTAGTTATTATATTTTTTTATGATAAAATTTACCTATGGATTTTCTAACCACCAAAAAACCATGGGGGTCGTTTACTCGTTTCACAAACAATGAGCCATCTACTGTTAAGATTTTGCACGTCAATAAGGGTGAGGAATTCAGTTTGCAATACCATACGCACCGACAGGAATTTTGGAAAATAATAAAAGGCAATCCAAAGGTGGTTGTTGGAGAGAAAATTATAGATGCCAAAGAAGGTGATGAGTTTGTTGTTGAGCCAAATGTTAAACATAGGATAGGAGCACCAAATGACGACGTAGCAGTTTTAGAAATTTCGAAGGGTGAATTTGACGAAGATGATATTGTGAGACTTGAGGATAAATATAACAGAATATAAAAGGATGAACACTCGTCCCAAAAAAATAAAGCTCGATGAAAGACCGCTAGCAGTTGTAGAAAAAGATGGAGAAGTCTGGATGATAGTAAGGGAAGACAAAAAAAGTACAAGCACACTCTCACTCATCTATAGTGATGATGGCATAGATTTTGTAAGTGACAACAAAAAAGTCACAATTAAGAATCTAAAAGGGAGAAACGAGACGATAAAAAATTGTGACAGATTTTCAGTTTCTAGAACTCCAAACGGCTACGTCATGACTTATGTAAGGCTGGGGTCAAAAAGAATACAAAATATGCTAGTTGTAGCAAGGTCTAAGGACTTGTATGAATGGAAGGCACTTTCTGAACTTCCAGTAGATGAGTTTCATCACACCACTACGGTTTATGACAAAAAAAGAGACAAGTTTGACCTCTATCGAGACGGATTGTTTATTAAGCACCAATCCTCGACGGCACTCACTATCTGGAAAGAGAAACCAACACTAGTTTTCACATCAAGGCATGGCCTGTTTGATTCGCAAAAGATTTCCATAATAGGTTCTTTGAAAACGAGAGAGGGTGTACTCCTTATCTATGACGCTTCAGTAGAGGTAAAAAACAAAACTTTGCTTCAAGCTGGAGCGGTTATTTTTGACAAAGATGATCCAAAGAAAATCCTCTGGCGAAGTGCCTATCCAATCTGGCAGGGAGTTGTGGAGACAAAAAAAGAAGCACTGCCAATTGAGCCACTCGGCATAGTTTCTCTCGGAAACGTTTTTGTTATTTATTGGATATCAAAAGACGGCGGGCTTATTGTCATAAAAATCCCAGCACTATTTAAAGATATTGAGGAAAACAGATTTCTTCCTCGGATATTAAACAGGTTTACTGGAAATCCAATTATCGAGCCGAGGGGGCATTATGATTGGGAGGGAGAGGGGACATTTAACCCCGCAGCATTCGAGGATGATGAAGGTATGATCCATCTCCTATATAGAGCCGTTGGCCGAGATGGCATCTCACGAGTTGGGTATGCTAAGAGCAAGGATGGTAGATATTTTACAAACAGACTTTCATTTCCTATTTTTGAACAACTAAGAAATTATTCAAAGAAGGATGATGAACTCATGGAATATAGCCCAGTAATGTTTACTTCTGGTGGTAGTTGGACTGGAGCTGAAGACCCAAGAACAGTCAGAATAGGAAAAAGAGTATACATGATCTATGTTGTTTTTGATGGTTGGCGTTCGGTTCCTCGTCTAGCACTGACATCGATAAGCTTGGAAGATTTTAAGGCCGGCAGGTGGGAGTGGAAAAAACCAATCAAAATTTCTCCACCAAACCATTTTTATAAAAACTGGCTTCTTTTCCCTGAAAAAATAAATGGAAAGTTCGCAATAATTCACAGTATAGAGCCAAATGTTCTGATAGAGTATGTTGACAAGTTTGAAAATTTGGAAGGAAAATATGTAAATAGTCGTCATCCAGAGGATCAAAAGGAAAGAGTTGGATGGGATACAAAAATTCGCGGGTCGGGTCCTCCACCTGTAAGAACTGAGCTTGGTTGGCTTCTTTTGTATCATGCCACACAGAAACATGAGCCACATAGGTATAAAGTCGGTGCAATGATTCTCGATTTGAAAGACCCAACAAAAGTTTTGTACAGATCCAAGCACCCCATACTTGCCCCTGATATGCATTACGAGAACAACGGTAAACCTGGTGTGGTTTACGCCTCCGGAGCAGTTATAAAAGGTGATGATTTGCATGTATACTACGGAGGTGCTGACAAAGTCGTTTGTGTGGCCACAACACCCATAAAAAAGTTTCTACACTATTTAGTGACAGGAAACACCGAGCATTATAAATTCGAAAAGGTTTAATCCTCATGACGGAAAATCTAGACATACCAAAGTCTCAGTTCGGAAATATTTTGTTGATGAAATCAATGAATGATTTTGGGCTTGGCTTTATTTCAGTTTTTATTCCTGCATATCTTTTACAGTTAGGATATTCGCTTGTCATGGTGATGCAATGGTATATTATACAGGACATTGTTTTCGTTTTGATGTCATACCTTTCAGTTTACTGTTCGAATAAAATTGGCTTAGTAAATTGTCTCCAGATTCGGTTTGTTTTTTTGGTTTCATATTTAGTACTGACACTTTACTTACCATCGTATTCTTATTTATTTTACTTGATACCAATACTGATTGGTTTAGAAATGGCTTTCTTTTGGATCCCGCTTAATATTTTATTTGTTAGAAACACAAAGAATCATTCTATGGGTCAATCATTGAGTCAATTGACTGCATATCCGAAAATATTGACTATATTCAGCCCGGTTATCGGTGCATTTATTGCAGTGAACTTTGGGTTCAGTGTTTTGTTTACTGTAGCAATACTAATCGTTCTTGTTGCTTTGACGCCGATATTTTCGTTGAGATCTGAAAGAACACATTTTATTTTCGACAAAGAGTCAATGATTAGGACTTGGAAAGAAAACAAAAGATTTTTTGTTCCAGAAATCGTTAGTAGTTTTGTGGAAACTGGGAGCTTGATTTTGATGGTATTTATTTATATAAAATTGCTTAGTGTGACTCAGATTGGTTATGTTGGGACAATATCGGCTTTAGCATCCGTATTTTTCACAATATCAATTGGTAAATTAACTGATTTGTGGAATAAACATAAGTTAATAAAAATTTCTGCAATGATATCTTCGTTAGTTTGGGTCTATTGTTTCTATATTAGTCAGCTGGCACCAAATCCGTGGTTATTTTATATTGCCACTTTTGCCATGACACTTATTACAAAGGCATTTGTTGTTCCATATCAATCATTACTCTTTAACAATGCCAAAAAAAGTGACGCTCAGTTTCTAGTATTTAGGGAGATACCAAATATAATAGGCAGAATAATATTATATTGTCTTGTTATTGTTTTTGCTTGGAATTTATCACTGATGTTTCTATTCTCAGCACTAGTGTTTGTATATTTTTGGTTTTACGATTCTAAGAGACTAGATTCTCTGATACCAGTAACTAGTTAACTATTATTGAAGATTTCTGAAAAATTTCCTGATATACTTAATGTAAAGTATTAATACAGTGAATTACGAAACTAGACGAAAACACATATTTTCTGGCGTATCTCGGAGAGCGTGAAGCTCGAGAGTTAAGGAAAATTTTCAGCAGAAAATTATTCCGGTGCCAGAAAATATGTGTTAAGTAAGAGTTTCGTAATTTACAATCAATCATGTTCGTAGTAAAAAGATACAAAAATAATCCAATTTTGAATCCCGAGACGGGAAATGATTTTGAAAATTTTGCTACTTTCAACGGAAATCCCATTGAAGTTGGACGAAAGACTCATTTGTTATATAGAGCCCAATCCATTCCAGAGAAATTTGAGGGTGGAAGTTATTCTCTTTCTGTTGTAGGCAAAACGGAAAGCACAGACGGATACAATTTCACTAACCGCCGAAAATTTATTTTTCCGGAACATCCTTGGGAGAGATTTGGGCTGGAGGACCCGAGAGTGACAAAGCTTAACGGCAAATATTATATTTTCTACACTGCACTCTCCGCATATCCACTAAATGTCCCAGAGGGGATAAAGGTTGGCTTGGCAATAAGCAAGGATATGAAAACTGTCTCTGAAAAACATCTCATCACGCCTTTCAATGCCAAAGCCATGTCTCTCTTTCCGGAGAAGATAAACGGTAAATATATGGCAGTTCTCACAGTAAACCCAGACAGGCTTCCAACACATATTACTTTAGCTGAGTTTAGTAAACTCGATGATATGTGGGACAGCAAGTATTGGGATAAATGGTACAAAGAACTAGATAAGCATATCTTTATAAAAGGTGACGAGAGAGACAGGATTGAAATAGGCAGTTGTCCTCTAAAAACCAAAGAAGGCTGGTTAATTATTACATGCAGAATTCAAAATCATACTTCGGGGGACAGAGTTTTTGCTATTGAAGCGGTTTTACTCGATCTCAAGGATCCAAAAAAAATAATAGGTAAAACTCGAGGTCCACTTGTTGTCCCAGAAGAGCTATACGAAAAACATGGACAGATCAGTAATACCATTTTTCCCAGTGGAGCACTTATAAAAAAAGGCAAGGCTGGCGACAAACTTCTTATATACTATGGTGCTACCGACACCACTTGTGCTGTAGCGGAAGTTTTACTTTCCCCACTTCTTCAAAGTATGAAACTGCCAAGAGTTGATGATGGCTTTAAAAGATTGACAGAAGGTCCACTAATAACTCCCAGGAGAGAAATCGAATGGGAATCAAAGGCTTTGTTTAACCCCGCCGCTGTTTGTCTTTCTGGAAAGGTTCATATTATTTACAGGGCAATGTCTAGTGACAACACCTCGGTTTTTGGTTATGCCCAAAGTCCCGATGGCATAAACATATCTTTCAGAAGTGATAGACCGATTTATGTTCCCAGAGAATCTTTTGAGGAGAAAAAAGTCCCAGGAGGGAATTCTGGTTGCGAAGACCCAAGGATAACTAAAATAGGGAACACACTCTATATGTGCTATACGGCATACAACGGTATCACACCTCCAGCAGTTGCCATAACTTGTATATCCGTAAAGGATTTTCTTGCCAAAAAATGGAAATGGTCTAGACCTGTTCTCATAACACGTGATGGGGTGGATGATAAAGACGGGTGTTTGCATCCTGAAAAAGTTGGGGGCAAATATTTCTTATTTCACAGAGTAAACAACTATATTTGTGGAGATTACGGGGTGACACAATGGTTTAAAGAGAAAAATAATTTCAAAAATATTCCAATTATATTACCAAGACCGGGCATGTGGGATGAGGTAAAGGTGGGTGTATCAGTTCCACCAATAAAGACACCAAAGGGTTGGTTACTTCTCTATCATGGCGTTTCCAAAAGATCTAGATACAGAATTGGTGCAGTACTTTTAAGTCTAAAAGATCCAACAAAGGTTCTAGCAAGGACAACTGATGCTATTTTCGAACCCGCTGAAGCCTATGAAGTTTCAGGGCAGGTTGGCTATGTGGTTTTCCCGTGTGGTGCAGTTGTAAAAGGGGATGAGATACTTATGTACTATGGCGGAGCAGATTCTGTTGTAGATGTGGCATCCATTTCTCTCAAAAAACTTTTGGATAGTTTAACTTTCTAGTTTTTTATTTTGAGTTTAGTAAAATTTCTTTCTCCTCATTACTTTTTTAGAACCAGGATACCCAGCCCCACTTTTGAAAATAGTGTTAGCAGTTCCAGACTACTAGATGATGATACGTATGGAAGGTTATTATATAAACAATGTCAAAAGTGGGGCTGGATTCCCAAACTTTTGCGCCTCTTCGGCCTCCGACATATTCTAAAAAAATAATGAGTCGACGAAATTTTACTTTCACACTCCCGTTCTTTTCTCCTACTTGATAACTTTCTACTTTACCTTGAATTACAAAACTCGTTGAAACACATGTTTTCTGGTGTATCTCGGAGTGCGTGAAGCACGAGAGTTAAGGAAAATTTTCAGCAGAAAATTATTCCGGCACCAGAAAATATGTGTTGAGTAAGAGTTTTGTAATTCAAGGTACATCAAACTTTCACACTCTGTTACCTCGTATCTCTCAGCGTTAAACTATACCTAAGTCCCAAAAGCATTATTACTCCTATAAATAGAAATATGAACTGGAAAGGTAGAAATCCAATGATGATAGTGGCCAGTATAGGGGCAATGATAAAAGAGATGGGACGACTGACTCTATAGAAACCTATAATATCTGTCTTGTCCTTGTCGACGCTTTTGAAAAAATAACTGTCTGTGCTAACTTCTACAAAACTTGCACCTATTCGCGAGATAAATAGAACAGTAGTCCAAATCCAAAAAACTTTCGCAGTAATGAAACTTAAGTATATTGTTGAAAGTCCGGCGATAATAAGCCCAATTGATAGAAATTCTTTTTCACCATATTTAAAATCTTCTAACTCTCCAACTGGAAGTTCAAAAAGTACAAATGGAAGAAGCATTATTGTAAACATAATACCGATCTCTGACCACTCAAAACCTATATATTTTGAAAGATATATTGGCATATATATGACCATATAAGCGTAGAAAAATTGAAGGATGGATTGGCAAATGAAAATTTTGTAAAGATCTTTGTTCTTCAAATATTCCGCTAGAGTCTGCCTGATCTTTATATGAGAAATATTTTCGGATTTTATTCTTTTCATTTTTCCGATAAGTCCAAACATTGGAAGTAGAAATATTGATGACAGAAGATATACATAACCATAATAGTTGTCTATGACAGCGAAAGAGACAATAGCAGGGGCGATGACTATCGCTGTGCTAGTCAGAGTCAGGTAAGTTGCTCGAATACTTCCAGTTTTGGACTCGTCTGGTGAAGCGCCTTCTACAAAGACGTCCATATTGTAGAGAATGAGAGATATAGTAAATACATGTACAAGAAAAGATATGCTAGCAATATATTTATTTGTACCAAACAAAAGTCCAAGCGTGGAGAGGAGTTCAAGTCCAACCGCATATATTGTAAATTTGTAGTTTCCCAGCCACTGCAAAATTCTCGAGGCGTAGATTAGAAATATAGCGTCTAGGATTGACCCTATGATATAGAGATAGGAGACTTGTGTTTCTGTGAAAAATTTAGAAAGAAAAGAAGAGTTTATGTAAATAACCAGGGCATAGTGGAGGGAAATAAAAAGATTTGCCAAAAAAAGCGTATTGAGTAGTTTGCTCTGTCTGAAAGGGAATAAAATTTTATTTATCCCGTTAGAGATACCAGTAGATTTCATTACTAAAGTAGTAAGTTATCATGATTAATAATTTTACCATCAAATTTCCAACAACCGAAATCTCTAATGGGATCCATCACTCCATTCTACACAAATTTAACCAAAAAATCTTGTTACAGTTTTAGAAAATTTCTTTTTCACCAAATCTTTTTCCAGACCGCATAAATCCTTGCTAGGATTTTGCTTAGCCTCGGAAATCTAAGAAAATTATAATCGGATTACCTCCTTAATTTTCTAAATTTCCTGCGGAGTCTTCCAAAAGTTTTGGTTCAACGAAATTTTCTCTCCCTCTAATTTGTGTCGATTTGTATTGACAATGTGATATTAAGCATGATTTAATAATGACAGATTGGCACTGCTCTTTGCCTACGGAAATGAAGTGTTTTGGGTAGGCCTGAAACCTACCCAGAATGTGGCCTGAAACCACCATTTCCTCGTACATTAGAGCACCTCTTCAAAGGAGAGGGACATGAAGATTGAACAGTCGGCGATTTTCCAAGAACACCCTGATGCACAAGAGGCCCTGAAGCACGAGCACAAGTACCACAACCTTGAACGGGGAATGTTCTGTGGATTGGTACTTGGGGTGATTCTGGTTTTTGCTGGGCCAATAGCACTAAGTTATCCAACACAGCCCGGGCTTGGTGTGGGGATTTCCGCCTCTGGCTTTGGGGTTCTCATCCTCAGCTTTCTTGCTGGGATGAGTTTTAAGAACACACGAGATCTGGCTTTTAGGTCAATCAAAGCCGACGTCTCGAGACTGGCAGGGGCATTGAGCCTGACAGTTGAGGGGCTGTGTTCATGGCCAGTCAAAGACATCAAATTTGCTGGCAAAACCACGATGGTCAAACTGGCAGGAGACATTCTTGACTTCGAGGTTCATGTCAATACTGCTAAGCTTGAGGCTTCGGCGTACTTGTGTAATATTACCCGTCATTTTTGGGATGAACACCAGATGGAGATGAAGGCTCCTCTTTCAGGTCTTCACAAGGCTCTTCTCGCGTTCGGTCTCACCCCAGAGACCTACAACTGGGCGTTTTCCGAGGCAATGAGGGAACGTCGGAAGAATTCACCACAGTAATTCTGTGGAAGACCGTCTTCCACAGAATTACAATAAGGGTTTTCAAGTGACCACCTAATGTAGGTGTCACTCATCTCAGGTTCGGCGTAACACACGCCGAACCTCTTCATTAACAAGTATTTATCTTCTTCCCCTAGGTGACACCTAGGGGTCACCTAGGGGTATCTTAATCACAATCTCTAACTTGGAGGCTCGGCCTCCAAGTGGAATTAGAAGTCTTTTTCCAATGGGGGTTCACTTAGAGATTAATGCCAGTAATCGTTCCAAACGTTTTGCATGAAGGAAAAAATTTCGTCGAACCAAAACTTTTGGAAGACTCCGCAGACCTTGAGCCGGTTTTGTCAACGACCCCGAGCAAAGCGAGGGGCTCATTGACAAATCAAGGTCGAGGACAAAGCGAACGGAGCGCTGGCGAAAGTGAGCGGTCTGGAAAAAGATTTGGTGAGAAAGAAATTTTTATTTACACTCCAAGTATGACAGGAATAACGATTGGTTTTTTGGCGGTTTTTTGGAAAAGGAAGCGACCGACGTCGTCCGCTAGAGTGGATTTGACGTAGTCAAAGTTTATAGGGTTCATTCCACGAGTTGTATCTTCAACTGTCTTTTTTATTATTAGCCTTGTGTGGTTTAGAAGATCTTGTGATTCGCGAAGATAAACGAACCCACGTGCGATAATGTCTGGCGACTTCTTTAACTTTCCAGTCTTGGCGTTTATGCTTACGATAACCACGAAGATGCCATCTTGAGCCAGCATTTTTCTGTCTCTCATTACCATTTCCTGAACATTACCAACTGAGAATCCGTCCACAGTCATAATACTATCCGGTGCCTTTTCTTTGAGCATAACAAATTTCTCACCACCATCTTGTATTTCGATGATTGAACCGTTGTCTGGCACAATTACATTTTCCTTTGGCATACCTAAGGCAGAAGTTGCCAAATCCTCATGGACACGGAGCATGTAGTGGTTTCCATGAATCGGCATAAAATATTTTGCTCCGACTTTTCTGTGAATCCACTCAAGCTCACCCCTGTTTCCATGACCAGTTGAGTGAATGTAAACGTCAGATGTTCTGTAATGTATTATTTTTGCTCCTTGTCTAGCAAGGTTGTCTTTAAGTTTCTGGACAGCTTTTTCGTTCCCGGGAATTATTGAAGAGGAAAGTAGGATTGTATCACGAGGAGTAACTCTAAAATACTTATGAGTTTTGTTTGACATTCTCATCAGTGCCGCGAACTCATCTCCCTGCGCTCCAGTAGCTAAGACAACTATCTTGTCCGGTGGAAAGTTTTCCATTTCGGAAAGAGTGATGATTGTGTCTTTATTGACCTTAAGCATGCCAATATGAAGAACGATCTCAATGTTGTTTTTCATACTTCTGCCTTCCACAACAACTTTCTTCCCATACTTTTCTGCTATCATGATTATTTTCATGATTCTCTCTAGCTGTGAGGCGAAAGTTCCAATTATTAATCTGCCCTTTGTGTTTTTAATTATGTTATCTAGGTTTTCGTGAACCACTCTTTCAGGAGTGGAAAAGCCAGGGTTGTCAACGTTAGTTGAGTCCATAAGTAAAAGCAAAACTTTTTCATTTTTAAACCTTGAAAATTCTTTTTCCTCGGCTTCTGTTGGTACTCCATCGACGTGATCGAGTTTTATGTCTCCTGGTGTAACAATACTTCCAAAAGGTGTTTGGATGATGAGCCCCATCGAGTCGGGTATGGTGTGTGTGACATTGAAAAATTTAACCTTCAAGTCACCTAAAGTAATAGTATCTTCTTTCTCAACAATTTTTATATCCAACGTAGGTAGGTGGGGGAATTCATCCTGTCTCTTTTTAATCATTATACTTGTGAGGGCTCTGGTATAGAGTGCTGGATTTCCGATGCGGTTCATTATGTATGGTATTCCGCCAATATGGTCTAGGTGACCGTGTGTAATAAAAACTGCTCGAATTTTATCTTTTCTATCCTCCAGATACTTAGTGTTGGGAAGAATATAATCCACCCCTGGAGTGTCGTCGTCTTTGAACATAAAACCCATGTCTATTACAATGATGTCATTTTTATACTCGATCATAGTCATATTTTTACCAATCTCCTCCACACCGCCTAGGGGTACTATTCTTATATTCTCTCTAACATCAGGAATAATATCCTCACTTTTTTTAATAGTTCTTGGGTGAGAGCTTCTTGGCGCGTAGCTTTTCCTTGCAAAAGGTCTATCTCTGCGTGTTTCTCTATGAGGGGTGTGAGTTCTTTCAATATTTTGTCCAACTGTATTGTTATTTGGTTCCATTATTGTTTTTAGTTATTATTAAATATTTTCCAAACGTTGTTTGTTTCTATATACCATTTTTGTACGTCACTAAATCTTTCAGAAGGATTTGTCAGCATTCCAAGACTTATATTCTTTGTTTTATCAGGGACTATGTATATAAAATATGGCGAATAAGTAAAGATTGCTGGTATATCGTTTTCTATCTCACTTACCAAACTATCAAAATATTTTTTTTGTTCAGTTTTATCAGTAGTCCTTCTTATGTTCTCCAAAAGTTTGTCTGCCTTGAGGTTAGTATAAAGCGCAATATTAAGTCCCGGAGATAGTCTGCCTGACGAATGCCAAAAAGGATAAAGATCAAAATCTCTTCCAACTATTTCGCCAAAAAGAATAGAGTCATATTTTCTTGGTTTAATGATATTTTGGTTTAAATCGCTTATATCAAATATTTTTACATCAATACTAGCACCGAGTTTAGACCATTGTCTCTGGAGTATCACAGCAGTTTCTTTAAGTTCTGGGGCATCCCCAGTTGAGATGGAAAAACTCAGGAGAGTTGTACTTTTTTTATCTTTTTTTTCAAATATACCGTCATCGTTTTGTTTCCAACCCTTTTTTGTAAGTATTTCTCTAGCTTTTTCTATTCTGCTTTCTTCATCCAATGAGGTCTCATTTTCTGTTACAGATCTAAGTGATATTAGACTATTAAGCTCTTTTCCATAACCACCAAGGACACTGTTAATTATTTCTTGTTTGTCAACTGAAATATTTAAGGCCTCTCTCACTTCTTTGTTTAGTAAAACTTGAGCAGAACTTTGGTTAAAAAAGACCCCGAATATTCTAGATAGCTCTGCTTTAATAATTTGTTTTGGATTTATTTCAAGGGATGCTAATTCTTTTGGTGATACTCCTGAAAAACTGTCAATCTCACCATTTTTCCAACCATCAATTAGATCCTTTTCGTCTTGGTATGATTTAATAGTTATGTTATTGATAAATGGTTTACCTAAAATGTATTTCTTAAATGACTTTAAATGGTACTCGTTTGGCAGTCCGCTGTCAGTGTAGGAGATTTCATCAATCATATATGGTCCTGAGCCAATTGCCTTGGTGTTGAATTGACTAAAAGGGAATTCGTTTGAGTTGGCTGTTTGCCAGATATGTTTTGGTAGTATGCCAAGTGTTAGGTTTTGGATAAAAGGAGAGTAAGCTTGTTTCAGTGTAAAGTTCACAGTTCTCTCATCGATTTTTTGAGCCTCTACCCCCATCCAGTTTGTCTCGCGCGGACTTTTCAGCTCTGGATCTTGGGCTCTTTCCACAGTGTAAATAATGTCGTCTGCAGTCACGCTTTTTCCATCATGAAAATAGATGTTATTTTTTAGTTTTATTGTATATGAAAGTCCGTCAGGACTAATTTCATAACTTTCAGCTAGATCCAAGATTAACTCGCCTTCGGAGTTATTTTTAAGTAACCCAGAATATATAAGAGCAATCAGATCCTTATCCACATCACTGTTTGAAAGTAGGGGATTTACAAATCTTGGAGAACCTATCACTCCTTCAACTAGACTTCCACCATAGTCTGGCACTTCTACCAAAAACTCCTTGTTTACCTGGTAGAGAAGAGTTAGTCCACTTGTTATGAGTATGACTGCAAAGAAAAAATATAACACTCTTTCAGTGGCACTGAAACGATCAATAATCCCAGAAATTTTTTCGAGAATAGAAGGTTTCCACTCTTTATTTACAATAGATTTGAGATTTTCCTTGAACACAGTCGATTTTAATAGATATAAATTATTACTAAAGCTAATTCTAGTACTAGAAATTGAAAATTAGAGTATAAGAGTTAAATTAGAAGCAGACTAAAGGATGTAGCAACAAAAAGCACCGCTATTATTATTGTAGCAATAAATAAAGTTCTCTCTGGACCTCTTTTTGTATGGAAGCTAGAGGAGAACGAGTCTCCACCTCCGAGAGCACTTCCTAGTGACGCTTCAGATCTTTGTAGAAGTACGCTTATAATAAGCAGTACAGATAGCACAATCTGAGCATAAGGTATCATTTCAGTAATACTCATGACGGAGTATATCATATCAAATATAAGAAAATACGCAACCCTAATTATAATTTCAAAATTTTTCTCCTCATGGCTTGATGAAATTTTTGTTCCATTGAATTCCCAAAGGTCGGACCTTTGGGAGACCTTTAGGAATAGAAAAGCTGTTCAAGGTATTTGGCAACTAAGTTGCCAAATACCTTGATTCTAGTTCGTAAAATCGATCTTATTCGTATAAAAAAGCGTCGAGAGATTCTCGACGCAGGATGGGCACGACCCCATCCTGCGTGAGGTGGAAAGTGCACGCTCGACTTCGGCACCAATCTTTTCGTCGCAAGCTCGGCAGTGACCACCTATCGGAACCCCGTGTTTACAGAACATCGCGCTCCTCCTGAATTGTATTTAATACTATTTAACCAGTTTTGTCAAATTGACGAAGGAGGAGAAAATATTATAATATCGGCGCACGAGTAATTTATTATGTTTTAGGGTAGTATTACCCACGAATGAAATCCCGCACGAATCTTACGAATAAGTCCGCGGATTCATTCGTTATGATTCGCGGGATCCCATTAGTGGGTGATTAGTGAGTAAAAATATTTTATGAGCAAAAAAAACAAAAAAACAAAACCCAAGACAAAAGTGGCAAAATCAAAAACGGTGAAATCTCTAGTTGAAGACTATGGTAATAAAACAGGTGTAATGCCTTTGGCAAATAGAGTGATGGTAAAACCTTACACAAAGGAAGAACTTCAAACAAAAAATAATTTCGGAATCATTCTTCCTGACTCTGGCACAAAGGAAAAGTCTGAACAGGGAATGGTGGTTGCCGTTGGCAAGGGTGAATACATCGACGGAAAACTTGTTCCAATGTCAGTTAGAGTTGGAGACAAGGTCGCCTTTTCCAAATATGGCTACGAGGAAATAAATGTCAGTGGTCAGGATTATTATTTGATAAAGGAAGATTCAATATTAGCAGTAATTAAATAAAAGCGATACGAACTTATTCGTTTCATTCGCATAAATTCGTATATTGGTATCGATAAAACTATGGCAAAACAAATTCTTTTCAGCGACGAGGCAAGAAAAAAACTGAAGTCAGGTATAGATCAGGTGGCAAACGTGGTTAAAGTAACCATAGGTCCAAAAGGTAGAAATGTTGTTCTCGACAAAGGCTATGGCAGTCCAACTATTACAAACGATGGAGTTTCTATTGCAAAGGAAATAACTCTCAAAGATAAGTTCGAGAATATGGGTGCGGAGATAATTAAAGAAGTTGCCACAAAAACTAACGATGTTGCCGGGGATGGAACAACCACATCTGTCATCCTAGCCCAAGCTATTGTTTCTGAGGGAATGAGGACACTAAACATGGGGCTCTCTGTCATGGGAATTCGAAGGGGTATTGAATCAGCTACAGATGACATCGTCAAAGAGCTAAAATCCTCCGCCAAAAAAATAAATACAAAAGAGGAGATAAGACAGGTGGCAAGAATTTCTGCTGAATCAGATGAGATTGGAAACATTATTGCCGATACAATAGAAAAAGTTGGCAAGGACGGAGTTGTGACAACAGAAGAATCACCGACATTTGGTGTTGAGTCGGAAGTGGTGGAGGGAATGGAATTTGATAAAGGTTACATCTCGGCTTACATGATTACAAACGCTGATCGTATGGAAGCAGAGTATAAAGATGTACCAGTCCTCGTGACAGATAAAAAAATTTCTGCCATAAAAGATATTCTCCCGCTTCTTGAAAAAGTTGCACAGACTGGGAAAAAGGATTTGGTAATAATAGCTGATGATGTGGATGGTGAAGCTCTAACTACTTTTGTCATTAACAAACTTCGTGGTGGTTTTAATGTGCTGGCAGTCAAGGCACCGGGATATGGTGATAGGAAGAAAGATCAGTTGGTTGATATCGCCACGGTTCTAGGTGCAGAAGTAATTTCCAGTGAGCTTGGTTTAGAGCTCGAAAAAGCAGAACTTTCTCAACTCGGACGAGCCACTAGAATAGTCTCCAAGAAAGAATCAACGGTTATTGTTGGTGGCAAAGGTAAGAGAGAGGATATTGCGGGAAGGGTTAGGGAGCTCAAAAAACAGAAAGATGCTACGAAGTCAAAGTTTGATATTGAGAAACTTGATGAAAGGATAGCCAAACTGACTGGTGGTGTTGCTGTTATAAAAGTTGGTTCTGCAACAGAGACCGAGATGAAATACTTGAAGCTCAAAATCGAGGATGCAGTAAATGCTACTAAAGCTGCTATTGAGGAAGGTATAGTTCTTGGAGGTGGAGTGGCTCTTGCTAAAGCTAGTCAGAAAGTTCGCGAAAACTTTAATAAAGCTTCTGTGAAGGTCGGACCTTCACAGGAGTTTAAGGTTGGTTACGAAATTGTTTTGAATGCTTGTGAAATGCCACTTCGTCAAATTTCAATAAACAGTGGAAGAGGAGATGGATCAGTTATTCTAGAGCATGTAAAAAATAGTAAAGGCAACGGTGGATATGATGCATCGAAAGATGAGATGGTCTCTGACATGTTTCAGGCAGGAATAATTGATCCAGTCAAAGTCACTCGGACTGGACTTCAAAACGCTTCATCTGCCTCGGCTATTTTACTCACTACAGAGGTAGCTGTTGCGGAAGAACCAAAAGATGAGAAGTCTCCTGCAATGCCAGGGGGAGTGGACTACTAGTAATAAAATGATAAAATTGTGGTATGCAGTTTCCCACCTTTGATCGTCGGATAATTATGGGCTTAAAAATTTTTCTGGCTTTTCTATTGATAATTTTCTTCATCATAGTTTATTTCTATTTCAAATCGGTTTATAATGACAAGCAAGACAATAAAAATTACGAACTAGGTTTACAAGTAAGTGACTATTCTGGGGCGGTAAAAGTATTAAATGATGAATTTAAGAAAAATCTAAAAATGGAATTCATTGAGCCATATAATAGTAAGAAGTATACATATGAGGGTGTTACTTGGGAAATTATTCAACCAGGACCATATCAGAGATGGTATGTAAATTTAGTTAGCTCAAATGGTGTAAAACATGAAAGAGTTTATGAGCAGGAACAGTTTGATCCTTTTGCTGTCTATTATGAAAAACCATATCTTTTTCTGCGTTCACCAGTTGGTGGAGTAATTCATATAATAAACACGGATACTTTACTAGCAATAAATTTTGATGCAAGAATTCCTGAATGTAGAGACGATGATCATATAATTACATCTTTTGCATATAAAAATGAAGTTTTGTATTTGAATTACTATAGTGATGATTTTCTATCTCAATCAGATTGTAATATATATAGATATGCTAAGCAAAAGTTTAATCCAAATATTTAACTTTTATTTTTTGTGGTACAATTTTCGTTGTTATAAGTAAGTATTTATTATTTTTAATTTATTATTCTAATTATGGAACCACAAACACCATCACCAGTTTCAGCTGGTAAAAGTAAAACTTGGATTATTATTTTAGTTGTTGTCGTTTTGTTAGCTATTTGGACAGTGACGGGATACAACAGATTTATAAGAGTTGGTGAACAAGTCACAGCACAGTGGGCACAGGTTGAGAACCAGTACCAAAGACGTTTTGATTTGATTCCAAACTTAGTAGAGACGGTCAAGGGAGTGGCAAAACAAGAAACAGCAGTCTTTCTTGCCATTGCTGAAGCAAGAACAAAGTACTCTGGAGCACTAACAGCAGATGAGAAGGCTAAAGCGGCATCACAAGTTGAGTCGGCTTTAGGGAGACTCCTAGCAATTGCAGAAAATTATCCAAACCTGCAGTCCAGTCAATCATACAGAGATCTCATGACTTCTCTTGAGGGTACAGAGAATCGAATCTCAGTCGAGAGAATGAAATACAACGATCTTGTTAGAGTTTTTGATACTTCTGTCAAAACTTTCCCATCATCAATACTAGCCAAACTATTTGGCGTAGGAGAGAGGGCTTATTTTGAAGTTCCTGAAGAGAATCAAGCTAATCCTCAGGTAAAATTTTAATTTTCAATTTTCTGCCTGCGCAGGCAGGTAAATTTCTAAACAAAATTAAATGAGAAAAATTCTCATTACGATTTTACTCCTACCAAACCTAATATCAGCTTTTGTTGTACCTGAAATACCGACGGGTTTTGTCATGGATTTGGCAAAAATACTTTCAGTAGAGCAGGTTGTAGAACTAGAAACAAAGCTTTCAAATTTTGAGAAAAGCACTACAAACGAAATAGCAGTGGTGACAATCCAGAGTCTCGACGGCGACATAATAGAAAATGTCGCTCAAGAGATTTTTACAAAATGGGGGATTGGTAAGAAAGATAAGAACAACGGCGTTTTGTTTCTTATCTCGCTTACCGACAGACAAACTCGGATTCATACAGGCTATGGAGTGGAGGGGGATTTGACTGACTTAGGTACTTCATACATTCAACAAGATGTAGTCACTCCAGCTTTCAGGTCAGGGGATTATTTTGGTGGGATAAATGGTGCTGTGGACAAAATGATACAAGCTTTGGGTGGAACAAATATAGTTCCAGAAAATTATAGTCAGAATACTACCTCATTTCCTAAAAATATTCCTTGGGATTTTATATTTTTGATTTTTATAGTTTTGTTCCAGATTATAGTTTCTATTTTAGCCAGATCGAAATCTTGGTGGGGAGGGGGAATATTGGGAGGACTGTTTGGTTTAGCCATTTGGCATTTTTTGATTTACTCAATCTTCTGGGCAGTTTCACTAATAGGTTTTCTTGTGTTTGGAGGGTTACTTCTAGATTTCTTGGTTTCTAGATCATATTCGCAAGCGAAATCTTCTGGTGTTAATCCTTGGTGGATGAGTCGTGGAGGTGGTGGGAGTGGTGGTTTCGGTGGAGGAGGATTTGGAGGGTTTGGAGGAGGTTTCTCCGGTGGTGGTGGCTCTTCAGGTAGATGGTAATGTATAATACAAGTATGCAAATTCCAGATGTAAAAGATAAGGAGCATCACAGAATTGTTACAACAACATTAGTTTACAAACCTGACTTTTCATATTTAATCACCCGAAGAGCTTTGCATAAACCCGCTATGCCTGGGAAATGGACAATCCCTGGTGGAGGATTGACGACTGATGATTACGTTCATCTTCCACCCTCAACTCAAGGTGCACCACAGTGGTATCATGTTTTAGAAAACTGTATAAAAAGAGAAATGAAAGAAGAGGTGAATCTGGAAGTTGAAAACCCTGAATTTTTGACTGACCTAACTTTCATAAGACCAAACGGCATGCCAGCCATAATTTTTTCTTATTTTGCTAAATATATTTCAGGAGAGGTGAAAATGGATGAGGACACTATTGATTTTTCATGGGTCACACTAGAAGAAGCTAAAAAATACGATCTAATAGACGGTATTTGGGACGAGATTCGCCAAGTGGATGAAATCCTAAAATCTAGAAATAGATAACGTTTTGTCAGGTTGAAGTTGATTATCTAAAAACTTGATTATCTAAAAACTTTTCGTAAACATTACTAAATTACTAAATTAATATCGAAATATAAAGTATACCCAATGTTTGCGATCGCAAAGATATGGTATACTTGAAGTATGATCTATAGAGGTTCAACTAAACAAAAAATACTACTCCTACTACTCGGCGGTTTGGCTCTTAGCTTGAATAGGTCGCCAAAAGGTCAATTAAGGATAATTAGAGAGATCGGTTTTAAGTGGAAAAGAATTAATCAGAGACTTCTCAATAGTTCAATTAGAAATCTATATGAATCTAATCTTATAAGACAGGTCGATAACAGGGATGGGACAGTCACTTTTATATTGTCAAAAAAAGGGAAGGAGGAAGCATTGAGGTATAACATGGACGAGATGATTATTCCCAAAATGAAGTGGGACAAGAAATGGAGGATAGTCATGTTTGATATTCCTGAAAAACTTAAAAAAGTTCGGGATAGCTTGAGATATCAATTAAAAAGACTAGGTTTCATAGAATTACAAAGATCAGTGTTTGTTTTTCCATATGATTGTCAAAAGGAGATAGAATATATAGTCGAGTTTTATAACATAAAAAAATTTGTGAGATTTATTGTTGCCAGTACCGTAGACAACGAACTTCATCTCAAGAAAAAATTTGATTTAGGTTAGGTTGGTTTCACACATCTCGATGTACTGTATAGGGATATTTGATTTAACCTACCTACATGTACTCTAATTCAGATTATTGACCAAAAAGTATTCAAATTCCATGAATTACAGAACTATTATAGTCATAAACAGCGTTAAATTAAACTATACACACTTTTTGCGATCGCAAAAAGTGTGTATAGTTTAAAATGACATATTAACAATATGACAGAGAGATGATATTGTTATTAAGTTCATATTTGAATAATTTTTCGGCTTAAAGAAATTTTCTAAATGAAATAAGGAGAGATGCGAGAGTGGTTTAATCGGCAGTCCTGGAAAGACTGTGTGGGGGTAACCCTACCGGGAGTTCGAATCTCCCTCTCTCCGCCAAAAAACGAAATCGGATTTTAGAGCCGAAATGGGGTCGCGCCGAAGGCGCGACACTAATGCATTCCCCCCGCCGAATCCAGAATCCAAAAGGGTTTTCCACGCTCCGCGTGGCTCAAAAAGTACGGTTCGATCCTTAATTTTAAAGTTCGAACCGACT
>JBAQUS010000012.1:0-28846 GCA_049297675.1 Minisyncoccia bacterium | reverse complement strand
ATATATGGTTCTATCTGCTATTCCGTGGTCTTTACTAGCTTCCTGAACTGTGACACCATCGTTTCTTATTCTATTTAAAATTTGTTCCTTAACCTCTTTTGATATTTTGTGCTTCTTCATATTATTCCATATTAATTAGTTGTTAATTATACAGAATCGGTGTCAAAATTTTGGGGTCCGGGCCATATTAGAATCTTTACCTATAACTAAAATAAATAAACCAGCAATTACTGCGGCAGCGAGAGTCATCATTGTTCCGAGAAAAGAACGCTTGTGATCAATATTTTTTGAAATCAACTCAATCGTTCTTTTTTCCCCTTCATCTAAAGTACGTTCTCGTCCATCAAGCGTTTTAATGTATTTAGGTTGATCTTCTTTCCAGCGAGAATAACGATCCCAAAAAGCCCCGTTTGGAATCTTCTTTTTATCTTTATCTAGTATTAAACCACCAAGCCGATCATAGACACCCAAAAGAGCTTCAGGCGATGCTTTATCTCCAACCTCGTGTATTGCTCTGTTAAGCTTGTCACTATTATTGTTTAGTGTGAATTTTTCACCCCATGCTTTAAGTTCCATTTCCATCATAGTTTGTTCTATAATAGTACTATGCACTATTTTCTCTACGCACGCAAAAGTACAGATGTTGAAGATAAACAAGTTTTATCTATTGAAGGACAACTTGCCGAACTTCGCACACTCGCGAAAAGTGAAGGGTTAGAAATTTGCGACGAATTTGTGGAAAAGAGAACAGCGAAAATGCCGGGTCGTCTTGTTTTTAATGAAATGATCCGAAGAATTCAAAAAGGTGAAGCTCAAGGAATTGTTTGTTGGAAACTCGATCGTCTCGCTCGTAATCCAGTCGACGGAGGACAGATAAGTTGGATGTTACAGCAAGGAATTATCCAACATATTCGTATTCATGATAAAAGTTATTATCCAAGCGACAATGTTTTAATGATGTCCGTTGAGTTTGGAATGGCAAATCAATTTATCCGAGATCTAAGCGCAAACACAAAACGTGGATTGCGAGCAAAAGTTAAACGAGGCGAGTTTCCAAGCACTGCTCCAGTTGGATATCTCAATGATGTCAGAATGAAAACGATTGTTGTTGATAGAAAGAAATCAAAAATAATTCGCGAGGCATTTGAACTATATTCACAAGGTAATTCTCGTTTTGAAGATATAACAAATTTCCTTTTTGAAAGAAATGTCCGAAGTTTGTATGGTAATCATATTCACAAAGATTGTGTAAAAAGGATTTTCTCAAATCCATTTTATTATGGACATTTCCGATATGGTGGAGAAATTCACGAAGGTAAACACAAGCCGATTATTGAAAAACGACTTTTTGATAAAGTTCAAAAAGTGATGATAGAGAGAGGTCATCCGATGAAAGCTACCATTGAGCCAAAACCTCTTTGTGGACTTCTCCATTGTGGCACTTGTGGAATGATGATAACCGCAGAGGATAAAGTGAAAAAGTGTAAAAATGGTAATGTTCACAGGTATGTTTATTATCACTGCACCCACAAGTCCAAAGTGATCAAATGTAATGAGTCGTGTATTAGAGAAGAGGTTTTGGCAGAACAGCTTTCAGAAATTCTTTCATCTTACTCTATGCCTTCGCCTTGGATGAAAGAATTTAATTTGTGTATGGAAGAGGACAGGAAAAAGACCACTTCCGAATCAGTCGGAATGATTGATGATTTGAGGAAAAAAGTTTTTGTCATTTCAGAGAAAATCCAAAGGCTTCTCGATGTCTATCTAGCACAGGATATTGATCGAGAAACTTATCTAAAAGAACGAAACAAACTTTTTTCCGAAAGGAAGTCAATCGAGGAGAATATACAGAGATTAGAAAGAGACGCCACTCTATGGCTCGAACCTATGCAAGAATGGATTGAAACGGCTGGAACACTAGATGAAATCGCCAAAAGGAACGACCTCCCCTCCAAAAAATCATCTCTCCAGAAAATCTTTGGATCGAACCTCATCCTGCACGACAAAAAAGTCCAAGAAAATGCTTCTTTTCCTTATGCGACGCTACGCGTCGCGCTTCAAAATTTTCCTGCTCTTAACCCAAGTTTGATTCGGGCTCCGAACCTGGGACGAAGTTCGTAAGGTAATTATTGAACAAAACAAGTCCTAGACCTTATTGTCTTGGTGGTCTTTTATAAATGCCGTTTACAACCCTTACTTTACATTCAGCGATAAAATGATTGTGAAAGTCATTTTTTTAATATACTCTGATATCTGGAACACCTAAGGAATCCTTCTTGTGTGTTCTTGTAATTTGACAATTTAGTTAGGAGACTCTGTGAGAAAAATAAGATTGTGTCTGCTCATCGTATTACTCTCTACTGTCTTTTCATCCGTATCATTCGCGATTTCCGTGAACGATGGTGTGGTGACGACAGCAAACCTCAACGTTCGCCAAACGCCTTCAACAAGCGGGACGATTCTCGCCACTGTTTCATCGGGAACAGTTGGCAACGTCGTCGGTGGACCCACGTCGGCAAACGGTTACATCTGGTGGCAGGTCACTTTCGGCTCGCCGTTCGTGACAGGCTGGGTAGTTCAAGATTTTCTTGCTACCGTCCCTCCAGGTTCAACTGTTTACACGGATTTCATGTTGCCTGGTTGGCACGTGCTTCCGTGGTCAAACATGAGTAGTTTGACGACGTCAACGACGCGTCGAACTGGTTCGTACGGAATTCAGGCGACAGCTTCGGCGGCATACGCGAGGCTGTATCTCGAGACCACTATTGGTTTCAATACGTCGGGACAGCAGTCTCTTCGTTTCTCGTTCATGAGTCCGAGTGGAAATGGACAGAATCACTACGTCAGCCTGTACAACACGAGTGGTACACCGATTCATTACGTTCCTGTTTGGAACTATGTTTCTGGCGGTACTCTTGTTCCAGGAACGTGGTACGACATCGTCATTCCAATCGCCGATTTGCAGGCAACAAACCAAACGATCGGCGGTGTGGTTGTCGAAATCGAATCCTCGGGGACATTCTACGAAGACGAGGTGAGTTTCAGTACAACGTACGGTTCAACGTACTGGTCATCATCTACGATCACTTCAGTATCAGCATCTTGTTCTCCATCTTCTGTTCAGGTAAACGGCGGTTCTCAATGCACACCGACGGTTAGCGGAACGGGTAGCTTTAACTCAGCTGTTACATGGACGGCAAGTGCTGGCAGTATCAACTCGTCAGGGTTGTTTTTTGCACCGAGTTCGGTGCCAAATCCTGCTGGAGTTACGATTACAGCTCGCAGTGTTCAGGATACGAGTAAGTTCGGGACAACAACTGTTACCGTAACTCCTACACAACTTTCCCAAGCATCTGCATCTGTTTTTTCTGATGCAACGGGAAGTGGTTGGTACATTGGCAGTTGGAGTCAAGTTACGGTAGAACCAACTTCTGACACAGCGTACGGTTCCAGTAGTAATGGAATGCAAGTTCAAATCGCTACTCCCAACTACGGAAGGGTGCAGCTACTTGCAAATCAAGGCTACAAGTTCAGCACGTCAGGAACCAACTATCTTTCGTTTGCCGTTAATATCGGTAAATACGAAAGTGAAGCTCTGTACGTTGGAGTACTCGGTTCGGGTGGTACGGTAATTCAGTATGTAAACCTTGCACCGTATACTTCAACTCAACGGTTTGAAGCGTATCAATGGCAAACGGTCAACATACCACTTTCTGATCTTGTAGCCGTGAACACAGATGTGTACGGTGTAGAGATTCAGAGCGTCAACCCAGCAACCTTTTTCGTGGACGAAATCTTGTTCACAGGAGTAGTGTGCAATGTTCAGTAAGAAAGCAATTCTGGCAGTTCTCACGTGTATCACTCTGGTATTCCTTTTTCTTGCGACTGAGAAAAAGGTCTGTGCTCAAGCATGCTACCTACCTTCTCTGGCAAAAAGTCCCGTACTCATGTACGAGGATTCACTTCAGACTGGGTGGACAAATGCGGGGTCGTGGGGCGTTACGAACACTGTCCAAACGACACCAACGAATAAATGGGGTGGTTATTCTTTCCAGACTCAGTTCACACAGAACTGGAGTGGAGTTGAGTTCCATCACGACACAGCTGTTGATTCTGGACTTCGACAGTATCTTTCTTTCCGAGTAAGGAAAGAAGACGTAAATGGAACGATTTACGTTACAGGACACCGAAGTGATAACACTATTGGCACATGGGTGGATCTTCGAAATTACCTGGTACCAGGAGGTTATGCGAACTTTGTTGCTAGCAAGTGGTACACCGTTCGTGTGCCTTTGGCAACGATGAACATCACAGTTGGCACTTCTTTGCAGGGCTTTATCTTTCAAAGTTCAACTCCGGCAACGGCGTACTTTGATGATGTTGTCTTGCAAGCTGGGCTTTCTCTGGGGTTTCCTCTATCAGGGTTGACCCCTGAGACAGCTAACATCACTACAGTCTTTGATCATTCTATGACAAAGACACTTGCGAACGATACTAATCTCAGAATCACAGCTTGGACTGGAGAGACGGGACAAAATCTCTCCAACGATAGTCCTTATAAGTGTACTTTGAAGGATACTGCTGACCAGTTTGGTCCAATTGGTTCAGCTTTCTTTCTCAATGGACACTATACGGGTTCAGGTTGTAGCGGTGGGACTACATATCTTTCGTATCAAGGCCACGCTGGTATAGATTTCCAGGCGGCAATGGATACTCCAGTCTATGCTGCAGAAACTGGGGTAATCATCGGGTCATCTGACTTAAACGGTACACTAGATTGTCCTTCTAGTGGTGCCGCCTGTACCTCAGGTACAACATACGGCAGAATGCGTATCCTGCATTCCAATGGATACGTAACTTCGTATACTCATCTTCACTATCAAGTTGGTGGACTGACTTTGGGAGCAGTCATCAACAAGGGACAGCAACTCGGCTGGTCGGGCAATACCTCTAAGACAGGTGAATCAGTAGGTCCGCATCTACATTTTGCTCTGACCATTGATTCAGACTTACACTCAACGGCAATAGACCCATACGGATGGGAGGGGTGGTACGAAGATCCCTACAGGAGTATTCAGCGTCCAGTTTTCAACAGTCGGCAGTGGCAGTAGCCACTTTGTTCTTTCGCTCTAGCCAGAGCACCCCCCTCGTCAGAAATGGCGAGGGGTTTTTTAAATTAATTAAATTTTAAAGTAGAAATTATTTTATTAAAATCATCCACTTCTTTTTTGATTGCATCGTTACTTGTCTTACCCTGTAAGATTGAATTTAAGACACCTGGACCATATGCACTTCTATGATTTTTATCAGAGTCATTAAAACTTTTTGTGAATTCAAACCAAGTTCCGTTTACGTAAAATCTATATTTCAGTACAGATGTTTCTGATGCAAATCCTCCCCATGAGATAATTTTAAAAGCTCTTATTCCATTTATATCAACAATTTCACATGTTTCATTGTTAGCTTTTTGCAGGTATTTAAAGTCAGATATGCAATCATATCCAACTCCTTTACTGATTAGAAGATCTTTTGTGGCAAGAGACCAAGATAAAGGTCGAGCTTCTCCCACATCTACACCGTTATCCATATCTGTCTGTATAGATTTATTTCCATCTTCAATCATTTTATCATTAAATGTAATGATTGTAGTTCTATGTAGACCAGTAGGAGTTTTTGAGTCCTTACTAAAATTAATATTTAAAATACTTTCACTTTCTCCATTATTAACGATAATTCCTAAATTACTTGGGTAGTCAAAACTGAAATTAAGAGTTGAATTTTTATATGTTATTAGCTCAGTTTTTTTATTAGTAAAAATAGCCCAACTTCCTATTAGGATTATAATTACAACTATAAGTGCGACAACCAAGGTCTTTTTTGTCATTGATGGAATCCTATCACGATAGAAATATTATGCAAATATCTTCTTCCTGTGTTTGGGTAGATGGTATAAAATGGTAAGCATGACAACAATCTGGATGATTACTGTGCTAGTTAATCTATTTTTGATAAGGATTTTTTATTTGGGTTTACGAGAGAAACAAAAGAATGGACAGAGTATTATCTTTGAGTTAATTCTTTTGTCTGCTATGTATGGAGGAGTTTTGTATTTAGTAATTTCCACTCTTATTAATGGATCTGATTACTAGAAATACTCCCTTTTATTTTTTGAGATAGCTCTATAGGGTCAATACGACCATTATTAACCCGTAGTAGAGGCATACCAGCTTCTTTTAGCATACGTTCAACTTCTTGATCACGATCTTGTCTTTCTGGTCTTTCGTGGGTCTTATCATCAAGTTCTATTGCTAACTTCGGAGATATGTATGCCTTGTCACATAAAACAAAATCTACAGATTTCTCACTGATATGACGAAATGCACCACGCCAGTTTTGTCCAACCACTTTGTTATCTAGTAGGGTCGGAAGATGCACTTGAGCAAATATTAAATACTCACTACCAACTACTTTTGTGAGAGTATCGTAAAATTCATGTTCAGCACGAGTCATAAAGAAGGCTCGTTTTTTATATTGGTATTTTGCTTTCTCTTCATTGGGACCACCCATTCCATCTTTGAATAAAGTGATTACAACCCCGAGTGCAATTACTACTCCTATCAGTATGTATAAGTTTGGCATTGTTTTATTATAACCCACCTCGCGGTAGCGGACGATTCTTGCTGTTTAGATATATGTAACGTAAAATTAAGATACCATGAGCGACGAAATAAAACGAATAGAGGAAAAAGTGGATGATTTGTTTCAAAAACTTTCTGAAAAGCAGAATGCACAATTTACTGAACTGATGACTGAGATACGAAAAGTTGGTGGACTTATCGAGCAACAAGAGGAATATAACAGCGACGATGTTTCTGACGATATCTACGAAGAAGCGAAAGCAGTAGTAATCAAAGAAAGAAAGGCATCTACTTCTTATCTACAGAGAAAACTCGGTGTAGGATATGCGAGAGCAGCTAATCTAATCGATATGTTGGAAGAAAATAAAGTCATAGGTCCTGGTTCGGGAGCAAAGCCAAGAGAAGTGTTAGTTAATGAATAGTGTACGTATCACAAAAAAAGACAGTGAGGGTCATCACTGCCTTTTTGTTTACCTATTGTTTTGCAAATACTTGAATTGCATTTGATGCTTCAGATTTGGTCATTTCATCGATCTGACTGGACCATCTGTTACGTTCATCTTCGTCCTCAATATTTTGAAACACTAGTTCTAATAGATAGCTTTTTTGACGATCTGTTATTGGCTCATTTTCGTATATTTCCTCCGTTATATAAGAGGTACGCTCTTTGCCAGGTTCTAAGCGAAGTGCATCGAGCATCTTTGTAGATTTAACCACGGCATCTACCAGTGAACCGTTAAACGCAGTTCGTATGGCCCTTTCAACAAAACGATTCATGCGACTAAGAACTGCTGTTCCTCTTCCGTAACCAATAACTTCAGCCCCATGCTTTAGGGTACATGAGAAAGCTACTAGACCTGGAATATGCCTAAACATTTCCAGTGTTTGAGTATCCTCCTCAAACGTAGCTGACAGATCGTATGTCCCAATAATCTTACGTATCTCATCCTGTACGGGATGATTCTTATCTTGCACATCATATCCCTTTTTCTTCGCCACTTGAAATGGAGATACTATGTGAGTTGGTTTATATAATGTTTTCATAACGTTGAATAATAATGAACACAACGGACTAGATTGTGTTTGAAGTGTTGATATTAATAAATTACTTCAACCCTGTAGTTATTAATGAGTCAGGGGGGGTGTTGTTTTGATTTACCATCCATAGCCATGCAGGTACCATGATGTAACCATTATATTTACAGTTTTGGGTTAAAAAGTAGATTGTAAAATCGATGGGTAAAATATTTTTTCCCAAAAATTTTCAGAAATTAATCTTGTTAAGATGGTTTGCGAGACATTCAAATAGGTGTAATATATGGAGGTAAGTAAAATTTAATAAGCAGACCCTAACCCTTATGGAGTAATTCATAAGGTATGGATCTAAATCGCGTTCAACATAAAAAACCCATTATTAGGGCGTTGAACGCGTTATACGGGGAAACTCGTATAGGACCGCAAGGTCTCCTAGTAGTGGGCTTTTTGTATATAAAATATGGAAAATAAAAATTTTGATTTCTGGACAATAATTAGTTGGGTCGTAATTGCAGTTCTTGTTATTTGGGGAATTTATAATATGGGTAAAAATAGTAACAGACAACTTAGTCCCCAAGAACAACGTGAAGAAAGTGAAAATTGTTATAAATGGACTGGAAGAGATTGCGATCCATACTCGGCTGACTGATAATTAAGAAATGGACTTTAACTTAAAATCCTTACTAGCATCATTTTGTTTCGGTATTATCGTATTCTTTCTTTTCTTCTTTTTTATAATCTCCGTAGATCTTCCTGATATTCCATATCGTTTTACTTTATATGGTCCAGTTTTGGAAGAAATACTTAAATTCATAAGTATTATTATTTTAGTCTCAGTATTTAGTATAAAACCTTTAGAAACACTTACTTTTGGAGTTGGTTATGGTTTTGCGGAGGGACTATCTCACTTCATATACCCTAATGGCAATGCGGGGCTTATAGCTTTTACAATGCATAGTATCGTTGGTTTTGTTATGAGCTATTTTGTGTACAAAGCTTCAGGAATGAATAAAAAAGTGTTGTATGGAATTGCCCTTTTCTTACCTATGTTTTTACACGCTATCTACAACCTATATCTAGTGGATCTTATCGTTTATTTCATTGTGTATGGGTCTTAAAATAACGTTTTGAACATTAGGTGGCATTATGTAGAAAACCGACATTTTATACATGGTACAGGGTTATGTTGCTACATTAAGGGGCATTATGTAGAGAATGGATTTATCCAAAGGAGTTTCTAGTCCTAGCCAGTGTTATTTAGTGAGTTTTCCACGAAATTAATTAGAGGTGTTCAAAACCTTGTTATATTTAGTTTGTTGGACACAGGACCAACCAGGACAGAGAGTGAGAACATCTAAGATAGGTAAAAACCTTTTCAAGATGTACTCAATACTGGGTATGTCCTGAAAGGGTTTTTGTTTTAATACGAATGGAGTTATTCCATTGAAATACTATGAGGTCTGGTAGGCGAACTAAACGAGCCACCTCATAGATGCCATTAAATCGTTTGGATTCGACCACCCTGAGGGTTCAGGGGTTAGCACATCAAACTGGTGTTCTAACCCCTGAGCTTGACGATAGTCGAGACCTCTATAGGAGATAGGTGCAGTGAGTAAAAGCACTCCTATATGTACACGAGGACAGCTCCCACGATCTGAAAGTTGCCTTACTAGATAAGGTCCTGATTACAGGTTAAGCCCAATAAGCTGAAACGAGGGGGTTGAACAATAAAATCATCCATACAGAATATTGTTACTGCAGGATGATTTGTCTAGGGACCAGCACAAGCAGAATGTCTCCTAGATGGCCTGAAATGGCCTTGCCCGATAAGCTTTTACTTGGTGATGTCACAATATACGACTACTAACACCAATGCACGAAGTCTCTCCACTAAGGACAGGCTTTTCCTCTCTCGTGCCTGAAACACACAAACGGCGAAACATAAAGCACCAAACACATTAGGTTAGACACTTCACACTCAATGACCATTTAAGAAAAGATAAAGACTTAAATCCAGTGACCTTTTTTATATCAAGATACGCTAATGTTCTGTCTAAATAATTTCTTTCAAATGTTTCCAAATAGCGTACATTGCATAGGTATCTAAACAACAATATTCAAGCATAGCTTTTTCTGTCTCGGCTTTGTCACTATCTTCTGTTTCGTTAGTTACTAATCTGTTCCATGTGTTCATAGCTTCTGAACCGTTACCTATATCTAGTTCCTTGTAGGATAATTGTGGGCATAATACTGGTAACACTTTTTTAATTGAAGCACTTCCGTGAAAATCGGGGTGGATGTGGAGTTGCTTAGAAAAAATTGTCATCAGATCAAACATTCGTGAGTTTATGTTTTCTATAAACTCTTTGTGTTCTGGCATTCTAAAAGCTAATCGCTTATTTACGTGAGATTCTTCAAAAGGTTTATACCAAACTAGAATACTACCAGTTTTGCCTATAACCTTTTTTAATGCTTCTACAAACAGAGGTGATGGATCTTTGGTTTCAGTATATAAAAACTCTTCATGTACAAGATCACTATCTGGAGAATCTAATCTATGTAGAGAAAACTGAAATGGAATTTGCTGATATGGTTTATATCCAGAAAAACGAGGTATTGCTGGGTTAAATGATTCATAATCTAAAAAGTAAAGAGGAAATTGAAGTGTTTCTAATTCAGTGCGTATCGCTTCATGGTCTATTTCTGCTTTACCACGCTTATGAACATCTACCTGCTTTTGCATCTTCTTACTCAATTCAAAACTATCTGGTATATCTAGAATGTCGTAGACGCTAGAATCTACTAGTTCAAATAATTTCCTTTTACTATTTCCTATGCGAGTTAAATCATGAATACCATATTGTGGAATATTTTTGTTATGAAAACTAAAAGTTGTACAGTGCTTTGATCTACCTTTGTAAATACAACAGCAAGGACCTGACGGTTCTTTTTCGGATTCTAGAAGTTGGACCAGAATTTTTATTTCTTCTTCAACTTTTGGTAATACTTCGTCAACATATTTCCCAACGTCCTCTATAACAAAAAGCTTTTCTAGATCTATTTCTCCTGCTCTTACATATTCTCTATTCAAACGTACAAGGTATGCCCCTGAGACCTTATAACCCGTCTTACGAGCCAAATAGACCTGAAAAGCAAGATCGTAGAGATGGTGGTCCTTCAAAAGCTCTTTCTTGTACTTTTCAACTGCTTTTGCATCTCTAAAATCAACTATACTGTCACCCTTATCATCTGATTCTTCATCCTCGCTTTCTTCTAGTTTGGAACTGTTAGAAGCTTTAACCTCATAGATGTATAGTTCTCCTTTCTCTCCTTGTTTCAAAATATCTACAGCAGCAAATAACTTTCCATCAGAAAAAGATGATTGGAAAAGTATTTTAGAATTTGCCTTTAACAATTCTTCTGTTTTGTGCAAAGATTCTTCACCACGACTCTGAATAAGAATACCGTCTGGAAAACGCTTTCGTGCTTCCTCCTCAACCATATTACCAGCTTCAATCAGGTGTTTTTCAAATTCTGATAATGGTGATTTATTATAGATTTCTGGCTTCCACTTTTTTACCCACGCATTATGAGGACATTCACGCCATAGTACATAATCAGATTTTGTGATGAGCATAATTTTTCTATTGTTTTTAATATCTACCTCTATAGCTTCTAAGCCCTTTGTAACTGGGAGCTTCTACTATTCTAGACTGAGCTGTAGCTAGTAATGTTCTATCAAAATTGAAACTGTCTGACAACTCTGCCCCTTGAATTCTGTCTACTCTAAATGTTCTAACTGCTCTGGCAAAATGACAGTAGGCTACAACATAAGTATTATTCAGAGAATATGGATCAATAGTTCTCCAAGAACCTTTGTAGCGTATTTTTACAGATCTTTTACTATTAAATGCATCTGTTAGTATATTGCCGTAATCGATTTTAGTGCTTTTTGTTTCTTTTCTTTCTACTATTGCAGTATCGTATATTTCACGTGCTTCATTATATGTTTCTAGTTGTTCCTCGTTAAATTTATGTTTTATCTTGTCTAGATATTTTATTTTCTCGTTTGATCTACTTGTTCCAGTAGCGTATTTTTCTGGACTTTCTAAAAAGCTATTTAGTTTGTTAGTATCACTTTTTGTTGGTTCATTTTTAGACTTTGTTTTTCTTTTTGTACCTATCGGAACATACTCCCATGATTCTTGTGATTTACAATCTAAACAAAATCTACCAATTCCAGTAACAAGTGATTTGTCCTTAAAATCTGAAATGGGTTTTACCTTCCCACACTGTGGGCAAACTTTTGCAACACCACTACGTAAATCTCGAATTGTACTCTGTATGTTACTTACTACTTCGTGATTATAAAGTTTTTTTTTACTAACTCTTGTATTCTAGAGTCTAAAGATGTAACTGGGTTTTCTCCCAAATTGAACTTATTTATCCTAATAAATTTATAGCCATAACCCTCAAGAACGTGCTGTCGATACACATCTTCTGATGAGTAGTATTCTTGGTAGTTTGTTTTGTTCACAACATCTACTGAATCTCCAAAGTGTTCAAGGAAACCATCATACTCAATGATAATTTTATGTTGGATACCATCATTGTTATTATAGACGAGAAGAAAATCTACTCTATAATTCGGGTGCTTATAACTCTTATCTAGTTGTTTCAAGTACTTACCTAATTCAAACTGTGGTAATATTTCTGATGTTTTTTTATTCTCATCCCAAAATTTTGTTTGATAAAACCAATCAAGAACAAGAGGTTCCATTTTTGATTTTTTGTCCACTGAACCACTGTCGAGCTCTTTCTGACCATCAATAAGGGTATTGGAATAATGCTGAAGGAATTCTTTTGCAGTTCCTGTGTATTGATCGATTGGTTTACTGAGTACAAAATGCATACATTCTTTTGCACGACTCAATCCTACATTTAAACGCTGTGCTTTTATTTTACCTTCATCATCATCGATATCGATATTATTGAGGTCTGTAATAAAAACGTAATTTAACTTATCGTTTGCTTCAGTAGCAACCATAGAGTAATAAATTATGTCCATCTCTTCTCCCTGACATGTATCAAAAGTCATTATCTTAAGTTTTAGAGTATCGAAAAGATAATCTGATTCTGGTAGATCACTGATTTTTTCAATAAGGAGTCTTTGTTGGTTAGTATGTGGAGTGATTATGCCTACTGAACATTTTTTCCCTTGATCCTTCAGTGCTTTAAGTTCAGAAATTATGAAATCAATCTCAGGTATATTTGTATTTTGAGTAGCTTCCTCTAATCCATCGTGTTTAACTTGGGTAAACTTTAAAACAGAACTAATCGGAACACCTCTAACTTTCATAACCTGTAACCCACTTTTATAGAAGAACTTGTTTGAATACGAAATAAGCTCTCTATAACCACGAAAATGCTTTACGAGACGTGTCTGGTAGTTGTTTATGAAACCCAAGAAATCTAGAACAGAAACTTTTATATTAAACTTTTCTAGTCGGACCACCTTATCCGCTTCAGTAGAAATATTTTTTAAAAACACTTCCTTGAGGTTAGCTAGATGTTGTTTGTTTATATCTCCTCTAGCCAGGGCAGATTTTACGTTACTAAACTGAAGATTGTCACCAAGCACTACAACTTTCTTAGCTCTTAAAAGAGCTGGAAATGCTTGGGCAATACTTACCTGTGAAGCCTCATCAATGATAACTAGATCAAAAATTTCTGGCTCTAAGGGTATGTATTCGGCATAATCTCGAATTCCCGCAAGAATACACGGGAAGGCACTTTTTAATTTAGAAAACTGCTCTTTTGGGAACTTCTTTTTCTCTTTTATTACTTGCTTAAGTGCTTTTGCGTCAGCTTTATATGTATTTGTAAAATCTACAAAACGTTCATCCATTAGATAGGTCATTTGCATTGTCACTATATTTTCAATTTGCTTGGTCCTGTCTCCATAATTCAAATCTTTGATCCCATCAAATTTGTATATCAATTCCTGGTTAAGAGTTATAAAACGGAGTAATTTTTCAAACTCTAAATCAGAGATTTCAGTTAGTTTATTTTCATATAATGTACTGAAAGAATCGTTTCTAATACCAGCAACAGAGAAGCTATTTTTATGGTTATCTGATGATTCTTTCAAATATTCCACATCATCATTAATTTCTATAAGAGTATCTACGTACTCCTTACATATTTTTATTTCATAAATCAATTCGTCTATATTATTGTGCTGTAACAACACAGCAAGGTTTTTATTTTTATTCAAATTAATGTTCGGACCGACTAAGTCTTTTTCAATAGAAATTAAATCACCAAGTTCAGAATAAAGTGAATCTATCTCACACACAACACTGACAGTGTTAAGATCTTGAAGTGTTGAAAGAACCAAGTTTTCTTCTTTTATTTCATTCACAACACTCTCTACTTCAGATGTTCCTTTTAACGATTTACTTAAACTTTCTAACTCTGTTTCTGAAAAATATAGTTCCTCTTTCTTTAATAGTGAGGTAATAAGGTGTAAGTAATCTGTACTACGGTATGAGCTCTGGGACTCATTTTTAAGTTCTAGAATATACTTATAAATACTAATGACAGACTCTAAGTCACTGAGATTCTTATTTGGGTTTTCAAACTTCGAAAGTGTAAATCTTTTTCTAAACTCTCTATTCAATTCCTCTATCTCTTTACTTTTTCCTAGATAACCAAAAATTCCACTTTTTAATTTTTTTACGGACTCTACGTAACGTTCCAAGGTTACGACATCAGGTTCAAATGACCCACTGAAAGAGTCGAGAGAAAGTAAACTGTTTTTTGCAAAGTATTTTACTTTTGTAAGGGTATCTTTTAATGATAGGGTGTACTCCGCAAACTCCTTTATTGTATTTAAAATACTCAACTCATCTCTTTCTACACCAATAAGTTCCAAATACTTCTCATTTTTTGATAGAGTGTTAGCAACTTCATAAACATCTGTTGTGTGATCAAGTAGCTTTTTAATTTTTGGTTTATTTTTCTGTATAAGATTTTGGTATTCTGTAAGAAGTCTACCATCAGAAAGCTGAGAATTTTCCTTAAAAAGTCTGCTTATGTCCTCAAGAGTTGAAATCGTTGTTTCTAGGTTTTCTGAATTCTCTTCACTTAGTTCTTTTTTAAAATCAAAATTAAACTTAACATCTTTGTTTGTTTTTATTTTCTGCTTCAAGTTCAAAAGAATTGTACGAATTTTTGTGAGATCTTCTACTGAGTCAGAGTTATCTATGGCTTCATTTATGTCTATACAAAGTCCATCTTTATCAAAATGCTTTTTTAGTGAAGCTAATTCGTCTATGTCTGTGAGAGAGATATGCTTATATGCCCCAACTTGCCCTCCCACACCTCTCTTTAAGGCATTAATGGCTGAGTCTACTTGTTCATCTAGATTTGGATAGTTATTTCTAACTACTCTAAACTGTTCGGTTATTCCATCAATGGAGGACTGTGTTAGTAGCTGACTGTAAGTATTACCTGTTGCACCTAATCTTAAAATAGGGTTCTGAAATTTTTCATCAACACGGACCTTATTAAGAGTATTAACAATATTTTTTTCCACAACATCCAAAGCCTCTTTCTTATCAGAAAGAACTAGAACAGATTTATCTTTAAGAATAGTGTCAAAAACAATTGCTGTAATTGTGTGACTTTTTCCAGTTCCTGGAGGTCCTTCAACAAGCACATACTTACATTTTTCATTACTAATAGCAGATAAGATTTGCTGTTGCTCACTATTTAGTGGTATAGGACTTTTACAGACAAGTCTTTCGTCTACAGTTTTATCATCCCACTCATCAGCAATTAAGCCTTGAATGGATTCTGGGTTTTTGTGAATGAAATCATCAATAAGAATCTGAAAGCCACTCATCAAAGGACTACCGTCAGGAGCGTTTAGTATATCCTCATAATCATTCAAAAGAGCTTCGTCTGATTTATCAAAAAGAGCTAGATAAATATTTGTACTAACTGAAGCATAAAGACTTTTACTTGTTTGTATATCTGGCTTAGTAATCTGAATTTTCTCATCAAGACCGAAAAAATTTGTAAGCTCTGTAATCGTATCTTGCAATACTACATGGAGATCTTTCTCATGATCTGCAAGGTAAATAATTCTATCTGCAATTGTTTGAAGAGAGCCTTTTTTCTCAGTTTCTACATTATACTCTTGGACAATATATGCGAGTGCTTTTTTATTTATATATATTTGTGAATCAAAAGTAATCGTAAACGTATCACTTTTTCTTTCAACAGAGAAAGGTATATAGAATATAGGGTACTTATTTTTTTGGTAATTAATATCGTAAAAATAAAAATAAAACTCCTGTTTATCTTCAATTTTGAAATTCTGATATAGCTCATGAATATCATTAAACAGATCTGCTACCTTAAACATATCAAAAAACTTTGTCAGACTCATATGAATATCCTCAACATCAAGAACTCCTTTGAGTAGTTTTTTTATATTTTGTTTCTCTCCAATTAATGTCTGCTTAACTGTTTCTGACACAACATCTTCAACTTTTCTTTTTAAAATACTTGTAAGCTCTTCTTCTATCTGGAAAATAGCATTTTCATCTGCAAGTTTGTTGCTCTCTAACGGTTTCTCTATACTTTTAACAATATCAAGGACTATATGTTTTTTAAAAACAGAATCAGCATCAGTCATAACTGAATTAAATGCTTGGATATAGTCATCTTTGTATTTGGCGGTTGATTGTTGGACTGATTCAGTAAGCTCTGTAATAAGATCATTAATATTTGAATCAGAAACTTTTGCTATCTGTTTTTTTATTAAGTCGAGAAGAGATTTCGGTATATCTGCTTTATAGACACCTTTTTGAATAGCCAGAACATTATTGCTAAATGCACTATTTACAAGCTTGTATGCCACCTTATAAAAACTCGGATATTTATTGAGATTAAGGCCAGTGAGTAATCCTTTTTCGTTATGAAGTTTAATACTTCGACGTGGTAACTTTCTTTTATGAAAGTCTGTTTCAAGAAATTCCATGAAATAACTACCCACTTCCTTTATAAAAAGAGGCATTGACCCTACATTCTGTATTTCTGGAGTATTCTTAGCCATATTAAGAAATAATTTATAAACTAAATAGTGCCATATTTTAAGGATTTTATCCAGTTTTGACTTCTATAAGTTACAGGTATATCATTACCTACGTCATCGTGACACAAATCAGCAAAGTCACAGAATTCTCAGTAATTGAAAACAGATAGAGCTTAAGCCCTGAAAAAGGAGATGCTCGGACCAGTAGAGACACACTAAACGTGTCTTTTTTCTGTTTAATAAAAGTTCACTTAAGAATTAACTCAATCAGTCATAAAAAATCAAAACTAAAATAGTCAGTAATTCTCTTCACACATCAAAGAGAAAGAACAGTTAAAACAAAATTACTAGTTTTAACAATCAAATAATAATATGAGGAAGATAAGCAAAAAAAATAAGTCTGATAAATACTTAGCTAATGAGGAACTTGTGGCAGAGATGCAAAGAATTTTGCATGATTACTGTGTAAAAATTAGGTCAGTTAATGTAAAACGTTCTATGAGTAGTAAGTTAACTATCCCGACCAATGGTCTCCATAGAAGAAGCTAGACTTATACCACAAGATCATCAAATAGAAGATTCAGGCATAAGAGAGCATAAAAATTATGACTCTTAGTGATAAGGCGAAGAGACATTTAAGAGAGATACTGCAAAAGGAATTTGAACCAGAAAAAACAAGTGCTTTTACTGACGAAGACATCGAAAGGATCGGACTATTTTTACTTACTATTATGGCTGAGAGTCTTAAAATGAAAGTTTTAAGTTAGTACTTGTTGCAAAAACATGGATGGTATAATAGGTAAATTAACTACATTACTATGAACAACTATAAAGATCTAGATACAAGTAAATTGAACTATGTAATTTATTGTCGTAAATCCAGCGAGGGTGAAGACAAACAAGTTCAATCATTGGATACTCAGTTAAGAGAACTTACTGAACACGCAAAAAGAAATAAACTAAATGTTGTAAAGACTATCTCTGAAAGTAAGAGTGCTTTTAAAGTTGGTCGTGAAGGATTTGATGAACTTACAAACTTAATCAAACTCGGAAAAGTAAACGCTGTACTTGTTGTTCGTGCTAATCGTATTTCAAGAAATCCAATAGATGCAGGATATGTAATTTCTCTTATGGATGAAAAGAAATTACTTTATATTCGAACTCCTAATTCAACTTGTTACACCTCGTCATCTACCGACAAGATGATGATTGCTTTTGAACTAATGATTTCAAAAAAAGATAGTGATGACAAAAGTGATATGGTAAAAGAAGGACAAAAAACAAAAGCATTAAAAGGTGTTCCTCATGGTCTTGCTTCTCTCGGGTTTCTAAATGATAAGTCTGAAGAAAAAGGAAATAGAAAATGGAAGGTTGATGAACTAAGATTGCAATCTATAAAAATCTTACTTGATATGTTTCTTACTGGTACTTACTCGGCTGGTAAATTACATAGATATGCTACGGATAACCTGAAGCTAACCACTGTAAAACATAAGAAAAATGGAGGGGCGTTAATAACCAAGTCTCGGATGTATGAAATCTTGAAGGACCCTATGTATGCTGGTTTTTTCTTCTATGGTGGTGATAGGTATGAGCTAGACTCTAATCTTCCTAAACTTATCACAGAAGATCAACACAATAGAATCAAAGAAATATTATCTAGGAAAAACATACCGAAATCACAAAGACATGAAACTACTTTTGCTGGTTTTATTCATTCAGACGAAGGTAATTTTATGGGGCAGGATGTAAAACTTCAGATGATTTGTGATTGTAAAAATAAGGTTGCTTATTTGGACCGAACACACTGTCCTAAATGTGGGAGAGAAATAGCAGAATTGGAAAACCCGAAGTATCTTGTTTTCACTTATTATTACAATGTTAAGAAAAAGAAATCAGATCAGGAGTACAAGGCAGTTTCTGAAACACTAATCACTGAAAAGTTATTAGGCTTTATTGACGAGAATCTAACGTTTTCAAGTAGTTTTGCTGAGTGGTGTAGAGAACATATCACTGAACTAAAAGAAAAAGAAATTAATGATAGTTTATTTAGAAAACAAAAACAGGAAGCGGATAAAAATGAGCATGAAGCTAAAAAGTCCAAATTGCGACAGATGCTTCGAGACGAACAAATAACTAGTGACGAGTACAAAGCTGATATAGAATCCTTAAACAAGCAGTATGCTCTTGTAGAAGGACAAGGAGCGGATATTAATTGGTATTCTAAAATGAATGACATTGTCGATTTAACTCTTTCAGCTAAGGAAGTACTTGAAAATGGGACCCTACAGGCAAAAAGGAATATACTCTCAAGACTTGGTTCGAACATAGTTTGGAATGAGAAAGAACTGTTTATTTATAACGATATTTCGATAAACAAGCTCGTGGAATGCCTGAAAGGTATAAAGGTAGAAAACCCCATGTTCGAACCTAAAAAAATAAGTAAAATCAAAGATACAAAAAATGGAATTTCTATTGAAATAACAGAAGAAATAATAGAAAATAACGCAAAACAAAAAACCACTAAAACTGTTAATTCTAGCGGTCCTTTGCTTAAAATGATTTCTAACCAATCAGTGGAACCTTTGGAACTTCGAGCTCATGCTCGAACCTCAAAAAGGTCCCTTGGAAAGTCACGACATGAGGCTTTTGACCTCACTTCACGACTCTTGCTCCGGCGGTAGGGATCGAACCTACGACCAGCCGCTTAACAGGCGGCTGCTCTACCACTGAGCTACACCGGAATGTTGTAAAGCTCATTTGGTTACCAAGATTGATAACCAAAATTTGATTTACAAAATATTTAGAGCTCAGTGGAACCACTGGTCACAAATAATTTTTTACTAAAAATTTTTGCGACCCCACCTCGCGCCGTCGCGCTACGATCTTGCGCTTGGGTCCCCTATCCCAAGCTCACTACACCGGAATGTTGTAAAACATGTTCTGACTACCAAAGCTGATAATCAGGATAAATCTTACAATAAACTATAACAAACAAGATATTATCAAAAAAAATCAAATCGGTAAACTGTCTGCACTATGTATATATATATACAATCTCGGCTAACAGCAACATTAACATATTCTTAACAATCATATTACTAAGTTTCGACGGTCGTCGAAACTTAGTAAATCATCAAGACTTTTATGCTAAATATCCTGGAGGTGGGAAAATGTGAAAAAAAGTGGCAAGAAGAAAGTAAAAGAGAAAATGAATGAGATAGGAATAAATAAATCCATTTTGAACTCTTAATATAAGGTATGGGAAAATCAAGGATGATAGGAAGGCAGAAAGTGTCATGAGTATAGAGTAAGAGATCGCTGAGTTGTTTAATACATAAAGAGCTATGTGGGCTCCACCGAAAGTTGTAGCAAAACCTAAGACAATGCTTTTTAAATTTTGAAATCTCGAGGAGAGAACTAAAACCATGACAGCAATGAGAAGTTGTTGGACAAGAATCTCCACGGACTTTGGTAGAAAATACAAGGCAGAGGCAAAAAATAAATCAGGATATGGCGGAAGAGGCTTATCTAGTGCTGGTAGTTTTGAGAAAAAGTAGACTAGGGTTAGGTAGAAACAAACCAGTGCAAAGCTTTGGAAAATTTCAATCCAGATTGAAGTATTTTTTTTAATTTCCACTAAAAAAATATCCCAGAAAAAATATATCGTAATACAAATCCAAAGAAAAAAATAAAGAGCAATAGCAAAAGGAGAAGTGTTATAACTTAAACTAAAACCGAGGGATGGTAGGATGAGATAATAGCCTATATTTGCTAGCGTCCAAATTGCCACTACCCTTCCGAAAATTACATAGAGTGGGATACTAGAATAGTTACTTGTCATACTGTATTAGTTTACTTTCAAACAGTCTAGCACAAACCAAAAGCGCCCGTACGTGACGTAGCGCTTTGGCTTGCATGGCTCTAACCTTTTTAGGAAAGGTGCCTTCGTTTTGTTTAAGAATTTATCCCTAAAATGAGGTCATAACTCTCAAATACTCGGGAATTTTTCTGTATCGTGGAAGGACCTTTCGAGATTAAAGCACGACTTAATTCTCCCGCAGAGTGTTCGTCTATGTCAAGAAAAAAATCTGAATAAACTGTTGAGTATCTGTGTAAAAACCATTAAACGAGTGGATAGTAAAAATAGATAACAAATACTGTTATTTCACAAGGGACAAAAACGTCTCCTAAATCCATACCATTGTAGCCTATTGACTTTTACATATGAATATGGTAGCATACCTTCCAGAGGAAAGGGTGGGCTCCATCCCGCGAGTCCAGTTGTTTGACAGGAGAGAGATATGAATAGGATGCTTTCGAGTCTCGTCATCGTGGCCATTTCGGCCATCTTCTTTTCCGCGTGTAGCGGGAACGACATCACGTCGCCGACATCGTCAACGACAGTCGCCGAACAGGCCCAGATCGGCTCATCGACGTACCCGCCTTCTTCTGGCAATGAGCAAGAGGAAGTGAAGATGGTGAACGTCGTTTGGGCACCGCGGGATCCCTGTCCCAACAATGGGACATGGGAAAACCCGGTAAGTCCCGCTGCGACAATCAGTGTCAGTGGGTATGGCAATACCCTGACACTGAAGGCGTCTGTAAACGGTAACATGGAAACCGCACCAGTGAGGTTCCCGGTAGGCACTACGCTTACTTGGGACTCTGTTGTGGATGGAACAAGGGATTATCAGCCAATCAATGGGAGTCTCGTAGTCGGCAAAGAGTACACGAGAATTCGATTCGTCCACGACCGGAAATGTGGCGGTAATGTAGGAGGTGAACCTCCCCAACCACCGCCGGTAGTTCCGCCGAACGACGGAACCTTGGCCTGCACACCAAAGGTCCACACCGTGAACAGCGGTGAATTAGTCCACTTCGAGGCGTACGGAAACGACAACACGTATACCTGGACAGCTCCGGATGGAATCCCGAAGGCTGGATCGGGAGCAGGTTTCTCGACAACCTTTTGGGAAGTGGGGGTGAAGACCGTCACTGTCACAAGCGGGTTGCTGAGTGCGATCTGCGAGGTGACGGTTGTAAAACCGCCGACACCGACGTGCTCAATGTCAGTCAGTCCCACCACCGTTAAGGTTGGTGATCTGGTGGTAGCCACCATCCGCGTAACAAGCGGAGTGGCCACGAACGCGTCTTTCGGTGACGCCAATTTCCCACTGATCGACGGTGTAGCTACAACTCCACCATTCGTAGGTGGGAGTCAACCGGCTGAGAGAACCTTGGTCGGAACAGTTACTGGCCCAGGTGGTACAGGCCAGTGTATGACAACGCTCACAATCGTCGCCGCCCCACCACCAGTGTGTCCACCCTCCTTTGTCTTCGTAAGGCAGGGAAGTTGGGTTATCTCTGAACCCGGAGGCGTGAACGTTAAGGCAATATACTCCGTGACGAATTACAGCAATGTCAGTGCCGTGCTCCACTGGAGTAACGGCAACAACTCAGCGATAAAGGACGCCAAGCAGGTGTCAGCCAGTTGTGACCCAGTGACCGACGCTCTGAACTTCTACGGAGTAGCATCAGGCCACTTGCCTGCAAGCGGTGCGAAATACACCCTGATGCTGGTCCGTGGAGTGGTCTCCAAAGGTCCAGTTCCACAGGGCATGGAGGTCATAGCCCAGTTCCCTCTCAACTAGCCCAGGTGGGCTAGACTCGTTCTTTCTGTCCCGCCCTAGATCGCAAGATCTAGGGCGGTGTTTTATTTTATTTTCAAATTCTATTTCTTGCCACAAAAATAAAGCATGGGAAAAAATTCCTAGGCTCAAATCTTTTCTCAACCAAACTAAAATATTTTTTTAAAATAGGAAGCATCAAAAGAGAGTATTGATGAAAGATTATTAGCTTTCCATTACCCTTCATATTTCTTTTTGTATTTCTTATTATCTCCTCCCTGTGATCTTTGGAAATAAATGTGAAAGGAATACTTGAGACAACCAAATCAGCGTCTGTAAATCCGTATTTCCTAAGGGACCTTGAGACTTCTTCCACACCTCCGTTTACAATTATAAGCCTCTTGTCCTGTAGCCTCTCCAAATCCTTTATAAAACTCTGCTCAATCTCAACCGCCAAGAGTTTCCCGTTTGGACTAAGCCTTTTTAAAAGCTCTACTGTCATAACCCCATCACCTGGTCCATACTCCACTATTTTGTCATACTTTTCGCTGCCAATATTCTCTAGGACAGCCTCAATAACATATCTCGAACTTCTAGAGATTGCTCCAACTCTTTTGCCTAAGAGAGCATTTTTTAAAAAACTCAAGGTCTTTTCCATTATATTATGAGACCTAAAATTTTCTGACCAAAAAAAATGTAAAACCCGGATGTGATCCCCTCCCCGATCAAAACTCCTAAAATAAACTTTTTGACGTTCACGTTTAATGACCCGCAAACGTAACATATAAGATCAGTAGGCAAAAAAGGAGCGAAGCTCCAAAAAATCACAACGGGTAGTTCATTTCTCGATAGAAAATTTTTAATTCTATTTATTTGTTTTGGGTAATTTTCCTCATAATACTCATCAAAATTCATATACTCTGAAAAATAGTAAACAGAAAGCGACGAAACCAAAACTCCGATCATAGTTAGAATATACAAAGGCCAAGATGGAAACAAAATAACACCTATAACTATAAAATATGTAATAGGGATTAAGGTAAAACCGCGAAGACAGCCGATTAAGAGGTAGAGTAGATATGCTAAAAGTAGGGATTTTCCAGCCAAGTTTGTAAATCCTGATTTAATAACTGAGTTATCAAAAAAATACACATATAGAGAAAAAAAGAAAATCAAAAGCCAGGTTGCCAAAGCAAAATATTTTGTTTTTGTCTTGCTAGTTATCATCTATTTATTAATTCTAACACAGCTTTTTCTGGTTTGTGTATTTTTCAGCCATAAAGTAGTATTTTCTCATGTTTGGATTTATAGAAACAACACATCTTTCAGAAATAATTGAAGGGTCAGAAAAAGAAACTGTGGCAATATTAAAATATTCTAATGATTGCGGATCAAGTGCAAGACTAGTCAGTGAAATAGAGAAAATTGCCAGTCATGGCAAAATAATGCCTATTTACTTAGTAACTGTTCAAAAACATATTGTTCTTTCAGCAAAGATTGCAGAAATGTTTGAAGTTAAACATGAATCACCACAAATATTTATATTGAAATCAGGAAAAGTTCTATATACAGAGCATCATAAAAAAATAGATTTGAATAGAATAATCTCACCTAAATAAGTGGTATAATTCCCATGATGAAGCCCCTAACAAGAAAAGACTATATCATTCTTTTGGCTATTGGATCATTTTGGGTTATTCTCCTTTCTGTAACTCATATTTTTGTGTATATCCTATATCTCTACAGCGAAAACATTGTTATGGAGAAAGAAATAGTTACGAACCAAACAGCTTTAACAATCCTCAAAAGAGACAATATTGCACTCAAAAGTAACCTCAATGGCACAATAGAAAATCTAAAAGTGGCGCAAGAAACAAATAGTAGTTTTCAAAATCAGATAGAGAATATTAGTAGTGTGGTAGGAGTATTAGAGAAACTCAGTAAGACTGACAACGTTCTCCTCAAAAAGTATTCTAAAATTTTCTTTCTAAACGAGAACTACTCTCCACAAAAATTGTCACCTATCGATCAAAAATATATCCTAGAGAAAAACCGACCAATGCTAATACACTCTGATGTCTTGAAACATTTAGAGAGTATGCTGGAAAATGCATCCTCATCGGGAAAAAGAGTAGTTATAGCTTCGGCGTATCGCTCTTTTGCTGAACAGACTAGTTTGAAATCACAATACAAAGTGACATACGGATCAGGTGCAAATAAATTTTCCGCAGATCAGGGATATTCCGAACACCAACTAGGAACTACAGTAGACCTTACATCACCTAAACTGGGGAACCTACTTTCACAGTTTGAAAAAAGTGAGGAATATAAGTGGCTTCTGGAAAATGCTTACAAGTACGGTTTTGTACTCTCTTATCCAATAGAAAATAAATATTATATTTTTGAACCATGGCATTGGAGGTTTGTTGGGGTAAGCTTAGCCGAGAGACTTCACAACGATGGCACATATTTTTATGCACTTGACCAAAGAGACATCGACGGATATCTAATAAATTTGTTTGATTAGAAAAAACCCCGAAGGGCTTTCTCTTAAAGTTATCTCGAGTTTACATCGCTGAACTGGTACCCGCTGGGGCAGAACAAGTTTTGCAATTCTGCTTGTGATTGACAAGCTCCACTACCGCTGAAACTCCAACAAGTAAATAGACTAGCTTTTCAAGCATTGGCCAAGAACCCAAAAGCATATAAACAAGATTAAAACCTAGTGCTTCCAGACCCCAATTCAATCCTCCAACAACTAGAAGAATAAATGTCACCATGTGCAATGATTTCATAATAAATATATATTAAACTATTAAAAGACCACCAATATTATACCAGGATCTAGATTTTTGTTTCAACATGCTGTGTATTACTCTGAGCATCAATTTTATGATCACTATTTACAGAGATATTATGTCGACTAAATATTACTTTCCTGACTATTTCGGGGTGTCTAACTACATTCAAGGTAAAGCTTGTATTATCTTCACTGGCTGTCTGAACTTTTATATTTCCAAAACCCAAAAAAGTAGCTAAAATGCCATTCGTTGAAAGCGAAACATCTTGAATTCTGTCAAAACGAACATTTGAGACTTCCCTTACGAAGAGCCGGCACTGTTCGACTATTATTATTCTTTTTTCAGTAACATACCATGCGTCTAGATAGTACTTTGTCCATTGTGAAAAAAATGAAATCCATAAAAAAAGTAGCCATACTGAATAAAAGAAAGTGAAAAGCCAAAAAACATTACCTGAGATACTTAGATTTAGTATTTGTGGAAAAAATGATTCTATCAAGACAAAGAACACAAATGGGACAAAAGCTAGTAAAATCATAATAAACCCGTTCATGGCAAAAACTATCCAGTGTTTTCTCACCTCAAGTATTACGCTCTCTCCAGTATCTAGGTGTAATGATTGATAATTCATGTCTTTTTATTAATACAAAAAGATAGACAACCCTGCTACAGCAAACAAAGCAACCGACACCAAATAAAACAGAGACTCAGCAAAAACCACTTCCCTGCTTTTCATTCCATAAGTCGACCAGTGGTAAATCAAAACAGAAGAGTAAACTACATAGAAAATAAAAAAAACTGCCAAAACAGCGATGAGCATTGGTCTACCAAATAAAAAAGTGAGGTTCGAGAACGAAAAAGAGGGAAAAATAAGATCTGGAGTGTTCATGTGTTTATTATATAATATTATGTCAGGAAAATCTTTACTCAAGTGCTGTAAACTACAAAACTCTTACTCAACATAACTTTTTAGATCACGGATATTTTTCTGGTGAAAAATTCCTCCGTCTCGGCACTTCAAGAAAATCATCAATTGAATACAATTGTGATTTTCTAAAGCGCCTGCGAAGTCTCAAAAAAGTTTGTGTTTAGACGAGTTTTGTAATTTACTCCCCGCTCGAGTTTTTAAAATAATTTTTAATGTACTTGTTTGTTAGTTTGTAAATCAAAAAAAGCAATATTGCTCCTATTACAGAATATGCAAACATATTCAGATAACCATCTATTTTTTTGTAGTAACTTCCTAGATAATAACCTATGGTTATGAGAATAATAGTTTTTGGTGTTGTACCCAAAACACTATAAAAGAGAAACTCCTTGTATTTTACCCTCGCTATGCCTGAGGCTATCTGAACCGTCCCGCCGAGGCCATGCGAAATCTTTGCTAAAAGAAATGTCTTGGCTTTATGCTTTTCAAAATGATTTTCTAAGTATTCCTGACTTTTTTCACTGTATCCAAAATAGTTTGCTAAGTATCGCATTTTTTCCGAGATTCTCCAGTATCTGCCTATGGAATAATATAGTGAATCTCCAATAGTATCTGCCAGTATTAAAAGTACTACCGCTACATAAAAATTTAAAACCTTTAAATACACTAGAAATCCTGAAATAATAATTATAATAGGACCCTCTAAAACAGCAATTGGAAAAATAATAAAGTATTTATAATGTTCAAGAAGGGATAAGATGTCAGATGGAGAGAAGAACATCACTTAATAATCTCAATTATTACATTTTCAAGCAACATACTAATCTTCACAACTCATTGACTAAAATGATCTTTTTGTGCTTTAATCTATCTTGTTGCCGGCATTTGGCCGGCTTTTCAAATCATTATGCAGGTACGAAATATAGCAATAATAGCCCACGTCGACCACGGCAAGACCACCTTGACTGATGCCCTAATGCGTCAGACAGGTATGGTAACCGAGGAAGGTGTGACCATGGACTCAAACGCTCTCGAGCTCGAGCGTGGTATTACTATATACGCTAAAAACACTTCGGTTTTCTATAAAGATACAAAAATTAACATAGTGGACACTCCTGGCCACTCGGACTTCGGATCAGAAGTTGAACGCGTCCTGCGGTCAATAGACACAGTGCTACTTTTGGTAGATGCACAAGAAGGCCCAATGCCTCAGACACGTTTCGTATTGAAAAAATCCCTTGAGCTTGGACTGAAGCCAATAGTTATAATAAATAAAATAGACAAACCGGCGGCTCGTCCAGACGAAGTTCATGAGATGGTCTTAGAGCTTTTTCTAGAGCTTGGTGCAAACAATGAACAAATCGACTTTACAACTGTCTACGCTATTGGAAAGCAAGGTATTGCCAAAATGAAACTCAAAGATGATTCAAAAGACCTCACTCCCCTTTTAGATACAATCATAAAAGAAGTTCCTCCTGCAAACGGTAAAACAGATGTACCGGCTAGACTTCAACCATTTAACCTAGCATATGATAATTTTCTCGGCAGAATGGCAATTTGTAGAGTGTACGAAGGAATAATAAAAAATGGTGAGACAGTTTTCGTAAAGCAACAAGATGGAAAAGTCTTTTCTGGCAAACTGACAAAAATTTTTACATTTGAGGGTATTAAAAGAATAGAAGTTTCTGAAGCGGAAGCCGGAGACATTGTCATGATCGCAGGACTACCAAATATCTACATTGGTGATACTGTTTGTAAAGACGAGAATGCAGAAAGACTACCTTCCATAAACATAGACGAGCCAACAATTTCCCTAAACTTTTTAGTAAACGACTCTCCCTTTGCAGGAAGAGACGGAAAATATGTTACTGGAAGGCAGATTCGTGAGAGATTAGAAAAGGAACTCGAGGTCAACGTTGGACTGAAAATTGATTGGAACACAAATGAATATTTTACTGTCTATGGTAGAGGTGAACTTCACATCGCCATACTTTGCGAAAATATGCGTCGAGAAGGATATGAGCTTCAGGTATCCCAACCCCAAGTTATTATAAAAGAAGTAGATGGTGTAAAAATGGAGCCGTTTGAAGAAGTAACAGTTGATGTCTCTGATACTTTAGCTAGCTCAATTATTTCTAGACTTTCAGAGAGAAAAGGACTACTTACAAACATAAAACAATCCGAAGGACATCAGAGACTCATATTTGAAATTCCTACACGTGGACTTTTGGGATATCGTGGACAATTTGTTGTTGATACAAAGGGCGAAGGGATTCTCTCATCTAGATTCATCGAATTCAGAGAATATGCTGGTGAGATAAAGAAAAACAGATATGGCTCGATGGTTTCCATGGAAGATGGTAAGGCACTAGCTTTTGCATTGGATAACTTACAGCAAAGAGGCACGCTCTATATTGACCCTGGGACTGAAGTTTACAAAGGTATGGTTATTGGAAATGTTTCAAAAGGCGAGGACCTAACAGTAAACCCAACGAAAGGTAAGCAACTAACAAACATGCGTGCCTCTGGCTCGGATGATTCGGTTTATCTGGCCGCTACAGTAAAACTTGATATAGAAAAAGCAATGGAGATTATGTCCGAAGATGAATTCATAGAAATCACCCCAAAATCCGTGCGACTGAGAAAAAGAAACTTTAAGAAATAATTCATTATCGAAAAAGCGTCGATTGCACTGCTGGGAGTAGTGC
>JBAQUS010000011.1:0-179063 GCA_049297675.1 Minisyncoccia bacterium | reverse complement strand
AAGCGAGCCGAGCGCCTTTCGGCGCGTTCGGCTCGATGGAGTGGACGCTACGGCGTGACGGAATTCATTGTCACATCACCACTTACATTTTGGAAAAAAGTTAGAGCAAAGGATAGGATTAGTCCGCCTACGAAAATAGTATTGTTTTTAGCTTTATTTTTCCTGACCATTTTATGATTTCAAAACTTTTAGTTATACTTACGATATGAGTTATGAAAATCCAAACCAATCCGAAAACGTTCCTGTATCAGAAATAGAAATCGAGAAAGATTTTGATGCTTTTGTTCCAGAAGGATTTCGTGCTGATCCATTTGGATATTTCGAAGCAAAAGGACGTAATATTAAATCAGGAGAAATACAATATGACGAACAGGGAGGAGTGAAGGAAGATCCCACAGCAACTAAAGATTTGCCTATCTGGAAAAATGAACAAGGTGAAGAACTGCACACGGTTGGGAAAAAAGTAAATACAATCAAATCACAAGTTGGAAAGTCAGGTGACCCGTTTTACGAATACTCAATAATGGAAATTGCTAGAGAATTTGATTTGCCAGCACCTGTGCCAATAGCAAAGGTAAAACGAGATAACGAACATCTTGTTGTTATGAAAAAAATAGAAGGTATTCGTTGGACTGACGAAGGAATGAAGCCTATTACAGAATCAGATTTAACTGACACAGATAAACAAGACCTACTTACACAAGCACAACAGATGATGGACGACTTACAAAAACAATATGAAAGAATTGGTTTGTCTAGAAATTGGAAGTTAAAAGACATGATATTTGATGTTGATATTCCTGGCAGAAAGGTGCTGAAAGTTACCCCAACCGACTGGGAAAGAACAAAAATTGATATAGTTAAGTTAGTTAAAGCACGAAAGGAGCGAGGTCAGTGACTATTTCAAAAACATCAAGTTACACATCTTTCCCATACTCATTTTAATCAAGAAGGTTATAACCCCCGCTAATTGGAATTTTATAATTTTACTTACTACAGAAAACGATCATTGCTTTAGACATGTACTTTGCTAGTCCTGGTGCGATGTCCTCGTAAGTTTTTGTGAAACGAGGATCGTCAAGGTACATTTTTGCTAGACCTTTAAAAATTTCTTTGTTTGGTTCATAAAAATTACCGAGCCATTTGTAATATTCCTCTACAAGCTTTTGAACCTTTTCATCCTCTGGAGATAACCCAGTTTTCATACAAGAAGCAATTTTCTGAGTAATTTCACTCGATTGACTGAGAGCTTTCTTTAGTCCATCTTTACCCATCCTAGAGACCTTTTCTTTCGATTCTCTGTAAGCCTTTGTTCCACCCCAAATTCTTTCTGCTTCCTCGGCATATTCACTATTATGCTTCTTAATTAATTGTTCTATTGATTTTTCTCCTGAATTTTTTAGAATTTGATCATCCATTTTTTTATTTCTTCATTTTACACTTAAAACGATGGCGACGCACAAATGCGCCGCCATTAGAACTGCAAAGTGAACTACATCAATCTTGGTCGAACAAGAGCTACCCCACCATCCCCCAGAGCTTCTTCAAGCTCTAAAATTTCGGCCTCCTCGACCGCCTTTTGACGATCGATGACAGCCTCTTGATCACCTGTCCCGTGATCTTGAGTCTGGTCTAAATTCTGTTCAGGTACCTGGTGAGCTTGCCCAATTCCTCGCCTTCTACACATACCAAACCTCCGTATCGGAAAAGATGTCCCAAAAGAAGATACCATACCAATATTTCCTGTCAACTTGGAAGCCGAGCTTCCAAGTTGACAGGAAATATTGAGACGATAGTTTATAAATTTGTGTTAAAATAACTTTATGCAAAATAATTTAAAAGGCAAAACGGCTTGGATAACTGGTGGAAAAAGAATCGGGCAAACAATAGCCGAAGATTTGGCAAAGGAAGGGGTGAATATTATTGCAAGCTATCGAAGTTCGAGTACTGAAGCAGAGGAGATTGCTCTAACAGCTAAAAAAATCGGTGTTAATGCAATCTCAGTCAAGTGTGATGTTTCAAGAAAGGAATCTGTCGTGGAAGCTGTTGAGGAAGTCAAAAAAGAATTCAAGACAGTTCACATTTTAATAAACCTGGCCTCAATTTTTAATCCTGTTCAATTTCAAGAAATTTCAGAGAGTGATTGGGAGAAAAATGTTACTGCTCATATTCTCGGTTCTTTTTGGCCATCACAGAAAATCGCCGAGATGATGCCTGTTGGCGGACACATAATAAACATCGCTGACAGAACAACTATTGGAAAAGTCTACAAAGGCTACCTCCCCTATGTAGTGACAAAAGGAGCCATAGGAACAATGACAAAAGCCTTGGCAACAGAACTCGCTCCAAAAGGAATTTTTGTAAACGCCATCGCCCCCGGACCAATCCTTCGCCCAGATGACATCTCCGAGAAAGATTGGCAAGACATCCGCGACACTTCGCCTCTCAAATATGAAATAAAAGACGATGAAGCTGTTCTGGAGTTCTCGAGGCTCATCCTCTTCCTCTCCACCCAGACCATGGCTTCTGGCTACATCTACCCTCTCGACCAAGGTCAGAATCTTTAATTTTTTACTTTTTGGCAACTGAGTTGCCAAGGGTGCCCCTTGACATGAAACTTGGAAAATTCTTGCACCTCGGGGTACCTCGGTGTCCTGAATTTTTATAGTCGTTGTGATTACACAACTCTTTAAAAATTCGGACTTGCCAAAAGAGAGTTGGGAGAGTAGTGTTCGCTCTAATATTGCAGAAATGACTGGGGAACACAACAAAAAGGAAGAGATCAACAAGGAGCTATTGAAGGGAAAGGAGGCTTCGATTGTGAAGATAATGGACAGCATTATAGAGTCAGGATACAGAAACAAGGCTTCGGACATACACATAGACCCGAGAGAGAAAGATCTGAGAGTTAGGTTTAGAATTGATGGAGTTTTGAAGGAAAGTTTTTCCTTGCCAAAGATGGTACACAACGAAGTAATCTCAAGAATAAAAGTTCTTTCGAGACTACGGACAGACGAACACCAAGCTACACAGGATGGAAGATTTAGACATGATTTTCCCGAGACAAATGAATTCATTGATCTTCGTGTCTCAATTGTTCCAACATATCACGGCGAAAATGCAGTAATGAGAATTCTCTCTGACAAAGCCGAGGAGTACTCGCTGGAATCCCTTGGCTTCTCCGAAAGTGACAGTAGAAAAATAAAAACAGCTCTGAAAAAAACTGGTGGAATGATTCTCTCAACTGGCCCCACAGGCTCAGGAAAAACTACAACACTCTACACTCTTATTAAAATGTTGAACTCTCAAGAGAGGTCCATTGTAACAATCGAAGACCCTATCGAGTATGCAGTGGAAAACATTGAACAAATCCAAGTCAATGCAAAAGCAGGTTTGACGTTTGCAAACGGACTTAGAAGCGTCTTGCGTCAAGACCCAAACATAATAATGGTGGGTGAAATTCGCGACTCTGAAACTGCAGGCATTGCTGTAAACACAGCCCTAACAGGACACCTTCTTCTCTCAACCTTACACACAAACGACGCTCCCACTACCCTACCGAGACTCCTGGACATGGGAATTGAGGAATACCTAGTTGCCTCAACTATTAGCCTCATCATAGGTCAAAGACTGGCTAGAAAAATATGTGCAAGGTGCAAAGAAAAAACAAAAGTCACTGACCTCGAAAAGGAAAGTTTGCTAGAAACCCCTCTTGGAGAGCTTATAGAATCTGGAGAAATTATTTACAGAGGGATGGGTTGCAGGGAGTGCGGTGGTAGTGGATACAGTGGGCGAATTTGTGTAAACGAAGTTCTAGTTGCTAACGAAAAAATTAAAGAGGCAATCCTACGAAAAGCTACATCTCTTGAAATAAAAAACTTAGCGAAAAGTCAGGGAATGACAACCATGATCGAGGACGGGCTTAAAAAAATTCGTGAAGGAATGACAACTATTGAGGAAGTCTTGAGAGTAATTCATGAATAAAATGAAAATAGGAATTATCAAAAATCACACAGTCAGGAAAAGCATTACATTTGGAAAGCTCTCAATGAAAGACCAGATATTTTTTGTAAAAAGACTTTCTTTTCTTATAAAAGCTGGAATACCGATATTAGAGAGTTTAAATATTATTAGAGAGCAAACAAAAAAAGGATTCTATAAAAAAATTCTTGACTCAGTTATTTTAGATATATCAAATGGACAATACCTCTCAACCAGCCTCCAGAAATTCAGAAAGTCTTTCGGGGATTTTTCAATAAATATTATCAGTTTTGGCGAATCCACAGGAATACTATCTGAAAACCTAGAATATTTGGCTGAAGAGCTTCGAAAAAAACATGAACTAAGAAGAAAGATAGTGGGAGCGATGATTTACCCTATCGTTGTTCTTCTAGCTACCTTTGGCATCATAGCTTTTCTCATGCTTTTTCTCTTTCCAAAAATCACTCCGATATTTCAAAGTATAGGTGCTGATCTTCCTATTTCAACAAAAATAGTCATGTCAATAAGTATATTTCTTAAAAAATATGGTGGGATATTGCTAGGAGTAATACTTACCGTGTCTATTTTAATATCACTACTTATTAAAAAGAGTAGGAAATTTAAGTACTTTTTTGATGAATTAATGCTAAAAATACCGATCGTTGGCGGGGTTATTAGACAATACAATCTTTCAAATTCTACTCGAACAATAGGATTATTACTCAAAAGCGGAATAACCGTAAGTGAAGCTTTACCTATAACCTCAAAAACAACAGGAAATGAGGTGTATAAAAAGGAGTTTGGAAATATTGCTCACATAGTAAATAAGGGAGAAAAAATATCTACTTATCTCAAAACAAAACCAAAATACTTCCCACCAATTATGAACCAAATAGTTGCTGTCGGTGAAAGAAGTGGAAATCTTTCCAACTCGCTCATTTATCTATCGGAAATTTATGAATCCGAAGTAGATGATTTCACCAAAAATTTGTCGAGCATGATTGAGCCGTTTCTGATGATTTTTATGGGGCTTCTCGTCGGCTTTATCGCCATCTCTATCATCACCCCAATATATAGTATTACTTCACACTTAACACCAAAATGACGATAAATTACAAAACTCTTACTCAACACAACTTTTTAGAGCACGGATATTTTTCTGGTGAAGAATTCCTCCGTCTCGGCCTCCTTACAGGAGCTGTACACTCTTCACATCTTATATGGATGTTCAGAGTCTTGCGAAGTTGTAACACAACTTCTCACCCGCCTGCGAAGTCTCTAAAAAGTTTGTGTTTAGACGAGTTTAGTAATTTATACTTATGAAAACTGCAAATCAAGGATTTACCCCCGCACTAAGTTTGGTCTTGTTGCTAGAATTTTTACTAAAATTTACAGGAAAATCACTTAACTATGCGTAAAACGTTTACTAACACAATATCTCGTAGCAACAAAAATGCTAGACCAAACTTAGTGCGGGGGTTTACATTAATTGAAATAACTATTGCAATTTCCATTATGGGAATCATTTTGAGTCTCGGACTACTTTCAACTTTTGATTCTCTTTCTGGAGCAATATTTAGATCTGAAAGAGAAAACATAGCTACTATCTTAGAAAGAGCACGCTCAAGATCGATCAACAACTACTACGAGTCCAGTCACGGTGTATGTTTGGATAATACAAACCCATCATCGCCAAATTATGTTCTTTTTAGAAACATTTATTCACCAACAAGTGAGACCAATGAATATACAAACAGTAATAAAGCGGTTTCTATAACTTCAACAGCAAATATTTTTTCTTGTGCTAATGGTGGAATTGCATTTTCTCAGATAAGTGGAAAAACGAACAATGTTGACATTAATATTTCTGAAAATGCTAGGGTATCAACTATTTCTGTAAATAGTCAGGGAAGAATAAACTGGTAATGCTTATGAAAATAATTAAACCAGAAAAAGAAAAAGGTAGTAGCACACTGGAGATACTAATTGCTTTTGCAGTTCTTTCTCTTTCTATGTCCGCTGTTGTCTCACTTCTCTTTGGTAGTCAAATAATTGCTGTTGATACAGAAACAAATCATGAAGCAATTTACATGACAACAAAAAACCTTGAATCTGCTAGAAAACTTTCAAGAGAAAATTTCCTGACACTAAACGGCACAACAACAACTGAGACCTCAGGCAATGTCACCTACACGAAAAGATTGACGATAACTGATATTTCACAATGTAAAAAACAAGCAACAACAACAACAACTTGGACAGTTGGCGGAACAAAACCAGAGTATATCGAGCTCTCAACATTTCTAACTAACACCCCTCTCGCTCTTTCCCTAGGTGGTGATTGTATAAGTAATTCACCTCTATCAAACTGGGACAATCCAACTAGATTTGCATCCGACACCATGAGTCCAGGAAAACCAACTTCACTAGATGAGCTCAATAGATTCGTTTATATCGGCGCAGATAAATCCCCCTTTCTCTACATTGCCAGCACTTCTTATGCCACTCTTGGACAAAACTCTGGATTGTTTCTGACTTTCTCAAATGGGTTTGATCTTAAGGCAGAGCCAAACTCACTTGATGCAGTGAATTTTCCAGCTATAAACAGTAAATATCTTTTTGTTGCGCTTGCCTCATCAACAAAACAGCTTGGAATTGTGAATATAACCAATTCAACTGCTCCGTCTGTAATATACAAAGGTCTTTCTTCATGTGTATCTGGTTCATATCCAGAAGGTTATCTAGTTTATTTTTACAAAAACACACTTTATCTTACAACGCTCTACACAGCTGGACCTGAATTTCATATTTTTGATGTTACTGACCCTACAAACCCCATCGAGTATCCAATAGGTAGTGCTCTGTGTAAGGGATACGAACTCGGTAACTCTGTAAATGATATTGCTATAGTAGAACAAATCATTGGTACTTCTACAAAAAAAATTGCTTATATGGCGACTGACCAGTCAAGCAAGGAACTAAGAGTTTTTGATGTTACAAATCCTTTGAGTATTGCCGAACTGACTTCAGCTAACCAGGACCTACCAGGTATCCAAGACGGTTTAAGTGTTTATGTTATTGGCAATAAATTGTACCTTGGAAGACAATCCGCACCATCTGGTCCTGATCTATACATCTATGACATAAGTGACCCAACTATAGGGCTTGTTTCACTCGGGTCAGCAGATATTGGAACTGGAGTTTTGGCTATTCGAGTTGCAGGAAGATTCGCGTTTCTGGCAACACCAAAAGTAAACCAAGAATTCCAAGTTTGGAATATCCAAAATCCATCAAATGTGACGAATGTAGCAAAATACAATTTTGGAAATGTTGTAAATCGTGGAATAGATTATGATCCTGATTTCATATATTCGACTGGGCAGTCAACACCAAACTTTCAAATAATATACAGCCCATAAAATGCAAAAAGGATTAACCCCCGCACTAAGTTTGGTCTTGTTGCCAGCATTTTTGCTAAAATTTGAAAGGAAATTACTTAACTATATGAAAAACTTTTACATTAAGCTAATATCTTGTATCAACAAAAATGCTAGACCAAACTTAGTGCGGGGGTTTACTCTTTTAGAAACGATAATATATATCGCACTGTTTAGTCTGCTCGTAACAAGCGGTTTTACAGCTGTTTACCAAATGATATACAGTGTAAGTACTTTAGCAGTAAAAAATGTCACGGAAGAGGAGAGTGGTTTTGTTTTAAGAAAATTGAATTGGGCTTTTAGTGGGCTAGACCGCCTAGAGTCTCCCATTATAGGCGGAACCGGATGCAACAAAAATATTTCCGTTCTGAAGAATGGCTCAGTAAATCCAATAAGAATAAGGATGAACTCAATAAGCTCTAAAAACTATATTGAAATCCAAGATGATGGAATAACTTACTATCCAATAACCACTGAAAATGCCTCGACTACTTGTCTAGATTTTTCAATAATTTCTGGAAATCCTTTTGGAATTTCCGCAACAACTACAATTAATGGAAAAAATTTTACTTTAACTAAATATGTACGACATTAACCCCATCGGAAATATCATGTACTACACATATATATTACAAAGTAATAAAGATAAGAAATTTTATACAGGTGCTACTAATGACCTACGGAAACGTCTTTTGGAACACAATCAAAATGAAGTTAGATCTACAAAAAACCGTGGTCCATTTGAAATAATATATTATGAAGCTTGCAAAAATATGAACGACGCTTTTGATAGAGAAAAATATTTGAAATCAGGTCATGGGAAAAGATATATAAAAGATAGATTAAGACGTTCCCTATTTCCGACGGGGCAAGTCAAAAAAGGGGTTCACCCCGTTGAAAGTAAGTCGTCGCGGACGACTCAAACTTTCGACGGGGGTTTTGTTGCTCTCATATCTGTAGTAATAATATCGGCAGTGCTTATGCTCGTGGCACTTACACTTTCTACCACAAGCTTCTCCGAAAGATATAACGTATTGGCTTCAGAGTTTAAGGAGAGAAGCAGTGGAAATGCCGAGGCCTGTGTGGACGAAGGACTCCTCATGATTGCAAATGGAAACGGTAGCACGGGAACCTCTACCGTTAACTTAACTCTAGATGATTTTTGTGAGCTAGGACCCGTGCCTCAATCTGGAGATCCAAGAATTTTCTACACTAAAGCAAATTTTCGGAATTACGTCACAAATCTAAAAATTAGCGTTAATCCAGTGACTTTAAATGTCATTTCTTGGGAAGAAATTGGAACCTATTAGGATTTTTTGTCTATTGTACATACTCACTATCTTGTGGTAGTTTTGAGCCCATATTAAAAATATCAATCAATTTATGAAAAAAACAAATGAGGGATTCACCCCCGCACTAAGTTTGGTCTTGTTGCCAGCATTTTTATTAAACTTTATAAGAAACTCATATAATCAACTAAGTAAAGGTAGTGCTGATAAAACATCGAATAGCAACAAAAATGCCAGACCAAACTTAGTGCGGGGGTTTACCCTTATCGAGATTCTGGTAGTCATAGGGATAATAGCCATTCTAGCCACGATTGTCATAATAGCCATAAACCCAGCTAGACAGTTTGCCCAGGCAAGAGATGCTCAAAGAATAAGTAATATCAATTCTATACTAAATGCAGTTGGACAAAAAATCGCTGATAATAAGGGAATGTTTAATACTGGTGGATGTCCGTCTTTACCTTTGGCAACAACTACTATTTACAATGGCACAGGAGGTGGTGTTGATCTTTCATGTTTAACACCAACGTATATTCCGACATTCCCTTCAGATCCGACTTCCGCAGTTGGAAACAATACTGGTTATGTAATTAGACAAGACACCAATGGTAGAATCTGGGTTTCAGCTACTACAACCGAACTAAGCATTCCTAGAACAACCGACTTAAGCGTTGTTAGATAACCAAAATTTATAAAGCACCCATCATCTGGAAAAGTGGGGTGTTTTTGTGTTGGTGAAGTGTTAGAATCAAGTAATGATGATTAGGGGTAATCGTCTTCATGAATGCGGGTAATCCGCTTTTTAAAATTAAGAAACAGTAAATGATCCCGTCAGAGGCCGCGGTCGCTGAGGGAACAAGTCATAAATAGTAAGTTAATTATTAATAGAGAAGAAATAATATTTGGTAGGCGTAAATAATAGCGACCTGCCTCTAAACGGGATGAACAAAAAAACAATAGTGAGTGCTTTGATTGCGGGAGTGATGGTACTTAGTCCAATCTTAGCCATGGCTCAAACAAGCACAAGTACACAAGTAAGTAGCATGCTCGCCCAAATTGAAGCTCTGAAGGTTCAGATTCAAGCCCTTCAAAGTGCTCAAGCACAGCTACAGACTGCGCAAATGAACATTAAATCAACGCTTGGACTTATTAGAAACCTGAAACAAGGAATGAGTGGAGATGATGTAAGGGCTCTACAAGCTATTCTAGCTTCAGATTCGAGCATTTATCCAGAAGGTGTTATTTCTGGTTTTTATGGAAGACTGACTGCCGAGGCTGTGAAAAAATTCCAGAAAAAAAATGGATTTGAGTCAGTTGGAAATGTCGGTCCAAAAACCCTAAAGAGATTAAACGAAATGTTGAATAGCCTCGGTCTTTCAGAAGAAGAGGACGAAGATGACGATGATAAAGATAATAATAGAGGTGAGAAACGCCTTTGCATAAAAGTCGCTCCTGGACACCTCATAGCCTCTGGATGGCTGAAGAAAAATGACAGACCTTTAGTTCCTGAGTGCCAAAGACTTCCTCCTGGCATTAAAGACAAAAATAAAGGAAATAGCGTTAATAGCACTACTACACCGTTTTTGGTAACTCAAGCATCTAGTGGAGTACAAGTTGGGGGGATGATATTCGATACAGCTAAACTTATGTTTGGAAATAACCCAACAGGAAGTATTACTTTCCAAGTCTACGGTCCGGGAGATACTACCTGCTCTAGTCCACTTTCCCCTGCTTTACCAACTGTAAATGTAAATGGAAATGGAATGTATACTTCCGGAAACTTCACCACATCTGCCACCGGAACTTATAAATTCATTGCAACATATTCTGGTGATTCGAAAAATTATTCTGTAAAGAATAGCTGTGGTGACCCAGCCGAATCTGTTTTAGTTACAACTGTATCTGATACCTCAGCACCGCAAATCTTAGGTGTCGGTACGACAAACCTTCTTGGCACAACGACAAGTGTAGTTTGGACAACAAACGAGTTGGCAAATAGCAAGATTTGGTACGGAACTACAACTCCTATAACAGCAAACCTTAATCATTCAAGTACTAGAATGCAGAGTGATTCGGGAATGGTTTTAAGCCACACTTTAAATCTATCTGGGCTAGCAACATCTACAACTTACTACTATATAGTGGTATCGTCTGATGCATCCGGCAATACAGCCACATCAACACCCGAAGGCTTGTTTACTACCTCTATAGGTTTGTAATTAAATCTTCTTGCAACAAAAAACCACCTCGAGGTGGTTTTTTGTTTCTATTGAGTTTCTAGAGGAGGCTCTGGTGGTGCTGTTACTTGGGTTTCTGTGTTTGTTTCAGCTGACCCACCTCTTACCTCCTCTCTACTTTCTTCTCTTACACTCTCACCATCATTTTCCTCTTTTTTATTTTCATCAGATTTAGATTCCTCTTTGGGTTCCTCCACTATATTATTTTGTTCTCCAATATCTTGGTTGTTTTGAGTATTGTCATTATTATCTACATCGATCGAATCGTCTGGTTTTGTTTCTTTCTGTGATTCATTTTCGTTTTCTGCTACTTTTTCTTGTATTTTTTCTACTTTCTCAGCTTCATTTTCCGATTTGCTCTCATCTTCCCTATCTCTCAAAGATTCTTCTTCCACGGTTTTATTAGAACTATTATCTTCCTCTGAAAAACTATTACTCTCTTGACTTGAGATTATACTTTGTACCAAACTTTCTGCTTGATTTTTGGCAACATAATCATCTGGAATAAAGAGAGTAATCAGAACTTTTTTTGTATCAGTAAAGGCTTTGGAAACTGAAACCCCATCATTCCAGCCAAAGTAGGTAAGCTCAATTTCACAAGAACTATTAGGCACTTTAGCTTCCTCTGGAACAGAAAGGTTTAAAGTCCATGATCCAGTTGTGTTTGAAGTCTCCGTTACTAGACCTACAAATTGTCCATCAACCGGAAAAGGCCATGTTCCGAGAATATGTATTGAATTACAAAATAAGTCATCCCCCGAAACTTTCTTACTTGAAACAAAATATTGAATCGGGTCACTTGTTGGGTCGGGTGTCATAATAAGCTCCAAGGAGCTTTCGCCCGAAAGATCAACTTGTGAAGAGGCGGGGCTAACTGAAAAAATAATGGGGTCAGCCCTCAGATAGTTCGATAAAGATAATTCTCTGTCATTAAAATATGAAACAGTTCCTCCAACAGATGAGACGCTGATTAAAATTCCAAATGATACTATAATCACACTAGCCAATCTAAAACCTGAAATAAAAAGAGATCCTCCAAAGTTTGTATTTGCACTTTTCTTGGTATTTTCTGTGGTATTTTTTATTGTAGGCAATAAAACACCATCAAATTTTGATCTGTTGTGCACCGATATTATTTTGTCTATTTTATCTCGTGACATTTGATAATTTTTTTCGCCTGATTGATCTCACCTCTCCTATAATTTTTCCTATCTCCTCAAAAATAACTACCAACGCTGGGACACCCACCAGAAGAATAAAGCCTAAAGGTCTCTTTGCAAAATCTAGAACATAACCCAAGTAAGGAACAGAGAAAATTACTTTTCCGCTTATGTCAGAGAGATGAATCGGCACAGGATCTTCTGCGTCATTTGCATCCCCTTTTGTCATGAAAGCTCGAAGAGGACTACTGCCGTCTACACTTATGATCCTGTGGGTTGTTGGTATCTGGGTTTTTGTGTCCTTACCAAAAGTTACTATATCCCCCACATCATATGAGTCACTTGGACGGATAAAAATGATTCCACCAGTTTTAAGTGCAGGTTCCATTGAACCAGATTTGACAACTTTGACTTTAAAATTTCCAGGAAACGGAATTAGAGTGCTAAGCAGTAACACTGCGATAGCAATTATGCAAACCACAAATATATAATATGTAAGGTTAAATATATATTTCATCCCGTTAGAGACAGATCACGATCTTTATTAGTGTAATAATATTATGTTAATTTTTACTTTTCGATTTTTCTCATTCTGTTGTCATCCCGATAGTAATCATGGTCTCTAACGGGATAAATTCCCAAATAATCTTAATTATGGATTCTTTTGGTTAGTAATAGTACAAGTAATGGCTTCACCTTCAGAAAGCGTAACTGTTCCACCTAAAACTGCTGGACATCCAGGACCAGTTAAAGAAACAAAACTATAACCGACTCTGCCTATTTCGTTTATGGTATGAGGTGTGTTTGATGTGACAGCGATAGAAGCTCCGTGTGGAACACCTACACCATCAACTCTTAGACCAAAGGTTGTTGGTGATGAAAGTGGTGGCGTGCCAGTGACTACCTTTATCAGAGTAATATTGGCAGGCAATTCAGTATTGGTAATTATGCACGTTTTTGTTTGACCTACACCAACAGTAACATTTCCATCTATGTCACAATCCCCACTAAAGGCAGCCTGATAACCTTGAGAGCCCGCTTCACTTATGTTGTAAGTGCCGATTGGAACAGTGGTAGTTGCAAAAGCCAAAACTTCTGTTGAAACAAAACCATCATCAATGAAATAATGAAAATCTGAAACAGTGTTGTTTCCGCCATTGCTGTTGACTATTACTTTACTAACAACGATATAACCTTCTGAAGCAACCACTGGAGGAACACAACGGAATTGGTTATTATGTCTAGCTTGAACTGCAGTGAATGTAACATCGGCAGTTAAACTATCTGTTTGAGTTGAGTTGTTTAACTGCGAACCATCACAACTAATACCTCCAGTTGAGTTAGATGGTCTTCTCGGCGAGGTAGTTCCCAAACCATCTTGTGTAAGTGGTTCATCTGAAATAGTGCCAAAGCACCATGCCTTCCCGATATATAACGTTTCACTTCCCGGAACTGGACCTGGAACATCTGTCCAGATATTTGTAACGGAATCAGCCAGTGCTACAGTTGTTGAACCATTGAGCCCTAATGCTCCGATAGGACCCTGGGAGATTACACCCTCATCACTTTCTAAAACATTATCACCATCATCTGCCCACCAAATAAAATTAACGTTTGATGCCAGTTCTCCCTCGCCAGCTCCACCAGTTGAATCAACTTCTGATTCTGGTTCATTTAGACCGTTGTCATCGTTGGATGTTAGTTTAACGTTGGCACAGAGGTAAGCATCGTTATTATCAACATGAAGTGAAATAGTGTCTTCACCGACGTCCCCTGGCTTCAGATCAGGAAAATCAAAAAATTTTTGAATGGTTAGATCTGCAAGTGTCCAGCTGGTTGTAGTTGAAACCACACCGTTGTAGTAACTCTCGTTGTCTATCTTTAGATCAATGGCTCCGGCAGTGAAGCTGTTCAATCTGGAAATCTCTTTGTCAGAGAAAAAAGCTCCAGTGCCTCCTAAGCCCAAGGCTCCGCTAACAAACAATATCAGAGCTGAACTTAATAATATTTTTTTCATGTTTTTCTAACTAATAAATTAATTTGGTATTCCGGTCAGACTGACACCATCAACCCTAAAGTCTTCTCCACTGCTATTTGACCCATTCCTAAACCTAAATAGGGTTATGTCGTTTGGCAAACCTACTCCTTGAAGAGAACTCCATCCCTCGTCGAGGTTATTGTTAGCATCATCCAACTCGTGTGTGGCTACCGTTGTCCATCCGCCACCAGAGTTACAGGTTCCATTTGATCTATGCTCCAAGACACCACTTTCGCCGTCTTCTGCATCAGGATCTCCTTTCCAATAGTAACTAACGGAGAGTGAACTGAAACCGGAAGTTGAAACCGCTTTACAAATCCATTCGTCATTTCCGATTATAGCAAATTTGTCTCCATCAGGACTTCCAATATTTTGACCGCTTCCAGCTGGAATAGATTGTGTTGTTGCGTCGCTGTCAGTTCCTTCCTCATCCCAACTATTTATGTCAGTGGTTGTAGCTCCTGTACCGAAATTTCCATTTGCTAGGGCAAAATTAACAATTTCTGCCGTATTTGTAATTGTACAAGTCTCATTTCCACCAGGACTCATTACTCCACTACAACCAGCACTATAAAGAATACTGTAACTTGTCGTTGCAACCTCTGCAACAGTGTATGGACCGACTGGCACAGAGATTTGATTTGAACCGTCTGATTCAAAATTTGTTGGAGCTCCACCATTTACAACAAACTGAAATGTTGAAGTTGCTTGAAGTCCAAAACCACCAACTCTAACTTTGTTTACTGTTAGTGTTCCATGCGGTTCATTCCATGTATTTGTAATGGTGCAACTTGCTACTCCACCAATTGGGACTGTGACATTACCATTTGCATCACAATCAGGTCCTCCTATAACAGAAGTGTAGTCTGGATCGTTGTTTGTCTCACTTACGACATGAGATCCTGCAATTGTGGTTGTAGAAACTCCTGATACAACTGAAAGACCATCAACAAAAAGTGGAAAATCTCCTATGGAAGCTGGGGTAGGATCATTCCCAGAAACTACAACTTTAGTTACAGTAAGTGTTCCAGTTGGGACTTGTCCGCAATTAGCAATTGTCAGAAGTGCCGATTCAAGATCTGAAAAATTTTCGGCTGAATAATATTTACCGGGACTGGCAATGGTAGCTAGATAACCAGCATTGACATCGGCTCCAACACCAACTACATAAACCTCAATACCTGCAGATTTTGCCGCCGTTGCCGCATTAAAGGCATCTATCTCGTCTGTATCTGGTCCATTTGAAGCTGTAGGATTACCGTCAGTTATGACTACCATAACATCAGGAAAATCTGAGTCTGTGTCTGGTGTCCTGTCATTTGGTCCACCGAGCTCTGTTGTAGCTCCCAGTATTCCAGCCTCAAGATTTGTCAGTCCGCTACCAAACGGTGCATTGACTGCAGCTAGCAAAGTAGCTTGGTTATCGGTTAATGCTTGACTCAAAACTGCTCCGTCATCAAAACTTGTAAGACCACCATGATTACCAGGAGTAGTTATTGTCAGAGCATTGACGAAAGCTACCGCACCAGATTTCATCATAGCTTCCTCTGTATCATTTATAGAAGATGAGTTATCCATAACTATCATAAGATCAATTCTGGCATTGCACGCAATAGCCTCCTCTGTATTTATAATTGTACAAGTTGCCGATTGACCCTCTGCAAGAGTTAACTCATCACCAACTAGAACTCCCGCATCGCAATTCCAATTACCAGAAGTATATCCGGGCACTACATTTTCAGAAAGTGTATATGCTCCTGGTTGAAAATTTACAGGTGAGTTAACAGATGGACCTGGACCAGAGAATGGTGTTGGACCGCCACTTGCAGAAAGTGTCCAGCTAGATGCTGATTCGTTTGGTCCCACATCTGGAATACCTATAACCTGTTTTATGAGTGTTAGAGATGTTACCTCTGGTTCACTTGGGCCCTGACACTGGAAATCCCTGTTATTTCTTGATTGAATAGCACTAAAGGACACATCGGCCGTTAAACTGTCTGTTTGAGTCGAGTTATTTAAGCCTGTTCCGTCACACAAGTAACCACCATCCTCAGGTTCACCTAAAACTAGATTGTTGTTTCCATCACCTGCTGGCGTAGTAGTAGACCTAGAACCAGTTGAACTTTGTGAAAGAGGGCTTGGTGAAATACTACCGAAACACCATGCCTTTCCAATATACAAAGTCTTCTCGCCTGGTACAGGACCACCCGAGCCAGTCCAAATGTTCTGGTCAGAGTCAGCCAAAGTGAAATAGTAAGGAACGTTTAGAGTCAAATCTCCTATAGGACCTTGTGAGATGACATTCTCACCGTCTTCTAGAACATTATCACCATCGTCTGCCCACCACATAAAGTTGACATTGTCTCCAAGTTCACCCGCTCCAGGTCCATCTGTTTGATCTGAAGCTGATTCCGGTTCGTTTATTCCGTTATCATCATCCGATGTCAGAGTGATATTGGCACAAAGGTAGGCGTCGTTCGTATCAACATGAATACTGACTGTGTCTTCTCCATAATCATCTGGTTTAAGATCTAGAAAATTAAAAAACTTTTCAATCGTCAGATCTGAGAGTGTCCAGCTGGTTGTGGTGGAAACTTTGCCGTTGTAATAACTCTCGTTGTCTATCTTGAGGTCAATGGCTCCGGCAGTGAAAATATTCCCCCCTGACAATTCTCTGTCAGAGAAAAAAGCCCCTGTCCCTCCCATGGCGAGCGCCCCACCCACAAACATTACAATCGCAGTGCTAAGTAGTATTTTTTTCATCCCGTTAGAGACAGATCACGATCCTTCGTTACTGTCACAATAATTCTGTTAATTTTGTATACGGTCTTTCTTTATTTTTTATGGTGTCACTCCTGTCAGAGAAACGTTGTCTATGTAAACATGATTTGTGCTATTTGTACCAGTCAAAACAAATCGTATTTTGACATCCGACTTGTTATTTGCGGATGGAGAAAGACTGAACGTCTTTGTTGTCCACACTGTCTCCCCGTTTATGGTTTCAAGCGTAGTCCAATTTCCACCGCCGTCTACGCTATACTCCACCTTTAGTGTTTGTGGATCTACAGTGCCAGCCGTATCGTCACTTTTTCTGCTGTATTTTAGAGTGATGTCGTGATAAATCGAAAGATCCAAACTTTTCGAAGTTATGGTTTCAGATCCATCACCAGTATCTAAATCAGCTACTTTCCCATCCAGACCCCATATTGCTTGCACACCACCAACTTGTACCCACTTTAGATTTAATGGATCAACATTGGTGTTAACCTCATAGCTTTCGAAGTTGTCGAAGAAAAGTGTCGAAGTTTGTGGTATTGGTGCTGGCTCTCCTTGTCCGCAAACAAACTCTGGATAATTACGTGACTGAACTGCCGTGAAAGAAACATCCGCAGTAATACCATCTGACTGCAAAATATTTCCTAGTGGCTCTCCATCGCAAGTAAAACCAGTACCCCTCGCTAGTGGTCCGTTTGAGCCAGTTTTACCAAGACCATCCTGTGTTACAGGAGTCTTACCCATAACACCGAAACACCAGGCCTTTGCAATATACTTTGTGGCTCCAGCTTGGATTGGCCAAGGTGGAGGACTCCAAATGTTTGATTTGGAATCAGAAAGTGGCCAGCTCTCACCATTGAAAATATCTTTAGCAAGTCCTTGCTTAAAGATTTTTTCGTTGGACTCGTAGACATTGTCTCCATCATCTGCCCAGAATGCAAAATAGAGCTCGTATTGAAGCTCACCGTCATTCACTCCAGTAGTTGTGTCCACTAGAGCTTCTGGTTCGCTCTGACCATTCTCTGGCGTACCTGTCAGAGTTATATTCATACATGCCCAAGCGTTGTTGTTGCTTACATGAAGCGATATGGTGTCTTCTCCAATGTCTCCCGGTTTTATGTCTGGAAAATTAAAGAAAAGTTTCCCTATCAAAGTCGATAGTGCCCAAGATGTGCTAGGACTGAAAACCAGTTTTCCGTTTTCGTCCGTAACATAACTTTCATTATCAATCTTCAAATCAATAATGCCTGTAGCAAAAGTATTGCCAGTTGAAGTGTTTTGGCTGTTGAAAAAAGCCCCCGTCCCTCCGGCAAGGATTGCTCCAGCGAATATGATACTTGAGATCGATAGGAAAATTTTTTTCATTAATCTTTAATCTTTAATTTCTTACTTTCACAATTTCTACTTTCACACTTTTAACTCCCTTGTATTTCATCTCGTATCTCTGTTCGGTTGCAGTCCACAACTACTTTTTTGTTATGAACTGCCACCTACAAAGATACTAATGAGTTAAAGTATCCTTATTAATTATCTACTAATTTGGTGTTGTTGTTGAAACAGAGTTTGTGATCGTACACGTTGGGTTAACACCAGAGACCACGTTCATCGTTGCTGTATCAGTAGTTCCTATTTCTACGCAACTTCCACCGAATACAGCTGTAGATGTTGCATTAGCTGGAACACCTGAATAAATCTCAGATACTGTGTAAACTCCTGGAGTAAGTCCTGGGAATGGAACATTATCAGTTAAGATATGATCGCCACCTGGACCAAATAAGTGAAGTTCAAAGTCGCTTACATCAACCCCCACAACAGCTATATTTGTAAATGAAACTTCCTTGTCAATTGTAACTGTTGCTGGTGCTGGTGGTGGAGGTGGTGGTGTTTGTCTAACCACACACTGGAAATCACCGTTATTTCTTGACTGAACAGCTCTGAAAGCTATGTCTGCTGTTAAACTATCTGTTTGGGCAGTATTGTCTGCTTGGGATCCGTCACAAGTTAGACCAGGGCCTCTTACTAGAGGACCGCTAGTTGTGGCGTTATCCTGAGCAAGTGGTGCAGGTGTGATTGCTCCAAAGCACCATGCTTTTCCGATGTATCTTGTCGAAGCACCTGGAACTGGACCTCCTACTCCTGTCCAAATGTTAAAGACTGAGTCAGCTAGAGTGACTGTTGTAGTTGCTCCAACTCCAGCAGCTCCTAGAGGTCCTCCAGGAAGAACTGTCTCTCCAACTTCTAGAACGTTATCTCCATCGTCTGGCCACCATAGGAAGTTTACTTGCTGAGCAAGTTCGCCAGTTGTTGATGAAACGTCGCCATCCTCCATTTCTGGCTCAACTAATGTGTTTTCATTGTTTGAAGTCAGAGTAATATCGGCACAGAGATATGAATCGTTGTTGTCAACGTGAAGAGAAATAGTATCCTCTCCCATATCTCCTGGTTTTAGATCGATAAAGTCAAAAAACTTCTCGACTGTCAAATCCCTTATTGTCCAAGTAGTCCAAGGGCTTGCTATAAGCTGTCCTGTAGAAGTACTTGTAACATAACTTGTGTTGTCAATCTTTAAGTCGATTGAACCTGCTGTTAAAGTGTTCCCTGTAGATGTTTCACTATCAGAGAAGAATGCACCTGTTGCTGTGATTGAAAGTGCCACAACAAAAACTATGGCACCCAAACTCATTAGTATCTTTCTATTCATTTTTATTTTTTACCCCCGAACTAATTAGGACTTAAGACTCATGCTTATTCGTCTTTTTAAGCCACCTAGAGATCTACCGTATTCCTTTAACATTTGTTCCCTATGCGTAGCGTCATCCTTGCTTCGTAATATATCAACTCAAATGGTTTTCTCGATTTAGTTGACTTACTTTTACCTGAATTATGTTCTATGAGTCTCCTTTTAAGATCATTTGTATACCCAGTGTAAAGATTGTTGTCCTTTTCACTTTTTAATATATACACATAGAACATAATTCAAAGTCCTAATTAGTTCGGGGGTTTTATTAATTGTTAAATTTTTTTAATAAACCCAATTCTATATAGTATTTTGCATTCACCGACCATGCTCTTCTTCATACAATTGCGTACAAAAAAAGAGCTGTTTTTTAGCGTCTTTTAAACACCAAAAAACAACTCTTTTAACTGCTTGCATTTTGTACTTGGAAAAAGTATTCTCATGCTTGCTTATAATTTACATGCTCTGACTTTTTCAGAACAAGTACGATACTAGCACAGGAAAATTTTGGCACAATAAACAAAGAATAAACTTTGTGTCGTAATATGTGGAATTCCTGTGGAAAAGCTTGTATAAGCTGTGGGTAGTGAAACTCAAGGACAAAACCAGATCTTGCGTCAATAATTAACCATGTGTTCTAGAAAAAATTTTCATAATTTTACAATTAATATTTTATAGTCGTGATAGACTAATGCCATGAAACTTAACTCCATACTGATAGAGGAGATACGTTTGACAAATTCACAAAAGAAAGCTTTGGAGAAAATGGGAATCGCTACTATTAGCGACTTACTCTATCACTTCCCTGTCAGGTATGGGGACACTGCTGAAATAGTCAGTGTTCTGAATTTGAACACTGGTCAGAATGCAGTCATTTTTGGAAAAATATCAGGGCTTAAAACCAGTAAGGCTTTTTACAAAAAAATCCCTATGTCAGATGGTATGCTCGAGGATGAAACCGGAAAAATCAAGCTTGTATGGTTTAACCAGCCTTACATTGCCAAGATGATTCACGATGGACAGTCAGTTAGAGTAGAGGGGAAAGTTTCAGAAAGAAAGGGTGTGCAATATCTAAGCAACCCTAAAATAGAAGTTGCAAACAATACTCCTGTCTTAGTTGGAAAATCCCTTTTCGGAGAAGGCGGTGAAAATCATTCTCTCTACCCCGTTTATCCAGAAAGCAGAGGTATTACCTCAAACTGGTTCTACCACGCCCTCCAGAAAATCATGTCAAGGGGCACCCTTGACACTTTGGAGGACCCAATACCGGAGGAGATTCTTAAAAAATATAACCTACCCGGACTGAAAACTGCCCTTATTTGGATCCATGCTCCGAGAAAAAAGTCTGATGCCGAGTCCGCTAGGAAGAGATTTGCCTTTGAGGAAATCTTCTTTATACAACTAGAAAAACAAAGGGAGAAAAGATTTTGGAGAGAAAAAAGTAGTTTCAATATTACAACAAGCCAAAAAGACATTAGAGAATTCATCCTCCGTTTTCCTTTCAAAGCTACTGATTCCCAGATGAAAGCTATAAATTCTATTTCTCTAGATTTCAAAAGAGGCTATCCCATGTCTCGACTTCTCGAGGGAGATGTGGGTTCTGGCAAAACAGCAGTAGCTGCCACTACCATATACGCTGTCACTCAAACCTTTCCCAAAGGTGACACCTTTGGGAATTTGCAAACCGCTTATATGTGTCCAACAGAAATTTTAGCAAAACAACACTATGAAAATTTTATAAGATATTTTGAGCATCTACCTATTAAAATAGGGTTAATTACCGGAAGTGAATGTAAAATATTTCCAAGCAAAAGTGATCCTACAAAGCCAACGAAAATCTCTAGAACCCAACTCCTCAAATGGGTAGCGAACGGCGAAGTGCCAATCCTTATTGGCACACATGCTTTAATCCAAAAATCTGTAACATTTAAACATTTAGCATATGTGGTCATTGATGAACAACACAGGTTTGGAACACTTCAGAGACAAAAGCTAATGATAAAAGATGGATTGACTCCCCACCTATTATCCATGACGGCAACACCCATCCCACGAACACTAGCACTTACTATCTACGGAGATCTTGATTTGACTTTACTCGATGAAATGCCACATGGCAGACTTCCTATTATTACTAAAATTGTCTTGCCAAGCGAAAGAAATAATTGTTACAACGAAATTAGAAAAGAATTAAATAATGGAAGACAACTTTATGTTATTTGTCCGAGAATAGAAGAGCCAGATCCAACAAAGGAGCTGTCGGTTATTGCCAAATCAGTAAAACTCGAAGCTGAGAGACTAAAGAAGGAAGTTTTTTCCGAATTTACCGTTGATATTTTGCATTCAAAGATGACACCCTTGGAAAAAGAGAAGGTTATGGAAAAATTCTCTAAAGGGGTAACAAAAATTTTGGTGGCAACTTCTGTGGTGGAAGTGGGTGTAAACGTACCAAATGCTACAATGATAATTATTGAGGGTGCTGAAAGGTTCGGACTGTCCCAGCTTCATCAGCTCCGTGGAAGAGTCATACGCTCAAACCACCAAGCCTATTGTTATGTTTTTCCTGAAAGTTCAGGACAGAAAACTCGAGATAGACTTAAGGCTCTTACTACTGCTAAAAATGGCTTCGAGCTCTCAGAATTTGACCTAGCTCAGAGAGGAGCCGGCGAACTTTATGGTAGAAAACAATGGGGCATTTCGGATTTAGCCATGGAAGCTATAAAAAACATTAAAATGGTTGAGGCTTCACGAACCGAAGCACAAAAACTAGTCGAGGAAGACCCGGAGCTAACGAACTATCCACTCCTCAAAGAACGATTAGAATCTCAGAATCACAAAATCCATTTTGAATAAAGATGTGCGCGTACCACGACTCGAACGTGGGACCCTCGAGGTATAAGCTCGATGCTCTAACCAACTGAGCTATACGCGCAAAATCATATATAATAAACTAACACATTTTATGGAAAATAAAAACAAAGATAATAAACTGTGGTTTGAATCTAAAAAATATGGATGGGGATGGACACCAACAAGTTGGGAGGGGTGGTTTGTTCTTTTGCTTTACATAGTAGCAATAACTCTCAACTTCTTAAACATAGATAAATTTTCTCATTCAGCAAGTGATACTCTAATAAATTTATCCCTGCCTTTTATCATCAACACAATTTTTCTTATTATTATCTGCTACGCAAAAGGCAAGAGACCGAGATGGAGATAGGGTAAGTAGAGTCAAAGAGACTCTTTGACACGAGAAAGGCCCCAGGCGGTAGATAGAACACCGCATGAGGCCTTCAGACATTGAGGTACTCACAGAGAGCACAAGTCGCCTCATCCAAAGAAAGTTGTCTTTGAAGCAAATCCTCAATAATTCCTTCAAGAAAATCAGTATCTTTTCCACCAGCCTGTTCTAGCTGGTAGAGCTCACCTAGTCTTGAAAAAATAGTATCAATAATCTTGATTCGATCATATTCCTCATCAAACAACTCAACCGAAATTTGCCCTTCATTTCTCATGAGCCCCTCCTCATTTCTATCCAAACATTATCATAAATTGGTAAAATAAACACTATCCCTGATGTTCAATATCAAGCTTCTTTTTTGGAGTGACACCATTTGCAACTAAAATCGACTCGAACTCTGCTCTCTCTATTGTTTCAACCTCTATAAGTCTCACCGCAATCGCATCAAGTAGCTTTCTATTCTCTGTTATTACTACTCTTGCCTTCTCTAAAGCTTCTTTCATTATTCTGGAAACTTCAGAGTCAATGTCCGCTGACACTCTCTCCGAGAATTCCTTTTCATCAACCCCCCTACCAAAAAGTGCTTTACCTTCGTGGCCTTCAAGAGCTACAGGACCAATACTATCCGACATCCCATATTTGGTAACCATATCCCGTGCCAAAGCTGTTGAAACTTGTAAGTCATTTGATGGACCAGTTGTTAGGTCATCGAAAAGCATTTTCTCTGTAATATATCCACCGAGAGAAACTGCAATATCGTCAAGAAATTCTTTTTTGGATTGTAACTTTCTCTCTTCTAGTGCGAGCTTGAAAACATAACCTGCCGCTCGGCCACGTGAAATAATGGAGATCTTGTGTACTGGGTCAGCGTAAGGAAGTATGGAGGCCAAAACAGCGTGACCCGCCTCATGATATGCTGTGATTTCCTTTTCTTTCTTTGAAAGTAGATGACTTCGTCTCTCTGGACCGAGCATGACTTTCTCGATCGAGCGAATAAGATCAAATTGAGAAACTTTTGTACGATTTTCACGAGCAGCTAAGATGGCTCCCTCGTTCATAAGAGAGTATAGATCAGCACCAGAAAACCCTGGCGTCCTCTCGGCAATGACAGTTAAGTTTACATCCTCTGCAAAAGGTTTTTTTGTACTATGAACTTTCAGTATTTCCTCCCTATCTTTTCTGTCTGGTAAATCAAGAGTGACTCGCCTATCAAATCTCCCCGGTCGAAGAAGTGCTGGGTCCAAAACGTCAGGCCTGTTTGTTGCGGCCATGACTATCACTTTTTCATTTGGCTCGAAGCCATCCATCTCAACTAGAATTTGGTTGAGTGTTTGTTCCCTCTCGTCATTACCGCCACCAAGACCGGCTCCACGCACTCTACCCACTGCATCTATCTCGTCTACAAAAATAATTGATGGAGAGTTTTTCTTGGCCATCATAAACAAGTCCCTCACGCGCGAAGCTCCAACACCGACAAACATTTCCACAAACTCCGAACCTGAAATCGAGAAAAAAGCAACTCGAGCCTCACCACTGACAGCTCTAGCAAGCATGGTTTTTCCTGTGCCAGGTGCCCCCATAAGCAAAATACCCTTTGGAATCCTAGCCCCAATATCTAGAAATTTTTGAGGATTTTTCAAAAAATCAACTATTTCTGAAAGCTCCTCTTTTGCTTCCTTACATCCAGCCACGTCTTTGAAAGTCACTCTCTGCGACTTGTCGTTTGGATCTATCATCCTGGCTTTTGACTGCCCGAAAGTTAGAGCTTGAATGCCAGCACCTTTGACTTGTCTGGTCAGAAACCAAATGAAGATAACAATGAAAAGAATGGGAAAAATAATTGGTGAAAGATTTATAAACCAAAAACTAAAACCTTTCTGGTTTTGAATATCTACTTTAACAGAACCAATCTCCTCTTTTGTTACTCCATAATTTACTAGAGTTTGAGAAAGTGCCACAGACTCCTCTTTTTTGGAAATCTTTTTTTCACCTTTCTTATATAAAAGATCTAAGCTATCGCCGTTTACTGTTATTGAATCAACTAAACCTGCTTGAACATCTGCTGAAAGCTGTGATATGGAAATTTCTTCGACTTTATTTGAACCAGAATCAGAAACAAGAGAGTAAATTGAAGAAAGCACAATAAAAATAACAATGACGTATATTACGTAGTTTAGTATAGAGCTATCTTCAGGGTCTTTGCCCCCCTTTCCCGACCTTTTTATTATTATTTTCTTTTTTTCCTGATTTTCAGGCATCTTTTAGAAGTAGCCACAGTATACATTAATATCAAAAAATTCAAAGCAAAAAAGTTTGTTTTAACCTACATCAATACATACACTAATCTAATGCTATAGCATCAAGTTAATGTATATAGACTGTTCAAAAATTTTGGAGAAATATACATCCCGTTAGTGTTTTAGCAAATAGAAAACTAAGACGGGACGACTCTCGTCGCCCCGTGAAAAACTTGCCGTCAAAAATCATTGTGGCAAGCTTATTCCCCTCCTATCGTAGTCTGCACAGATGGTGCTGAACTTGACATCGCCCAGCTCCGGCCATCTGGCAGAGAGTTCATCCAACTCTCCGACACTAAGAGTCCCCAGATGGACAAGAAACCTCTGGCACTCCGAACACCTGACCTGGCCCACCTGGTCACGAGGATATTTCGGAAAATCCTTCTCGGAACTTGCACAATCTGGACACAGCAAATCGGTGTTTACACCGTATGGTCTTGCCATAGGGTCACCTCCTCTGCTTTTACTATACATAAACAAAAAGAAAAAATCAATTTATATGCTAGAATTTCACCATGTCTCTTATCACAAACAGAAAAGCAGGGTTCGATTACGAGATTTTGGAAAAATATACTGCCGGTATAGAGCTTTTTGGGTTTGAGGTAAAGTCATTAAGGAAAAGTCAGGGGTCTTTAGAGGGTACTTATGTAACCATTCGTGGTGCGGAAGCCTATTTAATTGGCATGTTCATCCCGCCATATCAAGCTGGAAACACTCCAAAAGACTATGATCCGTACAGAAACCGACGACTTTTGCTTAGCAAAAAGGAGATTATGGCTCTATCTGGCACTGAAAACGCTAAAGGATTGACAATTGTCCCAATTTCGGTGTATAATAAGGGGGGTCTAATAAAGCTCGATATCGCAGTCGCTAGGGGCAAGAAAAAATTCGACAAAAGAGAGTCGATCAAGAAGAGAGACACAGAACGTGATATCGAGAGAGACTTGAAAGGTAAATAGCCACAGCCCTTTATAAAGAGCTAGGCAAGCACTTTGAAAAGATAAACCAAAAATTCCCGAAAAGTAGAAGTTTATCGTACATCTAACTTCATACTTCAAACATCTATTCCTCGGGGATGACAGGTTTTGACATAAAGACGATATTGATTCAGGCAATACAGAGCTCCAGAAACTCTTAAAAAGTCTGGAAAGATTAAGTGTAAAAAACTTATCTAAAAAAGCATCCGCTTCTCCATATTTTGGAGCAAACGATTTTGCTTTCGCTTACGCAGTTGCTTAAACTCAACACCTAAACGACGGTCTCTCCTCTTGAACCTTTAAGGAGGAGATGATTGATATAAACTAAGGTTATAGTTTCACTTTCTTCGAGTGAAACCAGAAAATAGAAGATCGTCCGTGTTGTGTTTGGTTTACTCTAAGCAACACGGATTAAAACTTTAAGTAAACTAAGTATTGTAGATCTGTCTCGATTCACTTTATGGACCCGATTTCAACTATCGGCATCTCCACTGCTTCGCTAAAGCTACGCAGTGCAGGCACTAAATACCTTTAGCACAAGAAACTTCACACAACCTGTGAGGTTTTTTGTTAGCGAAGCAGTGGATCCTGCATAGCTTGTAATCAAGCGACGCAGGATATATATTCTTTATATGCACTATGTTTACATTCTAAAAAAGTCAGAAGGATGGTAGTCTATATTTCGGAAGCACAGAAAACATCAAGAATAGACTAAAAGAACACAATAACGGGGAGTCTAGATACTCAAAAACTAAACTTCCATTCTCATTAATCTGGTTTTGCGCATTTCCAAATAAAAATAAGGCACTAAAATTTGAAAAATACTTAAAACATGGCTCAGGACACGCTTTCAGTAAAAGACACCTCGTCTAATAAAAAACTATTGAGCAATGAAGTGATTCTTGTATTAACGAAACTAAAATCATTCCTAACCAACTGCCCTTTCTTCATAAAAGTCTCAACATCTTAGCCACCCTTTCGGCGCCCAAACTACCCCTTGACATAGAGTTATAAATTGTTTATAATTGTGCTTAGATTGCTGTTATTTGTCCCGGTATTATGCTGGGCCTCTGGTAGACCCAGAGTTTATGACAGCAAGGAGACAGCCATGAAGAAGCTCCAGCGCACGACGATGACCTGGCGTTTCGTTAACCCGATGGCGCCGGCTCATCAGAAGCACATGCCTACTAAGGTGTGTGAAGCTGTTCTGGTTCAAGTGACCGCCACGATGTTTCGTGGTAAGGCCACTCTCAGGGTTGAGTTCGAAGCCGAGAAGACTGCTCGCGAGGTTCACCAGCAGGTGATCCGCCAGCACTTCCGCCGAGCACTCTCGGAAGTAATCGGAAACGAGCTTGGTGCTGATTGGGATTACACCGACGACGATGGTGGTGTCAGTCCAGTCTGGGCCAACGGGTCTGCCTTGACGGCAAACCTGAGACTCAACCTGCGTAACGGTGAGGGTTTCACTCACACCGCGATGCAGAAGTTCGTCAAACTCGTGACTCTCATCGGCCAGGAGGAATGGAGAGGAAGATACTATCTCCCCGATCCCGAGGTCGTTCAGGAAACCATGGTCGAGGCGTACTGCGAGGACAACTGGATCACTTACGGCCAGTACCTCGGAGACATGTTTCAGCCACAGGATCCACTCGGTCCAAAGAGTGACTTCGAGAAGGAAATCGAGAAAGATCGCGACGCTCTGACTAGCAAGGACCGTCCTTGCTAGTCCGACCCCGTGAGAGACCCCGTGCAAACGCACGACCTCTGCACGGGGTCTTTCTTTTTATTCAAACAACTACCCCTAAAAAATTACTATGATTTTAGATTACGAGGAGAAACCTATATACGGAGGCAACGTATACGGAGGCAACGCCTCCGTATATCGTTGCCTCTGTGTTACTACCAATTAGCAATTTGTCTTGATATACTTTTGGTATGAATAATCCAAAGGATAGTTTGAACACAGCCCAAGTCCTCGACAACCTTATTGGTATGGCCATCGAAAATCGCGCCAGTGACATCCACTTTGAGCCGACAAGAGAAGGCTTTAATGTGCGTTTTAGGATTGATGGTATCCTTCATCCCATTCAGTCGCTCAATCTAAGTATGGAAGAACAACTCGTTTCGAGAATAAAAATACTTTCGCAAATGGATATTGTTGAGCATCGTATTCCAAAAGACGGACATTTTGAATTTGCCTACAAAAATAAAGTTTACAGTATTCGTGTTTCAACCATGCCAGATATTTACGGTGAGAGTATAGTCTTTCGTCTACATGGAGAACAAGATGTCATACTAAAGATGGAAGACCTTGGACTTGATCAAGATCAGCTTGAGCTTTTGCAAAATCTTATCCGAAGCCCGAACGGACTTATCTTAGTCACTGGGCCAACTGGTTCAGGAAAAACCAATCTCCTTTACTCAATAATAAATTATCTCAATACTCCTGAGAAAAATATAGTAACTATAGAAGATCCAGTTGAGTACCAGATAGAAAACGTCAGACAAACAAGCATAAATAGTGAGATAGGATTAACTTTTGCGGCCGCTATAAGATCGATCCTCCGCCAAGACCCAGATGTCATAATGCTCGGGGAAATCCGTGATCCCGAGACTGCTATCATGGCTGTACAAGCATCCCTTGCCGGAATACTTCTACTCTCAACTTTCCACACATTTGACCTGCCAGCACTAGTTAACAGATTGGTTGAAATGAACGTGGATAGATCTATCGTGGCACAGTCAATACGAGGAGTGGTTGCAATAAGGTTAGTTAGAAGAATATGTGACAATTGTAAAAAGGAAACAGCTCCAACAGAAAGACAAATGGAGATTATACCTCCAGAATTTAGAGGGTCTAAATTCTACTTCGGTGAAGGTTGTAATGTTTGCCAAAGCCTAGGTTTTGTTGGTAGAACTGGGATATTTGAAATAATTAATATTGATTCAGAAGTAAGATCAGCAATTTTTGACTCTCAACCAAGTTCTATCATACTCGACCTTCTAAAGAGAAAAAATGTTAAAAGTCTAAAAACTTCGGCTTTCGAAAAAGTGGTGATGGGGGTGACAACGATAGAGGAGGCACTACGCGTAACCGGTTATTTAAGTGATTAGAATTTCACGTAGGATGGTTTGGCGAGTAGCGACGGTACCCTACTCCAGGCGTGACAATTCCAACTAGCGCTGTTTAGACCTGATCCAAGAATTTTAGACTGAAGTATATCCTTTGGAATGATGGATGGAAAATCTGAAAGAGACTTTGGCACCATACTCGTCCCGACTGTTTGACCCTCTATCCAAGTATAAAGACGTGAACCGTCGTAAACCATAATGTTTGAAATTCCACCAGAAACAGAGTATGTTCTAAACTCCCCTCTCATTTTACCATCAGAGAGATATATATTATGTGAACTCCTTGAACTTTGAGTTACCTCCTCGTATTCGCATTCATAATTTCCTTTGTGAGGCAGAATATTTGTAAATACTTCTGTACTAACTGTGTTTTTTACAGATAGACCAGTGTTTGAAGAGGGTTTTTGGACTGATGAAGTTTCAGCGCTAACAGGAACCATATTTTCTGCAACTATCTCAGCATTTTTCTTACCAGATTTTGATATCCAAAAACCCAAACCAACTAAAACAAAAATAATCGAAATTACTAGTATATTTTTCATTTAATTTAAATAGTCTTATAAAACCTAGGGCTATCTAAGTTTATCATAAAAGGAACGGCTTGATAATAAAGCTAGAAAGTGATACATTTTCTATTGTTTTAGCATATTTATCAGTTTATAAATAATATTTGTCAACAAACGTTAGAATAAATAACCAGATTCAAGCACAGGAACTACGTGTGATTTTGGACGATGGCACAAACCTCGGGGTGATCTCGTTTAAAGAAGCTATTGATAAGGCCAGAGAGACTGGGTTAGATCTCATTGAAATATCTCCAAAAGCCGTACCTCCAGTTGCAAAAATCATGGATTATGGTAAATTTCAATACGCCGAAAACAAGAAGCTTAAAACTGCTAAAACCAAGGCTCATACGGTTGAGATAAAGATCATTCAGATCAAAGTCGGTACTGGAGAGCACGACCTGGAGCTAAAAGCTAAGAAGGCTTCAGAGTGGCTAAAGGAAGGCAATCGCATAAAAATAGATCTATTTCTACCCGGAAGGACTAAGTTTATGAATGAAGGGTTCCTACGTGAGCGTATGGATAGAGTTTTAAAGCTCATAACAGAGGAATACAAAGTGGCAGATCCAGCCAAGAGAAGCCCGAAGGGCCTCAGTGTTATAATAGAGAAAGCGTAACGCGATACAAATATACGAATACATGCGAATATGAAGCGATACCAATATACGAATTGCATACGAATATTACAAATAAATTCGTATGCCCTATTCGTTAAGGGTATCTAACTTCGTTTCATTCGTAGATTAGTATCGACACCATTTATGTCAACAAAAACAAACAAATCATTTACCAAAAGGCTGAAGGTCAGCAAGAATGGAAAGATAACTGCCAGAAAAACTGGTCAAAACCATTTCAATGCCAAAGAGAGCCGAAGATCACAGTTAGCCAAGAAGAGATCAGTGGCTTTTCAAATTAGTAATAAAGATAGAGCGTTTTATATTAAAAAGTAACGCGATACAAATATACGAATACATGCGAATATGAAGCGATACCAATATACGAATTGCATACGAATATTACAAATAAATTCGTATGCCCTATTCGTCAAGGGTATCTAACTTCGTTTCATTCGTAGATTAGTATCGACACCAAAAACATGACTAGAGTAAAAAAGGGGGTCAATGCACTGAAGGGAAGAAAGAATGTTTTGAGAAAAACAAAGGGTTTTAGACATGGAAGAAAATCCAAGGAAAGAGAAGCTTGGGAAGCCCTCTACCACGCTGGAGCTTACGCTTTTGCTCATAGGAGAGATAAGAAGGGCGACGCTCGAAAGATGTGGAATATTCGCATTTCTTATGGTGCAAAAGAGCTCGGCACATCGTACTCGAAACTTATGGGCGGACTGAAAAAGAAAGGTGTACTTTTGGATCGAAAAATCCTAGCTGGTTTGGTGGAACAAAATCCCGAGACGTTTAAGAAAGTGGTTGAGTTAGCTAAATAAACTTAAAAGTTGAGAGAATTTGGTCATATATTTTCAATCCTTCAGGAGAAGACCCCCGAATTTGAAAATTTAGAACCGCCCTATTTGGTATTGTTTTTAGGAGTATATAAGTGACAATACCTGAAATATCATGACTTTCCTTTGATCTAATAGCTCTGACTCCATCGATCTCAACCAGAGAATGTGAGTCAGAGTATCCATTGAGCTGCACAAACCAAGCTTCAATTTCTAAATTATCATTATTGAAGTCTGGAAAGAAATATATTTTTTCAGATTCTTCCTCTCTACCATTAGGCTTTATTAAACCATTGTTTATAATTTCCCAATCGGATGGATACTTAAACTCAAACCCATACTCTTCATTTCTGTATGTTTTCCAAGTCGAAATGTCATCTTGGGGAACTGTGACACTTTCTGAAACTACCACTACTTCTTTTTGCTCCTCTCTGACATTCTGGAAAACCAAGTATCCTGACATAAGGAGAAGAACACAAATCAGAACCAAAACTATGACAAAATAGTGGTGTTTTTGTGGTACTGGCGGAAGAGGGTTTTGGATTTGAATTGGAATATTTGGGTCCATTTATTCGTCTGTTTGACTTTTTTCTAATTCCTCATAAACAGCTTCAAGTATTTTTGCCTTTTCGTTTGGATCAGTTATCATAGCAGATGGACGTATAAGTTCTCCGGTCCTACTCGATTTTATTATTTCACCTTCAAATAGTACTTCACTGAACTCAGCAGTTATATATTCCTTGTTGTGTTTGCTTAAAAACTCCATAACTTTTCTATCTAATATCGGACCAACTTCTATACTTGTTACCATCTCATCCCATGTCATTTTTGGCTGTCCTTCTAGACCCATGTTTTTATAGTTAATATTAATTAATACATTATACATCTAACTTATAGATTTTACCCTTCTCGGGACAGATAGCCTCAACATCTAACTCGTCTCGCAAGCGTTGGGCTAAAAAGGTGGAGGATTTTGGCTCACCCATAACAACGAAAACTTTTTTGACAGTATTGGCTGTACCTTCGACAAGTTTAACTAAGTTATCAGAGTCCTTATGTGAAGAATAGCCTGAAATCATCTCTATCCTAGCTCTAATCGGCACCATTTGACCGTTTATCATGACAGAGGCTGGTCTGTCTTGTATTTTCCTCCCCAAAGTCCCTACAGCCTGATACCCCATGAGAAGCACTGTACTTTTTGGGTCAGGCAAATAAGCCATTTCATGCCATATCACCCGTCCGCCTGATGACATGCCCGAACCAGATACAATGATTTTCGGGTTTGGCATTTCTTCTATCTTTTTTGAATCATAGGAGCCATGAGTGATGGAAAGTTTGGGAAAGTTGAAAATATCATCCCCGGCTTTTATTTCTTTTTGCACACCGGAATTAAAATACTTATTCGAACGAGAATATATATCTGTTACTTTTCTCCCCAACGGAGAGTCTAGATATACAGGTACAGTAGGAATAATCTTGTCTTCTATCATATTGTTTAGCTCATAAAGAATAACCTGTGTTCTCTCTATTGAAAATGCAGGGAGAACTAAAGCCCCACCTTTTTTTATAGTCTCTAAAACTATCTGCTTGAATCTCTCATCCCTTTCCTCTTTTGGTTCGTGGTTTCTGTCACCGTAGACACTATCTACTATTAGATAATCAGCTTGAGTTATCTTGTCAGTATCCCTCAAAAGTGGTGCCGGAGAATTTCCCGTGTCCCCTGTAAATACCACTTTTACCTTTTTCTCTCCTATGTCGACCCCTAAGTCTGACTTCGGGGAAACTGTAAACTCGTACATGGAGGAGCCGAGAATGTGTCCAGCGTCTTTGAGAGTAACGGAAAGTTCGTCATTTATTTTTGTCTCTTTGTGATATGGAATCGTCCTCCACAGAGACAAAGCTTTTTCGACATCTTGAGCATCATAAAGCGGAGCTTGGTGTATGCCGTCCTGAATCTCTTTTTCCTTCATGGTCATAACCTTTAAGGCATCAAAAAACATTGCTTCTGCGATCTCTTTTGTTTCGGGAGTCGAGAAAATAACACCCCTGAAGCCTTCTCTGACAAGTTTGCAAACCCTTCCTATATGATCCAGATGTGCATGAGTAATAAAAAGATAATCAACTGTCTTTGCATCATATTGAAATGGTTTTCTGTTTAATTCATAAGCATTAGGATCTCCTTGAACCAGTCCACAGTCAACCAGGAGTCTCGTGTTTTTGCTTTCAAGCATAAAGTTTGCTCCTGTTACTGTACCAACTCCAGAATAAAACGTCAGGTTCAGTTCTTTTTTATCTTTCATGTTGATAATTTTATTTCTTAACTTTAAGAAACCTTAGACCGTAGGTTATGCCAAAAAATCCCCCGGAAACATCTGCAATTAAATCAGAAATTGTGTCTCTGATGTAATAAATACCATCTTTGAAAGAAGTATGGTCAAACTTTATCTCATACACCTCCCATAATACGCCCACAACAAAAACAAAAACTAAACCAAGAAAAATTGTTTTATTATTGTCTTCTGTCAAAGACCAGAAATATTGGGAAGAAAAGAAAACATAAGCCATACCGGCACATACACCAGAGAGAGAATGGAGCATTACATCATACCACCAAACAGTCCAGTGAAGATAAAAAATCTCTGCAAAAAAATATAGAACTCCTATGATCGCAAGTAAAGCAACAGTTTGTCTGAGAAGTTTAGATTTAAGCATTGACATTGTTGATTACAAAACTCTTACTCAACATAACTTTTTAGAGCACACATAATTTCTGAGCTAGAAATTTGCTCACTCTCGGCTCGTCAGCCTCCGAGAGTCTCTAAAAAATTATGTTTTCGACGAGTTTTTTAATTCACGGTTAATACATTGTACAACAAACTTCTCTTACTAAAAACTCCGCCAATACTTCAGGGGCGGGGCCTTTAGTGGGGTCACATAGATATTCCCCTACGTTTTACCGCAGGTGGGTGCCCTCATATGTGTAAGTCAGAACGAGTAAACGCTCATCGCGACACAAAGATTCGGGCTCCCTAAAAAAATTTTAGGTAGAAAATATCTAATGTAACCCCATATAATTATACCTTTCACTAGACCTGACACAACTTGAAAAAAATCTGAGATAGGTTGTAAAAAATCTCTTACTAACCAAAACCTTTTTAGAGCACACATAATTTCTGGGCTAGAAATTTGCTCACTCTCGGCTCGTCAGCCTCCGAGAGTCTCTAAAAAGGTTTTGGTTTGTCGAGATTTTACTCTAGTATCCCGTCCAAATTTACGTCATACAATATCTCGTCTTGAACAAGACGATAATTAACAATTTCTTCGTCTTTAAACCAATGAGCAATTTCCATGTTAGCTTCTGTTACTGAACCAGACGCATGAGCAATATTTCTTAAAGATCTATTATCTTCGTCTGACATAGAATACGAATCGAGCATATAATCCCCACGTATAGTACCCACGTCAGACGTCAGAGGTTCTGTACCTCCAATTAACTTTCTTACAATTTCTACTGCATGTGCTCCTTCCCAAACCATCGGAATAATCGGGCCACTAACCATATATTTTTTAAGCTTTATAAGAAGCTTGGTGGTTATTTCAAAGGGATCTTCAGATGGAGGGGGTAGACCTTTCTTTTTATAACTTGAGATAGTTTTTTCTCCTGTTACTCGCCGCCAATCTGGGTCTAGGGTGTAATGCTTTTCGATATGATCGGCAGTAGCCACAATCAACTTCATTGCAATAAGTTTTAAACCAACTCTCTCTAAACGAGAAACCACTTCGCCTGTTAAAGTTCTCTGAATCGCATCAGGTTTAATAATTACAAGTGTTCTTTCTTTTTTTGAATGGGTCGTAGACGAGTTCATAAAGTTATAAAGTTCTTAAAGTTTATAAAGTAAAATAAATTTATTACACCCATTTTAGTCTAAAAAACGAAATCCGCCAAGCATCAAAGCGCTTAGTGAAAATGTATAATTCAAAACCAAAATTAATTATGGAATTGGTGTATTCATGTCTGTTTGGATTTGGGTTTGAGTTCTAACTGTGTTCCAAATCCTAACTTCATCAACCATACCATTGAAGAATTCTCCGAACTGATTATTACCACCAATTCTCAATACACCAGTACTATTTGTCATCGATCCGGTTTGATTACGAGTTGCAACTTGTACACCATTTATATATAACCTCTGAATAGAACCATTATATGTCATTGCAACATGGGTCCATGTGTTTATAGCAAGACGTGTACCTCCAACTAGATTTCTTTCTGCGTTATTTACAAAAACTCCTTGAGCAGGTTGATTAGCACTACGACTTGAAGCATATAAGTAATACATTAGACCGTCATTTTGTTCTTTTGCTACGATAGTTCTCCAACCTTTAGGTAATATTGATGGATTTACCCAAGCTTCTATAGTAATTGAATTTGTAAGATCCAAAGAATTTGAATCGGCAACTGTCACCCAATCATTTGATCCATCAAAAATCAGGGCATTACCGTATTTACCTGTTAGAGTCCAAGTTGCTCCGTCGATCGTTCCAAGATTAAGATTACCTGAGACGTCATAGAGACTTGTTCCAAATCCTTCATTGAAGCTATATGCGGCTACAAGACCTGGAATTGAATTATTTACGTTAATGTTTATTGGACTGCTAGTAGAAACATTGCCAGCCACATCACGAGCACGAGCAGTCAAAATGTGAGCTCCTTGAGTAGTTGTGGCAGTATTCCAAGATGTACTGTAAGGCGAACTGGTATCTTCAGTTCCCAAATTATTCCCATCTAGTAAAAACTGGACACCAACAACACCTATATTATCTGATGCATTAGCATTTACAAAAACAGTACCGGAAATAGTTGAGTTGGTGGTTGGAGCTGTAATGTTTACTGTAGGAGCAATTGTGTCAGGTGGTGGAGGATTATTTATTGAAAAGCTTATAGGAAAGTCTGTTTGGTTAGCATTATTTGAACTATCTATGCAACGAACGTTGTAAGTATAGTTATTTCCATTTGATAATCCGCTGACAACAGTAGAATGAGTAGTTGTACCAGTATTGGTGAAATTACCAGTCATTGAAATATAAGTTGTGTTTGCTGTAGTGCTATATCGACAAGTTGCATTCTCATTTGATATCAGAGATATTGTTGTTTGGGTTGTACCATCAGGTAGAATCCCATTTGGTGTTCCGTTGGAGAGAACTGGGGCTGTTGTATCTGGAGTAGATGAACCAGAAATGGCCTTAATAGGAACTGCAGCAATAGCGTAATCTCCGTGGCCCAACCAATCCATCTGAATAGTTCCTGTTCCAGTTTCAATTCCCATCATCATATAGTCTCGATTATTCCCCCCATCCTTACTAAAGGTTGTGTTGACTCTCATTGTTTCATTAGCACCAGGAGTCGGGTAATTGATTGTCGATCCGTTTTGTCCATCGTATAGAATATCTACTCCCATGTCGACATTAGACAAATTTATATTAGCTGTATTTGTTATACCTGTAACCAGCAATCCTGTTGAACTAGCTTGATCAACATTTGTGAATGACAAGGATCCTCCTCCTAGTTCTAAAAATGATGCAGGAATGTTGGTAACTGAAACTAGGTTTGATCCAAGAGTGGGATTGGCCAATCCCCATAGTACGGCATTATTGTTAGCTACAGTTTGTTGGCCACCAAGTTTAGTCATGGTCACTCCTGCATAACTTACAGTAACACCGGATAAAGAAGAATTGTTATCCCATCCAGCTAAGCCAACAATTAAATATCGATTTAAGCCACTTGTTGTGTGTGTCCATGAAGCAGAAGTTAAATTGCTTAGATCTCCTGAATTTACGGATGTATCAAAAGATATGTTTGCCGTTGGTGAAGTATTGAAGGTTGCTGTATACGTCTGATTTGTTATAGGGGTAGTGATAATATGTGATTGTGCACCATTATCTGACCAAGATTGGAAAGTATAATTATTAGAAACAGAAGACTGATTAATTGCATCGACTGTATACTGGAATCCTATTAAAGAGTTTTTTACCAATGGTGTTATTTGGGGGATCCCATCGATTATCAACGTGAGTCCAGAAGGATTAGAATTAAATGTTAGATCAACTTTTTCTGGGAAGATTGTTGTGGAGCTTACGTGTTTTAATCCTGAAGAATCAGTTACAGTCAAAATAAATTCGTAACTAGTATTTCCAGAGAAATCATGCCCAGAGTTTGATATAGTGAATGTTCCAGAAGGTCCAGAAACTGGGCCATGAGCTGGATGAACATGGCTCTCATGATGGAAAAGTACAGTCCATGAATAAGCACTGCTTGGAAGGTTTGTTCCATCCTCAACATCTGAAGCAGTACCTGAGAAGTTTATAACATCCCCAGCCCTAAATAATGCATTATTTGAAGGTGATGTAATTTCTCCAACAGGTTTGTTACCGACAGAAATTATTATTGGATTAGAAACACTAGAACTGTTTCCATCTGACAAGGTTAAAGTAGCTGTGTATAATCCTTGTGATCCGTAAACATGAGTTGGATTACTTTGACTTGAAGTGGCATTATCTCCAAAATTCCAAAGGTAGGTTAGAGGATTATTTTCTGGGTCAGATGAACCAATAGATGAGAAGTTCACAGCCAAAGGAGGTAAACCTTCTGTTGGGGTAGAGCTAGCTACCACCAAAGGTGGCAGATTAGATGCCACATATCTAATTCTTTTAATACTTGCTGGATTAGGTACTCCAAAGCCAAAATCCACATAATACAGAGAGCCATCTGGTCCAACAGCAAAATCTACAGGATCTCCATAAGGACCATTGTTTGAACCATCGATTGGTTCAAAGTTAACATTACTTGTTAATGATCCGCTTGCATCAAAGGTTAGATATTTAATCCAGTTCAGAGCGTAATCACCATAAAAATAAGCACCACGGTATTGAACAGGAAATTGAGTGCCTCGATATATTAAACCTCCAGTGACTGAAGCCTCACCATTAAAATGAGGATAAGCCAATATAGGGTTAGTCATACCAGAAGTACCACACGTTCCTTCACAAATTGGCCAACCGTAATTTGCACCTGAAACTCCAATATCTATTTCCTCCCAAGTAAGCTGCCCTACATCTCCTATATATAGCTTGCCGTCGATATCAAAAAATATTCTATAAGGATTGCGTAATCCGCGAGCGTATATTGAATCAATATTTGGACCAGCACCATCAAAAAACGGACCATCAGTAGGAACTGTACCATCAGCATTAACTCGCAAAATTTTACCATGATCTGAACTCAAGGATTGAGAACTTGATGGATCACCATTGTCGCCAGTAGTAATGTAAAGTTTACCATCGGGTCCAAATCCCAGTCCTCCCCCGTGATGATCTGTATGTGTTGAATCTGCAACTGCCTGCCAAATTATAACTTCGCTTGATGGGTTAGCTGAATTACCTACCATAGTAAATCTAGAAACCCTATCTCTCTGAGGAATATTAGAAGTGTAAAATACATATATATATTGATTAGAAGAGAAATTTGGGTCTATTGTAATTCCAACTAGACCTCGTTCACCTCCAGAGATTATGTCATCACCGAATATGTTAGTGATAGTTAGAACAGGAGTTGGATCAACAGTATTAGCTCCTGGCTGTGCCACAATAATCCTGCCATTAAATTCTCCTATTAACATTCTCCCGTCAGGAAGAAACTCCAACATTGTTGGTAGATTTATGCCACTATTAATAACTGTTTCGTTTACAAAATTAGATGGAACAGCTTCTACATCTTTGGCAACAAAAAAAGCTAGTAAAACTAGCGACAGTATAATTGAATTTTTTATTCGTAGCATAATTATATTTTGATAACTCTAGTATTTCTAAAATACTATAATTTAGATTTTTGAATGTCAAAATATTTAGCATAAGCACATGTTTATTTAGAATAAGCAATATTTTCATAAAAAAAATATGACCTGGAAGAATTTTTCCAAAGTTGCATTTCACCCTAGAATTTACACATAAGTATACTTTGTATTAGATATCTGAATAACTATTTTGTCAAAATTACAGGGTCACCATCTGTGATTGCAACTGTATGTTCAAAATGAGCAGAGTTTGAGCCATCGGCGGTTTTGTATGTGTAGCCGTCTTTGGAAAGCACGATTTTATCTGTACCTAGGGTCAGCATTGGCTCTATGGCAATAACCATGCCTGCTCGAAGTTTCTCACCTCCACCCTTTCTACCCTCGTTAGGCACATAAGGCTCCTCATGAACCTTGTATCCTACTCCATGTCCTGCTAAGCCCTGGCATATTCCATAGCCCTTACCTCTGGCAAAAGTGCCTATGGCTTCACTAATATCGCCCACAAAGCCACCGCCTCTGGCCTGCTTTATACCTAGGTACAAAGCTTCCTTGCAATCTTCAATCAGTCTTTTGTTCTCTTTACTTACCTTGCCTACAGGGACTGTAATGGCACTGTCGGTGATAAGTCCGTTATGTATAAGCCCGAGATCAAGCGAAACCACATCTCCCTCTTGCAATATAGTTGGCTTTTCGTTTGGAATACCGTGAACTATCTCGTTATTTACAGAAACACAAAGTGAAGCTGGGTAAGGTCTTTTTGCGCCTTTTGGTGTGTAGTTTAAAAACGCAGGTGTATCACCTCCTTCTTTTATCAAGTCCCTCACATAGTCTTCCAAATGCTGTGTAGAAACTCCAGGTTTAACTTTCTTTGCAACTTCTGAAAGTATAAAAGAGTGTCTTCTGCCACCTTCTCTTAAAATCTCAATTTCTTCTTTTGTTTTTATTTTTATTGGCATTATTTTAGATCGAGAGCAGAGGTTATTTCTTTGTGAACATTTTCAATGCTTTGTTCTCCGTTTATGGAAATAAAATTATAGTATGAGTTATTTTTGAAAAATTCCATTGCAGGTAAAACATTTTCGAAATACCAGTCTATTCTTTTTTCTATATCTTTAATATTATCATCTACTCTACCACGATTGATCATCCTATCTTTTGCCCAAGCCCTGCTAACCTCTAAGGAAACGACTGATGGATTTTCTCTTCCGTAAAATTTCATTGCTGAGTCCAGTATAGGCGCTTCATGTACTCGTCTCGAAAGACCATCCAAAATAAGATGCTCATCTCCAGATATATGTCTAATAAAATACTCCGTCCAAATCCAGATTGGCAAAAACTCTGGCAAGAGTCCACCACTTTTCATTATTTCCTTCGTTTTTAAGGCGGTAAAAGAAGCCTCTGAAGAAAAATCTCTAAACCTCTGTCCTGTTTCAACATAGAGAACTTCTCTCATATCACTTTCCTTAATCTTTTCAATTAGAAGTTTAGCTTGTGTGCCCTTTCCTGAACCAGATGGGCCAAAAAATATTATAGTTTGAAGAGGCATGAAAGCATTATAGTTTATAAAGTTTGTAAAGTAAAAAGTTTACAAAGTTGAATTCGTGAACTTTATAACTTTAGAAACTTGGTAACTTTATGAACTCCCTTAGTATTCCCTTATCGATGCTTGTGCTTCAACTTTTTTAATAAGATCAATAACCACAGAAACAACAATGAGTAGAGCAGTTCCCCCAACAGAAACAGCAGTAATACCGGTTACTCCACTTATTATAAGAGGTAATATAGCAATAAATCCTAGAAAAAGTGCCCCAACAAGAGTCAATCGTGTTAGGATTCTAGAAATATGATCTGAGGTTGATTTCCCTGGACGAACACCTGGAATAAATGCTCCATTTTTTTGTAAGTTTGTTGAGATTTGATCAGGATCAAAAGTAACCGCTGTGTAGAAATAGGTAAATACAAAAACAAGCAAAAAGTATGCTATAGCGTAGAACCAACTGTTATTTAGAATAGTCAAAAGTGTGCTTGAAACCGTCTTCAAGATTTCCTGACTAGAGTTTTGTAAGTAATTTAAAATCATTTGAGGAAATAGGAGGATAGACAAGGCAAAAATTATAGGAATAACCCCCGCTTGATTTATACGAAGTGGGAGGTATGTTGAAGTCCCACCGTAAATCCTGTTGCCCCTGACTTGTTTAGCATAAGTTATTGGTATTGGTCTTTCAGCTTCAGTAATAACCACAACTGCATAAATAACTATGGCAGCAACCACTATGAAAGCCAAATAAACTGGAATCTGTGAAGGATCAAAGGTAAATATTAGTTGGGCAAGTTCAGTAGGTAAAGTTGCTACTATTCCAGCAAAAATTATGAGGGAAACACCATTTCCTATACCGTATTCAGAGATGAGTTCACCAATCCACATAAGAAGCATAGAGCCTGCTGTAATAACTAGAAGATTGGTGACAAGTGGGAATAAAGGTAAATGTGATATAACTTGTTGACTCTCCAAAATCTTAATAAAACTAAATGACTGGAGTAGAGCTAGAGGAACAGTTATTATCCTGCCGTATTGTGTAAATTTTCTCCTTCCAGCTTCACCCTCCTCTTGATACATTTCCTTAAGCTTAGGAAAGATGATTGTAGAAAGTTGCATTATGATTGACCCAGTTATATATGGGCCTACACCTAGCATGACTATGGAAAGCTGGGAAAGTCCTCCACCAGAAAAGATGTTTAGTAAACCGAACAACTCATTACCAGACAAAAACTGGGCTAATCTACTCTGATCTATTCCTGGAACAGGTATTGTTGCCAAAACCCTGAAAACAACAAGAATAATCAAAGTGAAGAATATTTTCTTTCTCAGACTGCTATCCTGAAAAACTAAACCAAATTTTTTAAAAAATTCTGACATACCTTTTTTAATATTTTATACTTCCACCTGCTTTCTCAATTGCTAATCTTGTGGATTGAGAAACTTGGCAACTAACAAAATTAAGCTTCTTTTTTATGTCACCACCTCCAAGTATTTTGACTCTAGGAAGTGTTCCCTCCGATTTCTTTAAAAGACCGTGCTTAACCAAAGTCGCAGGTGAAATGATATCTCCATCTTTACAAAGCTCATTTAAGAGACCTAGACTAATGACTGAATACTTTGACTGAATACTTGTGTTTATATTTTTTCCCCTACCACGAAGTTTTGGTATTCTTTTTATAAAATCTCTTATTTCTGGTCTTTTCTTATGACCAGCACGAGCGTTTTGTCCCTTAGTTCCACGTCCTGACGTTTTGGCATGCTTGCCACCACGACCAACCATTCTTTTGGACTTATTCGGATGATTTCTTTTTAAGTTGTGCTTTTGCATAATACTTTAGTTATTTTGATCTGCTTGTCTACTGATTAGTTGACTTAGTGCTTTTATGGCCACTTTAGCATTGTTTATTTTATTCTTGCTTCTCGAGAAAATCTTTGCCGAAACCTCCTTAAGACCAGCAAACTCTAAGACTGTCCTGACTGATGATCCAGCCAAAACTCCCTTGCCTGGAGCTCTCATTATATGTACTCTTGATGATCCATACTTTGCTGACACTTCATGCTGAATACTCCCAGATTTTGTAGTTGCTACTTTTATCATGTTTTTTTTAGCATCTCTAACAGCCTTGTCTATTGCTAGAGGAGTATCTCCAGCCTTACCCAAACCAACACCAACCTTTCCTTTTCCATCACCTATAACTACTGCCACAGAAAAAGTGAACCTTCTCCCCCCAGTAACAACTCGAGTCACCCTTCTTATGCTAATAATCTTCTGATCAAACTCAGGTTTAATACGAGCTTCACGTCTTGGCCCTGACTTTCTCTGATTCTTCTTAAACTCCCTTGGAACCCTGCTTTGCACAGGAGAAACATCTGGGGGAAGGGTAACCTCCTGAGCCACCTCATTGACTTTTATTTCTTCATTTATTTTTTCTGGTTCCATGGTTGTTGTTCTAAAATTTAAGCCCACTACTTCTAGCTCCATCAGCTAGAGCTTTTATATTACCTGTATAAATAAATCCTCCTCTATCAAAAACTACTTTATCTATCTTTTTTGAAACGGCTTTTGTGGCTATACTTTCTCCAACCATTTTTGATTTTTCTACCATCTTTTTCCCCGAAAACTCTCTTGAATGCGCTGAGACAAGAGTTTTTCCAGTTGAGTCATCTATTATCTGGGCAGAAATATGCTTGTTTGATTTAAAAACAGAGAGTCTGGGCTTGTCGGTAGTTCCAAAAACCTTGGCTCTTATCCTTTTGTGTCTTCTCACTCTTTTTTCTTTTTTAATATTTTGACTTTTCATTGTATTTTGTGCCTAAACCCCTTCGGAGTCGGCCGACCAATCCAAAAGATTGTTTTAGGCTGTTTTCTTACCTTGTTTTCTCTTTATTACTTCGCCCTCATACCTCATACCCTTACCTTTATATGGCTCAGGCTTCTTTAAACTTCTAACAGATGCTGTAAACTCGCCCACAAGCTCTTTGTCTATGCCTGTTACAGAGATAACATTTTTTTCTGCCGTAACTTTAATACCCTCAGGTATTGAAACGATGACAGGATGTGAGAAACCAAGTGCCAATACTAGATTGTTGCTCTTTACTTCAGACTTATAACCTATTCCTTCTAATATTAGCTTCTTAATGTATAGAGTGTTAACCCCAGCAATCATATTGTTTAGGTGAGATCCGTATGTCCCCCACAAAGCCTTATTCTCTAGGGATTCGGTTTTCGGACTTAGTTTTATTTCTTTACCTTGAATCACAATTTCTATATTACTTTTAAATGATTTAGAAATTGTTCCGAGGGGTCCCTTTACAGAAACTACGCCACCAGAAATAGTTACTTCTGTCTTCTCTGGAATTATTATTATTTTTTTTCCTATTCGTGACATTGTATTCAATTCGTTAAGATTCGCGGGTATTCATTCGTGGGTTACCAGATTTTGAAGAGGGCCTCTCCTCCGACCTTTGCCTCTTTTGCCGTTTTATCTGTCATAATTCCTTTTGGGGTAGAAAGAATCATGGAACCGAAACCGTTTTTAACACTCCTTATTTCCCCAAATTTGTAATATATTCTCTTTGAATTTTTAGAAATTCTTTCTACTCCATGAACAAACGGAGATCCGTCAGGATAATACTGCAAGTCGACTTCTATAAACTTCACTATCTTTTTCCCTTTCTTACCAAAAGACTTAACAAAACCATTTTTAAGTAAGACGTCTAAAATAGCCAACTTGATATTTGAGTGAGGAAAGGCCACAGACTCTTTTTTTGAATCGGAAGCATTCTTTATTCTTATTATCATGTCTGCAATTGGATCCATAAATCAGTTTTAAAGTTATAAAGTTCTTAAAGTTTGTAAAGTTTGTAAAGTGAATTTTGGATTTACTTTATGAACTTTCAACTTATATTATAATATCTCAGTAGTATCTATGCTCTAGTGAGCCTCGACTTACCAAGACGACTTTTTCACACCTGGTATCTTCCCTTCATTGGCAAGCTCGCGGAAGCATATCCTGCAGAGACCAAAGTCTCTCATAAATGCTCTTCCACGTCCACACTTAAAACATCGGTTTGTTGCCCGTGTAGAAAACTTTGGCTTTTTTGCGGCTCGTGCCAGTACTGATGTCTTTGCCATGGTTATAACTTTCAAATTTGGCGAACTCCTTCGTTAGACTTCAAAAAATGCTCGTCACCTTATACTCGATAAGGCTCCTCGCATTTTTCTCGTCTGCCTCGGATTTCATCCAAATTGTGAAAGTTCTAAAAATACTAATTAAAAAAGCGAAGATTCGCTTGGGCTTAAGAGTATCAAAATGTCCAAGCAAAGTCAACGCGTGTATACGACGATGCCTGGCTCCCGAAAGAGCCAGGCTACGAAGAAGGAACTAGAGGTCGAAAAGTGGGCCGACATGCTGACCCTGAAATGGACGACGTTTCAAGGTCTCCTCATTCTCCTTGACACCCTCGCAGTCAGTACATCGATCTGCGAACGGCAACGCACGCAAGCGCTTCTCGGCGATTTCTTCGTCACAATCTAAACAGATGCCGTACTTGCCATGTTCGAGACGGACGAGTGCACCCACAATGCGACTGAGTGTTTCAGACTTCATCTGGATCAAAGCGAATTCTAGATCATCCTGGTTCGCGGCTACACCGCGATCGACAGGATCCCCGCCGGTCTGATTCCCTGACGACTGGATGGTACCGATGTCACCCCTGAGCTCTTCTCGGAGTTCCTCCCTCCTCGACTCCAGAATACTTTTGAGTTGGTTGTATCGCTGGTTCTTATTGGTCATGGACCCTCCTACCACTTTTGACATAACTGGAATGTTACGCCAAATCTCTCTTGATTATGTGTTCAGATTTCACAAAAGTCAACTCTATTCGAAAAATAGCCTTATTTTAGGCTATTTTTACTTTCAGGCTTTCTGGTTTCAGCTTTGCGAAATTGGTCACACTTTTTACTCTGCTTTTGGTTTCTTCTCTCGCTTCGGTTTCTCCTTTATCTCTTTTGTTTCAACCTTTTTGAATGGAAAACCTAGATGGGTCAGAAAAGCTTTTGTTTCCTTTGGATTTTTTACATTTGTTACAACAGTTACTGCCATGCCAAAAACATCTTTTAGTTCTTCATCGCTACATTCTGGAAAAATGGTGTTTTCTTTTATACCAAAAGAATAGTTACCCATTCCGTCTATGCCGTTACTTGATATACCTCTAAAATCCTTTGTTCTAGGAAGAGCTAGATTTATAAGTCTATCAAGAAAATCATACATTCTGGCTCCCCGAAGTGTTATCTGCATACCAACAATATCTCCCTGTCTAACTTTGAAAGAAGCTATTGAGATTTTTGCTCCCTTTCTCGCAGGTTTTTGTCCAGTAATTTTGGACAATCTATCTTCAACTAGATCTATCTTTTTCTTGTCCTTTATTGATCCCACGCCAGAAGACACAATAACTTTTTGAATTTTTGGTGCTTGCATAGCGTTTTTATAACCGAATTCAGTCTTCAGCATCTCAAACGATTCTTTTACTTTTTCTTTAATTGTTTTCATGTTTATATCGATACTAATCTACGAATTATACGAATGAAACGAATGAATGCAAGATATGTTTGGTATTAATTCGTATAATTCGCATGTCATTCGTATATTTGTATCGCTTTTTTATTTTGCTTTCTTTAGGTTGGATACATCAATCGGCATGACTTTGTCTATTATTTGACCCTTTTCACCGCTTTTTCTTGGCTTTTGGTGAACCTTTGAAATATTTATACCTGATACTATAACTTTGCCAGTTTTTGGCATAGCCTTTGTCACAGTACCAGACTTTCCTTTATCCTTACCAGTCAAAACTATTACTTTGTCGTCTTTTTTTATAAACATAAATGTTTTCGATACTAATCTACGAATTATACGAATGAAACGAATAAACGCAACACACACTTTTTTTTATTCGTATAATTCGCATGTATTCGTATATTTGCATCGCATTAAACCACTTCTGGTGCTAAAGAAATAATCTTTTGATATCCTACTTCACCGATTTCCCTAGGTATAGGACCGAAAACACGACCGGCAACTGGTTCAAGTTTGTCTTTCATAACTATAACCACTGCATTTTCATCAAACCTTATATATGAACCGTCCTTTCTTCTAAACGGAGCCTTTTGTCTGACAACTAGCCCATAAACAACATCCTTCTTTTTTGTTGTCTTTCTTGGCTGAGCCTTCTGGATTGATAACACAACTTTCTCACCTATACTGGCATATCTCTTTTTTGAACTTCCGAGTACTTTGAAAATTCTGCCCAAAGTTGCTCCAGAGTTATCAGCTATTTTTACTATTGATCTTGGTTGTATCATTTGGTTGATTTTTAACGAGCGAAGCGATTATAAAAATCACCACCCAGCCCTAATTTTACTAAAGGTATCATTCCAATTTCTTGTCTGCAAGACAAGAAATTATTTTCAATGCCAGATATGTGGTTTTTTAATATTTTATTCATAATTGTTTCGTAAAATTAGGGCTGGGTCGTGTAATTCATAGTCACTACGCTCCTTGAATTACGACGAAATGTTTATCTTTCGATATCGGTCTGCATTCCTGTATCAGAACCCTATCCCCTATCTTCTTAGTATTCCCAGCATCGTGAGCTTTGTACTTCTTGTTGACCTTATAATACTTGCCATATTTGGGGTGTTTAACAAACCTTACCACCTCTACTACAACAGTTTCTTTCATCTTGTCTGAAATTACAATCCCGGTCAAGATCTTCTTTTTTGAAACTTCCATTTTTAGGCTTTTGGTTTCCATTTTTATTTTTATTTATTTTCCTTCTTATTCAAGATTGTCAGAATTCTAGCTATATCTTTTTTCAAGACTAAGCCCTCCTTTACATTTCTAACATTACTTCCGGCAATAGAAAATCTAAAGTTTCTCAATGCCAACCTCTTTTCTGTAAGAAGTATTCTGAGTTCCTTTTCTGTTTTTTTTATCAAATCTTTTATCATATTATGATATCGATACGAATCAACGAATTATACTAATAGAACGAATGGGTGCAAATGTTCTCTTATATTTCGTATCATTCGTATGTTTTCGTATATTTGCATCGCTTTTAATGTATTGCCGCCACTATCTTTGTTTTAAGTGGTAATTTTGTCCCAGCTTTTCTCAATGCCTCTTTGGCCACTGACTCAGTCACCCCATCAACTTCAAAGAGAACCCTTCCTGGTTTGACTGGAGCACAATATCCGAATAAGTCCCCTTTGCCTTTTCCGAGCTTTACTTCGGCTGGCTTTTTTGTAAGTGGCATGTCTGGAAAAATTCTGATCCACATTTTTCCAGTCTTTCCTATCTCTCGAGATAGAACTTTTCTTGCAGACTCAATCTGGTTCGACATTATTCTGGCTCCCTCCATAGCTTTTAGACCATGAGATCCAAAAGCTACTGTTATTCCACGAGAAGCAACCCCAACTTTTTCTGGGTTCTTTCTAAATGTATGCCACTTTCTATATTTTACTTTTTTTGGGAATAACATAGCAGATTTTTAATTACCTCTAACTATTCTTTTATTCGTGTCATTCGTTTTCATTCGTGTATTGGTGTCATGTTTATTTCTTGGCAAATATTTCTCCCTTATAAATCCAGACCTTTATACCAATGCCACCGTACGGTAATCTAGCTTCGTATCTAGCAAAATCAACATCGGCTCGAAAAGTCTGAAGAGGAATTCTTCCTTTCTTTAGTTTCTCCTTTCTTGCCATTGTTGCTCCAGCCAGCCTGCCAGAAAGCTCTATTTTTACGCCTTGCACGTCTCTGTTTGCTACAACTTTTTCTATCATTTGCTTAGCAACTCGTCTGAAGGGTAATCTTTTCTCCAGCCCATCAGCAATCATCTGTGCAACTATAGTCGAATTAGACTCAGGGGATTTAATCTCCTTAATATCTACTTTTACCTCACCCCCTGAAGAAAGTTTGTTTTTATTTAGGAAAGATACGATATCGTTTTTGAGTTTTACAGCCCCGTCTCCGCTTCTACCAATAATCATTCCAGGTCTTGATGTCTCAATTATTATCCTCAATACTTTCTCACCTCTTTCCATCTCGATATTAGAAACATACATACCTCTCATTTTTTTCTCAAGATGGCTTCGAAGAAGTACATCACTTTTAAGAAATTCCTTATATTTATTTTTTACCCCAAACCATCGAGATTTCCAATCCCTGATTATGCCTAGCCTATGTGAATATGGGTGAACTTGATGAGTCATATGTTAGTTATAAAGTTTAAAGTAAAAAGTACATAAAGTTAATTCTTTGTTTTAGCCTTTGCAGTCTTTGTACTCTTGATAGACTTTTCCTTACTAATTTCAGGCAAAGAAACTGCATTTCTTTCTACTTTCGACTTTTTACTTTTAACTTCTGCCTCTCCGAGCTCAACATAGACAGAGCTGGTTCTTTTTCTCATGGGATGTGCACTTCCACGAGCGGCTGGCAGTCTCCTGTACATTATAGAACCTCCATTTACTTGAATTGTTTTAACAACAAGATTGTCTGTTGGGATATCAAGAGTCTTGGCATTTGCCAAAGCAGAAGCAATGAGAGTTTTTATCGGGCTAGATGCTCTCTTTGCGATAAAATCCAGGTTAACAAGTGCATCTGAAACTTTTTTGCCTCTGACAGCATTAGCAATAAGCCTCATTTTACGAGGAGCTTGTCTGAAATTTCCCAATGTTGCTTTAGCTGTTTTCATTGTCATATATGATGTCGATACTAATCTACGAATTTTACGAATGATACAAATTAACGGGGTAATTGACTACATCTATTCATTTCATTCGTATGTATTCGTATATTTGCATCGCGTTAATTTACTTCTTGGCTGGCTCCGCCTTTGCCGCTGATGCTGCCGCAATTTCAGATTCCTTCTTCTTCATCTCAAGCTCTTTCTGCATCTTACCTCCGTGTTTTATAAACTTCTTTGTAGGTGAGAATTCTCCAAGTCTGTGACCAATCATATCCTCTGATACTAGCACGTCCAAATGTGTTTTACCGTTATGAACTCCGAAAGTAAAACCGATCATCTCAGGAGAGATAACACAGGCTCTTGACCATGTCTTTATGACTCCAGTTTCCAGAGGCTTTCTACCCTCAATCTTTTTGAGGACTCTCTCGTCTACGTATGGACCTTTTTTGGATGATCTTGTCATATTAAGCGATGCTAATATACGAATTCATACGAATGAAACGAATAAACTCAAAAGAAAAAGCGCTCTTTGTAGAGGCATTTTGCGAATACCACACAAAACTTCACCTAAGAGGTAATGGCTCTTATGTGCCAAACATACTATACAAAATAGGTTATAATGTCAACTTTTTAACTTATGGCAGGTAAAAAAATTACGCATGTTTAATAATTCCAATTTTCTCTTGTAATTCATGGGTATTTCCGTGTCCCAGTAGACCTCGATATGAATTGACTGTTTCATGACGTGGATACCATTTTGTGTTTTTAATAATCTTACGTTTTGTTGTAGTTCTAATAATGCGATGGTGCGGAAAGTGAATCCAGCCTAGAAAATCCACTCCTAAACTGGACGTTTGTATAAACACTTTGTTAGGGTGGAGAGATAAATGAAGCTTATCTTGTAAAAACAACCTTATTTTTGGTAAAAGATCTTCAAGATATTTTTTATCATCTGATAGAAAAACAAAATCGTCAGCGTAACGGATATAATATTTAACTCTCAGTTCCTGTTTCACATACATATCGAACTCATGCATATAGATATTTACCAGTAATTGAGAGCTAAGATTACCTAGTGGCAAACCTACACCCACATCAGTTGTATGAAAACTTTTTAACACTTGATTAATCAACCATTTAATATCTTCGTCTTCAATATGCCGATCAAGAACCTGCATCAGAGACTTCTGATCAATTGAAGCAAAGAATTTTTTAATATCGCATTTTAATACATAACACGTTCTCGTATGATTTTTTGAGACTTTTCCAGCAAAAAGTTCAAACCTATCAAGAGCTTTGTGAGTCCCCTTATATTTTCTGCACGAATACGAATCAAATATCAGTCTTTCATGGAAATACCAATACAACTCCTTATATATTAGATGATGAATGACTCTATCTCTTACCAATGCTTTATGTATATTTCTCGGTTTAGGATCTGATATATTAAAAGCTGAATAATTACCATGTTCATATGTTTTTTCAGTAAGTTCTTTGTATAGCGTAATGAGATTATCAGCAAGCAGTAATTGAAAAGTTCTGACGTCTCTTTTCTTGCGCTTACCACAAACAAAATGACCCCATGTTGCCAAAATATTTTCTATGGTTATTATGTCTGTATATTTGTGAGCGAACACGAAATTCAATATAGCATAAAAAATTACAACACAGATAATAAAACTATGATGAACCCCCCCGATAACGTCGCCCCTCGTTTTAGTCCGTGCAAAAGAAGGATATAGAGTTTGGCATGATTATTTAGAGAAAGTTAATCGTGTTGATCGAAATACTATCGGGACACAAATTGACGATTTGTTTCTTTCTCTACTTGAATTAATATTTCGAGCCTGTTTTGCATATGATAAATTTGAGAAGCTTTCTTTAGTATCACAAGCAATTGGTAAAGATGATTTACTTAAATTTTTCCTTCAAATAGCGTGGGAACACAAAATCATAGATAACAAACAATACGGAGTTCTTATTCTCAATCTCGATGAAGTCGGACGAATGCTTGGAGGATGGAAGAAAGATATTCAGGAGAGATTGTAAAAAGAAACTCCCCCACCTAAAAGATGGAGGAGAAACAAATGAGTTGCAGAAGCAGAGGAGGACGTAGTCGGAATTCCAGTCATTCTCGAAGTTGTCGAGATCGAAGTTGAAGTCGTCATCGGAGTTCGCGTTCACGAGCGGCACCCTGTGGTTGCCGTTCGGATCCTGCCAGAGCAATGTATGATAGGTCGTCTATTATCACCGAGAGCAACACCAGTCACCCTCTGTACTTCATTCCGAGCCTTATGTGTCATAACTGATACGCTCGATAACCTATCACACCGACTTATTTTGTTTTTTTTATAAAAGGCAATTCTCATTCACAAAGCTAAGAAAAAATATTGCTCGGTGAATCCTCATTGATCCCTTTTACAAGATAGCGATAGTGAGAAACCGTGATCGCTCACCCGATCGAATATCCAAGATTATTGTATAGAAAACATTAATAAAAGAAAAGTATATAAAGAAGGACCCCCGCGGTAAAGCAGGGGCCTGGAAAAAACGGAAGGATCAAAGAAAGCAAAGAACTTGTTTAAGGTTCTAAGCGTCCAAGATCTGTGCCTCGCCCGAAGACGAGTCACTGGGCAAGTCGCAGAAGCAGAGGAGGACGTAGACGGAAACCCAGTCAAACTCGAAGAGGCCGAGATCGAAGCGAAAGTCGTCATCGGAGTACGCGCACACGAGCGGCACCCTGTGGTAGCCGTACGGATCCCGCCAGAGGGCATCCTTTTCATCGAAAGAGACGTAATACTTGCCTTTCGGCAATTCGTTCTTCCTCTCCTCGTAAACGAGGGATGCACCCTGCGCCCCGGTCAAAACAGCGTTTTCGGCCTTGACCTTCGCGAGACAGTCGAGTGAACTCACCGTCTTCTTGATACCGAAGGCCTTGACCAAGAACCTCCGGCCGGCGGTCAACTTGGTCGTCGCTTTCGCCGCGTAGTTCGCGTCCGTGATGGCATCGTTGTAGAAGTAGAACTCCTTGTTCTCTTTACTCTGATGCTGTGCACGGAACGTGTCGAGGTGAGTTGCGTGGTTGTAACCTTCCGGGACCGTGACTTCGAACGTCGTGAGAAGTTCGAACTTGTCCTGCTTTGGCTTCGGTGGAGCGACCACCACTGTTTTCGATTCAGTGATGATTGAACCTTCCGCCACCATCTGCAGGGTCGTGTTCACTCCGGCTGGATCAAGACCGCCCTCTTTGTAGCGGCGAATCAGATCCGGAATGCGATTGAAGAGCAGTGTTTCCATCTCATCTACCGTCGGTTTTCTCTTGGCAATGCCGTCTGCGACAACTTGAGTCGTCATGACAGTTTCTCCCTGTGAACGTACTTTCCAGAGATCTGCTGGATCAGTTGCAGGAGATTCCTGCATTTCTGCTCGTAAGCATATCATGACTGTGGTTTTTTGTCAAATCTCTTCTCGATCCTGTCTAACTTAGTCAAACCTAAATACTATTCATACAAATTGCTGTGTGAATCAATGGTCACAAAGAGGTACATATCATTATCTAACATTTTGTAAATAGCCCTTAAATCGCCACCGATATTTATACTTCTAAAACCTCCGTATTTACCAGATAATACGTGGTTGTTCAAAGTTGGATAAAACGGATCAATAATAAAAGTATTTAAAATTTTTTTAAACCTATCTTTTTCGGAGGACCTTAGTCTTTTGTATTTCTTTTCAAAATTCTTATGAAAAACGACTCTCATAAGACTTAGAGATTATTTAGATAACTAATGGCTTCTTTATCAGAAGAAAAAGTTTGGGAAAGATTTTTTCTCTTCCTCACATCTTTTTCAACAGACCCTAAAAGTAGCTCCAAGGTTTTTGTCATTCTTGGTACCAATGAAAAGTGAGCCGTCTTAGTTTGAATAAACTCCCTTAAATATGCGTTAAGCACAGTCCCGAGTGGAATACCAAGCTCTTTAGCCACCTTCTTGGCCTGATTTTTTATCTCAACATCTGTTTTTATATTTATCATCGTTTTCATATCCAAAGTATATACTTTGGATATGAAATGTCAATCCCACTAGTACGACAAAGGACGACTCGGCATCCCTTGTCGTCCTACTGTGTTCACTCCGCAACCTCGCGAACAATCCTTTTGCGAAGCTCTTGAAGAGCATAGACACGTTGCGCTCCATGGTCAGACCCAGGATTGCATTTGGAAATCTCTGAATCAATGATCCTCAGAACCTGAGTGAGCGTCCCGTCTCTCCGTTCATGCTCCCGACGTACCATACCCTCTGTGAAAAATGACATAACATCCTCCAAACTAATTTATAACAAAAAAATTATACTTTGTCAAAAATAAAACTCCTCAGTCAGTATTGGAAGTTTTCTAATTTTAGGATTTATACTCGAATTCATAAAACTTTCATAAACTGAGTGAATTTTGAAGTTCGCAGATTTTACTTACGACCAAGCTGTACATTTAGTACTGCGCGTGGAGGAAGTAAAATCGAGAACAAAGAAATTCGCCAGTTTTGGAAGTTTTACTTCTTCTTGCCAACTTTTCGGCGAGAAACTATCCACTTGTTCGAATATTTCTTCGGCGTTCTAGATTTCTGTCCCTTGCCTGTTGGTTTGCCGTAAACTGAAATAGCTCTCTTTCTTCCTCTTCCCTGTCTCTGCTCTCCTCCTCCGTATGGGTGATCAACTGGGTTCATTGCGGTACCTCTGACTGTTGGTCTTATACCTAGCCATCTACTTCTTCCTGCCTTTCCTAAGTTTACTAATCTATTTTCATTATTTGAAACTTCCCCAACTGACGCCCAAGATGTTTCAAGAACTTTTCTGACTTCTGATGACGGCATTTTTAGGTCAACATATCCAGCGTCTTTGGCAATAACTTCCACATAATTTCCAGCAGAACGAGCTATCTTTGCTCCACTTCCCGGCTTTAGCTCGACGTTATACACAAAAGTACCAACATTAATATTTTTAAGTGGCAATCTATTTCCTGGTTTTTGTTCTGCATCTTCTTTTGTGATGCAAACATCACCAACCTTAAGCGAAGCTGGTAAAATAACATATCTTCTCTCACCATCTAAATATTGAACCAAACTGATAAAACTTGTTCTGTTTGGATCGTATTCAACTGTTTTTACAGTATATGGAACGTTTATCTTGTCATATTTAAAATCTATTTCTCGGAAAAGTCTTTTTGCTCCTCCCCCTTTGTGACGAGTAGTTATCTCACCGAAACTATTTCTTCCCATTTTTCTTCTGAAACCATGAGTAAGAGGTTTGTATGGTTCTTTTACAGTAACATGATCACCAAAAGAAATGGTTGACATTTGTCTTCTTGATTTTGTTGTTGGTCTGTAGCGTTTCATAATAATATCGATGCGAACCTACGAATTATACGAATAAAACGAATGGGTGCAAGTGTATTTTATTAATTCGTATCATTCGCATGTCATTCGTATATTTGTATCGCTTTAAATATTTTCGATCTTCTCACCCTTCTTCAAATACACATAAGCTTTTTTGTACCCTGACTTTTTACCTCTCTTTCCACGAACAAAAACGTATTTGGCAGGAATTGTCACTGTACTTATTTTGACGGGACTCATTTTATATTTTTCCTCAAAGGCTCTCTCAATTTGCGACTTTGTAGACTTTGGTGTTACTTCAAAAGTATAAACTGAAGACTCTGCTTTAAAAGTAGCTTTTTCTGTAACTCTCGGCTTTATTAAAATTGAATTCAAATCTTTCTTCATTATATTTCTTTATACTTTCTACTTTTTACTTGATAACTTCTCTGAAATCAATGATAGTCCCCTCTCCGGATTTGATATAACTACGTATTTATATTTCAAAAGACTGACAGGATTTACGTTTCTTATCTCGTCCACCATCAGATTACCAAAATTGTTAAAACTTTTTTCTGTGTTTGTGTCCTTTGCTGAAAGTGCTATGTATGCGGAATTTTTTTTCTTTGATAGTAAATCATTATACCCTGAAACCTTTGAGAGCGACGATAGGATAACTTTGGCTTCTTTTGTCTTAGGTGCTTTAAGTGCGATTTCATCCACAAACAAAACTTGTCCGTCTCTGTATTTTTTTGAGAGAATAGTATAAAGAGCCTTAGCCTTCATTTTTTTATTTATTTTCCTAGAATAATCTTTATCATTTCTAGGACCATGCGTCACACCTCCCCCAACCCAAAGCGGTGACCTTATAGAACCATGCCTTGCTCGTCCGGTACCTTTTTGTTGCCAAGGTTTTTTACCTCCACCCCTGACCTCACCTCGGTTTTTGGTGTGAGCAACATTTGTTCTCTGTGTCGACTCCATTGACATAACCACCTGATGAACCAGGTCGGCATTCCATTTCTGACCAAATACTCCTTCTGGTAGGCTAACTTTGCCAGATTCTTTACCTTTTGTGTCATAAACGACTGCTTCAAGTGAGACTGGGACTTTTGTCTCTTTTGTAGACTCCATTTTTGGTTTCGTATTCTTTTTTAACTTTTTCTCTTCCATTTTGAATTTACTTTATACTTTCTACTTTCACACTTTTAACTCCCATGTATTTCAACTAGCGTCCCCCTCCTCCCTGGAACAGCTCCACGAATAAACATCTCCCCTGATTTTGTGTCCATGCTAACTACAGTCAGCCCCTTTAGTGTGATTCTATCACCCCCCATTCTCCCTGCCATTCTCTTTCCTTTAGCAACACGCCCTCCATCACGACCAGCTCCTCCAATAGAACCTGGTTCTCTTTCGGAATGCTTTTGCCCATGAGATCTCGGTCCACCTTTGAAACCATGCCTCTTAACAACACCTTGAAAACCCTTGCCTTTTGATGTTGAAGAAACAACTACTTTATCCCCTGTTGTAAAAGCTGACAAATCTATTGAATCACCAACTTTGTATGTAGGTTCTCCCTTAACTCGTAATTCTTTAAGATGGATGAAATTTTTGTCCTTCATGTGACCCTTGAGAGCTTTGTTTATATTTTTTGGATTTCTCTCACCGAAACCAACTTGAATAGCATTATAGCCATCTGTTTTTTCTGTCTTGACTTGAGTAACAAAAACTGGACCAGCCTTTATGGCAGTTACAGGATGGACCAAACCTTTTTCATCAAAGATTTGAGTCATATTTATTTTTGTACCTAGGATAAACTTCATAGTAAGTGCGATACCAATCTACGAATTCATGCGAATGATACGAATGAATACTAGATAAGGCGTATAAAAACGCCCAGAGGCGATTGGAGTACAATAGCAGATATGTGTTTGGAATTCAAGAGTCGTACTTTCACACTTTCCTAAACCAATTGAATACAATCGGTCGGACGAACAATTTTTAATAAAATTGTTCTAGTCACACTTTCCACTAAATAATCTTCACATCAATGTTAACTCCACTTGGTAATGACATGTTTGTCAACGCCTCCATTATTTTCGGGCTAGGATTGAGAATGTCTATAACTCTCTTGTGTACTCTCATTTCAAACTGCTCTCTAGCATTTTTAAAAACGAAAGATGATCTGTTTACAGTGTATTTTTTTATCTCAGTAGGGAGAGGTATAGGTCCTTCGACTTTAGCATCATAACGAAGAGCTGTATCTATTATCTGCTTTACTGAAACATCCAAAATCTTGTACTCGTATGCTCTGACCCGTATACGAAGTTTAGAAATAGCCTCGGTCTTAGGTGAAGACTTGACTGGAGTAGAAACTGTCTTAGCCACTTTCGTTGTAGACTTTGGTACGGAAGGTTTAGCAACAGACCCACCTGCATTAGCGGGTTTTTTTGTAGCAGTTTTTTTGGCTACAGGTTTTTTTGGGCTTTCCTTGGCAGTCATTTTGATAAATTACAATAGAACGATACTATCAGATAATTGTTTTTTGTACAATAGGAGTTTTGTCCAATACAATGATACCCTAAATAGCATGTAAATAAGTCGCAATTCCCCTCGCTTAATAAAACTATGTATAAAAAAGTTTTTTGAGCTGATTTTCAGGAATGTAGTTACCTGCCTGAATATAAATTGTTTTAAGTGTTCCTTTTGAGATTGAAGTATGGTTTGGAATAACCAAAGTCTGCTCTTTTCCACCTTGAACTCTAGACATCTTGATATGACTACCTTTTTGACTTAAAACAACAAAACCAAGGGTTTGAAAGATTCTGACCATTTGCTTACCAGAAATATCCCTCAGTCTAGGCATATATTAAACGTATAGTGGTAAATTTAGCGAAATAGAATTAAAATTATTTTTATTTTTTTTATTATGATCTTCAAAGTAAAGTTCCGTTGCTTCTCTTATATTTTTTGAAAGCTCGTCTAAACTTTTCCCCTCTGTGACAATGAAAAAACCCACAGCTGAAGCCGTATAATGTTTTCCCTCCTTTGATATCTTAAATGAAATAGTTTTTTTCATATTAGGCCATATTATCATATTTCCCATTTTCATTCAAACAAAAAACCACCGAACTAGAAACTAACTCGGGGTTGTGGCGGTACCACGGAGGCAACGCCTCCGTGGTAGGTAATAATTTATATATTAAAATTTAAAGAATTTCGTCCAAAAATTCTTCAGCTCTTATTAATTCAATTGGTTTTTCTCTTTCTACCCTAGCATAATCATTATATGAATTTTCGGCACTTTTATCTATTGCTAGTGGACAATATTTCTCCTTAAATCTCATGGCTCTATTTTTATCTACCTCTACACCATCAATAAACAATTGTTTACCTTCAGTTTTAAATAAAACCCTATGACCATTTAGTTCACCCTCAAATTCATATTCAACGTGATCTCCAACAAGAGTATGACTAAAATACAAATAACCCTTAACGCCCATCTCGGCTAAATTATTAAATTGTAACTCTCTACTTGTAGACATGACACCTTCCGCTGATCTCATATGAGATTTTGCTAATTCTATCTCTTCTTCACTTGGTTTGTATCCTTCTTCTGTCATAATTTTAAGTTAATTATTATTCACTTAATTTTACCCCCCCCGTAAAAATTGCAAGGGTACCAAAAAACCACCCCACGATAAACTCAGGATGGTTTTTTGATTTTATTTTGAAAACTATATTCTAGAGTCACCACGAACTTTCAAATTTGAGTGAAATTCGACGTGAGAATTTGAAAATGCGAGAAGCCTTAGTTAGTGCTAAGGTGACGAGCATTTTCAAATTCGGAACGAGAAGTTCACCAAATTTGGAAGTTCTGTCACCTAAGATAATTGCTACACAATTATCTTAGTCACAACACCCGCGCCTACGGTTTTGCCTCCCTCGCGTATAGCAAACCTCGTCATCTCTTCCAGTGCAACAGGAGCAACAAGCTTTACCTTGAAAGTGACAGTATCTCCTGGCATAACCATCTCTACTCCTTCGTTTAGCGTCACATCTCCAGTAACGTCTGTGGTTCTAACATAGAACTGAGGCTTGTAACCTGAGAAGAATGGAGTATGTCTTCCACCTTCCTCTTTCTTTAGAATATAAACTTCTGCTGTAAATTCTGTATGAGGAGTCACGGTCTTTGGTTTGGCCAAAACTTGTCCTCTGTGGATGTCTTCTTTCTTTGCTCCTCGGAGAAGTATACCAGCGTTGTCCCCTGCTTCTCCTTGGTTTAGAGATTTGTTAAACATTTCAATACCAGTAACAGTGTATTTTGCCGTGTCTTTCAAACCAATACACTCTATTTCTTCACCAACCTTGACAACACCTCTCTCTATCCTTCCAGTAACCACTGTTCCTCTTCCTTCGATTGAGAAAATGTCTTCAACCGGCATAAGAAATGGCTTTTCTAAGTCTCTCTGTGGAATAGGTAAGGTATCTAACGCGTTTGCAAGCTCCAATACTTTCTTTGCCCAGACGTCTTCATTGTCTTTACTTTCAAGAGCTTTAAGTCCTGAACCTCTAATAACTGCTGCACTCTTTCCATCAAAACCTTGCTTAGTAAGAAGCTCTCGAACTTCCTCCTCAACTAAGTCAATAAGCTCTACATCTGGAACCATGTCGCACTTGTTTAGAAATACAATCATTTGTGGTACACCAACTTGTTTTGCCAAAAGTACATGCTCTCTTGTTTGAGGCATCACTCCGTCTGTTGCTGCAACCACTAGTATGGCACCGTCCATTTGAGCGGCACCAGTGATCATGTTTTTAATAAAGTCCGCGTGTCCAGGTGCATCTACGTGAGCATAGTGTCTTGTAGGTGTTTCGTATTCAGAGTGGTGTAGAGAAATGGTGATTCCTCTCGCCTTCTCTTCTGGGGCTTTGTCAATCTGATCGATTGCTTCAACTCTTGCCTTGTATCCCCCTCCTGCTCTTCCAAGGACGTTAAGGATTGCTGCTGTTAATGTTGTCTTACCATGGTCAACGTGACCGATAGTACCCACGTTCATGTGGGGCTTGCTTCTATCAAATACTGCTTGATCTGCCATAATATTTATCTCGACACCAATCCACGAATGAGTACGAATTTACGAATAAGATTCAATTATTTAGAATTTGATTCGTGTCATCCGCCCGGATGAATCCATTCGGACGGGTTCGTTTTTATTCGTAATTTGCGTCGTGTTTGTTTTAATTAATCTTCTAATAATTTGCCATTTTGGAAACTCCAAAAACTTAGTGTTCGAGAAATCTAAATTTTGGGAACTTACGAAAATTAGCAGAGAAAAAACTGTCGCAAAAGCGACACAATAATACTAGACAAAAAATATTCAATAGTCAACCCCCGAACTAAATCTGCATACTTCTTTTTAAACTTTCTCTCTCTTCCTTCACCAGAACACTAAATGTTGGAATTTTAGATTTTAAAAAAATAAGAACATCCTCAGACGTTGTTGAATCCTGACTCATCAAGTCATCAAGTTCTGACTGCTCTGAATCAGATAGTATATCAAGTGATCTAACCATAAGTGCCTGGAACAATACACGGCTAATCCGACTGACTACGTCAGTCTTTCTTTCCTTGGACAAAGTACCAAGGTCCCATTCATTTATTATATCTTTTGATAAATTCATCAAATATTAAGATTTGAGAGTTTTAAGAAATGGCAATATTTTCTCCTTAAAAGCTCTCTCTTCTGGTGTTTTTACATAAAACCATCCTGCCTTAAACTCCGGTTTTAACTTTATTTTTAGGTTATTTTTTACGATTTCACCTAGAGCAATGTCCTTATCATTGAATGTTACCCTAATAATAAAAGTGTCATCTATACCCTCTTTTATTACCTTTATCTGGTTACCCTCGTATTCTGAGGGGAATACCTCTTCTTTCGGACTAGCCGATTCTTGCTCAAAGACCTCCTTTTGTACAGAGAAGTTCTCCACAGGCAGGTTTTCAGCATTTTCAGCTCTTTTTGCAAGTATCGTATCGTTTTCAACTTTATTCGCTAGAATAGGTGAAACTTCAGTGGTTGTAAGATTTATTTCAGTTCTCAACCCCTCAAAGACTGCCTCTTGTGACTCTGTTTTTTTCAAAAAATCAATGTCTAGTAGTAAAAAATCAATTGAACTATCATTCTCCGAATGATTCCATATGTTTGAAAGCTTACTAATGTATGGAGAAGCTTCTGGTTTGACGATCTTGAACAACTCGTCGGAAAAAAATTCTTGTTCCGTGACAATAAACTCTGTACTGTTTTCACCTAGAAGACCTTTCTTCCTCAATTTCAAATCTTCGTATTCCAATCTTGCTTCCATAACTTCTTTCGGTACATCTCTCTTAGGCATCTCTTTTTCTACTCCAAAATCAGCCATGATCTTTGCGTAGCTCTCTTTGTGAATCTGATTTTTTCTTATGTAAGGACCTTGTAAAGAAATATAATTTTTCCTTGCTTTTGCAAGCTCCTCGTCCAAAATTACTTCTGCCTCAGGACTCTTATCTTCAAAACCGAGAATCTTGAGTAAATCTTGTTTTTCAGAAATTAATAGAAGTTTTGAATCATCAATGTGTTCCAAAGCTTCTTCGATTGAATTTGACTCCTCCAAATCAAACCTCAGAGATTTGAGCGGTCTATTATTTCTTATTAGACTCTCTACAAAGTCTAATGCAATTTGTGGAACAAAGAAACTTTTTTTCGGTGATGTTTTTTTGTTTATTGGAATTTTTTGCGAACCATCAGCTCCCATCAAAGGCTCTAGTTCAGTCGGCTTCGGAACACTGTCAAATATCTTCTTTATAGGAATATTATAAATATCACTTGTTTCACTTTTTTCAACTTTCTCAGTTTGAGAAGTCAAAATATCAAAAGGCGAGGGTATAGGTTTTTTTAAGTCAGTAGTAGTAACCATTGACTAATTTTATCCCGTTAGAGTTTAATAATCAAACATATATAAAAATATTATGGGATAACCTGTTTATTACTTAAAATACATTGTTAACAAGCAAAACTCTAACGGGATGAATCCCTGTAGTTCTTCTCTCAAATCATTTATTCATTAAAATCTGAAAATCCTCATACGACATTTCAACTACTTTTCCATCAACAAAAGCTAATCCGTTTCTTAACCAAGCATTCTGTCCTTTTTTGATTTTGTTTTGAGTTTCTCTAAACTCACTGCCTTGCCTACCATTATCTGACAACCTTAATTTTGAATTATCCTTTACTGATGGAATTTTTGAAACTATTCTATTCCAAACTTTTTTTAATTCCTCCATAGATGTTTCTGAGTCTGTCGGCTTAAATATTATTTGTATTCTATCTTCTTCTTCAACTATTTCCACATTCTCACCTCTTAAATTCTCTGTAATCAAACTTATTTCAACTCCTTCCTTATTCAAAAGTATTGCTTGTGTACCGGATACTAGGTCTCCGAAACCAGATCCAAATGGTCTATAACCCTTTCTTTTTAATTCCAAGACAGCATCTCTGACCTGACTCTCTATTTGCTCTTTGTAAACACCCAACTCATATTCTTCTACTGAAGCCAGTGGACTAACCCATAGTCTTTCAACCAATTCTACTTGATTTTTGGTTTTCTCAGCTTCTCTTAGAATAATGTTTTTTAGCAATGACTCCAGCTGATCCTTATCGTAAACTTGACGACTTAAATAAATAAAAAACAAGTCAAAACTGCCTGGATTATGTTCAATAAAGTCAATAACTTTTCTATTTATTAACAAATTATCAACATAATTCTCTCTTTCTATACCTGGAACATTCTGATCTGGATCATAAAAAAAGCCCTCGAGCTTCTCAGCCAATTCAGTTAGCAATCTAGATCTTTCTTCAGTATTGTCTATAGTTGGTTCTGCGACAACTACTGGGTTATCTAATGATTCTGACATTCTTTCATTATACCTCAATTCAATAAAAATAATTTTATTTCCTCGATTCAATGATTGTTTTCTCCACGTTTGGTGGTACTACTTCATAGTGATCAAATTCCATTTGGACTGAGCCACGGCCTTGGGTCATTGAACGTATGTCAGTTGTATATCCAAACATTTCAGAAAGTGGAACTTTGGCGTGGATTACTCGAAGCATTCCTCTCTCGTCCATACCTTCTATTTGTCCTCTCTTTCCTGAAAGCGAACCTGTAATGTCTCCCATGAACTGCTCAGGCATAACAGCCTCAACTTTCATGATTGGCTCAAGTATTACTGGTCTAGCTCTCCTAGCAGCCTCCTGAAAAGCTTGCGAGGCAGCGATCTTGTATGCAATTTCGGATGAGTCCACGTCGTGGTACGATCCAAATGTCAGTTCGCAAGAAATATTTACCATTTTGTAACCCGCCACTATTCCACGATCCATTGCTTCATGAACCCCCTTTTCAACCGCTGGAATGAATTCCTGCGGAATAACACCACCTTTGATTGAATCTATAAATTCGAAGTCATCGTATCTCTTAACATTTTTAGGGATTTTTGCCCCTTCCTCTATTTTCTCAAGTGGTTTGATGGTCAATTTAACGTGTCCGTATTGACCCTTACCACCAGTTTGTTTTATGTATTTGTGTTCAGCCTCTGCAGAACCTAATATAGTTTCTCTGTATGCCACTTGTGGCTTGCCGACGTTTACCTCTACACCAAATTCTCTCTTCATACGATCAACCATGATCTCAAGGTGGAGCTCTCCCATTCCAGAAATAATACTCTCGCCTGTTTCAGAGTTTGATGAAATAACAAAAGTTGGATCTTCGTCAGAAAGTTTTTTAAGTGCCATACCCATTTTTTCCTGATCAGCTTTGGTCTTCGGCTCAACACGCAAAGACACCACTGGATCAACAAACTTGATAGGATCAAGAACAATCGGATTATTTTCATCACATAGCGTATGAGACGTTTTAGCTGACTTCAGACCTACTGCCGCAGCGATCTCCCCCGCAAAAACTTTTTTAACTTCCTCACGCTTATCCGCCTGAAGGCGAACAATTCTTCCCAGACGCTCTTTCTCTCCGGTAGTCGAATTGTAGACATAAGTGCCTGCCTCTAAAGTCCCAGAGTAAACTCTAAAGAAAGTTAATTGTCCAACGAAAGGATCGTTTTGAAGCTTGAAAGCAAGTGCTGAGAATGGCTCTGAGTCAGATGCGTTTCGGAAAATATCTTCACCTGTTTTAGGATCAGTTCCGTGTACAGGAGGAATATCCAAAGGTGATGGTAGGTAATCAACAACACCATCCAAAACTAGCTGAACTCCCTTGTTTTTCAGTGCTGATCCAGCAAAAACTGGTACAAGTTTTACAGCAAGGGTAGCTTTTCTCAGGGTTAATTTGAGCTCCTCGGTAGTTGGCTCTTTACCATCAAGATACGCAGACATTAGATTGTCATCTTCTCCAACAACTTTTTCGACAAGCTCTGCTCTATATTTTTTGGCCTCATCTAGAAGCTCAGCAGGAATTTCAGCTTCCTTTATTTGCATACCCATGTTTCCCTCAAAGTAAAAAGCTTTCATTTTCATAAGGTCAATAACTCCTTCAAACTTGTCCTCAAGACCGATTGGAATCTGAACCCTGACAGCGTTTTTTGTTAGTCTATCCAAAATAGAAGCATAACTTCTTTCAAATGATGCTCCTGTTCTATCGAGTTTATTTATAAAACAGATTCTCGGAACATTTCCATCATCCGCATATCTCCAGTTTGTCTCGGACTGTGGTTCTACTCCCGCCACTCCGTCGAAAACCACAACCGCCCCGTCGAGTACTCTAAGTGACCTCTTTACTTCCGCAGTAAAATCAATATGCCCTGGAGTATCTATAATATTAAAACGATACTCAGGTTTGCTACCCTTCTCTCTGTATGTCGGATTCCAAAAACAGGTAATAGCCGCAGCTGTAATTGTAATACCTCTTTCTCTTTCCTGCTCCATCCAGTCAGTCACCGTCTCCCCCTCGTGCACCTCACCTATTTTGTGAGTCATTCCAGTATAAAAAAGCACACGCTCGGATGTGGTTGTTTTTCCAGCATCAATATGAGCAATGATTCCGAAGTTTCTAACTTTGTCTAGTGTGTAATCGCGGTTCATCCCGTTAGAGGCAGGTCGCGGTCTTCCGTTACCATACCATATTTATTAATATTGATAATTTTAATTAATTACTTAATTTCCTTAACCCGTAAGCGACCGCGGCCTCTAACGGGATTCATTTATTGTGGTAAATAAAATACCCTCTCGGGATACGAGAAAACTATATACTAAAAGACTATTTTGAGCAATATCAGTAAGTAAATTTGACATTTAGTTACTTATTAATATATGATAATATCATATAAATTAATATATTATCATATGACTACAATATCAGTACCCATATCACCAAAAAATGAAAGGTTTATATCTTCCCTTGTAAAAAGCGGTAAGGCAGCTAATAAGGCCCATGCCGTCAGACAAGCATTAGATTTATATGCAGAAGAAGAACTGCTAAAAAATATCTTTGAAGCAGAGAAGGATATAAAAAATGGCAGGGTCTTTAGTGGAGACCTGAGAGAAATAGTTAGAAAATTTAAAGACTAAATATGATTAGTCTTATATATACGCACACATTTATTAAACAGTTAAAAAAGTTGGATAATAAATTCTATGAGGAGGTTTTGGAAAAAATAAAACTGTTTGAAAACCCTCTTAACCACAAGCGACTGAAAGTTCATAAACTGCACGGTAGACTGAGCGATAAATATGCCTTTTGGATTAATCGTAAAGACAGAATAATATTTCAATATGGACTAAAAAACGAAGTGTACTTACTGGCAATTGATGACCATGATGGATACAGATAAAATTACATTTTATTTCTTAGTTTTTCCACCTCCCTCTCTAAATCCTCTAGTCTTTCGTGATCGGATTTATGGTGAATAAGTGCCTTTTGGACAAACGGCCAAACAATAAGTCCGACAACTACGTCGAAAATAAAAATGAGAAATAACTCAAACCACCAATGTGCCGGATCTTTTAATAAGTCCCAGAATGTCTCCATTAGATTAGTTAATATGTATTATCGCTCCTAAAATCTAATTTATCAATTCTGATTCCTTCTCTTTCTTTAGTAAATATTATCCTTATTCTACCCACCCTAACTCTGTATTTATTTTTAAATCCTTTTAGCTTCTTTACGTGTAAATTTTCGAAATTTCCAGAATATATTTGATTCAAAACTTTTAAAATAAAAACTCTGTCGCCTGTTATTAGTTTTTTCAGAAACTTATCTATTTTATTCATAAATAAGCTATCTATTTAATCTTTTCAAACTACTTATCACATCTTCAATTGGAACACCACCTTTTTTTATCTCATTAAAGTCTACGACTGTTTCCCAGGTACCCTCATCTCCCCATTCGTCTACTGGAGAAATAGTAAAAACTGGCTTTGACTTTCGCATAACCACAAAAGACTTACCTTTTTCCACTTGGGAAATATAAGTTTCAGTATTCTCCCTAAGCTCTTTAAGCCCTATTATTTTATCCTTGATTTTAGTCATACTATAAGTTTATCTTAAGATAAACTTATAGTCAATTATTGAGCTATATGGATTTCTTTTAGTGTATTTATGTCAGATCTAGACTTTTCCATTCACCCTGCTTACCACCATCATAACTACATTTATATCTTTCGATCTCAACCCATTTATACTCATCACCGTTCTTCACCCATTCATATACTGATATACTTTTTGCAGAATTATCTGGTGGCAAAACATCACCATTAATTTCCCAATGATCAAACCCGTATGACGGAATGGTTGTGTCAATTACAACGACAGTCCTTTTTACACCTATCGCTTGGTCACGATTAGCTTCATCATATTTATCATATAGATAGAAAGTACGAACAACATCTAGCGGTGACCACCCTGACTCTCTCAAAAGTCTTTCTTCAATATCATGTTCTTTCTCCTGTGATTCAATAAAAGATTCCCTACTTATTTCTTGACCAGAACTATCGTGGTATGTTTCCATAATTTTATACTTTTAAGTATTAACTTTAATACCTCAATTTTACCCCCCGTAAAAATTGCAAGTCATTGTAGGTAAGTACACCTTCACTTACAACAAAGTATGTATTGACATTATCATTACATTTTTTTATACTGTCCAAATGGACACAACACTACAAATTAGAATAGACAAGGCAACAAAAACAAAAGCTATAAAAATGTTTAAGAATATGGGGCTTGATTTGTCTTCCGGAATAAAGTTTCTTTTGGCCAGAGAAAGCGACCCTAATAATCTTACTTATGTTTGCCCATTTGGTTTTACTCACAAATACAATCCTAAAATAATTGAGAAATATGAAAGGGAGGCTGTGGAGGCTTTAAAGCACGGCAAAAGATATTCTTCTACCCGAGAAATGTTTGATGATATTTTGGTCTAAATTTTAGTGGAAAATAAATGTATAAAAAAATATTCACTAAGAGATTTGAGAAATCCCTTAAGAAAGTCATGCACTCTGGGAAGATCAAAAGGGTCGAAATCGAAACAGCTGTCGAAATACTAGCTTCAGGAAAAACACTCCCACTAAAATACAAAGACCATTCTTTACATGGAAGTATGCACAACCTCCGTGAGTGTCACATTAAAGGTGACCTGCTTCTAGTTTATCAAATCCGAAAAAGAGAGCTCGTTTTGATATTAATCGACATTGGCAACCATTCCGAACTTTTTTAAGTAAATCGAGTTTAAGCGAGGACTCCCCTAGCTTAAACATTTTCAGGATTGATTAAAGCAATAGCTTACCTTGCTTATCCATTAGTTTTACCTTTCATTTTCCTCATCCAACATGCTCCTAAATTCTCTCTTATACTCATCCTCAAATTTTTTTTGTACATCGCTCGGTAAATAACGAAGTGGATGATCCATCAGTTCACGAGGAGAATCTGTTGCATTTGCTTCATAATCTTCCCCATCACTCCTGGACCATATTCCACAAATATATTTGAAGGCTGTTTCCGGACTCTCTGAGTTTATTACGTTTCTCATAGATGCCACGAGAAGACTCATAAGTTTTGTGGTATTACCACGTAAAGCTTCTTCTCTTGCTAACATTAATTCTTGTTGTTGTTCGTGTTCTAAAATCCATGCTTTGACAAGACTACCCACTTTAAGATCTATTTTATCCTTTTCCTCTTCATTAAGTCCTGACACATCTATTGGAAAATCTATTCCTGAACGAGGAGACCACGCTTTTCCATTTTTAAATTCTCTCTCACTATTAACTGCGTGACTTAACGCCATTCTGGCTGCCCGACCATCTTCTCGTTGGATTATATAGTATATACGATCCATAGACATCGGCTCTCGACGTCCATCTCTTATATATTCTTGCCAATTTTTTTCTGCATCATAATCTTCAACTTGCCCATCTAATCCTTCTTGAGGGGCAATAGATAAGTCATCACTATTTTCAAGTTTTCCTTCATTCATAATTTTAAGCTAATTTTAATACCATTATTTTACCCCCCCACTAAAAATGCAAGTTACCCAAAAAAAGCTAATATTTAATTGACCATTTTATAACCATGAAATCCTAGATATCATCATTTACGCCATGGCTGATATAGTAGGATTGTATGTTTTGGCTAATTTAAGGGTTTTTAACCTATTTCCAATTTTTATTTCCTCTAAATACTTGAGGAATTCTTTTGGTAGTGGGGATGGTCCCACCCAAACACTTTTTTGTATCATTTTGTATCCAAACTTAATAAGATGTCGCCGAAACCAGTCTCTTTCCTTTTTTAATTCATGTGGAATATCATACATAACAATAAGATTTTTAGGAGAATTCTCTTTGAAAACTGATGGAAAAGAGGTGTGATAAATATCCCTCTTTTTAATAGGTTTTTTGCCTTTACTTTTATCAACATATCCTGACACAGGAATACCAAAAGCGTTGACTCGTATTCCTTTGTATCTTAAGTATTTTCTTTTCATTTGAGATTTCTATATATTTAATGCATCAGTATATTACAAATCTATAACAACATTCCCCTGCCCTGAGAATACCATAAAAGTATCATATACGCCATGGCGTATATGATACTTTATTTTATTAGGAAAAATAGAGAACACAATTGGTAAGCGAGTAACCGAAGACTCCCCTCGCTGGTTCGCACATAAAATGAAATTCCTATGTTGAAAAAAATTCCTTTCTATTACAATCTAATATTAGTTAACAATATTTCTTAATCCTAACTCTATACGTGCCATTTTTACACTTTCTCTTAACACCTCCCTAGAAATTCTTTTTGAAAACTTAAGACACATTTCAAGAGCACTTTTTTGTAATTTTCTATATTCGTCCAGCACATCTCTATTTTTTTCATCCAAGCCTGCGTCAACTAAATCCTCATCAAATTCAATTTTTGAATCTTCAGGTCTAAGTGGTGAGGGAACCTTTAAACCTTTAAAATCTGGAGCGACTCTTACTAGTTCGTCAACTAATTTATCCCAAATTTCTTTTTTATAATAATCCTCAAGTTCATTAAATAGCCCGTCAGTCCCCCCTTCATCCAAAACTTCCTCCGATAACTCCATATCTATTTCTTCATTGTCTCTTACTGACTTAACAAAACTATTTTTATACAATTCTATATACCTGGACTTCAATTCTTGAAAATTATCCTCCGGTATTTCCGAAAAACCCAAGATCTCATCCAGACTTCTTAGATATGGTGGTGGAAAAGCTTCTAAAGATTCAGTTTTCATGTGCTTCAATGTTAATTACTAAATAATACATTAAAAACAAGAAAGCTCAACTTGTTTTAATTATTCTTAATTATTAAATTTTTATTTTTGCTTCTCCTGGTGTTGAGATCTTTTCTGTTTTTGTGAGGATTTTTGAAAAACTCACCCGGAGGGAAAATAGCTTTCTACTATTTTCCCTCTCGACCATGCGCTGTTTAATTTATTTTGCATGGTAAAAAAGGCCTTTCGGCCCTTTTTTACCATGCAAAATGGGCAAATGCCTTATTGGCTTCAGCCATTTTATGAGTATCTTCTCTCTTCTTGACAGCCTTACCTTCGTTTTTACTTGCTAGAATTATTTCATCTGCTAGTTTTAAAGCCATACTCTTTCCTTTTCCACCTCGAGCAGCCTCAATTATCCATTTCATGGACAAGAAAGACCTTCTTTCCGGTCTAACTTCTCTGGGAATCTGATAGTTTGCACCACCAACTCTTCGAGAACGAACTTCTGTCAAAGGTCCTGTGTTTTTCAGAGCTGTATCAAAAACTTCCATAACATCTTCAACCTTTGTTCTCTCTTTCACTTCTTCCAAGGCATCGTAAACAATTCCTCTGGCAGTTTCTTTCTGCCCCCTCTCCATTATGTAGTTGATAAATTTGCCGATTTTATCGGAGTCGTATTTTTTGTCTTTCTTGACTATGTTTCTGTTTGTAACTTTTCTTCTCATATAATAATATCGATGCGAATCAACGAATTATACGAATAAAACGAATGGGTGCAACTGTTTTGTATTTATTCGTATCATTCGCATGTATTCGTAAATTGGTATCGCGTTATTTGCTTTTCGGTCTCTTTGCTCCGTACTGACTTCTTCCCTTCATTCTCTTCTCAACTCCAGTAGCATCGAGCTTGCCTCGCACTATTGTATAACGCAAGCCGACATCCTTTACCTTTCCACCTCGTAGCAAAACAACGGAGTGCTCTTGAAGGGCATGTCCCATTCCTGGGATGTATGCTGAAACCTCCATACCGTTTGTAAGGCGAACTCTTGCGTATTTTCGTATAGCAGAGTTTGGTTTCTTAGGAGTCTTTGTCGTCACTTTTGTGCAAACACCTCTCTTAAAAGGTGAGTTATAAAAAACTGGTCTGTTTGTTAGATTGTTAAATCCACGAGTAAGAGCCACGGCTTTTGACTTTACTCCGGGCTTTGATCTCTTTCTTCTGACAAGCTGATTTATCGTTGACATATTTTTTGTATTTGCTTGGCTACTTTAATATATCTCTTCCAAAAAGGCAAGGCTTACACTTTGAGAAAAGCCAAACCCGTGCGTCACCAACACACTAAACTACACTATTTCTTTCCACAGATTTATACGAAACTATATCGCCATACCGGTCAATAAATTAAACTGAACCAGAACAATTGGATAAACATATTGCCAAAGGAAAAAGACAAAGAAAATCAAAACAAAAAGCCCATTTCTCTCTAAAAATTCTCTGACTTCATGTAACTTGTTTGGAAAAAGTGAGAAAAGTATTTTGGAACCATCGAGCGGTGGAATTGGCACTAGGTTAAAAGTAGCTAGAAGAAGATTGACCAATACTATATATATGAACGGACTGAGAAGAGATGGAAAAACAGCGACCCTTATAAGGATTCCAAAAATAACAGCGAGAAATATATTTGAAAGTGGTCCTGCAATGGCTACCATTGCCTCTCCCCATCTTTGATTTTTAAGATTGTAAGGATTGAATGGTACTGGCTTTGCCCAACCAACAACCATTGAAGACCCTGATAGAACGAGAAAAAGGGGAAGTATTATTGAACCGAAAAGATCAATATGTGGAATGGGATTTAGCGTCAACCTACCAGCAAATTTGGCTGTGTTATCCCCCAGCTTATACGCCATAAATCCATGAGAGACTTCATGAATGATAACCGAGAAGATAAATATTATTCCTGAAAATATTATATCAATTGGCATGAATAAGTTATAAAGTTAAAAGTTATAAAGTTTGTAAAGTATTAATTCTTTCATTATAGACTTTCTAAGTTATAACTAACGAAATGTTGCCTGCAATACTTTCTTATGATAGCATACTCGTCATGGCAAAAGCGTGTGAAGTAACAGGTAAGTCTTCTCAAATGGGTGGCGGGTATTCAAACCGTACTCGTGCGACACAGTTTAACCCAACTGGCATGAAAAGACGATATGCGAATCTTCAGAAAAAGAAGATTTATATTCCTGAACTCAAAAAGTCCATGACTTTAACCCTCTCCACAGAAGCTATCAAAACTATTCAAAAAAACGGAGCATTTAGAACTCTCAAAAAAGCCGGGGTTATATAGTTACTTATATTTTAATAAAAATCGGCCGAACTCCACAGTGGAATCCGGCCGTCCGACCCCTATCGCCACACCTCAGGTCTAACCTCTGTGGGAAGGTCGAGTGGGATAACTCTTCCACCTGTGTCTTGAAGAGTAAACTCCCATTCGCCACCCAAGTGACGCAGTTCAGTTGTGTGAGAGATCACGTACTGCAGTACTTGAGGGAAATCGGTGAAGAATTCCCTGTCACCAGTTGTGACTCTTCCGTTCTCATTTCTATTCCAGCGCAGAGTGCAGGTAGGGTCTGATATTTTCACTGTACCTCCTATTACACAATACTAGATGCTAATTAGTTGGTCAATTTACATCCACTCACCGCCATCTTAAGGTTTTTATTTTTTAAAACAAAATTTTTACCGTCTGACTCAAAATGAATCGCACCATTATTACAAGTATCAAAGACAGGAATATTTAACTTTTTGAAAGTCTCCAATGTTTCTTCGTGTGGGTGCCTGTAAGAATTATTTTTTCCAGAGGAAATAACCACCCACTTCGGTGAAACTGCTTTGACATATCCTACAGAACTAGATGTTCTGGAGCCATGATGTCCTGCTTTTAATATAGTACTTTGCAAAGTGGTGCTTGAAACAGAGTTTCTTAAATATTGTTCCATCTTTGCCGTTGAATCTCCCTGAAGCATGATTGAAGTCTCTCCATAAACGAGTTTCATAACTATCGACCCATCGTTCACTGAAAGCTCTGAGACATCTCTATCCGGAAAAAGTATCTCAAGGTATACTCCACCTCCCAGATCAATGGTCTGTCCCTTTCTCGCCAGAAATTTTGGGATTTCCTTCTCTGCTATTTTATTTTCAAAGACACTATAAACTGGGTTTGGATTTTCTGTACCAGGCTCAAGTAGTGAGTCAACTGTGTATTTGTCCAAAAGTGGTATAAACCCTTCGTAGTGGTCTCTATCAGGATTTGTCACCACTATCATATCTATATGCCTGTCATACCATGGCATAACCTTTACAATCTCTCGCATTAGAGTTTTGTTTGGACCACCATCAACTATTACCTGTTTTCCTGTCGGAGATTCTATAAAAAGTGCGTCCCCTTGGCCAACATCTAGAACAACAAACTTCAAAATGCCTTGCCTATTTTCATGTATTACTGCCAACCAAAGAAGATAAAGAATGTTTACGAGAAGTAAAAGAGTGTACCAACGCAAATGCTTCTGGATGTGTGAAAAGGTTATTGGCATGTGGTATAGTATACACACTGAATTTATGATTACTAATTCTTGCCACACACGTGGACAAGTCAAATTAATAAGTTATGAAACAATTTGAAGAGAAAAAGTTTGATATTGGAGAGCTTAAAGGGATAAGCAAAAAAACAATTGAGGAGCATTTAAAGCTTTACACTGGTTATGTAAAAAACCTTAATGGAATTTTTGAAAAAATTAGTGAGTTAATGGTAGATCCGACAAAGAATGCTTATTTGATCGGTGAGCTACACAGAAGGACTGGTTTTGAATTCAATGGTATGAGAAATCATGAAATTTATTTTGATTCTCTTTCGAGTGGATCCGACCCACTTCCGGAAAATTCAGAATTCAGAAAGGCGATCGAGAAGCAAGCACCAACGCTTGATCAAGCCATAATGGGTTTCAAAACTCTTGCTATGACACGTGGCATTGGCTGGGCAATTCTCTACTATGACAAACAAAGTGATCAGCTTGTTCCTGCGTGGATTGACGAACAACACTTAGGACAACTCCAGGGATGCTCCCCTATTTTAGCACTCGACATGTGGGAACACTCTTATGTTGCCGACTATCAACCAAGTGGAAAGAAACAATACGTTGAAGATTTTTTTGAAAATCTAAATTGGAAAAAGGTTGAGGAGAATTTTCTTAAGGTTAAATAGAAAATGTTACAAACAGCCGGTTATATTTCTGGGATACTTAGTGCTATATCATATATTCCATATATCAGAGATATTCTGAAACTAAAAACTAAACCGGAAAGAGCCTCTTGGTTGATTTGGTCTGTTTTAGGATCAGTCGCATTCTTTTCTCAGTTTGCAAAAGGGGCTGATCATTCACTATGGTTAACGGGAGTTCAAACATTTGGAGTCTTAATCGTTTTTTTATTATCTATCAAATTTGGATATGGAGGATTAAATAAACTAGATATTTTTTCACTCATTGGTGCCGGAGTTGGATTGTTTTTATGGTATATAACTAATGAACCAGCAATTGCACTGTTCATTGTTATTGTAATTGATGCAATTGGTGGAATCCTCACAGTAATCAAATCATATAAAGAACCGGAAAGTGAAACTACAATAACTTGGGTACTCTCTGGAATTGCTGGAATTTTTGCAGCTATTGCGGTTGGCTCTACTAATATTATTTTATTATCCTACCCAATTTATATTTTTATAATTAATTTTTCAGTAGTACTATCGATTTTTATTGGTTTTAAGAAAATGAATACCAAGAAAAATAGCTAGATAAACTATTATCAAAATTATTGGAGAGAAAATAGGTAGATTTATTGCACCATATGAAAGACTGGCTCCAACGTGTACGACCTTGAGCTGATACCACAAAAGTGAATACGTAAATAAAGCAGGAATGAGGGAAAGATAATACGAAAATAGACCTAGAAACCCAGTAACGAATCCGAGAAACATTGTGGTTGGAATTGTTCCCAAGATGAGGACATTGGCTGGAAGTGAGACAAAGGAAAGTAATCCAATGTTGTAAATGAGAAAAGGTAGGACGGTCAGTTGTGTTGCAATAGTGGTGGACAATACTTCTCTTAAGCCAAATCTCTCCGTAACCCATTTGAAATAAGTTTCCACTATCGGAGTGACAAATATTATTCCGATAGTTGCTAAAACCGAAAGCTGAAAGGATGGATCAAAAACTAAAAGAAGTGGGTTAGGAGCTAGCATCAAAATAACAGTCAGTCCCAAAACTCTTCCAGCTTTGTAGTCTCTGTTAAATTGCTTTGCAAAAAGCGCAACCATTACCATAATGGACGCCCGAACTGCTGATGCTCCACCGCCAGAGAGAATGGTGAAAAGAATTACACTGACCGCTCCAAATCCAAAAGAAATATTTTGTGGTAAAAATCTCATGAAAGACATTACACTTTTTGCAACGATAGCAATGTTATAACCAGAGAGAACTACAACGTGTGAAACTCCAGTTCTTTGAAACTCTGTCAGTAAGTCTTTTCCGAGAGATTGTTTACTTCCTAAAAGTAATCCCGAAAGAAGAGATGATTCCGGTTCTGGCAAACTATTATTTATTGAGCTTGTGAAAAATTTTTTTACCTTGAATAACTGAGTTTTTACTATGTTGCCGTTACCAGTGGAGAGAAGTTCAACTTTTGCAAAACTTGAGACAAACCAAATTCCCCTGACTCGGAGATATCCTTTGTAATCAAAAAATCTTCCTTCTCCCGAATCAAAATTTTCTGGTTCCTTAAAAGTAAAATTTAATTTCAGTTTGTCACCATAGTTGTATTCCGGGTAAATAGGAACTGTCACTAAAACTTTTTCGTTAAAATTCTCCTCTCTCAAAACTTCTTTATGAATAATTTTTGAAATTTCGATTGTTAGTTTTGTGTTATTTTCCCTGACATCCGGCTCGGAGACGATTACACCTTCGGCTATAATTTCTTTATTAATAAGGTTTTGAATAATAGATGTTCTATGAAGATCAGAATAAGACATTCTTATCGTGCCAATAAGAAAAGCTAGGAGAAATAAGGCTAAAATAGTAGTGAATAACCGATTCTTACCTCTCAATTCGTACCTATAAAGGAAAAGAGTTGCTGAAACTACTCCAACAGTAAGAACCGACCACAACGGAAAATTAAAAAAAGATGAAACTGCGATACCAGATATGAAACCGAAAACAAAAGATAAAATCATGATGATGGATGCTAATTTATTGTGAATTACAAAACTCTTACTCAACACATATTTTCTAGCGCCGGAATAATTTTCTACTGAAAATTTTCCTTAACTCTCGTGCTTCACGCACTCCTAGATACGCTAGAAAACATGTGTTTTCGTCGAGTTTTGTAATTCACACTAATTTACGAATTCATACGAATGACACAAATAAGATAGCAGAATGTTTTCACTTCGTACATTCGTGAACATTCATTATTTGTGTTGTGATTTTACTCAGAAAACTCTCTTATTATTTCTTCCTCATTCATTGGAGATATTGATTTTTTGTATTTAGCACCAGAGATACCACTTACTCTTTTTTTGCAATCATCCCATGTTTTGTGCAATTTAATTTCGCCCTTAACCACTGAGACATATGAATATGCTTTGCTTTTACTCTTTGATTTTCTCTCCCCTTTTCTTTCCCCTAAGTCCGACTTCGGGAAAACAGAAATATTTACACCATATCTTTCTCGACTGCCGTTATATAGAATTACTGGTTTATCATCCGCAAAAGATGTCGCGATAACATCACATCTTTCATTTCCTGCTGTGCCACTATGACCTTTAATTAGCTTCCAATCTATCACTCTGTGAACTGTGAGCTTCACAAGTTTCTCCCACAAATCACGATTAAGTACTTCTTCTTTTTGTGACGTTTTCCAATTGTTTTTTTGCCAGCCCTTGACCCAACGCGTAATACCGTTTAGAACGTAGGCTGAATCAGTATAAATAATAATCTCCTCTCCAGACGGACTTAACTCCAAACTTGAAATCACCGCGGTCAGTTCCATTCTGTTATTTGTTGTACTGTTTTCTCTACCACCAATTTCCTTTACCAAGTCATCAGAAATTAAAATAGCCCCCCAACCCCCTGGACCAGGATTACCACGAGAACTACCATCAGTAAAAACAGTTAACATATATAAAGTATATCAGATGATTTTTGTGTAAACGAAAAGCCCGAGGGCGCCAGATGGCACCCCCGAGCGTGGAACGTCGAGACCGAACGCCCCGTATGAGGCAAATGCAAGTCCGACGAAAAAAACAACATTGAGATACCAGACCAACCAGCGGTCGTACGGTCCAGTAAACGAAAGATAAATGAGAAGCATGATGGACAATACCATCAACAACAAACCAAAACCGAGAAGGAAAGTGTCCATATCAATACCTCGCACAATATTGGCATAAGCCTCAGTGCATTTTTCTATATTTCAAGATAACATCTAATCTAATAAATGTCAATGATACGAAGTCTAAGTTCGGGATAGTTTCTAAAAACAGATTTCTCAAGGTTTGCGACAAGATTTATTACACTCCCCTCCTTTATTTCTGTTTCAAACTTGTCGCCATTTTGAAAAAAAACAATTGCTGTCACATCCTTACCATGACTATTTTTAAATTTCAATTCTAAATGATTTTGTTCTTTACCAAATAGTTTTACGTTAGAAATTTTAATATTTTCAAAAAGAAAAAGTGGTTTAGGATTCTCAAAACCAAAAGGTGTAAACTTCTCTACTTCTTTCCATGTTTCCCAATTTACATCATCTAGTGAAAGTTTTTTATCAACAAGTGTGTCCAAAATAACCTTGTGCTCTTTGACAAGTTCAAGATAGGCAATATTAAGTCTCTCCTCTAAATGATGAACGTTTTCCTGTAAAATTGAAAAACCGCCTGCCCCCTTGTGTCCACCGTAGTCAACAAAAATATCTTTGACTTTCTCCATGAGCTTTACTATGTCGGTTTCTCCTCCTGCCCTACATGAGCCTTTTATAAGAGGGCTTCCTGCATTCGGTCTTCTAACCTCAGCATCTTCCTCGCCAGCCATGGTTGAATTTCTACCCCAGAAAAAAACTGGACGGTTGTGTTCATCGGAAAAACTATTTGCAACCAAACCAAGTAGAGATGGTTTCCACTCCGGATTTCCAAAAACTAAAACATGTTTCATATCTTCATCGCTGTCTTCTAACTTCTTTTTTATCTCCTTAACCATACTTCCAACCACTCCCTTTCTTTCATCATTTTTTTTATTAAGATGATCTGCCAAAACTCCTGCTTCTGCCTCATCAGTAGTTGATAATAAAGTGAAAGCATCCCTGGGAATTCCCATTCTAGATGCAGCGTTTATTCTAGGTGTAACCATAAATGCTAAATCATCTTCAGTAATGGTTCTCTGATCAGTCTTAAGTAAAGCAAGAAGTTTCTGAATCCCAACTCTCGGGCTTTTCTGGAAAACTTTCAAACCATAGTACGAAAGTACTCTATTCTCCCCTAGAAGCGGTACCATATCAGAGAGTGTAGCCAGTCCAACCATATCAAGTAACCACTTTTCTTGTCCTTCTTTCCAGCTAAATTTCTCTTTAAAACCTTTCGAAATAATTATTGCCTGAATGACTTTAAAAATAACCCCTGAACCACAAAGATTTTTGTCAGGATATTTATCTGTCTTTTGTTTTGGATTAACAATAGCAAAAGCCTTTGGGATTTTTTTATGTGGAGTGTGGTGATCGGTAATTATTACATCTATTCCGTGCTGGTTTGCCGTCTCGACTTGATCCACATCTGTAATACCACAATCGATTGTGATTATAAGTTTAACTTTTTGTCCTGCTAGGTTATAAATTGCCTCGTGATTTAGACCAAAACCCTCTTCGTTTCGAAGTGGGATGTAATTTATAAAATTATAAAACTCAATTTTTTTGAAAAAGTCATGCAAGGCTACTGCTCCAGGAATACCGTCCGCATCATAGTCAGAAAAGATGACAATTTTTTCCTCTTTTGAAATAGCGCCAAGAATCCTTTTAACCGCCTTCTTCATATCCTCTAAAAGATACGGGTCATACAAATCTGTATCATAGTTCGGATTGAGAAATTTATATGCTGAGATTTCGTCTTCTATTCCCCTAGCATAAAGCAGAGATTGAACAAATGGAGAGAAACTCTCTAGACTCTTTTCTATCTTTTTTGGCACTACCTCTCTGACTAAATACTTCTTTGACATAAAGAATAGTCTACCATGATATACTGAGCCTATGGAAAATTGTATTTTCTGCAAAATTGCTAAGGGAGAAATTCCTTCATATAAAGTCTACGAGGACGATAATTTCTTGGCTTTTTTAGATATAAATCCACAATCACCAGGCCATGTTCAGGTCATACCCAAAAAGCATTTTAGGTGGGTATGGGATGTGCCTAATGTTGGAGATTATTTTGAGGTGGTAAGAAAAGTAGCTAAGGCACAACAAAAAACTTTCGATACAGAGTGGGTACTTGAAAAAATTGTTGGTGAGGATGTTTATCATGCACATATTTGGGTATATCCTAATAGTGAAGTAAAAGGAGACAAAAAAGATTTTGAAGGAAACTTAGAAAAAATAAAAAATAATTTATGATAGTTCTTGGAATCACTGGTCATCCTGCATCGGGCAAAGATACTATCGCGGATTATTTGGTGACAAAGAGATTTGCAAAATACACGTTTGGCGACTTTCTAAGGGAAGAGATGAGGGCTTTGAATTTGCCTCTCGACAGAGCCTCTATGAGTAAATATGCAACAGACAAAAAAAGGGAGTTGGGAAACGATTACTTGTGTTACGTGTAATGAAAAGAATTACGGGTAATACTGTTACTCCAGGAGTGAGAAGCACAGACGAAGTCAGAACTTTTCGAAAAGAACTGGGAGACAAATTTAAGTTGATTACTGTAAACGCGCCGATTGAGAAAAGATATGCATGGTCAATTGCAAGACAAAGAGATGGTGACCAAGTCACCTTTGAAGAATTCAAAAGAGTTGAGGATTTAGAGCGAAACGGCAGTACTGGAAGCCAAGAAGTGGACAGGGTTATAGAAATGGCTGATATTGTGATCGAAAACGACGGAACTATTGAGGATTTGTATAAAAAAGTAGATGATTTATTGATTCAGGGCATCAATTCCAAATAAAGACTCATTGACTAAATAGTCGAGCATGGCACCGCCACCAGTTGAGACAAAAGTGAATTTGTATTCGAGATCAAGTTTTTGGATTGAGGCTACTGTATCCCCTCCGCCGATTATGCTTGTAACTGAGTTGTCCTCTGCTGTTCTATTGGCAATTATCTCTGCTAGCTGTTCTGTTTTGTCAGAGAAACCTTTCTCGTAATTTCCTAGAGGTCCATTCCAAACAATAGTTTTTGCTACTGATATAATTTTCTTTAAATCTTCGATAGACTCCGGTCCACAATCCATAATACATTCATGACTTTCAACTTCGCTGGGTTTTTTGAAAAAAACTTCACCTTTTTCATTAACAGCAGTCACATCAGAATAAGTTCTAAACTTTGGATCTTTAACTATCTCACCCATGTCAAAGACCGTCTTTGACACTAGGGAGATGCCAACTTCAAGGCCTTTGGACTTGAAAATGTCGTTGGCTAAGGCTCCTCCGACAAAAACGGTATCAGCATTTTTTAAATACTTTTGGATAAGAGGGAGCTTGGTCTCAAATTTTGCCCCACCTAAAATAAAAACGAAGGGGTGCGTTGGGTTAATAACTTTTGATAAGTTTTCAATCTCTGATTTCAAAACAAGTCCGCCAAAAGCTGGTAAAAATTTTGGAACACCTACTACGGAAGCATGCTCTCTGTGAGAAACACTAAAGGCATCATTTATATAAATATCTGCTATCTCTGAAAGTTTTTTGGCGAAGTCCGGATCATTTTTCTTCTCACCTTCATTTATTCTGACGTTTTCAAAAAGCAAAACTCCCCCGTTTTCAAGCTTTGAAAGTTTATCTGCTGATTCAGCAGTAAAATAAGTTGGAGAAAAACCTACTTTATAAAAACCGTTTAGATAATGCCAGATTGGTAGAAGCGAGTCGTTTCCACCTTCTTTGTTTTCTAAATGAGCTATTATTATTGTTTTTGCCCCCATTCCCCTTAGAAAATCGACAGTCCTTATGGACTTCTCCAACCTAAAAGTATCAGTAATTATTCCGTTTTCAATTGGCACATTCAAATCCAAACGAAGCAATACTTTCTTACCTTCCAGCTCCTCCTTTTTTAGTTCATCAATGAATTTAATCATTATTTAGAAATTAAAAATTAGAAATTTGAAATTGCTTTATATGCTATCTACTATCTTTATAATCTCTACAAAATCTTTTGATACTAAACTCTGTCTGCCAATAAGAAAGCCGGAAACGTTGCCTTCTCTCACTAGTTTTTCAGTATTAAACTTATCTACCGCTCCGCCATACAATATGAGAACTGAACTAGAGTAATCTCCAAACATATCGTTTAAAACTTTTCTTATATAAATCGAAGTTTCGTGTACATCTCGAGAATTCATAGCCTCCTTTGCTCCAATCGCCCAAACTGGCTCGTAAGCAATAACCACTTGAAACAAATATTTCTTCTCTACCCCACGAAGTCCGTAGTGGATCTGATCTTTTATTTTATCCAAATAATCGCCATTGTGATCCCGTGAAGATTCCCCAACACAGAGTATAGCAGTCATTCCATAATCCAAGACTACCTTAACTTTTTTGTTGACCACCTCATCAGTCTCCCCCATTTTTCTTCTCTCTGAATGTCCGACGATTATATAATCGACATTAAACTGCTCAAGCTGAGAAACAGAGACTTCGCCAGTCAGTGAACCTGAGCTTTCCGCATTTGTGCTTTGAGCTCCCAGATGTAGCGAACCTTTTTTTATTCCTGAAAAAACCGGAACATAAACGAACGGAGGACAAATAACCACATTCGTCTTCCTGACTTTCGACATAACTCTTCTGACATCCGCCACTATCTTTTTTGCATCCTCCACCCTCTCCGGATACATCTTCCAATTCCCCACCACCAGTTTTTTATGTTTCATCCCGTTAGAAATAGGAGATCATACATATGATTATAACTCCAGATATTAAATTATTAATGTTATCTGACAATGGTAATACCGATCTCCGCTATTTCTAACGGGATTTGCCATGGTTGGATTATATCAAAAAAATTCAGACAAACGAAAAGTGTCCACGAATGGGCTCTTGCGAATCATAGCGAATAATACATTGAGTTCATTCGTAAGATTCGTATCATTCGTGGATTGGTGGGTTTTATGAGTTCGCTAATTTTAAGAGTTTTCTTGCTTTGAGGATTTTTCGAAAAGTTCAAGGCGCGAGTGAAGCTTGCAACTAAGCTGTACTAATAGTACTGCGCATGGAGCAACTGGAACGAGCAACGCAGAAATTTTTGAAAAAAACCAAAGCAATTAAGGGACTTCGAGCCAGGTGGTAATATCAAACCCACCCCCTGGCCCACTGTCAAAAAGTGTACTCGGAAGTCCTGTATCGTATCTGACCTGAGCCGAGTTCTGTAGAGTTATTCTATATGCCGTTACTTCTTTAACATTGATACTGTTTTGAAGTTCTATAAGACCATGAGGAGCATAGAGAACCACAGTCCCGCCTGCACTATTAGAGTTTTCAATAGCCTTAACTCCTCCCCCATTTTCTATACTATTATTCATGGAAATCATAAAAACAAATGAGCCAGTAGTGCCAGAATTCTGGAATGAACTGCTATTTCGTAAAATAATTCTGCCATAGTTTAATCTATCTGAAATCTTGTCAGCAATCATAGCCACACTTTTGTTCCCCAAAGTAGTATCAACTTTTATTATTGTGCTGTTTTGAGCTGTAATATTTCCCTCCACCCACACAGGTCCAGTCAGATTTACAACTGCGTTATTGCTTAAAACTAGATTGCATGGAATTTTTTTAGGACCAATGGTTATTGTTGTATTCACTGTATAGCTTGATCCACTACAAGTAACACTGCCACCAGCCTCTGCATCTGACTCCCAAATGGCTATTTGAGCATCAGAGATTGGCATCACAGCATCGGGCATATCAGGACTTCCTGGGTATGAAATGCCACCTACAGTTGTATTTGTTTTGGTAGTGTAATACGCATCTTTGTCTATAGTTGAATCCTGAATTGTATGAGCATAAGCTGTTCCAGTTGCATGAATATCGTCAATTAAACCACTTGAACCTGAAGATACGACGTTGCCGTATATATAGTTTCCACTACCAGTTATTGGTCCTGCCGAATAAACATTCCCTATTATTGATGAACTATTCTGGAGATCAAAGCCACCTTGGCCAGCCTGAACTCCATAATAAAAAGCAACGCCTACTCCCAGTACGAGATTTGCTTGAGTACTTCGAGAATTGTTATTTACCTTTGCAATAGAGGTTACTTTCTTTCCACCTGTAACATCTGTAGTGGTAGTGGTCGCATACTCTCCGTTTAGGGAAAGCACCTCTGTGGTTGAATAGTTTTCACCATTTTTTATTCTGTACAAAACATCCTCCATTCCCGCCATAGACAAATAAAAACTTTGCTTGGATTTATAATTTTCTTGACTGATTCTAACTTGTTTTAAAATAGGGGTGACAATACCAAAAACTATTGTAATGGAAATAAACATGAAAAACATCACTGCAGTGAGCATAACCTGACCCTTATTTCTCTTTAAAATTTTTTTCATGTCTTTAGATAAGTTTTAATATAGTAGTTGTATAATATTTTTTTGATCTGATGCTTGTGCCAATGCTTGATTGAATAGTCATCTCTATTCTTACAGCAGAGGAGTTGGTTCCAGTAATTTGCCTGAAAACAAGATTGGTTACTGAAGTTCTGCTTGTAGTAAGTGGCCCCTCGTATATACCATTTACATCCACCTTCAAAACTCCGCTATCCAAATAAAACTTTGTGGTAGTCGAGATGGAATCGTAAGTAGATATAAGTGTTAAAACTCCAGGACTGGTATCAAGAGTACTATTTGAAGCATCTATTGATGTTGCCCCTCTTATATCCCTTGTCATTCTCTCCATGGAATCCAATGCCGACCTCTCAACTAGTCTCAGTGAAAGTATTTCCCTATATGGACGAGTAAAGGAAATGATTGAATTTACAATTATGACAAAAAATAGAGACAAAATAGACACATAAAAAATAATTTCGACCAGAGAATATCCTTGATTTTTTATTTTAGAAGCTAACATTTTAGTTGTCGTGTATATTTGTAATATATGTTGATAGTGTTTTTGTGGTTGTACTATGACCACTTGGATATGAAACTGAAACAGTGAGCTTCTTCGTGTTCGGATCATTTGTGCCAGAGACCGAAATATCATCATTTACATCTCTACTCACAGAATAGAGAGCAAAGCCCCTAAGAAAAGCATTATCTATGTATTGTATAGTAGACGTCGCTTGCCAGGTTGTTCCACTAAAATATAGATAATAGGTTGTACTAGCAGTAAGTGAACCTATGTTCGAAGCGAAACCTTGATCTCTGAGGAAAACTACGGCTTCGACACCTTCTTCTAACAAAAAATTTGCCTCGATGTTATTTTGATTTGAAAGAGCGTAGTTAATATAAACATTGTAAGACTGAACTATAGAAACAACTACTAAAAGAATAATAGATGCACCCAAAATAACCTCAACTAAACCAAAACCTGAACCTGAACTCATTTTTCTCTTTTTTTTCAAATTCTTTAACATGGTTTATTCAGCCAACCCAGTCTTGTAAACATTTATTGTTTTTGTTGTGGTTGAAAAAGCTGATGAAAGAATAATTGTACCATTATTATCCGTTTGACCGCTTAATCTTTTGAAAATTATATTACTTCCACCACCAGAAAGCGATGTGGTAGCCGTCACACCTCCGTTAAATATGTAAACCTGATTTGTAGTACTACCAGCTAAATACGATGTGCCAGTAAATAGTGTAATGTCTCCACTATTTATATGAACACCATACTCAGTAGAATTTTTGGAGTTTGTGGTCAAATTTTTTGCCTGTCTTATAACCTCCACTACTAGACCTGCGTCTTTCTCGAGAGACTCGTGATTTCTAAAATTTGTAAAAACACTTAAGACAATAAATGTTAGAGTGAGCATTATAGCGATGGCAATAAGAGTTTCTGTCACAGTAAATCCACCTATGTGTGACCTATTATTTATCTGATTTTTTTGTATTTTATATTGCATCTACTAGTGAGTATGTCGGAGCAAGCATGGAGATAGCGAAACCCCCAACGGCCACACCGATAAATACCATTATCACCGGTTCAATAATAGATGAAATATTTTTTGTTTTTTGATCGACTTCCTCTTCATAATAGTTTGCAACACCTGAGAGCATTTCTCCGATTTTGCCAGTTTCCTCACCGACAGAGATCATTTCGCTGACAAAAAGTGGGTAGAGTCTTTCGTATTTTGCGAAAACTGCCGATATGGGATCGCCTTTCTGAATAGTGGTTTGAACTTCTTCCAATACTTGTTTGTAATAAAAATTTTGCAAAACGTCTTTTGTCACTCCTATAGCAACTACAATATCTACTCCTGAAGAAAGAAGTGAGGAAAGAGTTCTGGCGGTCCTGGCAGAGTAAATCTGCTTGACCATTTGTCCAAGTATTGGAGCTTTTATGAAAAAATTATCTTTTAATTTTTTTCCGTCTTTTGTTCTAAATGCCATAATAATAAAAAGCACGGTGACAACCAAACCTATGATGGCAAATAGAATGTAATTTATTAGAAAGTTACTTATAGCTATTATTATCCTGGTGGAAAGCGGGAGTTTGATATTTAGTCCAACAAAAGTATCTGTAAGAGTCGGCACCATGTATATCATCATAAGAGCACCGATGACAACCATGAGACAAATAATGACAGTCGGGTACATCATTGCTCCTTTTATTTTTTTATTTAATAGATAAGTTTTCTCCATCTGATCCCCAATGTTTTTTAAGGCTAGAGCAACGTTTCCTGATTCCTCTCCTGCTCTCACCATTGATACGAAAAGGTTTGAAAAAACTTTCGGATAGTCTTTGAGCGAATCGCTAAATGTATTTCCCTTACTTATGGATTCCCCTATGCTTTTTAGCACATCTTTAAACTTCCCCTTTGCTTGTCTTTCCATAATTGAGAGAGCTCTGGTTACTGGAAGGCCTGCTTCAATCATCTTTGATAGATTCTTTGCAAAGATTATCTTGTCGTGAGATCTGACGCCATTTAGTAAATTCAAAAAACCATCTAGAGAAAAACTTTTTCTTCCCTTGACCTCTTCTGTAGAAACAACGGTCACCCCTTCTTTTTTTATGGCATGATAAAGAGCAAATTTATCTTTGGCTTCAAGAAAGCCCTCACTCTGCTTACCCTTACTATCGACGATTTTATATTTAAATAACATGTTTGTGATACTAATTTACGAATTCATGCGAATAAAACGAATAATTCGTATGCCCCTTTCGTTAAGGGTTCTTTACCTAATTGTACCAAATCAAAACTCTTCTGTTATAAAAATTGTACACAATAGCAAAAGTTATAAAGTTAAAAGTTTATAAAGTTTATAAAGTTTATAAAGTTTATAAAGTTTATAAAGTAAATGCATTATTAACTATTAAAAATAAATTTTTTATATTTTTGTATAAAGTATTGACCGCACCATTCATCGGGGTGCGGTCGTTTGTTTGCCACTGGCCTTGTGTCGGCGGTCGAGACTTGTCCTGCCTCGTAGAGGTACTTACGGACTGCTCTGTTGCCATTCGGCGCTGGGCTGGCCAGTCTTCACTGACCTCTTTGATAGCCCTGTTTCGACATTTAAGGATTTACTAGGGTTACCCTAGTAAATTCCTTCGCTATAGCTGAAAAATTTCAAATTTGGATGAGATCCGAAGTTGAGAGTTTGGAAATGCGAGAAGCCTTACTAATAAATAAAATGTAAAAATACACAACCTCGCTACGAGAATTTTTTGTAAAGTTCAAGGCGCGAGTGCGGATTGCGACTAAGCTGTACAGTATAGTACTGCGCATGGAGCAAACGCAAACGAGCAACGCAGAAATTTACGAAAAAGACCGTAGCTGTGGCTACTCACTAATTACCCTAAGGACTTCTTCGATGGTAGTATTGCCCCTAACCGCCTGGAAAATACCATCCTCAAGCATAGTCAGCATTCCTTCTTTTTCAGCAATCATTGCAATATCATCTGACGTTCCGGATTTTAGAATAGTGTCTTTTATGGCAGAGGAGATAACCATTATTTCATGTATTGCCACTCGTCCAGAATAACCCTCTACTGGGGTGATATCTTTCTTCAATCTCCAAAACGAAATTTCATCCCAATCTTGTTTTTTTTCTATTATTTTTTCATCTATCAGGGCTTCTTTTATTTTGTCTAAGTTTGCGGTCTTTCCTAATGTTTCTAGTTCAGATTTTGTGAGAAAATATTTCTCCTTTTGATCAGTCAACTTTCTGACAAGTCTTTGGGCAATGACTACGTTCACTGTTGAAACAATGAGAAACGGCTCTACTTTCATATCAATGAGACGTGGTATTGCTCCTGCAGCAGAGTTGGTGTGAAGTGTAGCAACAACTAAGTGTCCAGTTAGAGCAGCATTGACCGCTAGAGAAGCTGTTTCGTTGTCTCTAATCTCACCAACCATAATAATATCTGGATCTTGTCTGACTAACGTTCTCAGTCCAGAGGAAAAGGAGAATCCTATCTCCGGACGAACTTGAGTCTGGTTTATCCTTTTCATCTGGTATTCTATTGGATCTTCAATAGTTGAAATATTTACGTCTGGCGTGTTTAGTAGATCTAAAACTGTGTATAGTGTAGTAGTTTTACCTGATCCTGTAGGTCCAGTAGTTAAAATCATTCCTGTTGTTGCCTTCATAGCTCTATGAATTCTCTCTAAACCTTCCCCATGAAAATAAAGTGACTCAAGGGTAAATCCAGAAACATTGTCACGAAGAAGTCTCATAACTATTTTTTCTCCGTAATATGTTGGAAGAGTAGAAACACGAAATGAAACTTTCTCGCCATCTAGGTCAATTTTGAATCTGCCGTCCTGTGGTAATCTTTTTTCATCAAGTTTGAGTGCCGATAAGACTTTTATTCGAGCGGCTATTGAAGCAGACATATTTTTAGGAAGTATCATAGCGTCGTGAAGTATACCGTCAATTCTGTATCGAACCAAAAGCTGGGCATCTTGCGGTTCAATGTGAATATCAGAGGCATTTTGAAGTATTGCATGCTTCAGAAGAGTATCGACAATACGAATCATCGGTACATCATCAGCTAATTTTTTTAAATCCTGCTCGCCTAATTCTCCCCCACCTTCACTATCAGGAATATTTTTTAGAGACGAAACGTCTTCAGCAATTAAATCGCCAAACTCAGCCTTGAGAGATTTCTGATACTGTAGAATAGCGTTTTTCATTGATTCAGCATCAGTAAGTCTTGGCAAAATTTTCAATCCAACTTTCTTCTTTATAAAATCAATGGCCGTTAAATCCTCTGTATCTAGCATGGCTACTTCTAAAGAAGTGTCAGTCTTTTTAAAAGCAATGATATTGTGATTTCTAGCAATTGGTTCTGGAATAAGGGAGAGTACTTCAAAAGGCAGTTTTTCCTTTTTTAAATCCACAAAGGGAATGCCTAGGATGTAGGCTTGCATACGTCTGACATCATCTTCCGAAAGTTTTCCCTCTGTTATGAGAGTCCTGGACAAATCTCCGTTTTTTTCCTTGGCTTCCCTTTCTGCTTTCTCCAAATCCGTCTTAGAAACTAGCCCAGAGTCCAAAATAAAACTTTTTAATTGTGAGTCGTCGATGTGCATACAATAGTTATAAAGTTAAAAGCTATCAAGTTATAAAGTAAATACTGAATTTACTTTATAACTTTACACTTTATGAAATTTCAACTCGTTCATTATACCAAATTTAATGACCTTCAGCACAAAAAATGTGGAAAAGTTTGACAAAAATAATATTATAGTCTATTATTTATTTCGGTATGTTCACTAGTTAATAGACGGACCGCCCCATAAGGGTGACAATAAGCCAAAGTTGTCAACAATTGCTTCCCGGCATTTGTAAAGGATCAAGACACAGTGGTTGGTCCGTCGTCGTGACTCGTGTTGGTACAGCCAACGCTTGAGAACGATTAGCAGGACCACTTTGTTTCCCCGATCCAATGGTGCTATAAGACGCCTAGAGCGTCCTAGGTGCGAACTAAACGTCTCGCACCAAACAACAAGAAGGCGGGGTCGCGCCATGTGCCGACCCCGTCTTTCTATATTTGACGTGGATTAAAGTAACTGATAGTATTCTCATATTGATGAGTTCGCCCTTGGGCGAACTTGTTTTAAAAAGTGGCATTAAAACTGAGTACAAATTTACAAAATAGAACTTATAAATTTGGATGAAATTCGAGGCAAAAGTTTAAAAAGCGAGAAGTCTTACTGGAGGTAAGTTGACGAGCATTTTAAACTTTTAACGAAGAAGTTCGCCAAATTTAGAAGTTCGTAACAAAACATAATTATGGTAGACCTTAAAGTAATAGGATCGGTCCTAGCCCAACTGGAAGAAGAACGTGGCATTCCAAAAGCCAAAATAATTGAGGCTATTGAGCTAGCTTTAGCCACTGCATACAAAAAAGAGTATGGTAAAAAGGGTCAGATAATTCGGGCGAAATTTGACTTAAGCTCTGGCAAAACAGAAATGTTTCAGGTCAAAATTGTAGTTGATGAAACTTCGGTCTATTTGACAGAAGAGGAGATGGACGAAGATGTGGTTGAGAAAGAATCTGTCGAGGGTGAGATCAAAAAAGATTTATACAATCCAGAACACCACATCATGATAGGAGACGCCAGAAGAATTAAAAAAGATGTGGTTTTGGGGGATGAAATGATCTTCCTGCTTGAAGCTCAAGATGATTATTCCAGAATCGCCGCACAGACAGCCAAGCAGGTTATTATGCAAAAAATTAGAGAAGCAGAAAAAGTTTCCATAATAGAGCAGTTTGGACAGAGAGAGGGCGAGATTGTTACTGGCACTGTTCAAAGAATGGAAAGGGGCAATATTTTCCTTGATATGGGCAGAGCCCAAGCCATACTTCCTTATGAAGAACAGATCCCGGGAGAGAGATTTGGTCAAGGTGAGAGAGTTCGAGCATATCTATATAAAGTAGAGGAATCAGGCAAAGGAGTTTTTCTGAGGCTTTCCAGAAGTCATCCAAAATTCTTGGAAAAACTTTTTGAACTTGAAACGCCAGAAATTGCAAACAAAGTGGTAGAAGTTAAATCAGTGGCAAGAGAAGCAGGTAGTAGAACCAAAATCGCTGTAAGCTCCAAAGACTCACATATTGATCCTGTCGGCTCCATGGTCGGACAAAGAGGTGTGCGAGTTTCAACAGTTATGTCCGAACTCGGGGGTGAGAAAATTGATATTATAGAGTGGAGCGACGATCCAAAAAAATTCATCGAGGATGCTCTCTCTCCAGCCAAGACTATAGAAGTGAAAACTGATGAAAAAGAAAAACAGGCCACAGTCACAGTTTCCGAAGATCAGCAGTCCTTAGCTATTGGAAAAGGCGGGCAAAACGTCAGACTAGCCGCTAAACTAACTGGCTGGAAGATAGATATACAATCTACCTCTGGTAAAAAAGATGAAGAGGTTGTAGCAACTTTAGAGCCAGAGGAAGTAAAAGAGTAGTCCGGATAAAATTTATTATTTGTTTTTTAATTAATATTTAAGCTTATGGCAAATATAGATCATAAACCTTCAAAGTACATGCTAAATCTTTTACATGTATTACCGCCTTTTGCAAATGGTGAAAAAGACATAGTTAACGCAATAGTTGAAATAAACTCTGGAACAATAAATAAATATGAGATTATTACCGAGTCAGGTCAGCTAAAACTGGACAGAGTTGGGTACTCTTCCCTTGCCTATCCTTTCGCATATGGTGCCATACCCAAAACCTGGGATTATGACGGAGATCCATTAGACATTGAGATAGTCAACGTAATAGAACCTTTAGTAGAGGGATGTGTGGCAGAAGCTAGGATAATAGGAGTTATGAAGTTTGAGGATGGTGGAGAAATAGATGACAAAATAATCGCTGTTCTGGCACAGGACAAAAGAAGTGATCATATACAGTCAGTTGATAACCTTGGGGACCAATTTAAGAAGGAAACAACATATTATTGGGAACACTACAAACACTTAAAAAAACCTAATTCTTCTAAAGTTTTGGGATTTTTCGGTAAAGATGAAGCAATAAAGATAATTGAGGAATGTGAAAAAAGATACGTAGACATATATTTAAAGAAATTTGAATAAAGGATTAAATGTAAGAATAAAAAACATCATGCGTCTCCAATTGTTGCATGGTGTTTTTTGTTATATAATCGTAGTAATTAGAAATAATAAAAACCTTATGAAAAAAACAGTAATTAATTTAGTTGCATTTCTGCTTGTGTTTGCTGCGACACAGGTCAGTGCTCAAACTGGAGTTACACCTACCAACAATTTAGGTCCAAGATCTGCACCAAGGCCAGCACAAGTAATAAAGGAGAGACTAGAGGAGAGACGGGAAAATTCAAGCACAACAAACGCTATGCAAGAGATGAAAGAGCTTCGTGAGAGGATGTCCAGCTCAACAAAAGAGAGGATGGGAAACAGCGTCGAGGTCTTAAGACGAGTTTTAGCAAACCAAGTCAGACGAATGTTCGATAGAATTCAAGCAACAATCGATAGACAAAAAACCATTTCTGGCAAAATTTCCACAAGAATTGAAAAAATAAAGTCCGCAGGTGGCAATACGAGCGAATCGGAGAGATACATGAGTGATGCTAATACTCATATTGGAAATGCCCAGTCAATGCTAAATAGTATGAAGGAAGCCAGTACTACCATTGCCTCACTTATAGACATGGGTAGAAAATCATCCACTACCGCAAGAGAGCTCAGTCGAGCTAGAGGAGTAGTTTCTGAAATAGAAAAGGAGCTCCGACTTTCCCATGGACTTATGGTAAAAGCAGTGGTAAATTTGAAAGGCATGTCCAGTAGTAGAAATAAAGCTACCACTACCAGCTCAAACTAAATAAAAACATGGAAACACCAGCAAACAAATCATCAATCGGATCTATTATAGGCACAATAATCATAATTGCCGTGATTATTTTAGGGGGTCTTTACTTCTGGGGCAAAAGAATTGAGGAGTCAAAAATGAAACAAGACCTAATTTCGGAAAGTCAGAATACACAAATAAACGAGGCGTCGGTAATAAGAAGTGTCAACTCATCTGATGACCTAAATTCCATAGAGTCTGACCTAAACAACACCAACCTCGACAACTTGGGACAAGAAATGGATATTTAGTTCCCATGTTTTGTTATTCCGACATAGTTAAAAGACGCCTAAGGCGTTTTTTACTTGCAAAATACTCACTATATTATAGACTTGAAAATCATGACTAATTCAAATAAAAACTATAAAAATATCGTTATCAATTCCCTTCCGGAAAGAGAAATGGAGATTGTGGGTGCGATTTCGGCTGAGAAAATGTCTGTTTGTCGAGATAAGGCTATCCAAAAAATAAAAAAGGAAATTGAGATTCAAGGCTTTAGAAAAGGCAACGCACCGGACGCTCTGGTCGTCCAAAAAGTTGGCGAAATGGCAATTTTGGAAGAATCCGCTGAGATGGCTCTGACCGAAGAGTATCCAAATATCTTGGACGAACACAAAATAGACGCTATAGGCAGACCAGAAATCTCCATCACCAAAATCGGGTTAGGAAGTGACTTGGAGTTTAAGATAAAAACCGCCCTCATGCCGGATGTTAAACTTTCTGACTATAAGAAAACTGCCGTAGATTTCTTCCCAGGCAAGACCTCGGGAGAAATAGATGTTACAGAAAAAGAAGTCGATGATGTTATAGAAAATATAAGACAAAATATTGCCCATGAAAAAGTGCACAAAGAAGCTAGTGGTGGAGAAAAGCATGACCATAGAAAAATTGAGGATAGTGACCTCCCCGAAGTAAATGACGATTTTATTAAAACACTAGGGAATTTCAAAGATGTTTCGGATTTTAGATCGAAAATTAAGGAAAACATTCTCTCAGAGAAAAAAATAAAGCTGAAAGACAAGAATCGAGTAGATATTTTGGAGAAAATTATGAAGGATTCCAAGATTGATCTACCGAAAATCATAGTCGATGGCGAGCTAGAGAAAATGCTAGCCCAGTTCACAGATGATATTGGCAAATCAGGCGTCTCTCTGGAGGACTACCTAAAGCACATAAAGAAAACTGTTGAGGACTTGAGGCTAGAGTGGAAAGAAACTGCCGTAAAGCGTGCCAAGTCTCAAGTCATACTAAACTCGATCGCCAGAGAAGAGAAAATCGAAGCTAAAGAAGAGGATATAAAAAGAGAAATCGAGCATATACTCACAATCCACAAAGACGTGGATCGTTTTCGCGCTCGGATGTATGTTGAAACATTCCTAACAAACGAGCTTGTTTTTCAATTTCTAGAAGGACAAAAATAAAATCTCTTTTTCCCAAATATCTTTTTTCAGACCGCTCGCTTTTCCGGCGAAAAGCTCACTTTGTCCTCGACCTGAATCTGTCAATGAGCCCCTCGCTATGCTCGGGGTCGTTGACAGAACCATGCTTCAGGTCTGCGGAGTCTTCCAAAAGATATTTGCTCAACGAGATTTTATTTTTGACATATTTATCACTTGGAAGCAGAGCTTCCAAGTTTAAGCGAGGACTCCCCTCGCTTAATCGCTTAAAAAGGGTAAAAATTGACGAAAATGGAGTAATAACACGGACGCGATCGCACTTTTTGCAAAGTGGATCGCGTTATTACCTCTCGGACTTTTTTGTTTCTCTCTCCCTTTCTTTGATAATCCTGTACTGTTCAGTTGCATTTTGAAAGGCTTCCTCATGAGTACGACCCCACGCAGATATCTCAGGATAGTCAGGATGTTGAGCACACCATTGTTTCCTAAAAAGTCCTTTACGACGACGAAAAACATTGAAGATCATTCGCAGAGACACAGAACCCTCCTCCATGATTCTACTCTAAAAGTAAAAGACTTGCTATGGCGATGTTTGCTGTCTCGGCACGGAGGATTTGTGTTCCTAGAGAAACTGGTTTGACGTTGTAAGACTTTAGAAACTGCATCTCTTTCGGGCTAAATCCCCCTTCTGGACCGACGAAGACCGAGATTGATGCATGGTTTGTACTATCTTTGTATTGTTTTACAGACATTCCCCTTGGATCTAAGACTATTTTCTCTTGAGACAAAATGCCTTTATTGAAAAGATCTAGAAGTCCGATGGTTGAGTGGATAGTTGGTACATCTCCCCTGCCTGATTGCTCAGTGGCTTCAATGGCTATCTTCTTAAGTCTTTCTAAATTTAGTTTTTTCTTTTCGCTATGCTCGCAAAGTATAGGAATAATGTTTGAAACCCCTATTTCAGTTGCTTTTTGAACAACCAGATCAAAGTTGTCTTTTTTAATGAGGGCAGAGCAAAGATAAATATTTTTTCTCGGCGGAGTATTTTCTTTTTTTATCTCTCGTAAGACCATGAGACTAGCTCCTAAACCACGCAAGGAGGATATGATGCAGAGATAGTCAGTGCCATTGCCATCAAAAACTATGACTTGACTGCCAACGTTGTAACGAAAAACTTTTTTCCACTGATGAACCAGGTCTCTGTCAGTCATATCAAACTTATTTCCTGAAATGGGATTATTTAGATAAAATCGATGAATTCGCATAGATAAATATTAACACATTTTGCCATTTTTTCGATTTCTGCTATACTAACCGCGATACCAATATACGAATTGCATACGAATACTACAAATAAATTCGTATACCCTATTCGTTAAGGGCATATGAATACTCGCATGCACTTTTTGTAGGTGTATTTAACATTCGTTTCATTCGCATAAATTCGTATATTTGTATCGGAACATTCATGTTAATCCCTACCGTAATAGAAAAATCGCAATTCGGAGAAAGAGCTTACGATATTTACTCGCGACTTTTGCGTGAAAACATCATTTTTTTGGCTGGGGAAATTGACGATCATACTGCAAACATTGTCATCGCTCAGATGCTATTTCTGCAATCCGAAGATTCAAAAAAAGACATATCACTCTATATAAATTCCCCTGGTGGATACATACACTCTGGAATGGCAATATTAGACACCATGAATCACATAAAAAACGATGTTTCGACTGTATGTGTTGGTATTGCAGCATCCATGGCATCGGTCATACTTTCTTCTGGAACAAAAGGTAAAAGATTCATTTTGCCAAATGCAGAGGTAATGATTCATCAACCTCATGGTGGAGCGGAGGGACAAGCTTCCGACATAGAAATAAGTGCCAAACACATACTTAAATCAAGGGAGGTTCTCAACAAAATGCTCTCTAAAAACACTGGTCAGCCGTTATCTAAGATAGAAAAGGATGTTGACAGAGATTTCTTTATGTCAGCTGAAGAAGCTAAAAAGTACGGCATAATAGACAAAATTCTGTAATTACTATATATTACGGTTATTATTGATTTAATTAATAATGGTTGTTTTTGCTTTTGCTGTTGATTTTCTGAAAATTTCCGAATTGCCCAACGTATGAAACTTAAAAAAGATTTAGACTTAAATGTTCAGCAAACTCTACATTTAGAAAAGCAGGGGTAGCCATTCCGAAAACATGTCATTAAAAATAGTTTTGCTCATTGTGAGCACAGCTTCGCTAATATCCCTAGCCCTGGGATATTATTTGAGGCTTATTATTTCCCTAGGTAAAAAGGGTTCGATGGAGCTTGCCCTAAAGCAAATGGAGCTCTCTGCCAAAGACAGAGAAAAGCAAATAATAGATGAAGCCGAGAATAAGGCAGAAGGGATACTAAAAACTGCCAGAGTAGAAATTAAACAAAAAGAGGATGATAATAAGAGAAACGAGGAAAGACTGATCAAAAAAGATGAGCTTCTTGATGCAAGACAGAGAGACATAGATAAAGAAGTTGAGGAGATAAAAAAAAGGATTGAGGAGATAAAAAATATTAAAGAAAAGGCGGAGAAAATAGAGACTGATAAAAAGGAAGAGCTCCAGAAAATTGCCAAATTGACTCCTGAACAGGCAAAAGAGGAAATAATGAAGGCTATAATAAAAGAATCTGAGGAGGATATTCTGGTCAGGATGAAAAAACTTGAAACAGTTGGCTTGGAAAAACTGGAAGAAAAAGCTAAAGAGATTTTGACCACATCTATACAGAGGCTATCAAATTCTGTTTCAGCTGATATGTTAACTACCAATGTAGTTATCCCAAACGACGAACTAAAAGGTAAAATCATAGGCAAGGAGGGTAGAAACATAAAAGCCTTTGAAAGAGTAACTGGTGTTGAAGTTATTGTAGATGATACTCCGGGATCAATCACTATATCCTCTTTCGACCCTGTCAGAAGGCAAATTGCCAAGACAGCACTGGAGAAACTAATAGCAGACGGAAGAATCCAGCCAGCAAAGATAGAGGAAATGGTAAAATCTGCTAGTGATGAAATTGATAAAACCATAAAGCAGAAAGGTGAGGAAGCAGTATACGAAACTGGAGTTTTGGGTCTAGACCCTAGAGTTGTATCAATACTAGGCAGATTGCACTTCCGAACAAGCTATGGTCAAAACGTCCTAGCCCATTCGGTTGAGATGGCACATATTGCGGGCATGATAGCAGAGGAAATCGGTGCAAATGTTCAAACAGCCAAAGCGGGTGCCCTAGTTCACGATATTGGCAAGGCATTGGATCATGAGGTAGTCGGTACACATGTCGATATTGGGAGGAGAATCCTACAAAAATTTGGAACAGATGAAAATATAGTCAAAGCCATGCAAGCCCATCACGAAGAATATCCCTACGAAACACTAGAGTCTATCATTGTTCAGTCTGCAGATGCTATCTCTGGTGGACGCCCCGGTGCCAGACGAGATAGCATTGAAAATTATTTGAAGCGTCTGAAGGATCTTGAAGCCGTTGCTTTGTCATTTAAAGGAATCGAGAAAGCTTATGCCTTATCAGCTGGTCGTGAAATAAGAATTTTTGTAACGCCCATCGAGGTTTCTGATCTTGATGCTAAGAAAATGGCCAGAGACATAGCTCTAAAAATCGAGGGTGAACTGAAATATCCTGGAGAAATCAAGGTAACAGTTATACGTGAATCTCGAACTATTGAATTTGCGCGATAAAAACTTATCCACGTCAAGATATTGTGCTAAAAAAGCCTTGGTATATACTATTGCCTATAGTAGATTATGCAGTGAGTTTGATTATTAGACTATAAAATATACATATAACATGAATAAAGCATCAATAGTAGAGGCAGTGCACTCAAAACTTGGCGGAACAAAGGTCCAAGCCGAGGAAGTGGTGGATATAATGATAGATTCTATCGTATCTACTCTAAAAAGTGGTGGTGAAGTATCAATAGCCGGACTAGGTATTTTCTCAACAAAGACTCGTGCCGCTAGACAAGCAAGAAACCCTCGAACAGGCGAATCGATTTCAGTGCCTTCGATGAGAGTACCTAAGTTTCGAGCAGCTAAAGCCCTCAAGGAGGCCGTAAAGTAGTCGCTTTGGTCTTTTTGTCCGATTTTTTCTTTGCTTGTTCCGTTCGCTCCCGCAGAGTACTAGATGTACACTTTGGTCGCGATACTCACCCGCAAATTCAAACTCGAACAAAAATCCTCAAAGCTTGGTTGGCATATTTTTATCTAGAAGAAAACAAAAAAGCATCCTGAGCTTGTCGAAGGGTGCTTTTTTGATTATAAAAACATAAACCTATATAAAATACTCACAATAAACAAGGCTATAAGAACCAAAAGAAAAGATTTTTCTTTTATAAAAGTCTTTTTGGCCTGATTATGAACTCTAGGTTTTAGACCAAATGTCATCCGTATATAATGAACAATACAAGATTTATCGAACTCTCGTGATGGATCTAACCTCCTTCGTAAATCAAATTCCCATTTAGAAAGAGGACAATACCCTAAAAATATTTCAGACAAAAACGTGGCAATAAGTGCTCCGAGAAAAAAATAAAATAATGAAGGTATAAGCCAACCAACTGCAACCAAAAAAAATAGTAGAAAATGAACAGTAAATAAAATACTAGCTATAGCAAGATACAAGGTCTTCTTTATGTTTGTAAGTGGTTGCATTTGATGTGTTGAGACATTATACCCTAATACTTTTGCGTAAAATCAGCATTTGAGTCCAAAAACCTTAGAAATTTCTATCATTGTGCGGGATAGGCGAATCGAACGCCTGCCAAGAGATTGGAAATCTCTTGTTCTACCACTAAACCAATCCCGCATTATTAACCTTGATATGCTAACAAAAAAATCCCCTCTCGGCAATTTATGATAGACTGTCTGGTTAGTTGTATAATATCCCCATGTCGCTAAAATCCATCATTTTATTCATACTTGCCAGTGTATTCGGCTTTGGGTCTATAAACACCCAATTATATGTTGCACCAGAGATAAGGGAAACAAAGGTTACAGAAACAGCAACTACAACAGAGAAAAAATTAACTGAAAAAGCTGTTGCAACAAGCACGGCTAGTTCAACGCCTGAATCTAAAAAAGAGGTGGTGAAAAAGAAACCAGTTCCGCCCCCACAACCCGCATTAGCTACAAAAAAAGTTGAAGAAAAATCAGTTCAACCTAGTCCACAAATTCAAGCACCAGTAATTATTCTCCCGCCACCGGATTTTGAAACAATTAACAACAAAGCAAGGGAGGTTGTGGTAAATATACTTTGTACTCCAAAAGGCAGAGATCTCTCCCCTATTACAGGCACAGGGATCGTGGTTGGACAGGCTGGAGTTATTTTGACAAACGCTCACATTGGACAATATTTGTTACTGAAGGATTTTAGAGAAAAGGATAATATTGAATGCGTGGCAAGAACAGGAAGTCCGGCATATCCAAGACATAGACTTGAACTTATTTACATATCTCCTACTTGGGTAGAAAATAATAAGACGCTTCTCAAACAAGAAAACCCAAAAGGTACTGGGGAGAACGACTTTGCTTTCTTGCGCATAACAGAGAACATAGATAAATCTCCTCTGCCAGAAGGTTTTAAATACATATCCATGAATATCGCCGAGGATATTGGAAAAGACGAACCGGTACTACTCATCTCCTACCCCGCCGGATTTCTCGGAGGAATATCGATACTTCAGGATTTAAATATTACGAGCTCCATTACCCGCATCGCTGAGATTTTCACATTCAAGCTAAATACAATCGATCTTATCTCTGTACCGGGTACAGTTCTCTCTCAAAAAGGCTCTTCTGGCGGTGCGGTCATAGACAGACACACATCACTAATAGGAATTATCACTACAAGCTCTGATGGTGACACAACTGACAAAAGAGATCTTAGAGCTATTACATTGGCATACATAAACAGAACTCTGGCAGAGGAGCTCGGAATAAACCTTGAGCAATTTATCCAAGCTGATCCCAAAGAGTTTGCTAGAAAATTTCAAGAAATTAATGCTCCCAATCTTACCAAGCTTATTGTGGATGAACTGAATAGGTAATAGTGTGAAAGTAAATTTGACTTAACATTCCAATATTCTCAAGAATATTGGAATGTTATTTATTTGAGTTTTCGGCGGAAACCTGGATTATCATTTGAAAATTGTCTTCTTTTACAGCCTTGTTGGGTTTTTTTAAACCACATTTTATACATTTATGGATAATTGTGTATTCCTTTCCTTCTTTGACTATACTTACAGGTTCCATCATTCCACCACATTCCCCCGCCCTATCCCCCGGAAAAACATCAACGTGCTTGGACCACAAACATTCCGGGCAATGGTTCGTATAGCCATTACCCACCACTTCATGTCCACATTTTTCACAAACAAAATTTTCTGTTGTCTTTTTAAACATACTGGTTACACTTAATTCCTATGAAATTCATATGATAATCTGTTGTATTCATCTGTTTCATATTCCGCAATTCCCTCTTCTTGCCACAAAAGAAAATACTTTATTCCAACATCTAATGCAAAACGACTACAAACTGTGCAGTATGGTTGTCCTGATTTTTTTATCTTTCCATCTTCCCCTACTCTAGAAAAATACAAGCTTGATCCACTCATTTTTTCTTGGTTATTTTTTAAGCCATCAATAATTGCTCTCCATTCTGCATGCATGCAACAAGTTCTATCATAGTTAGGTTTCTTGAATGATTGGTGTTCATCAAGACAAGTCCTATTCTGTATATCGTCTAGCGGTGGTGCGTTATATCCTTTTCCAATTATTTCCCCATTATTCACTATCACTGTTCCGCACTTTGCTTTTAAACACAGAGCTCCCTTAGCAATTTCACTTGCCTCAACCATCCAATTTTTAGCAATTTTCTCTTGTTCACCAGATAAGTATTTCATAAAAAAATTTACTAAACTATTAAGTGATACATTATTATTTTGAAATTTCTAGTATCGCTTCTAATGCCTCGGGAAGTTCTGAAAATCCGTCTTCCTCTGTGATGTGACCTGCACCATCAAGTATTTTTATTTTTGAACCAAGTTCAGTGAATTTTTTTATGTTCTCTTCAAGGCAATCATATGGATCATTGTTTGAAATTATCAAAGTTGATTTTGGTAAAACTCTTTTTATTTTTTCGAGATTTATCGGAGTCTCAATCCAAGGCTTAGCTATTTCCTTTGTTTCTTCATCCTCTAAATTATACAGATTGAACCATCCAGAAACGAAAACTGCACCGCCAACAGGCACATCTACCGACTGAAGATATCGCAAAATTGTCTGACAACCTATACTGTGTCCAATAAGATATGTTTCTTCATCTAAGTTCTCAACCATACCTTCTATATGTTTTACCCATTTACCTATGACGGGAACGTTTGGATCAGGCATTTGTGGCGAGAAAACACTAAACCCAATTTTCTCTAGTTCATTTTTCAGCCAGGGTCTCCAATCATCGTTTGGTCCCCAATCCCACCTATGAATTAGATAAACTTTTTTCATGTGATATTTATACCATAATTTTTGTTATTTCTTGAACTTATGATAGACTTTCAAAGTTAAATCGGAATGTAATACGCGGGTAGTATTCATATTTTGGGAAGTTGTTTTTAAAAATTGCGTCGGAGTGTAGTGTAACGGCTAACATTCCTGTTTTGGGAACAGGCGACTCCGGGTTCGAATCCCGGCACTCCGACGGAGTTTTGAAAAATTCTTTAAAGGACAATGTCCTCCAATAGTTCGACCTTTAGTAGTTTTCTGTCCCTATTTAAATAAACTGTAATTATGTCAAATTGCCACTCTGTTTCATCTGAAACATTCCTGTCTAATAAGTATGACTGAATGGCTCTACCAAGTCTCTTAAGTTTCCAAGGATGAATATTATCCTCAGCCCTATAGGTATCAATTGATTCTCCTGAACCTAGGCCTACTGCTGTTTCCCGTGTAACTGTCTTTACCTCTACAATGTGTAGTTTCGCTGATTTTGAAGCAATAACATCAAGTTCACCCCATTTTTTCAAGTAATTCCTTTCTATAACCCTGTAGCCATGATACAAAAGATAGTCACAGGCAAAATTCTCACCTACTTCGCCAATCACCTGCTTGCTAGTGGGATCTAACTTAAAGACTTTATTGTACATATTCTCGTCCAACTAAATTTATAAAAGTTTCTCATGTAACTTTCAACAATATACCCTCAATTAGCGTTAGTCAAATCAATAATGCGAAGATTATTGGCCAAACATATGCTGGGCTGGTGTGAAGTTACACATGTAACGTATAAATGATTTCACGTGAAACAATTCAAGAGAAATGTCTATCTTTTACTCAGATTAATGCACTATGTCCTTGTTTTAAGCCAAATTATTGAAAGGACAATTAAGGACTGCTACAGGCCAGATACAATAAAAGACTGTCCTTAATACACATGTCCCCAGAGTTATCCACAGTTTGTCACAATTGACCGTACTTATTAACTAAGGTTATTATTATAATAATGATTAAACCAGAGTTAAAAAATAAGGCAATCATGCTTAGAAAAAAGGGCTATAGTTATAACAAAATTAGTAGGGAAACTGGGGTGGCAAAGGGTATGCTATCATATTGGTTTAATAGAATTGAATTGCCAGAAGAAATTCTAAAAATAAATAAGATGAATAACTTACTGGAATCAAGAAATAGAATGTTTCTAATAAACCTAGAAAGAAAAAGTATTCTTAAGGACAAGTACGATACAGTGGAGCGAGATGCTGAAAGAGAATTTGGAATATTCAAAAAGGATCCTGTTTTTATAGCTTCACTTATGCTCTATTTAGGCGAAGGGGACAAATCTGATAAGGGTCATTCTGTTAGAATTAGCAATACCGACCCAAGTGTATTGATAATTTTTAAGAAATTCCTAGAAAAGTACTGTTGTGTGGAAAAAAATAAAATAAAATTTTGGATGCTTGGATATTCTGACTTAGACATCAATAGCTGTATTTCTTGGTGGAAAAAACAACTTAATATCGATGAGAATAATATGTACAAAACTCAGATAATAGTGGGCAAACATAAAACTAATAGGTTGCTTTATGGTGTTGGAAATATTACAATATCCGGTAAATCACTAAAAATAAGGGTAATTAAGTGGATTAGGCTTATGTGTAGTGAGTTAATGCGACCATAATTTAGTGGTAAAATACGTCTTTGCCAAAGACGAAATTCGGGTCCGATTCCCGATGGTCGCACCAATTTATTTGCTCCCGTAGCTTAATGGATAAAGTAACGGTCTTCGGAACCGTTGATCCGAGTTCGACTCTTGGCGGGAGCACAAATAAAATCTTGCATGGACTTCAAAATTCCAAAGGAGGTACGAGATGTAACCGAAAACCTAGAAAAAGCTGGGTTTGAGGCTTTTTTGGTTGGTGGATGTGTGAGAGATCTTGTATTGGGTAGGGGACCAAAGGATTGGGACATTACCACAAATGCCCGACCAGAGGAGATTGTAGCCATATTTCCTAGTACATTTTATGAAAATGACTTTGGAACAGTCGGGGTAAAGAGCGAAGATACATCTGACGAAAAACTGAAGGTAATAGAAGTTACGCCATATAGAATAGAGGGTGGATACACCGATAACAGACATCCGGATAGTGTTATTTTTAGCCATAGAATCGATGATGACCTTAAAAGGAGGGATTTTACGATAAATGCACTAGCGTATTCTGTCTCTAAGGATCAGCAAGTTGACCTTTATAATGGACAAAAGGATCTAAAGGACAGGATCATAAGAACAGTGGGTGACCCTGTTGCCAGGTTTTGTGAAGATGGTTTAAGAATTCTACGTGCAGTCCGATTTTCTACAGAGCTCGATTTCGAAATTGAGCCAGAAATTGAAAAGGCAATACTCGAGCATTCCCACTTACTTACAAATATCTCCAAAGAGAGGATGAGGGATGAATTTGAGAAAATAATCATGTCAGATAATCCTATGAAAGGACTTTTGGCCATGAAGAAGCTTGGGGTTTTGAAATATGTCGTTTCTGAACTAGAGGAAACGATTGGAGTTGACCAAGGGGGGATACATACTTATGATGTTTGGGAACATTTACTTCGCTCACTTCAACATTCAGCTGATAAAAATTATCCTCTAGAAATCCGTCTAGGAGCACTATTTCATGATATTTCAAAACCAGCTACAAGACGAGGTGGGGGAAAGAATAAACAATGGACATTTTATGGACATGAAGTTATAGGTGCTAGAGTAGCAAAAAAAATTCTAGAGAATTTGAAATTTCCATCGAAGATCATAGAAAGAGTTGTAAAACTCATTCGCTGGCATATGTTTTTCTCAGACACGGAGCAAATTACACTCTCAGCGGTTCGTAGAATGATTGTAAATGTCGGAGGTGGAGCACATATATGGGATCTCATGAATCTACGCATATGCGACAGAATAGGCACTGGAAGACCTAAAGAAGACCCTTACAGACTGAGAAAGTACCATTCTATGATTGAGGAGGCACTTCGTGACCCTATCTCTGTCGGAATGCTCAAAATTGATGGCAAAAGAATTATGGAAATTGCAAAGATTGCACCAGGACCGAGGATCGGGTTTACGCTTCATGCTTTGCTTGAAGAAGTTTTGGACGATCCAAGCAAAAATATTAAAGAGTACTTGGAAGACAGAGCAGTTGAACTCATAAACCTACCAGAAAATGAGCTGAGATTGATTGGAGAGAGGGGAAAAGAGTCAAGAGAAGAAGCTGACGAAGTTGAAATAAAAAAGATTAGAGAGAGCCACAAGGTCAGATAACCCCCGAACTAATTAAGATATTGTTTAAAACTTGATAAGTGATAGTTGGATTAAACTTACATTTTTATTATTTTGACAATTAATCACAACAATAACACGAAGTAATTTCTTAATTAGTTCGGGGGTAAAAAAACCGCTCAACGATGAATGTCCAAGGTTACTTAGACGCTCATCGTTGAGCGGTTCGAAAGGGAAGCGCGCACCAGCGTGGTGCAGTTGTAATACAGCATCACGAAAGTTAAAAAATAATAGATAAAGTTGGGGATGCGTTGATCGTCCAACTATCCCAGACCAGAACGCCTTCCAAGCGAGAGATTTGGCCAACCTCTAAAAACAACACACTCAAAGAACAATTGCGAATTCAGTCCAGGGGTTATTGGACATCTAACGCGACTCTAGAATGTATTTTATGTCCTTTAGTATTTAATGTAAAGGACGTCCTTTACAAAACTGTGGAAAACTCATACTGACTTATCTGTATTGCTTTGGGGCTTTTCCTTCCATGCCCAGAATTTCTGGTTCTCCTATGTCTCTGCTTAGCATTTGTCCCATAAGTTTAACTCTGAACCGCCAATCATCTCCGTAGTCAAACATAAACATCATTTCTTCACCGGGTTTTCCCCAAACAGATGAGATTTTGGTTTTTTTGACACTACCTGATCCAGTTGGCTCCAAATCTTGTCCTTCCTCAATTAAATCTGCAAATAATTCGTATGAACGAGCACTATTATAATAAAACCCTTCAGTTACTTTATCAAAAAATCCGAAGGCGTGACCAAAGTCAAACTCAAAAGCATTTAAAATCAAGTCTGCTAGTTCATACAGTGAAAAATCCCCCGGCATTACAATTGCCCTCATTATTTTCTCATTTTCTAGCAACCTAACCTCAAAAACATACATCAGTTTTTCTTCTTTTTGTTTTGTTTTGGAGTTCTGATGGTGAAATGCGAACTCGAGTTCCTTTTTACCTAATTCACGTCCCTCTTTCTTGGCCTTTTTCATTGCTTGACATATTTCGCAATCATCAAAAAACTCCCATTCATCTTGTTTTTTAGCTAATTTAGTTTGATTTTTCCTGTCCTTTTTCATGAACACCATACTATAACTCAATACAAAAAAATACAAATTTTATTCTGTAACATTACTAACATTACTAGGGTTACCCTAGTAATGTTGTATCGAAGACTTAAATCTACTTAGAAGCTCAGCTTCCAAGTAGATTAAACTGTCTTTTGACAGATAGGATCAGTTTGTCGTTTGGAGTCATAGCTAAATCGGCTGTTGAGAGTTTGTTATTCATTCTGGCGAATCCTCTAACTACGCCGAAACCGAGTCTGTAATAAATCGCTCTGTACGTGTTGTCACTCATTATTTTTTTGAAGACTTTTGATTTACTTGAATGATCTAGGACTTGGTTAAGTTTTTTCCAGCATGTCTCAAGCATCTTTTTATCCAGATTTTTAAGATCAAGATAGTTTGGTTTATGTGTTGATAATTTTATCTGAATATAAATTGCAATTCCTTCCTCAACCATACATTGAAATATTGTTCTGTTCCGATGTACTCCCATGTTTAACCTCATAAAATGAACGTATTCGTGGATCAAGGTGCTTGGCAGACCTTTCTCTATGTCCTTTGAGTAAAGATACTTTTTTGACAAATGCAGACTTATTGATTTTTTACTTGTTTCACCGGCACTAATGTATTTTGGACTTTGACCTTTATCAATACTTACTTTTATTATCACGGGTTTCTCAAATTTTAGAAAGTTCCTCACCGATGAGAGAGTGTAACCTACCAACTCTTGAAGAAAAGGGAAATTCTCCTTGGAAAAACTCCTGTCGTATTGAATAACATCTACTTTTTCACTTTGCATAGTCATATTATTGCTTTATTTTGTAAAAAGAAAAAGCGCCGGGATGTTCTCCGACGCTTGTTTTTCGGGATGACGCTCCGACAGACGGCCATTTAATGTTTGGCGAACGTATTACTCAGCCGAGGATTTTTGTAAAAATCAGGTTGACAAAATATGATAGGGGTATATGATAATATCATATTATAATATAGTACAAAAATGACTACATTATCTGTCCCAATATCAGGAGAACTAGAACAATTCATAAACAAAATGGTTAAGGAAGGAAAGGGCTCAAATAAAGCCGATGTTGTTCGTCGAGCACTTAAAAGCTATGCAGAAGAAGAAGCGATCGATGCTGTTTTGAAGGCACAAAGAGAACCAACTCTACGAGGAAACCTCAAGGAACTCATGAAAAAGCTGAAATAGTATGCTTCAAATACATTTCAAATCGTCATTTTTAAGACGACTGCAAAGGCTAGATGCGACACTCCAGGATGAAGTTTTTGAAAAAATAGAACTATTCAAAGACGTGAAAAATCACAAAATACTCAAAGTTCATAAGCTACACGGAGACCTCTCTGGTTGTTCTAGCTTCTCCGTAAATTATAAGTTCAGAATAGTTTTCGAGTACGAGTCAAAAAACTCGACAATTCTCTTATTAATAGGTGATCACGATATTTACAAGTAAAGACGACTTATAAATCAATCTCAAGCTCAATAGGGCAATGGTCGGAGCCTAAAACTTCAGGGAGAATGTTTGCTTTTTTGACTTTTGATTTTAGTTTAGAACTTACGAAAAAGTAGTCTATTCTCCAGCCGATGTTTCTGGCCCGAGCGTTGGCAAAATGACTCCACCAGGTGTAATGACCGTTACCCTTGACGAACATTCTGAATGTATCAACGTATCCAGCATCTATGAAATTTTGCAAACCCTCACGCTCTTCATCAGTGAAACCTTTCTTACCAACATTTTCTTTTGGGCGTGCCAAATCATCTTCTGTATGAGCCACATTTAGATCACCGCAAAAAATAACTGGTTTTGCTTTCCCGAGTTTTTCAATATACTCTAAAAAAGCTGGATCCCAACCCTTATGGCGGAGGGGAAGTCTAGTCAAGTCTTCCTTGGCGTTGGGGGTGTAAACGTTTACAAGAAAAAAATTCTTGAATTCTGCGGTTATAACTCTGCCCTCCATGTTCGGATCTCCATACTTGTCAGAAAGTTTATATTTCTTGGCAATTTCAGGAGGGAAGTCAGGTACTACCGAAAGTGGTTTGGTCTTGCTAAATATAGCTGTGCCACTGTAACCTTTTTTAACCTGTGATGAATTCCAGTATTCCTTGTACTCCTTTAAATCTATCTCGCTCTGGTCTTTTTCGGCTTTTGTCTCCTGTAAACAAATGATGTCAGGCTTGAATTTCTCAACAAAAGGCACAAAAAGTCCTTTCTTGTGTACCGCCCGTATACCATTTACATTCCAAGATATTATTTTCATAAGAGAATAATATCATAGTTACAGTTAACTTTACTCACTCAAACTCAAATTCATTCTTAAATTCTCAAGAACTTGGAATAAACTTTTGGTGATCATGAATAAGAAAAATGCCGGGGTGTTTTCCGGCACTTTCGGATGGGTTTTTGCTGACCGAGTTGAGATCAATGCGATCTCAACTCTTGGTGTTTGGCTATGGCCTCCATGAATGCTCTTGCTACCCCAGCCAGAAGACCAGAGATTTTATCATTGGTCTCGATACTGTCACCACCGAGCAAGCAGATAGCATTGATCATCTCCTCGACATGCGAGTCGAAGAAAGCTCCGACGAACCAATCATCACCAACACGAGACTGGTCAACTTCCAAGTCACCGATCTCGTAACTTGGATAGGTTCTGGAAACTATCCAAGCGTTTTTTTGGGTTGGGCAGACAAGGATTACCCATTTATTCATGCGACTAAATTCTACATAGTCCTCAAAAGAACCGTCATCCAGATCTTTGTCGTCCATTGTAAACCTCCAAAAAATTTATAACATAATAGTGAAAAATAATCAAACACGAACATTCCAACATTCTCAAGAATGTTGGAATGTTGTTGAAACTCGGGGTTACGATTTTTTACCGTGGAATTTTTTATGGACTTCGCGAAGATGTTTGTCCGTGACATGGGTGTAAATCTGGGTGGTGATGATGCTTGAATGACCAAGCATGGACTGAACGGAGCGAATATCCGCCCCGTTTGAGAGAAGATCTGTGGCAAAGAGATGTCGCATGACATGAGGTGTAACTTTTTTGGAAATCCCAGCCTTAATGGCATGCTGTTTTATTATTCTTTGGATAGATCGACTGGTAAGTGCACTAGTTTCCATGGTTTTAGCTCCAGGATTTGCTTTCCTTTTTCGAACTTCCACCCCAACTTGGATAAACAAGGCATCACTCATATCTTTGCGAGCTTTCAAATATTCTCTGACTGACTTTCTAGCATCGTCAGAAAGAAAAACAACCCGAACCTTTCCACCCTTGCCTCGAACTGAGAGTTCATCCGCATTTAGATCAATATCTGAATTAAGAGAACAAAGCTCGGAAACACGCAAACCTGTCGAGAACAAAAGCTCAAGGATAGCTTTATCACGTAGGTTTTTCAAATCTGTGCCTTTTGGAGAATTTAAGAGACGAGAAAGCTCCTGTGGATTGATGAGGTCAAGTGATCTTTCAGGAACTTTGGCGAGCTCTATTCTCTCGGCAGGAAGGGAACTTATACTTTGCCGAGCGAGGTATTTGAGAAAAGCCCGAAGAGCAATGAGATAAAAGTTTTGGGTTTTTTTGGAAAGTGTTTCGTTGCCGGCTTTGCTTGTCGTGGCTGATTGTCTGTTTAACCAAAGCCTGAACTCTCGGACGGTTGTGTCAGAAATACTTTCTGGATTGTCGTTTTTAATAAAATTTAGAAATCTTGTCAAATAATGATCATAGTTCTCAACTGTTTTAAGAGACCTTCCTCTTTCGATTTCTATATATTCAAGAAATTGAGTTTTAAGTTGTTTGAGAGAATGAGACATAAAGAAGATTATATCATGTCGCACAATATTTAGAATTAACCTTCCCTCGGATTACCTCGGGATGCTCAATTTTCATAGTCGCTAAGAGTACTTAGCTCCTTGAAAATTGGCACTTGCAAAGATGCGGGTTTTATGATATCCTATGGGTGATGCTTACTAAACAGAAGAAAACAAAAATCATAAAGGACGTACAGGTACACGAGACAGATACTGGTTCACCAGAAGTACAAGTCGCTATTTTGTCTAAAAGAATAGATCAATTAGCATCTCATTTAAAGAAAAACACTAAAGATAACCACTCAAGGCGAGGACTTTTGCAGATGGTCTCAGACAGAAAAGCACACATGAAGTATTTGGAGAAGAAAAATCCAAGAAGGTATAATTCTCTTGTAAAGAAACTTGGTTTGAAGAAATAAAAATAAAATTACTAATTTCTAATTAGTCTAATTGACCTAAACAAATCCCAGTGTCAAAAAAGGGATTTGGGTGTTATTATTAGTTAGGTATTTTAATAGTTATTTAGAAATTAGGGTAATTAGAAATTTTTTATATGTCAGTAATTAAACACAAAAATCAGAGGGTGGGAATTTTCATAGACACACAAAACCTATATCACTCTGCAAAAAACATACACAACTCAAAGGTCAATTTTGATCAAGTAGTAAAAGATGGGCTCTCTGGCAGACAGCTTATAAGAGCTGTGGCCTATGTTATTACCACAGAATCTGGGGATGAGAAAAACTTTTTCGAGGCATTAGAGAAAATGGGAATTGAAACAAAGACCAAAAATCTCCAGATATTTTCAGGTGGAGCAAAAAAGGCTGACTGGGATGTTGGATTGGCAGTTGATGCGATAAAACTTGCACCAAAACTTGATGCAATTATTTTGGTTACAGGGGATGGTGATTTTGCACCTCTTGTCGAATATCTACAAGTAAATGAGGGTTGCCAAGTGGAGGTAATGTCTTTTGGTAGATCATCATCTTCAAAACTAATTGAAGTCTGTGATGACTTTACTGATCTAGACCTAAACCCTACAAAATATCTAATTGGGTACAGAGAGACTAGAGGAAGAAGAGAGAGAAGGAATACTATTGAAACAAATAACGAATAAGAGTTGAAAACCATAACTTCAGGTAAAGAAAAATTAATTCTGTTATAATTCAGAAATGGAACCTGAAGAAAAAGAGGTAAAAAAACCCATCAAATCACTTCGTACATACCAGGGTGATGTTGAAGAAGCTCTTTCAAAAACCAAATCATCGGCGGCGACAATAATGATTGCCGAACAAAAAAAGAGGGAAACTTCACCTATTGTTATTGAGAGACCAAGGAATCTGGCTATTCGAAACAAGACTTTTGTGGTAACAGGTATGTCGCTTTTAGTTCTTGGCTTTATTGTTGTTGGTTCTGTTTATTATTTTAAATCCAGAGAAAATGTTGAAATTGAACTAAAAACTAAAGCTTTGATTGCTTTTTCGATAGAGCGTCAGATTCCACTCGAAAATATGACTCGTGAGGGACTAACATCAAGATTTGATTCGGAAAAACAAGCTTTTAATTCTCAACCTAATTCCGTTTTGTATCTTAATCTGATCGATAAAAACCTGAACCCAGCTCCTGTAAACGAAGTTCTGGCACTTTTGGCTCCTAGAATGCCCGGGGAATTGGTAAGGGCCTTTGAAGGAAAGTACATGGTTGGTATTTATTCTTTTGATACAGATGAGCCTTTTGTAATTTTAATCACAGAGGAATTCCCAACGACATTTGCGGGTATGCTTAAATGGGAAAAAGATATGGTCTCTGATTTATCGAAAATCTTTCAAATAAATCAAAATAGTATTGATTCAACAAAGTTTATTGACGAAACGGTTAAAAATAAGGATCTGAGGGTACTGAAGGACAGCAACCAGAAAACAGTCCTGCTGTACTCTTTTATAGATAAAAAAACTTTAGTCATTACGTCAAATGAAAACATATTTAATTCTATAATAGGAAAGTACATAATAAACCAGCAGATCAGGTAATTTACTCAAAAAAGCTTTAATGTTAGAATGTGAATATGAAAATAGATACTAATCCATTCAAAGAACTTCTCCAAAGTGAACTATCGTTACTCGAGAATGAACTGTCGACTGTTGGTAGAAAAAATCCTGATAACCCTGATGATTGGGAGGCAACAGAATCAACGAATGGAACAGATGGAGCTGATGAACTGGAGGTAGCAGATAGTATGGAAGAGTTTGAAAACAATCGCGGAATATTAAACGAACTCGAAATAAGATTAAACAATGTAAAAGTTGCACTAAAGAAGATTGAGGAAGGCAAATATGGAATATGTGAAATTGGAGGTGAAGAGATAGAGCTAGATAGACTTAATGCTAATCCTGCTGCAACCACTTGCAAAAAACATATGAATCCTTAGACTGGGCGGTATGGCAGTTTCCAAAATATATTCAGCTCAAGCTACACTCCTAAAGGCACAGATAATAGACATTGAGGTAGATTTATCAAAGGGTTTACACTCTTTCTCAATTGTCGGACTGGCAGATAAGTCAGTAGATGAATCGAAGGATAGAGTATCCTCTGCAATAAAAAACTCCGGTTGGAAATCTCCAAAAAATAAAAACCAGAAAGTGGTGGTATCCTTAGCTCCAGCGGATTTAAAAAAGGAAGGTCCAATTTTCGATCTTCCCATAGCCCTTGCCTATCTTTTGGCTACAGAAGAAATAAAAGCCAAGACAGAGAAGAAGCTTTTTGTTGGCGAACTTTCACTAGATGGAAAACTAAGATCCATAAAAGGTGCTCTGCCTATAACACAGAAAGCAAAATCATTAGGTTTTAAGGAAATTTTTTTACCACTTCAAAACGCCGAGGAAGCCAGTGTGATTTCTGGCATAAAAGTTTTTGGGGCTGAATCTCTACTTCAGGTTATACAGCATATAAATGAAAAGGATGTTTTAATTGGTGAAGAAACCTTGGAACATAAAGAAATTCTTGAATATAAACCAAAAAAGAAAAAACCACTAAAAAGAGAGGTAGAGGTAGATTTCTCTGACATAAAAGGTCAAGAATCTGCTAAAAGAGGGCTGGAGATCGCCGCTAGTGGCGGGCATAATATAATAATGTATGGACCACCTGGAACAGGAAAAACCATGTTGGCTAGGGCTTTTACTCACCTTTTGCCAGAACTTTCTTTTGAAGACAAGCTTGAGGTAACATCTATTTACTCAATTGGTGGAGCACTCGACGGCAAGCTCATAGAAGATGCTCCGTTCAGATCACCACACCACACAGCATCATATGTTTCCCTAGTTGGTGGCGGAGCAAATCTTAAACCCGGTGAAGTCACTCTGGCTCACAAGGGTGTACTTTTTCTGGATGAATTTCCTGAGTTTGATAAAAAGGTTTTGGAAAGCTTGAGACAACCCTTGGAAGATAGGGAAGTGACAGTTTCCCGTGCAAAAGGATCAGTAAAATACCCAGCACATTTTATATTAGTTGCCACCATGAACCCTTGCCCTTGCGGAAACTATGGAGTCAAAGGGAAGGAATGTGTTTGCTCTGCCCAAAATATAGAAAAATATAAGAGAAAACTCTCGGGACCTATTATGGATAGGATTGATCTCTGGGTTGAGGTCTCGAAAGTTGAGCACGAAAAACTAACTGACGAGAGAGAAAAACACATGGGCACAGAAACCATGCGTCCATCAGTAGAGAGCGCTAGAAAACTACAAGAGGAAAGGTACAGAAAGGCAAAAATTAAAGCCCGAACAAACGCTGAACTTTCTTCGAGAGATTTAGTAAAACATGTAAAACTCTCTGATGAGGTGAAAAATCTATTAAATCAGTCAGCCAAGAAACTAGATCTTTCCGCTCGCTCATACCACCGAATAATAAAACTAGCTAGAACCATAGCAGACATGGAGAAAGCCTTAGACATTTCCGAAAACCATATCTTAGAAGCCCTCCAATACAGACCAAAGAGATACTAAAAAAGTGTGAAAGTAATATATATATATATATATATAATTCCTATCTAACATACTAGAGAGAAGGACCTTTGCACCATTGACTTATTAAGTGAAGTGTTTTAGGTTGAACATTAGAAGGAGAGTGCGTAATGGAATTCACTTGGAAACGGAACACGTTCATGCTACTGGGAATCCTGGTAGCGATAGCAAATGTTAGCCTCATGGCGATCGTTGAAGGCCACAAGCCGTGGGACGACCTCTACATCCTCATTGGAGTAGTGGTTGGATTCTTGGGGACGGCTTGGGGCATATACGTGTTCATGTCGAGCAACTTCGGGAGAGGAGGAAGAAGAAGTTATATCGACGGCTGGGAGCTTGAACATGACCTCTCGCCGATACCTTCACCACGGAAAAGCGGGTTCCTGATGGGATTCGCTACGTTCCACTTTCTACTATTCGCCGTTCTGATGGGGATGTCGTTCTTTCGATAAGCCATTCAGCATGGTGATACAGGGGCGGGTCTCACGATCCGCCCCTTCGTTTTATTCAGCTCGAAACAGTTACTTGGAAGCTAAGCTTCCAAGTAGGAGAGCAGTTTTGTATTTTGAGGATTTTTGTTCGATTTCAAGGAAAAAACCCGGGAGCAGGGTTAGATTTTTTAAATTTAGATGAAATTCGAGGCGGACGAGGAAAATAATTTGAGCCTTACAAATGTAAGGTGAAAATTATTTTACCGAAGTCTAACAAAGAAGTTCGTTAAATTTAAGAAATCTAACTAGAAGGGGTTGCGGGCACCACGTATCTCGAAGTGCAAATGCACCCCAGTACTCTTTCCTGTACTTCCCATCTTTCCTATAACCTGACCTTGCGTAACTCTCTGTCCGGCACTAACTAAACTGGCGTTTAGATGAGCATAGAGAGTCTGTGTACCATTGCCGTGCTTAACAACAACATATGTCCCATAACCTCCATTCCAACCAGATCTCGAAATAATTACTTCTCCATCAGCCGATGCTAGGATACTTGCTCCGTAAGAGGAAGCTAGATCTATACCATTTCGTCCATGAAGACCTTGGCTTTTAACTCCACCAACTATTGGCCGTAAGTAGTAACCACTATATGTCGGTCTAGAAGTTGAGTTTGGAGATGAGGAGTAAGAAACAGAAGGGGCTACCTCTCCATCCGGAACGATAATAACATCTCCTAAGGCCAGTTTGGAATTTTTACTTAAGTTATTGTATTGCAATATTTCATCCAAATCCCCCTTATGAAGCTTTGCAATACTCAGGAGAGTGTCACCCTTCTTTACAACATGTTTTATGCCAGAAATTGGCAAAATAACTAATGTTTGACCGGCAGAAATAGTACTACCTTTTATATCATTTGCCCACCTTATTGTATTTACTGAAACGTCAAACATTTTGGCTATGGCTGGCAAAGTGTCGCCCTCTCTAACAACGTAGACACTAATCTGCTCATCCTCAAGACTTTTAGAATCAACAGTAATCGACTGCGATTCAGACGAAAGAAGTGTGTCGTCAACTATTGAGAGTTTGTTGTAAGTGGATGTGGCTGTTGGAAGAGGTGAGATTTCAGCATAAAGCAACGGTATGTTCTGGGAATTTGATATTACTTCCTCTGCTAAAACTTTTTCACTACTAAAGAGTTCAAATAGATATGAAATAACACTGGCACTTACATAAACTGGAGTTACGATATAAAGCAAAATAGCAGGCAAAATAGCCATTTTTCTTAAAGTCTGACGTTTGTTCACCACGTTCTTTAGAGATCCCATAACACGGAACTTCAGAAGAAGAAGCCGAATCATGCTTTTAAGACCTGAAAGAAAACGCGGATCTTGTAGAAGACCCAAAATAAGTTAAATTTTAACGTATATTCTTGATTTCCGACTATTATTTGGCTCTGTTAAGCCATATAACCACTGTACCTTACCGTATGGGTTCATTATATAGACTTACAAATTCAGGTCAATAGGAGTTACACACAGGACATAGAAAATGTGAAAGTGCAAAATAAATCAATATATAGTGAGCGTGCTATACTTTCTCGAATGGATTACTTGAAAACTCTTAACAAGGAGCAAAAAGAAGCCGTGCTTTGTACAGAAGGACCGGTCTTAATAGTGGCAGGTGCCGGTGCGGGAAAGACAAAAACCTTAACACATAGAATTCTTCATCTTATTTTGAGTGGGATAGAACCTGAGAATATTTTAGCTATTACTTTTACAAACAAAGCGGCAAAAGAAATGAAAGAGAGGATATTTCACTTACTGCAGGAGGAAAATCGGGGTGGGGGAAGAATAAATGGAACACCTTTTGTTAGCACATTTCACGCTCTCGGTGTGCAAATTCTGAAGGAGAACGCAGAGCTTCTTAAACTGCCAAGGCATTTTAAAATTTTTGACAAGCAAGACACAAAAAAAGCACTAAAAGATGCTCTGAACACTCTTGGCCTAGACCCAAAGGAACATATAGAAAAGGTTAGTCACATAATCTCTAAAGAAAAGAGTCGGGGAACAACTATGGGAGAGTACATGGAAAACGGAGCTTTTGATTTTACGTCAGAAGTGGTAAAGAAAGCATGGGAAAAATATGAAGAGATATTAAGAAAAGAGAAGGCTCTAGACTTTGATGATTTACTCCTCAAAACCCTCAAGCTTTTTCTCTCACATGGGGATATATTAGGGAAATATCAAAATAGATTTTTGTATGTTCATGTTGACGAATACCAAGACACAAACAGAGTTCAGAACGAAATAGTTAATCTTTTAGCCCAAAAAAGCAGAAATATTTGTGTTGTGGGAGACTCGGATCAGTGTGTGTACTCGTGGAGAGGAGCGGAAATAAAAAATATGTTGAATTTTGAGAAAAAATATCCTGAGGTAAAAACTTTTTTCCTTGAACAAAACTATAGATCAACAAAAAACATTCTCTCGGTCGCCAATGAGATAATAGAAAAAAATAATTTCCGTATCCCCAAGAAACTATTTACTGAAAACCATGTGGGGGAGAAAATTGGCCTATTTTCAGCCAGAGATGAGTCCGATGAAGCATTTTTTATTGCCCTAAAAGCTAAAAAGTTAATCGAGAAAGGAGCAGACAGCGAAAACATTGCCGTATTATATAGAGCAAACTTTCAATCAAGAGTTTTGGAGGATGCCTTCCTCTCCCTTAACATCCCATATCAAATGGTCGGGACAAAATTTTTTGAAAGAAAGGAAGTTAAAGACCTTATAAGTTTTGTTAGAGCATCACTAGATTCAGAAAATCTCTCAGACTTTAGTCGAATAATAAACATACCACCAAGAGGAATAGGTAAAACTACCCTACAAAAAATAATCGGAGGAAAAGAAGAGGAACTGCCGTTATCTATGAAAATAAAGTTGGATAATTTCAGAAAACTATTGATAGGTTTTAGAGATTTACTGCTCTCTTTAAAACCTTCGGAGGCCTTAAGACAGATTGTGAAATCTTCTGGAATAGAAGAGATGTATAACACCGGTTTAGAAGAGGATATGGATAGACTAGAAAACACTATGGAACTTGTAACTCTTGCTAGTTCTTACGACGAGTATCTGCCGGAAGAGGCTTTGGAAAAATTTTTAACAGATATTGCCCTGTTTTCAGACCAAGATTCAATCGATGGTAAAAAAAACGGGGTGAAACTTATGACTGTCCACTCATCCAAGGGACTAGAGTTTGATTATGTTTTTATTTCTGGACTAGAAAGTGATCTTTTCCCGCATAAAAAATTGAGTCAGGGTAAAAAATCAGGGGAAGATAGTGAAGAAGAAAGAAGGTTATTTTATGTTGCAGTTACTCGAGCAGGTAAAAAACTTTTTTTGACACATGCTGTTACTCGTACTATATTTGGCTCTCTACAAGTAAATTCGCCTTCTGAGTTTATATACGATATTCCCGAAAAATATCTAGAATCAGAGAGTTATAGTGAGAGTGAAAAAACAATAAACTATTAAAATGGAGCATAAAAAATCCTTAGGACAAAACTTTCTGAATTCTCAAAAAATAGCTGAGGATATAGTTGGGGCTAGCAAAACTGATTTCAAAGATGTAGTTTTGGAGATTGGTCCTGGAGAAGGAATACTAACAAGAGAACTTCTCAAAACGGTAAAAAAAGTTGTAGCTGTTGAAAAAGATAGTAGATTAATACCAGTACTGACTGAAAAATTTAATACTGAAATTAAAGATAATAAATTAGCTCTAATTTACGGAGATATCTTGAATTTTGATCTGTCAAAGATCGTCTTTGACACCAGTATGCCAAGGGTGCCCCTTGGCATAGGTAGAGGGTACAAGGTGGTGGCTAATATTCCTTACTATATAACTGGACAGATTCTGAGAAAATTTTTAGAGGCGGAGAATAAACCCGAATCAATGACTCTTCTGGTTCAAAAGGAAGTAGCGGAGAGAATAGTAGCAAAAGACAAAAAGGAGAGCCTGCTTTCACTTTCCGTTAAAATTTACGGTAAACCTAATTATGTAAAGACTGTCAGTAAGGCCTTTTTTGCGCCTCAACCAAAGGTCGATTCGGCAATATTGCATATATCCAACATAGTAAATCATTTCCCAAAGGTCCGACCTTTGGGAAATGGGAAAGAGAGGTTTTTTGATTTGATACATGCTGGGTTTGCTCATAAGAGAAAGCAACTTTTTTCAAACCTTTGTCAGAAATATGATAGGAAGAAAATATTAAAAGCTTTTGAAGCATTGAAAATACCCATGAAGATAAGAGCAGAGGATTTACCTCTCGAAGTTTGGACAGAATTGTGTAAAAATATAGAATAATGAGAAAATGGCTAAAAAGAATTCTAATTGTGGTTATACTGTTTATAATATTTTGCCTTAGTATTATAGTTTTTAGCGGTTATGTATTTTATAAAAGTGTCTTTAGACTTTCTTATGAGCAAATAAACACCTATCTACTTGAAAATAACTCTGAAAACGGTACTGGATGTAGAAAATTTTCTGAATGCGAGCTTCTACCGGGAGACATTCTTATTCGCAGATACGTAACAAATGTTTCAGACTTGTTTAGCAAAACTCTTAATCCATATTTTACCCATTCAGCAATATATCTGGGTAACGATGAACTTTTCGAAGCACTCGGAGACCACCTAGAACCAAAAGATCAAATCCAGATTTCTAAGCTTTCAGAAAGTGATTGGATGGATGAGGATATGAAAAATTTTGTAGTGATAAGGCCAAAAAATTACAATGAAAGATTTGGTGAGATTAAGTCCAATCTTAGAAAAATTGCTGATGACCCAGATTATGTATTTGGTCCATTTGATGAAAAGAGAAAAAACGCCTCCTGTTCTGACGTAATACTTAAACAACTAACAAAAATAGAGCTTGTCTCTAATAAAGAAATACCCTGGATAATAACTCCTGATTATTTGTTTTGGACAACCCAGAATAATAAAACTAGCCTTGAAATCGTGGGGTATAATATAAACAGTAAGTAGGATTTTCGGATAACATTATTGTATAATAAGTGAATATGGAAGTTATAAAGAAAATTGAAGGGCTTGAGATCAGCCTGAAAAGTTGGGTGATTAGTTTTGTTTCTATACTTTTCGTTAGATTTTTGCTTGAATCAATATCCAGTCCAGCTCCATCTAGAATGATGCCCACTGATCCATACACACTAGTTCAATATGGTCTATTTTTTTTATGTATAGCGCTAGGTCTAAGCTGTATTATTGGTTTTTTAACAAAAAAATATTTTGAGGCAGGCAAATTTGTGCTTATTATTTTTCCAATCATCTGGATCGCACCGATTCTAGACATTTTGTTTAGTGGAGGACAAACAATGTCTTACATATATGATCTACCAAAAGATTTATTTTTAGATTTTTTCAAATTTTTGACATTACAACCAGTTCGAGGAATTACAACGGGGATGCAAGTCCAATTTATAACACTATTTTTGGTAATAGGATATTACATTTTTGTGAAAACAAAAAAAATTAAATCGGTTATATTTGGATTGTTATTGTCATATATTTTTTTATTTATTATTGGAAGCATTCCAAGTCTAGTTTATACCTTAACCAATCTACAATCGTTAGGGGAAAATAGAGTAGAAATCACAAACTACTTAAACAAACTTATTATCTATTCAAACATATTTCATAACACCCTCCACGAAACTGCTTTTTCAGTATCCCCATTCAGGTTCTTTCAACTTGGTTTCGACAAACTAATGTCACAGATTTTGTTTATATTTTCTGTATTATTGTCAATGTTTTTTTTCTATGGAGCAACCCCAGGAAAATTCATGCTTGTTGTAAAAAATTCTCGTCCAGAGAGAATTGTTTATTATTTGTCTCCGCTTCTCATGGCAATGGGTTTTGCATATTATGAAGGGTATGGGGTATATAGACATGTGGATCTATTGGCAATTGTCTGCCTTCTTTTATCCTGGTACGGAATGTGGATTTACTCAGTAATGATAAATGATATTTATGATGTGGAAATTGATAAAATATCGAACACAAACAGACCTTTAGTTCAAACCACCCTAACTGTAAGCGAGGTGGAATCTATAGCTTTGATCCACATTTTGATGGCACTTTTGGGATCATGGTCAGCCGGTTTTTACAGTTTTTTCTTAGTATTAGTTGGTCTTTTAGTAGCATACTTGTACTCAGCACCTCCACTTAGGCTACGTAGCCTACCAATAATATCATCTTTCCTTATAAGTCTCGTGATTCTTTCAGCAACATTGTCTGGATTCTATTTTGTCTCGTTTGATAAAACAATAGACACATTTCCAACACTTTTGATAGTCGGGATCATTATTTTCTATACTCTACAAATAAACTTTAAGGATATAAAAGATGTCGCCGGTGATAGTAGAAATGAAGTGGGCACCATACCATCCAAGTGGGGTAATAAAACAACAGCAGTCTTGTTTGCTATGAGCTACATTCTGATCCCTATATTCTTGAATTTTTACTTCTTATATATAATCACCATACCATTCTCAATTATTGGGTATAAGTTGGTTTCAAGTAAAATATATAGGGAGGGAAAAATCTTTATTTTACAATTCTTGTTTTTGTTGATTATTAGTTTGGTCTATGTTGGACTTAGAAGTCTTGTGGTATAATTAGCTCATGCCAAGTAGAAAAATATTATCATTAATGATCTTATGCCTTTCACTAATTTTTTCATCATGGCTTTTCTCTAGAAGCCAAACTAATCTTTCAGTCACTGAGACAGGTGATTCATTAATAGAAACGGTTGAATCAAGGCCTTATGTTGCAGAAAATGGTAACGATGAGTGGAAAAAATTGCTTACAAAAATCGATCCGAAAGACCAAGTTGAAACAAATCTGACAAAAACAGACCCTAATAAATTTGACGACACAACCCTGACTGCTCAACTTGCTAGAGACTTTTTTTCACAATATATGTTAACAAAACAAGGAGGTAAGGAGGTAGAAGTGGACGATGTAAACAAAATTGTTGAGAGTATATCCGAATCTTCTTTGTATACCAGCATTTCAGCCCCTGTTTATGTCCTAAAAAATCTTAAGATCACCAGTAAAAGTGACCCAGAAACAATGAGAAAATATAAAACGTCGGTTAATTCTAGTCTAAAAAACAGATCCTCTCAAATAAAGGACAACCCAGTCACAATTGTAGAAGAGGCGGTAAAAACTGGAAATGAGAACACACTAAAAAGATTGGATCCTCTTATTATCATTGCTAAGGGATTTATAGATGATTTTCTGGCAATGGAAGTTCCGGAGGGGGCATCAATCTTGCATCTAAACCTACTCAATTCATATAGTATCTTACTTGCAGATCTTGAGGCCCTGAGGGTCACAATAAAAGACCCTACCAGAGCATTGTTGGCTGTTTCTAAATATAATGAGCATGTTACAATTTTTTATAAAGCATTAAATAATATGAATTCATTTCTTATTAGATTTTAAAATAATATCATCATGATATACACTAAAAAAATTATCGCTGGAACATTGATAGTTTTAATACTTCTCTCCTCATACCCTCAAAAGGCTCAAGCCCAGTACGTCGACATAGCCCAATCTATCAAGGAATTCGTACTTGATGTAATCGCTTACAATCTGGTTAACTCCATGCTTAGAATAATAACTGCACAGACGGTAAACTGGATAAACTCTGGATTTCAGGGATCTCCAGCCTTTGTTAGAAATCCCCAACAATTCTTTTTAAACGAAGCTGACAGGGCGGCATCAAGACTTTTATCAAGCGGAAAATTAAATGCTGTTTGTAGTCCGTTTAGAGCTCAGGTGCGCTTGGCTTTAGTTAAAAACTACCTCAGTGAAGATGATAACTTTGTATGCAGTCTAGGAGTACTAGCAAACAACTATGATCAGTTCATGGGGGATTTCAGCCAAGGTGGTTGGGGAGGTTGGTTTGAAGTGACTCAAAATGATCAAAACAACCCGTATGGAGCATTGAACAGTGCTCAAAACCAGCTGGCAATAGATGTAGGTAATCAACAAGACAAGTTTCAGGATCAACTGAACTGGAGTGGAGGATTTCTCTCTTGGGAAACATGTCCTGAAGGCATGGAACTTGATCCGTCTTTTGGTACAGGTGACTGTCAAGTAGATAAACAAACCAACACGCCTGGAAGTGTCATATCTGAATCTCTTCACCTTAACGTCGGTATAGGAACAAGAAGACTTGAAGTGGCTGATGAGATAAATGAAATTATAGGTGCACTGTTTAACCAACTTGCCGGAAGGATAGTTGGTGGCGTAGGCAGAGGGCTATTCGGTGCAAGCAATCCAGGAACAGGAGAAACCAAATACACTGAAGATCTAGAAGCTGAGCAAGACCAACCTCCAGGGGAAGCACCTGGAGCTCCTCCACCACCTCCTTGTCCTAGTAACCAAGGTTATGTTTGCGATGATGATAACACTGGTGGGGGAGGTGGAGGTGGTACAGGAACAGGAAGCGGTGCTTGGAATATAGTTGGTACACTTGATCCTGCATCAGTAACTATTGTTGGACCAGCACCACAGATAACCTCAATGGTTCAGTCAACTGACATAACTGGAGGAAACTGGGGTGGTGCATGGAATGTAGATTACACTTTGGAAGGTGCTTGGCCTCAATGTGCTCCGTTCGGCAACAACGAACCTATCTTACATACTTTGTGGGCTTTCGTTAATATAAACGGTCAATGGTATGGTTCGGCCTTTGTTAGAAATTGGACTGGAGGAACAAATGACGGTGGTCCAGGCGACCCAAAAATTCAACTGCCAACAAACTGGTGGTACGATAGCCGTTGGGCTCCTATGACTGGACACAGACCGGTCTCTGGTGAACAAGTCGGATTTATGGTTTCAAACGGAAATCAAAGACTAACTGACGGTACACCCTGTGGAAATAACGAAAGATCAAATATAGTTCTAGTACAGATGCCTTAGATAGGACCTAGACAAAAATTGAAAAATATGTTAGAACATACATACAGGTACAGGAAAAGATAGTTGTGGTTTAGAAAACTAACACATGACCAATTTAATGAAGGGGGGGGTAAAATACATTCTAATATTGGTACTCATAGTTGGTGTACTTTTGCCGACTGGTTTTGTTGATGCTGGCGTATTCCTTGACCAAGTTGTGTTGGGAAGGGGCTTTTCAGGTCTCATGACGGACATTATTACTAATATACTTTGGTTCGTTGCCAAACTAATGTCCTGGCTTATGGGTCTTTCCGGCCTTATCCTTAACAGTGTTATAGATCTAACTATCTTTAAGATGGCAAATAGTATAAGAGATTTAACTGGTATAAACACAGCGTGGAAAGTTATAAAGGATTTAATGAATATAGGCTTTATATTCATGTTGGTTTATCAGGCCATACTTGTTATTTTAAGCATAGAGGATGTCTCGAGTGTAAGAAAATTCGTTTTTGGAATATTCCTAGCATCAATACTAATAAACTTCAGTCTATTTTTTACAAAAGTAATTATAGATGCTTCAAATGTTGTAACGATAGGAATATACAACAATATTGTTGTACCAAATCCAGGTGCCATATTACTGACAGACGGATTATCAAATGCATACATGAATCGTATAAATTTGCAGAGTTTTTACTCACCTGAAGGTTTAGCGACAGTTACAGGTACAGGACAAGCATTCGCATACGTAGGCATGTCAATTTTATTTCTGGTAGTGATATTCGTATTTCTAGCTGTAAGTGTAATGTTTATTGTAAGATATATTATTCTTTTAGCTCTCTTGGCCCTTTCGCCAATTGCTTACATGGGCTTAGCGTGGAAAGGTATGAAAAAACACGCTGACAAATGGTGGGAATCATTTTGGGGACAAATTATCTGGCCCCCGGTTTATATGATAATGACTTGGGTGGTTCTGACAATAATGGGAGATCAAGGATTTCTAGGAAATACAAGTCTTGGCTATGATAACTTAGCAAAAACGACAGATGGTATAGCGGCACAAGGAGCGGCTAGTGTTATTGTTAATTTTGCCTTGGTTATTGGGTTAACCATCGCATCCATCGTTATTTCCAAACAATTCGCCACGCAGGGTGCTAGTCAGATTGGGAAATTCACATCGGCAGCAACTGGATTTGCAGGTGGAGCGCTTCTTGGCGGTGCGGCAAGAATAGGTAGAACCACTATCGGAAGATACGGTGAGAGGATGGCAGGTGATGAGGATTTGAAGAGGCGAGCGGCTGAAGGTAGTGTAAGAGCCAGACTTCAACTAGCGGCCGCAAACAGAGCATCCACTAGCACTTTTGACGCTAGAGCAACAAGAGCTGGTAAAACTGCCATAGGTCAAGTCTTGGGACAAGAAACTGGTTTTGGAAAAGTGAATGAAAAAGAGAGTAATTTTAGAGCTATAAGGGAGCAGAAGCTAAAGGATGAGAAAAAGAAAGCTGAAGCGCTAGAACCAACAAAGGTTGCCAAAGAAGAGGCAAAAGCAAAACTAAATGTGAATACTGCACTTGGTAGTAGATTCAAAATTGAGGAGGATAGAAAAGCTGAAGAAAGAAAGGCTTATTATAATTCCGACACATATCTGAACTCGAGAGAAAAAGCTGATGAAGATAGAATAAGAAAAGATGTAGTAGAACACGATACAGAAAAAGTGACGATGGAGGCTGAGATCAAGATAAAGAAAGAAAAAGCCTTGGCCGAGAGAGCTCAAGCCACCAGAGAAATGGATGAGCTTGTAGCCAAGAAAAACAGTGCTCCAAACGAAAAACTTAGAGCTGAGGCAGAAAGAGAAATTTACGATAAAGAAGTTGATCCAACTTACCAAAATACCCGTTCCAGATATATAGCAAGTGCAGAAAAACTTGAGAGGGATGCTCGAGAAAAAGAAGAGGAGTTATTTAGAAAGAGTGAGGCAGTAAGAGAAAAAAGACAGAAAATTATGGAGATTGATGAAGAGAAGAAAGCCCTAAAAGAAAATAGGTGGATTTCAAAAGAAAAAGAGCGACTGGTAGCTTTAGGTGGTGGAACAGAAACAAAAGGAGGTAAAATTGTTTTGAAAGACACAGATATCGATATTGGCAAATCTGTTGTCAGTGAATACAGTCAAAGAGTAGGGTTGAAGGCTGAAAGAGTAGAGAGGGGACCTCTGTACCAGAGAATAGCTCGCGGGGCTGTTTCAACAGTCACTGGAAGAGAAACAAAACCGACACAGTATAGAAAACGATTGGCCATAGAGGTTAGGAATGCGGCCAAAGGAAAAACCGCAGACCAGCAATTAGCTGATATATTGAAACAGAGAAGAAAGGAGAACCCGGACTTTGCCAAAGATGTGGAAACTGAAACAACCACCCAAGCACCTGTACCTGAGACAGCATCTGAACCAACTCCAACCCAAGACAACACTGGAGGTGGAACAACGACTTAACAATACTAGAATATGGATCCTGTAAACCAAAATCAAATCAAAAATGACACAGATCAAATAATGGCTTCTCTTTCAAATGAAGTTTCTGATTTACTGTCCGAAGGAGTTTGGGAAAATAGAGTGAGAGAGGTCTCTCAAAAGTATGGACTAACTCCTGAACAAACGGAAAACCTTATAGATGATGTCCTTTTTGTCATTATAGGTCAGGACGATCAAAACCAGCTTTTATCAAATTTGAAAGAAACTCACGGCTTCTCTCCAATTTTATCCGAGCAGATTTTTGAAGATCTAGACAAAAGAGTCTTCGATTATGCTCTAAAATTTATAGAAAGTAGAGCCCAAAAAAAAGAGACGCCCAGACCAGTTTCTAATGTTTACAAATCTCCCGAAAATTCAGCACAAAATCCTACGAGGCAAGTAACTCCTCCACCAGCACATACAGAGCAAACAATTTCCGTGCCGAGATATTCTCCCGCTCCAATGTACGTCCCAGTAACAGAGACAAGACCATCGGTTGAAGCAACCGTAAGAGTTCCTCTTAGAACGGAACCGAAAGTCGAAGCAAAAAAAACCCACGATAAATCTTTTGCTGGCAGATACAACAGAGTGATGAAAATATCACCGGGAGAGTATTGGGACCTATACGAAAACCTCCCCGAGATACTTAGGGTTATATTTGTCTCTAGTGAACTTTCTTTTGAAATGGACGATATCGCCAGAGTAAATCGACTAAACGAGGAACAAACAAAAAGTCTCATCTCTCTTATGGGAGACATTATCCTAGATATTCAAGATGATCAAAATCAGGAAGCTTTAATTTCGAAATACCTCGGTGTGGATAGTTATGTGGCCAAAAAAATCGCTTTTAGCCTAAAAAATAGGATAACCGAAAACGCCGAAGGACTTTATAAAAGAATTCAGTCAAACATAGAAAAAGAAACTGCCGAGAAAAAAGGACTGCAATATCCCATAGCAAACGCTAGAGAGGCAGTCAGGGAATCACCTCCTAATCTACCTGGAGTGGACACTAACATCTCACATGAATACAAACCCGAAAACAAAACTACTGTAGTGCCAAGTAAAAAGCCGGGATTTGAAGTCAAATACAGGCCTGCACAACAAGCTGTAAATGAAGTGCTGAATCAAACTAGCTTTTCACAAGCACCTCAAAGACCCCAGGAAAGAACTAATTCTACACTTTCCGAAGAAGCTCTCAATAAACCGATCGGGCAAAATCTAGGACAAAATACAGGAAGCAGACCATTTGGAGCACTGAATAAACCTAGCGCCTTTACCGACGAGAGTAATTTCAGCAAACCGTTAAATTCTAGTTCTGCTCCAAAAATAGTTTTCGGTAGAGAAAATTCGACAAACAGCAGAGCAAATATTCCTGGATGGAACGCTCCCCAAAATATTCAAAATATAAACCAGCCCTACCAAGTTAATACAAGAAATTTGGATAAAAACTATTGGCCAGAACAAGGTCAAAAAATTGAAAGAGAACCTGCTTTAAAGGAAAATGAGCCACAACAAAGAATCTTTCAGGCTGAAAGACCGGCTTTCGTTCCGAAATTTGGCAACGCCACGTTCAACGATCCTCTAAAAGAAACTCAAAACGTTCAGGTTAATCCAAGAAATGATTTTTCTGTTCAATATGCTCAAAAACAACAGAATGAACAACAAAATACCCCGCAGTATCAGAGACCGGACTATCAAGATAATATTGGTCAGTATAAAGCACCTCAAGGTAACTCAGTGACTAATGATAAATTAAATAATTCAACTTACGCCAGAGTGGAAAACACTCAAAGTACACCTATTACCCACGAATATGTTGTCGATCCATATAGAGAACCAACAGAATGAGTTTGTAAAGTTAAAAGTTTATAAAGTTTATAAAGTGGGGTATAATTTAGTGAATTCACTTTATGAACTTTATAACTAATTTATGAAATACCAAGTTCCTCAATTTATAGAAATAGAAGACAAAATAATTGGGCCATTCACTATAAAACAGTTTGTTTATATTGCCGGTGGAGCTTTTATGTCTTTTATACTTTATAGATATCTGCCTTTTTATATAGCCATATTTCCTATAGGAGCAGTTGCTGGGCTATCCGTTGCTCTTGCATTTTATAAAATAAACAACAAACCATTCATAGATTTTTTGGAATCAGCATTTCTCTACTATACAAAACAAAATCTTTATATCTGGAAAAGGGAAGACAAAAAAATAGTAGAGTCAGAAACTCCGGAAACTTCAGCTAGACAAGTTTTTGTTCCAAAACTTTCAGAAAGCAAACTAAAGGAACTTTCGTGGACATTGGACATAAATGAAAATTTAAATCCGCTGACAGGGGAGGACGGAAAGACAACAAGATAGTTCGAGGAGTTGAAAGTTTATAAAGTTTATAAAGTATAGTACAATACATTATACAGTTGAAAATTTAATGAACTTTATTACTTTATAACTAACTTTCATGGTTGTCGCTTCAAATGCAACTCAAGAATTTGTTCCAATAAGAGAAGTCCGTGACGGAATAGTAGTGCTTAAAGATGGTACTTTGCGCGCTGTTGTTTTAACTTCCTCTTTAAACTTCAGTCTAAAATCTGATGATGAAAGAAACGCAATAATTTTGCAATTTCAAGATTTTTTAAACTCGTTGGATTTTGCAATTCAAATTTCTATTCAATCCAGAAGGCTGGATATAAGACCGTACTTGGCCCTCTTGGAGGACAGGTACAAGGAACAAGTTAACGATTTAATGAAAATTCAAACAAGGGAATATATAGAGTTTGTTAAAAAATTTACCGAATCGACAAACATCATGACAAAAAGTTTCTTCGTGGTTGTGCCTTATGATCCTGCTATAATAGATATTAAAGGCGGGGTTGCTGGAAGACTTTTGGGAAGAAGATCTGCTAGTCAGGTGGCTGAGGAGAAGAAAGTAAGTTTTGAAGAAAATCGAACACAGCTTGAACAGAGAGTTTCGGTGGTAGAACAAGGACTATCCCGATGCGGAATAAGAGTGGTCAGGCTAGGTGAGGAAGAGGTCATAGAGCTGTTTTATAAAATATTTAATCCAGGCGACACGGAAAAACCAATAAAAATGAATTAAAACTATGGGAATATTTGACTTTTTGAAGGGAAAAAAAGAAGAGACACATGTTGCGACCATTTTACCGCACCAGATATATGATTCTGGCTCTTTGGAACTGAAAGATGTCATTGCCCCTAGTGCTCTTAAGGTCACCCCAAAGGGAATTAACTTGGGCGAGAAAGTTGTTAGATCTTTCTTTGTTATTTCTTACCCAAGATATCTTTCAGAAAGTTGGTTCGCTCCCATAATAAATCTAGACAAAGTCTTTGATGTTGGTATATTTATTCAACCCATCGAAACCTCCCAAGTCCTCCGTACTTTCCAAAAAAAAGTTGCTGAAGTCCAGAGTCAGATAAACACGAGAGAAGCCAAAGGTTTGGTTAGAAACCCGATGCTAGACACAGCCTATCAAGACCTCGAAAACTTGAGAGATCAGCTCCAGCAAGCCCAGGAGAGACTTTTTGATGTCGGACTATATTTGACCATCTATGCCGACTCCGATGGTGAACTAGATAAGGTTGAGTCAGAAATAAAATCAATTCTTGAAGCAAAATTAGTTTACGTAAAACCAGCTCTTTTCCAACAAGAACAGGGATTCAAAACAACCATTCCACTCGGCACAGATGATTTGAAGGTTTATAGTAAACTAAATTCTTCACCTCTATCCAGTCTATTTCCTTTCATCTCTTTTGACCTAACATCTGATAAGGGAATTCTTTATGGAATAAACAGACACAACTCATCATTAATTCTCTTTGATAGATTTTCTCTAGAAAACTACAACTCAATTACCTTTGCTAAATCAGGTGCCGGTAAAAGTGTGAGAGGTATCGAACCTGTCATTATTAGAAAAAATGGCCAGATTGAATTTAAACAAATTGGCAGTTTGATAGAAAAAACAATTAAGGAGAAGGGTAAGGTCAAAATTGATAAAGAAATGGAGGGGACTATTGATCCAGGATTTGAAGTTTGGAGTTTTGATAGTGAACTTAAAGGTTCGTGGAGTAAAGTCACTATTGCGGCACGCAAACAAGCTCCGAATACTTTTTACCGTTTTCAAACTCAAAGTGGTCGTGAGATAACAACAACTGGTGACCATAATATGCTTGTTTTAAGAGATGGAAAGGTTGTTGTTTTAAAAAGTACTGAAGTTAAAAATGGAGAATATATTCCATTACCTCGTGAAGTTTCTTTTTCGCAAAATACACAGATAAAACTTAATCTTTTTGACCTTCTAAAAAACCAAAAACGTATGTACGTAGTGGGTGGAGCTAATATTGTTAATAGTGTTCACAAGGCATATTCAAGAGAAACAATAAATCCTAGATATGACCATTATTTGCCTCTATATAAAAAGGGGCGTCGAATTCCTCTAGAATTCTTTAATGCCCTGATGAAAAAATATGATAAAAAACTAACCGAAAGAGAATCTGCTTCTCTTAAAATCATGTCTGGTTCTGGCAGAGGAAGTTTGCCCGCAACTTTTAGAGTTAATGAAGATTTCGGAACACTTCTGGGTTATATTGGTGCTGAAGGTTGCATAAACCAAAATGCTATACAAGTAAGTAATATTGATGAGAAAGTAAGATCAGTGGTGCAAAAAGCTTGTAAAAATTTAGGTGTACTCTGTTATCCAGCACCAAAAGATATAGTGATCAGCGATCGACCTTTCGTAGCCTTAATATATGCAATCGGTGCCAGTGGAAGATCAGCAAAAAAACATGTTCCGGAGATACTCTTTGGTTCTCCTAAGGAAGTTATATCTGCTTATATTCGAGCTTACTTTGAAGGAGACGGGGGTGTTGATGCTTCACGAGTAACTGCAACATCAAAATCAAAAAATTTGCTTTCGGAAATTTCTTATCTGTTGCTTGGTTTTGGCATTGTTGCTCGTTTACACAAAAAAACCATCACATATAAAAAGACTGGTGGCAAAAGATTGTTTTGGATAATTAGTATATCTGGCCAAGAAAATCTCACCATCTTTAGAGATAAGATAGGCTTTGCAACACCACAAAAACAGGAAGCCCTCAAGTCAATATGTGACAAACAAAATAATACAAATGTTGATATTATCCCTTCAGTCGCGTCGCTTATTAATGAACTTCGTGTCTATTTTGATAGTCAACTGCACAACATACCAAATCTTTCTGCTCTCTCTCATGGGGTGTATAATCCAGGAAGAGAAGAGCTTTACAAACTTGTGGTAAGTGTGGAAGAAAGGATAAATCGTTTTAAAAAAATAGAAAAGACGATGAAACTAATGTCAGAACTACCTGAAATAGAAACTCTCATAAACTTAGGTGAATCGAACAAGGAGTTTAATAATAGACTCTACAGTGAGCTCGGATCAAGCTGGGCTTGGATGAAAAAACGTAAAGGAAAACCTGGACTTGCTAATATTATTATTCTTTCTCGAGTAGTCTTGGGTACAGAAACCGGAAATGAAATTTTAGTTGCTACAAAACGCATACACCAGAGCTTTTTAGATTTTGACAGTTCTATTATAGATCAAAATCCTGGATTGGGTAGTGCTTTTCGAAAAAAATTACCCGACAGAACATCTTATGAAATGGTTTTGGATTCGGCAAAATTTATAAGCGAAACATATAGAAACATATATGCTAATTTACCTCATATAGAAGGAATTCTAAAAATGCTTAGAAGACTTGCTCAGTCAGACCTTATGTGGGATCCTATTATCTCAATAGAAAAACGTAATAACAATGCAGAAAAATATGTTTATGATTTAACTGTAGATAATGAAATTTTCCTTGCTGGAACTTCAGGTATGTTTGTTCATAACTCCTTTATGACTAAACTAGAGATACTTAGAACTCTGATGTTTGATGTTGATGTAATAGTCATAGACCCAGAAAAAGAATACGAATATTTATCAGAAGCCGTTGGAGGCAGATACTTTAATATTTCTCTAAACTCTGAACACCACATAAATCCTTTTGAACTTCCTCAGCCGGGAGAGGGAGAATCTTTTGCTAACGTACTTAGGTCAAACATTATAAACCTAGTCGGGCTTTTCAGAATCATGATGGGGGGAATAACTCCCGAGGAAGACGCTATTATAGATAGAGCTATAACAGAAACCTATGCTCTAAAGGACATTACTCCAGACTCGGATTTTCAAAATATAGAACCACCACTTATGTCGGACTTTGAGCTGGTTCTCTCTGGTATGGAAGGGGGGGATTCCCTTGCTCAAAGACTTACAAAATACACCCGCGGAACCTGGGCTGGCTTTATAAACAAGCCGTCAAATGTGGATATAAACAAAAAGTTCATTGTCTTCTCCGTTCGCGACATGGAAGATGAATTGAAACCCATCGCCATGTATATTGTCATGCACTATATCTGGAACATGATAAGAAAGAAGCTGAAGAAAAGACTTCTAGTTATAGACGAGGCTTGGTGGATGATGAAGTCCGAGGACACAGCATCTTTTCTACTCTCCCTTGCTAAAAGAGGCAGAAAATATTATTTGGGACTGGCGACAATAACCCAAGACGTAGACGATTTTATGAAATCCCCTTATGGAGTACCGATTATTACAAACTCTTCCATACAAGTCCTTTTGAAGCAATCTCCAACCTCTATGGACAAACTCCAGCAAACCTTTAACCTTACAGATGAGGAAAAATATCTACTTTTAGAGTCAGACGTCGGTGAGGGAATATTCTTCGCTGGACTAAAGCATGTGGCAATAAAAATAATCGCTTCATACACAGAGGAGCAGATTATTACATCCGACCCATCGGAAATATTGGCAATCAAAAGTAAAAAGGAGGAGCTGGAGAGGAATGGGTAGAAGTTAAATTACAAAACTCTTTCTTGATATAGCTTTTTTAGAGCACGCGTCAAAATTCTGCTGAATTTTGCGCTCACTCTCGTCTACCCGACTCCGAGAGTCTCTAAAAAAGCTACACCTGCGACGAGTTTCGTAATTTAAAGAAATTGTGGTATAATGAACAGATGAAAGAGACTCAGATAAAGGACAGCACAGCTATTTTGATGATTGGCACAGCGCTATTTTTTGATGCTCTTCAGGCTCTAATTGGCTGGATACCTATTGCTGGAAATTTTCTGGCAGATCTTCTTAGTATAGGGATTTTTCTAACTTTTTTGGTGTGGTTTTGGTTTAACGGGATAAAAATGATAACTCCTAAAAGACTTGGTTCAATGGTTGCAGGAGGATTGGTTGAAATGGTTCCTTATTTGAATCTTTTACCAGCATGGACAGGAGTTGTGGTTTATTTAATAGGCACAACTAAAATAAAAGAGTTGGCACAGAAACATCCAACACTTGCAAAAGGAGCAGTAGTAGCCGGAACCAAAATTAGGAATATGAATAAAGATAGAAATTATACTCCAAATGTGCCTCTAGTTGACGATGCCTAATAAATTGATGAAAATGTGTACAGTTAATTTCTCTATCGTAATTTTGTGATATAATTATTCCAATGAAGAAGTATTTTTTTCTTCTAGCTCTAATATTATCTCTCCTGCCTTTTTATAAGGCTCATTCGCAAGGATTGGAACAGATTAACAATAGCGTTAATATGGAGGTGATTCCTTTAAGCCCTAGAGCTTATCAAACGGTTAGAGTAACTTTAACAAACTATATAAAAGATCTTGATTCCTCCACAATCACTTGGCAAGTAAACGGCAGAACAGAAGCCTCGGGCAAGGGAATAAAAAACTTCAGTTTTACCGTAGGTGGTATCAGTCAAACAACAACTCTTGAAATAATTGTTGTTTTCAATAATGGAAGCGTAGAGAGGAAAAAGATTAATATAAAACCATCCGATGTTGACCTTATCTGGCAATCGGAAAGTTTTGTGCCACCATTTTACAAAGGTAAGAGAATGTTCAGCCACGAAAACAGATTAAGCATCATAGCTTTTCCGCATATGACAAATGAAAACGGAGTTGAGATAAATCCTAAAAGTCTGGTATATAAGTGGTCAAAATCTGAGAATGTTGTAAGCGAGGCATCAGGTTATGGAAAAAATATTTACACATTTAACGGCCCTCTCATCTCAAGATCGCAAAATATAACCGTGGAGGTGACCTCGCCTGACAATCCGGGTCTCCGAGCTTTCGCCAGATTTGACCTGCCACCTGTGGAACCTGAGCTTATTTTTTATAGAAAAAATCCACTTTATGGGATAGAACTTCAAAGAGCCTTAGCAGGAGAAGTGGAACTTAAGGACTCTAAAGAAATTGTAGTTATAGGTATGCCTTATTATTTTGGAGTGTTAAATAGTTTCTCATCTGACCTTTTATACAAATGGGCAATAAACGGGGTGCAGGTAGCAGAAAGTTCTGGCAACATTCAAACATTTAGACAAAAAGAGGGGGTGTCCGGCACAGCAAACATTTCTCTCTCAATCGAAAATACTGAAAAAATTCTCCAGTACGCCTCAACCAAATTTAACCTGAAATTTGGAGAAATAAGTTTATCTAATCCAATATTTTAATATATGAATATGAAAAACAAATTTACAAAATTTTTGGCTCTATCAATATTTTTGTTCTCTTTAGCCACATTGACTCACGCTCAAGCACAGCCTTACCAACTCTTAGTCCCATCATTACCAGGAATCGGTGCACAACAAACTACTCTTACTACTTATATTCCTGCAGCGTTCAGACTAGCTATTGGGGCCTCTGCTGTCTTGGCCTTTGTCATGATTACCTTTGGAGGAATAATGTACGCTACAGCTGACGCTATAACCCAAAAACAGCAAGGTAGAGAATACTTAACAAACGCAGTGGTAGGTTTACTTCTGGTTATTGGCGCTTATGCTATTCTTTACACAATTGACCCAGGTATACTTGCAATTGATTTGGTTATGAAAAGACCACCAACTGCCACTCCACCGGCTGGTGTAGTGGTGGGAGCGGCAGGCACATACACTGGAGCTCGCAATCCAGATGGGACTTTAGCGGGATATTCTTTGACCCCAGAGCAGGTAGCAATAAATAACACCATAAGAGATGCACTTGCCACTTCACCTGGTAGGGTTTATGTTAATGCTGGACCTTGTGATACAGGATCAACTCGAGGTTGTACCAATGTCATTGGATTGCCTCCAAATGTGGTTACATCACTTAAATCGATAAGTCAGACATGCTTAAATAAAATAAAGCAAGACTGTTTGATTACCATAACAGGTGGAGCAGAAGGTGGTCATTTGGACCACGGTCCTGGAGCTAATATAGTTGATTTGGGTAACACAGCAGCATTTAGATCATATCTTGCTACTATTGAACCTAAGGCTAGTAATCCTACCAACAAACTTACTGTCAGATTACCTACAGGCGCAACTGCGACATTCGAGAGAGCAGGGGCTTATACTCACTCAAGCGGTGAACATTGGCATGTAACTTGGTAAAATGTCTAGAAAAATTTTTATAATACTTATAGTTGTTTTATCCCTCTTTCTTCTGGCTCTTTTGGGCTACTACTTTTTGACAAGAAATAACACTGTGGGTGAAGACGGGACAAGAACTGGTTTTTCCTTTTTCCCTTTTGGAGACAGAGGAGGTGAAGAGGATCAGTCTGGTACAACGGGTAGTGGGGATGGAAGTGAAAACGGTCAAGTAAGTGAGACCACAGAGCAATTGCCACAACCTGAAACTTTTACAAAAAGACTGCGAAAAATCTCAAGTGAACCAGTCTCTGGGGCCGGCACAAGCGACAACAGAGTCGGCACCGTCATCAGATACATCGAAAAAGCCACAGGACACATTTATGAGGTCGAAACTTTCTCGCCTAAGGTGGCCAGAATCTCAAACACCACTATCCCACTCTCTTATGAAGCCATATGGGGAAGTAACCCTAATTATCTTATGGCCAGATACCTTGAAGATGACAACCAAACAATAAGCACATACTCCCTCAATATAAAATCGATTAGCACGACGACAATAAATACCACTTCTGGAGTAATTTTCCCTGAAAATGTTTCTGATGTTTCTGTTTTTGGAGAAAATGTCTTTTATTTAGTAGAAGATATTTACTCTTCGTCCGGATTTACTTCAAACTTTGAAGGAACAAGAAAAAAACAGGTTTGGAATTCTGATATAAAGGAATTTAACTCCCAGTTTGTAAATAATAGAACCGTAGCATTGACCACCAAACCTCATCAAGGAATTTCTGGTTTTCTTTATTTGGTTGACACAGATAACGGATCCGTCAAAAAAATCCTCGGTGATGTAAAAGGATTGACGGCCATAGTAAACAGTGACCTATCAAAGATTCTTTATACAGAATTAGATGTTGGTGTTTCAATGAAAGTTCTAAAAAACAGTGACAAGACTGTTGAAGTCATTTCTCCTGAGACGTTTCCTGAAAAGTGTGTGTGGAGTAAGAAAAATAGAGACAAACTATTCTGCGCAACACCAAAAACTGCTATATTTGCCAATAGTTTAACATCTTGGTACAAGGGTCTAGTGTCTTTTAACGATGAGATTTATACGTTCGATACCATAAATGGTAATGCAGAGATTGTATCGGACTTGGAGAGCGAATCTGGTGAGAAAATTGACGTTATAAAACCTATTCTCTCGGAAAACGAACAATACCTCATATTCATAAACAAAATAGACAACAGTCTCTGGAGTTTGGACCTAACAAAAACTACTGCCACCAGCACAACCACACCTGGTTTAGGTATATAGTAAGATAAATTACAAAACTCTTGCTCAACACATATTTTCTGTCGCCGGAATAATTTTCTGCTGAAAATTTTCCTTAACTCTCGGCCTCTGCAGGCCTGCGAGATACGCCAGAAAACATGTGTTTTCGACGAGTTTCGTAATTCACAGTACTTTCACACTACTGTAACACTCTTGTGATACTTCTTTCTAATATAGATTTCTTGGAAAATTGCAAAAATATTGCTTGTTATAATATAGAGAGCTATAGCTGATGAGATGGTGTATGAAATAAAAGCCATAAGTAGGGGAAAAAAGTACTTCATTTGCATGGACATGGCTCTAGCTAGCTCGTTTTGGGTGCTACCCTCGCTCGCTGGGAGATTTGTTTGTGTGGCATAGACTACCTGAAAATAGGTTGTTAATCCTGAAATTATAGCTAGAAACAAGCTCTTTTCTGCTATATTTATGGAACCAAGAAACATCATGTCAACTAGAGTTGGAGCTGTGACAAACGAGTAAAGAAGGGATTGGTTAATTTCCGGCAATCCAGATTTTAGGAAGACTCTGTAAAGTCCTATCAGAATAGGGAGTTGAATAATGATGATAAGAATACCAGCAAAAGGATTTATTCCCTTTTCCTTGTAATATTCCATTGTTTTTACATTGAGTTCGTTTTTGTTCTCTTTATACTTTTCTTTCAAAACCTGCAAATCCTTTTCTGTACTTTTCATCTCAATCTGGGACTTTGAAGCCTTGATCGATAGGGGAAGAAGTATAATTTTGACTATTATTGTAAATATGATGATGATTATGCCGGCATCAAGATAAGGGAGTAGTCCTATAAGAAAAACAAGTCCATTATAAAAAGGTGTGGCAATAAGCAAATTAAATATATAAACCATAAGAGCTATATTAACACACCTGCTTTCAAAAGTAATGATGTAATTTCTTCTTCTAAGGCCTTGAAACTCATTTTACTGAAGTTTTTCTTAATAACAAACAGTCCAGAGTTGCCATCTATCATACTCTTAACTATTTTTGATATAGCTGAATATCCCCTACGTCTCAGTTTATTCCTTTGAACCGCTTTTGGACAAACTTTCTTAGAAACTGAAAATGAAAATTTTTGTAATTTGTCCTTATTTTTAGCCAAATAGAGCAGAAAATGCTCGGAGTTATACCTTTTACCACCCTTAAATATTTCCCCAAATTCCATCTTTGACACTCTATTTTTTTTGGGGAGCATGATTGTAGCTAATAAAGTTTGTAAAGTTATCGAGTTTACAAAGTTATTGTTGGGATTCACTTTACAAACTTTACAACTCACTAGACTGTGCTCAGTTTAGCTCTACCTTTTCTTCGTCTTCTTAAAATAGTATTTCTTCCAGTCTTTGACTTACTCCTAACTAAAAAGCCATGACTTTTTGCTCTTTTTCTTTTTTTTGGTTTGTATGTTTTAGACATTGTATAGTTGAAAAGTAAAAGTTTGTAAAGTGTTTGTATAAGACTTTATAAACTTTGTTAATTGATGAACTTTCTTGTTCACACTTTATTAACATATTACTAACATAAAACGATATTTTTAACAAGTATCCGATTTTTTTTGATGCTATATAATGTATCCCATGTTGGATAACAAAAAACTCTGGGACGGTGTATTAGTGGAAATGGAATTGAGTCTATCTAAACCTAATTTCAACACCTGGTTTAAAGACACAGTGATTATTAGACAAGAAAATGGAGCTGTTTATCTTGGGGTACCAAACACATTTGTCCAAGACTGGTTGGGTAGCAAGTTTCACAACCTTATTCTTAAGACTCTCAGAAATATATCTGGTAATGTCCAATCTCTTCATTATGTAATCAGTAAGGAAGAGATGAAAGAAAGACAGGAAACCCAAAAATCCATACCCCAAGCAACTCGTGAGCTCCCTATTGCTGACACATATATAAACAAAGAAGATAATCTTAATCCAAGATACACGTTTGAATCATTTATAGTCGGACCATTTAACGAGTTCGCTTATGCAGCCAGTCAGGCCGTCATCAAAAAACCGGGAATAGTCTATAATCCTTTGTTTATATATGGTGGAACGGGTCACGGAAAAACACATCTTATACAAGCTGTTGGAAACTATCTTAAAAATACAGGAAGTAAAAAAGTTTTTTACACTACCTCGGAAAAGTTTAGCCAAGAATATGTGAATGCAATACAAGCCAATAAGCCAAATTTTTTCAAGGAAAAGTATAGAAAATACGATGTGCTCATAATGGACGATATTCAATTTTTCTCAGGAAAAATGAAAATTCAAGAGGAAATTTTTCATCTTTTTAACCATCTATACGAAAACAACAAACAAATAATATTTTCTTCAGACAAACATCCTGGGCTCATTCAGGATTTAGAGGAAAGACTAAAATCCAGATTTAGTCAGGGAATGATAGTTGATATTCCTACACCAGATAACGAATCTAGAGCAGCAATTATTAAGCATAAGTCTGCACAAGCCCTATATCCATTAACAAAAGATACTGTGGATTACCTAGCATACTCAATTAATGGAAATATAAGAGAACTTGAAGGAATAATAAACTCTATCACTTGCCAATCTGAACTTAAAGGTAGAGAACTTTCCTTAACAGAAGTTAAAAATTTTGTTAAAAATAACACCAAACCAAAAAAACTTGTTTCGACTAAAGAGGTAGTAAAAACTGTGGCGGATTTTTATAATATAGAAGAACAACTTATTTACGATAAAACAAGAAAAAAGGAAGTTATAAAACCAAGACAAATAATTATGTATATCTTAAGGGAAGATTTTAGTATTTCATACCCAGCAATTGGGGAAAGGCTGGGTGGAAGAGATCATACAACTGTTATGCATTCTTGTGAAAAAATAAAAAATGATATGAAAATGGATGAAGTTTTAATACAAGAAATAAATCAACTGCGCTCTATATTTATTTAATGAAATGTGTATAGTGTGTAGAGAAGTATGTTTAAAGTATATTATTAATTGTTAATAAGGACTTGATAATTAATTATTAAAGAATAATATACAAAGTTGTTAACAATTGATTTTATAATAATACAGCTACAAACAAGGATATTTTGTAATTATACACAGTATATGCATATATAATAGTAATTACTTTAAAATAAATTAAATATTATGAATATTGAATGTGTTAAAGAAAAATTGGTTTACGCGATATCTAAAGCGGAAAAAATAACTACCAAAAATGTTAGCTTACCTATTCTTAGTTGTGTTTTATTAGATGCTCATGATTCTCTTTTAACAATAAAATCAACAAATCTTGATCTAGGAATTGAAGTTTCAATACCAGTAAAAGTTATTAAACCAGGAAAGATAGCAGTTTCTGGGTCTATACTAAATAATTTTTTATCTAATCCAACCACTGATAAAAATATAAATTTAGAGGAAGTTAAAGGAAATTTGAAAATATCAACAAAAAATTCTGAGTCTATTATCAAAACGTTTCTTATTGATGATTTTCCAAATATTCCAAAAATTTCCGACGGTAAATCTTTTTCATTCAATACTCAGTTACTAATAAAAGGTTTTAAGTCTGTAGTATACAGCTCATCCATCTCAACTATAAGACCAGTTTTATCGAGTATCCTTGTTTTATCAGAGGATGAGAATATTGTTTTTGTGGCCACAGATTCATTTAGATTATCTGAAAAAAAAATAGCAATAAAAAAACACAAGGATTTTAGCCAGATTCTAATTCCTCAAAAAAATGTTTCCGAAATAATAAGAGTACTAGATGATATAAAAGAGGATATAAATATTACACTTAACGAAAACCAAATATCATTCACATATAACGATTTATATATAACTTCAAGAATAATAGATGGGGTTTTTCCTGACTACAAACAAATTATTCCTAAAGAACCAAAAACTGAGGTTACACTACTTAAACAAGATCTTATTTCAAGTTTAAAAATATCAAATATTTTTTCTGATAAGTTTAGTCAAGTTGTTTTTAATATTTTACCTAAAGAAAAGAAATTAAGAATAACCACAAAAAACATGGATATAGGGGAAAATGTAAACAATATAGATTCTGTTATAAAGGGAGACAGTCTAACTATAAGCTTTAACTATAAATACATAATAGACTGTTTCCAGTCTATTAATTCTGAAAGCATAACAATGTACTTTTCAGACACTAATAAACCTCTAGTTATAAAAGGTGTTAACGATAATTCCTTTCTTTATCTTGTGATGCCTATGAATAAATAAGTTAAAAGTTTATAACTTTATGTTTAATATAAACAAATATTTAGAAAAATTTTCTAAAAGTGTTAAATCAAATGATTTTTATATACAAAAAATAAAGGAAAAAATTAAAATAGTAACAAATATTGATGTTGATCTAAAAAACATTGAATTAAAAGATTGTGTAGTTTTTTTGAAAAGCAGTCCACTAATAAAAAACAAAATTTTTATTTACAAAAAAGAAATAATAGAAAATTTTTCGAAAAATATTGATACAAAAATTATAGATATAAAATGATAGAAGTAAAAAATTAATTTTTATTTCTACTCCAATCCTTGCGATGTAGCCCAGTTTCTTATTGGATATTCCCATCTCTCAAACTGAGGATCCTGCCCAGGAAATTCTGGCATTTCTCCTCTAGGATAGTCTTTATGTAACCAGTATAAAATTGAGTGTACCCCACCGGCCAATATTTCCTGTTGAGAGTTGTAGGGAACATCGGTATCTATTGTTCCTCCTTGAATTAAATTCGAAATTCCTCCTTGCCATCTACCTCTCAAAACAGGCTTAAGTTCAAAGGAATCTTCTTTCTCTGGCCTAGTAAACGTTTCGTTAGGTACTGTTTTTAAGACCTCATCCATAAATGCTCTCCACATAGGAGCTACTATAAGTCCTGAAACCTTTTTTGCCATTGAGGTGTTATCATTGTTTCCTGCCCAAGTACCAACAACAACGCTTGGTGTGTATCCTATAATCCAAGCATCCTTGTAATTATTTGTAGTACCGGTTTTAACTGCAACGTCTACCCCAGGAAAGTATAGTACGGAATTCGCCCCATATAACGGAGTTCTAGCAACGTTATCAGATAATATATCCGATATTTTTCGGGTAATTTCTGGTTCCAGAACCTGATTTGGGGCTGATTTATATTCTTCTAAAACCTTCCCATTAGAATCCAAAACACTAATTATTCCAGTATAAGGGGCTTTTAATCCTTCTGTAGCGAAAACCCCGTATGCAGAGGTCATTTCAAGTAGAGTAACCTCACCCCCCCCCAAAACTAAAGTCAGTCCATATTCATTTGAATTTCCAAGACTTGTTATACCCATACTCTCAGCTAAACTTAGGGTTTCTTTTATTCCAGCCAAATACAAGACTTTTACAGAGGGGATGTTAATTGACTGGGACAATGATTCTCTAAGTGTTATAGGGCCTCTAAACTTATCATCATAGTTTCCTGGGGAGTAGCATCCATTTTCGCTTGTCAGGTTGTCTATTGGACAGTTTGTAGAGAATTGAGTTGGTAGATCAAATAGAACTGTATCTGGTGTATAACCCTTCATAAAGGCTTGAGCATAGGCAAAAGGCTTAAATGTAGATCCAGGTTGTCTGTGCGCGAGAGTGACATTAAAGTTTCCATCAATTTTTGTATCAAAGTAGTTTCTAGACCCCACCATTGTCAAAATCCAACCCGTTTTTGGGTTAATTGCCACAAATGCGTCGTTTGAACCATTAAAATCTTTTTCGTTGATTTCAGCGTACTTTTTTGCGATTTCTTCCGCCTTGGCCTGAAGACTATAGTTAAGCGTGGTTATTACCCTTAATCCACCATGTTCAAGAACATCCACCCCATATTTTTTTTCTAAATAATCTTTTATATACATCACAAAATGGGGAGCTTTTATTCCAGTTGCACTTTTTGGTACAAACGAAACAACCTCTTTTTTAGCAGACTCTTGTTCTTCTTTGGTAACTTTTCCATCTCTTAGCATCTCATCAAGAACTAGGTCTTTTCTCTTATCAAGTTCAGTTTTATTTTTTCCATATGGAGAATAAAAAGTCGGAGCTTTTGGAAGGGAGGCAAGATAGGCTGACTCAGATAAAGTCAATTCGCTAGCGGATTTCCCAAAAAAAGTTTGACTAGCCTCTTCAACACCATAAATACTACCACCGTAAGGTATTTCATTGAGATACATCGATAGAATTTGATCCTTGGAAAGGATCCTTTCAAGTTTAAGGGAAAGGGCAATCTCCTTGATTTTCCTAGTAATGGTTTTATCTCCTACTAGTATTGAATTTTTAACAACCTGCTGAGTAATAGTAGAGCCACCCTGCGAGAATCCAATGTTAATTGCATTAACAAAAACAGCTCTTAAAAAAGATCTCAATTTGAAACCATTGTGTGTATAAAAATCTTTATCTTCGATTGAGATAATAGCGTCTTTAATATTTGGAGAAATGTTTTCAAGCGGTATAACAGTCCTTTTTGTTTTTTGAAAGACGTCATAAAGTAATATTTCTCCAGTGTAGTCGTATATTTTAGTTGATTGACTAACCTTTCTCTCCTCAATGGTGTCTAAAGAGGGGATTTTGAATGAAGAGACCCAAATAAGAATAATACCTAAAAAAATCATCCCACAGGACACAAAAAAAACAAATATATTTCTCCAGCCGTGCTTCCTAATTGTTCTTTTTATCACTTATTCATTTTACCATATTTGTGTTAAAGTGATTGAATGTTTGGGCTAAATAAATCTAAAGTTATAGTGGACGAAAGCAAAATAGAAGAACTTTTGACTAGGGGTGTTGATAGAATATATCCATCAAAAGAAGGCTTAAAATCTGTTTTATTGTCTGGAAAAAGACTGAGACTGTATCAAGGTTTTGATCCCACTGGAGATAAACTTCACATTGGTCATATGGTTGGACTTCGAAAACATAAACAATGGCAAGATTTGGGCCACGAAGTAATATTTCTTATTGGTGATGGAACTGGACTAGCAGGGGATCCATCAGGAAAGAAAAAAACTAGAGAAAAGTTTTTTACTCAAGAAGAGTTAAGAGAAAATGCTAAAAATTACTTAAGTCAAGCAGAAAGAGTGATTGATTTTGGTGGTACCAATCCTGTAAAGGTTATGTATAACGGTGATTGGTTGAATAAACTCAATTACAAGGATATATTAACAATTGCTCAAAATTTTTCAGTTCAGCAACTTATTGAGAGGGATATGTTTCAAGAAAGACTAAAATTTGGTGAAACTATAAACATGCGTGAATTTTTGTACCCTCTTTTTCAAGGTTATGATTCGGTAGCTATGGATGTTGACTTAGAGCTTGGTGCAACAGATCAAACTTTCAACATGCTTACTGGCAGAACTTTATTGAAAGTTATGAAAAATAAAGAAAAGTTTGTCATGACAACTCCACTACTTTTGGATTCAAAGGGAGTTAAGATTGGAAAGAGTGAAGGTAATGTTATTGGTATTGGAGATAAGCCGGTTGACATATTTGGTAAGATTATGTCACTTGGAGACGATTCAATCATTCCTTTGTTCACGCTTCTTACCGATGTTCTCTTAGAAGATATAAATTCTTACGATATAACAAATAACCCACTTGAGTTAAAAAAGAAAGTAGCCAAAACAATTATATCAGAACTATATTCCGAAAAAGAAGCCAGTGATTCAGAAGTTCAATTTGAGAATACTTTTTCTAAGGGTCAGGTCCCTAAGGATATTGATGAAGTTTCAATTAGTAAAAATGCACTTCTGGTTGAAGTTTTAGTTTCAAAAAAAATCGTCTCTTCCAAATCTGATTTTAGGAGACTTATGGATGAGGGAGCAATTACTCTGATGGATAAAGATATAAAGATTGAAAATTTGGATGAAAAAGCAGAATCAGGAGTCTATAAAATAGGTAAAAGAAGGTTTATAAAAATTAATTTGAAGTAATTACAACCAATCTTTTCTATTCGTAGTCGTCATCATTATAGTTGGCATCATCTTCCTCATCTTCAATCTCAGCCAATCTTTCTAGAGAGTCATCCTCATCTATTACGGGATCTTCTGTAGCTTCATCTGTGAATGCATCTACTACTTGATGATCAATATCGTCAGGTCCTAAATCAGAAACAGAACCAGACCTTTTTTTTGGTTTAGTTTTTCCTATTATATCTCCAGGAAAATCATCTTCCTTTTCTTCATCTTCTCTTTCTTCGTCCATATTTTTTACTTAAAGTGTTATTGGCATATTTGTAACAAATTCTCTTTTTTTTGAAAAGATTCAAAAATGGATTTTTGTGGATAACTTTAGAAAATTAAGGAACGTAGTGACTATAATTTTCTTAACCCCATTACCAATTTTGATAAAAATATGAAACATGATATAAAACAACCACATAGTGACGTTTTCTCTAGCGACGTGCGGGCGAATAGCCCGACCCTATTCGGGTCAGCGTCGCAAGATAGTCTACTAGCAAAATTGGTGAGGGGTGGTGATTTTCTAAAACTCACTATCGTTCGTTAAGAAAATCTACCATGTTCATAGACGAATTAACTTTAAATATATATTCTGGAAAAGGTGGTGACGGCATAGTATCATGGAAACATGAAAAAGGTAGAGATCACGCCGGTCCGGGTGGGGGTGATGGTGGAAGAGGCGGGGATGTCTATTTAAAGGGGGTACCGGACATAAATAAACTTTCAGAGTATCGCTTTGTAAAGGATTTTCAAGCAGAAGACGGACAAAACGGCATGTCAAACAACAAGCACGGTAGAGCAGGGGAAAATATGACTATAGAACTTCCTATTGGTTCGGTTGTGATAAATCGAGAGAGTGGTGAAGAAGTACATGTTCTTGACCAAGACCCAATTTTTTTTCTCCAGGGTGGAAGAGGGGGTTATGGCAACGCTAATTTCAGAGGATCAAAAAATCAAAGACCAATAGAGTTCACTTTAGGCAAACCCAGAGAGGGAAGCACCTATTTTATAGAGCTTAGACTTGTTGCCGATATTGGTTTGGTTGGACTGCCAAATATCGGTAAGTCGAGTTTGCTAAATGCCATAACAAAAGCTAAGGCAAAGGTCGGTAATTATGAATTTACCACGTTAAATCCAAACCTAGGAAATCTTTATGGATACATAATTGCAGATATACCTGGACTTATTGAAGGTGCCTCGGATGGCAAGGGGCTTGGGCTGAAGTTTTTAAGACATATTTCGAGGACAAAAGTTATTATGCACTGTATTTCCTCAGAGAGCGAGGATCCTATAAAAGATTATAAGACGGTAAGAAATGAGCTTTCAAAATACAGTCCAGATCTTCTCAAAAAAGATGAGATAGTACTTCTCACCAAAACAGACACGATAGATAAAAAAAGTATGGACAAAAAGATTAGACTATTTAAAAAAACTCATAAAAATATTCTATCGGTCTCTGTCATAGATGATTTTTCAGTAAAAAGTTTTATGGATGAGTTAGTAAAAATACTGAGAAAAGTTTAAAATAAGAAATATGGACGGATATAAAATGACTATAGGTTTGGAGATTCACGCTGAGCTTAAAACTAAAAGTAAAATGTTTTGTGGTTGTTTGAATTCTGGTGAAGAGAAAAGTCCAAACACAAATACCTGTCCTGTTTGCATGGGCTATCCTGGCACACTACCAGTAATAAATAGGGAGGCTGTTAAAAAGGTTTTACTTGTGGGTACGGCTGTTGGTGGAGTGCTAGCTGACTTTACTGAGTTTGATAGAAAGAACTATTTTTATCCAGACATACCTAAGGGATATCAAATCAGTCAATACAAATATCCACTAGTTTCTAAGGGCTCAATTAATGGAATCAATCTCACAAGGGTTCATTTAGAGGAAGACACAGCTAGGTCATCCCATGATACACCAGGAGTAAGCTTAGTAGACTTTAACAGGGCAGGAGTTCCTCTCATGGAACTTGTTACAGAGCCTGAAATTCATTCAAGCGAGGAGGCAGTTTCTTTCGCTAAAGAACTTCAGCTTATTTTGCAGTATCTGGATGTTTCAGGTGCAAATATGGAAAAGGGAGAGATGAGAGTTGAAGTCAATATCTCAGTTTCAAAAGATGACAAATTTGGCACAAAAGTTGAAGTAAAAAATATAAATTCTTTTAAGGCAGTTGGGAAGGCAATTGACTTTGAATTCAGAAGACAAACTGGACTAATAGAGAAAGGAGAGAAAGTTTTACAGGAAACTCGTGGATGGGACGAAAACAAAGAAATTACTTTTTCCCAAAGATCAAAGGAAAACGCTCATGACTATAGATATTTTCCTGATCCAGATTTACCCAAACTACTTTTAAGCGAGATCAAGGAATTTTCGCAAGAAAATCTAAAGTCAATTTTACCACCCCTTCCTTCTCAAAAAAGAAAAAAATATTTAGATCTGGGAATAAAACCAGAGGATGTTGAGTTTTATGTGAACAACAAGGATTTTAGTGATTTTTTTGACACGGCTGTAAAGAATATTACTGATAAAGATATTCTAATTACTGCCACAAACTACGTAGTGTCCGATTTAAGTGGATTGTCGAAAAAGATATCAGGAGGGTTTGGAAAGGTTACACCCGAATTATTCTCAAAACTGATATTAATGATAAAAAAGGGTGAACTATCTTCTCGAGCGGGCAAGGATATATTAAAAATTATCTTTGAAGAAGGTGGAGAACCGGAAACAATTGCTAAAGAAAAAAATCTTATCCAAAAAAACGATCCAGAAGAGCTAAGAAAAATAATGAAAACAATTATTAGTGAAAATCCAGAAAGTGTTACTGAGTACAAAAAAGGCAAGGAGTCTTTACTCCAATATTTTGTTGGTCAGGGTATGAAAAAGACGAAAGGCTCTGGAAATCCTGAGACGCTAAAATTAATTACTATGGAAATTTTAAAGGAAATTTAATTGTCAGAAAGATGTTTTACAATAAGTTTTCTTACTTCAGATTTTGTTCTTTTTCTTAGTCCTGAATTGGCTTCTATTTCCTGAATTACTCCTTCCAAGTCGCTAATCTTATAAACCCTATAATTATTCATTGGGTGTCTATGGGCCTTGAGTTTACCTTTTTTATCCCAGTTTCTAAGCGTCAGAGGAGATACCCCAAGTATTTTTGAGGCTTGTTTTATTGTTATGTATAAATTTGCCATGTAGAAGATTATAAAACCATAATAAACCTATATCTAATGATATAAGGTTTATGTTGGCTTAGCAATATTGGGTAACCTTTCACCTAGACTTGTATATGAAACAAAAATATGTCACAATATAACTGTTGTGTTGGATGATTACTCTTATTTATAAGAGAGGAAAGTCCGAACATCAGCCAATTTTGTCTGCCACAAGCAGTTACAAAATTGAGGGACCCTCAATTTTGTGCCACTTGTGGCGGAAAAAATTGGGAGGGTAGCGGGTAACACCCGTCTAGAGTAATCTAAGAGGTGCGAGCAGAGACGCTGTATTTCGAAAGTTGTACAGGTGCTTCAAGAAATTGATGCATAGTCCTTACCGAAAGGTTTGGAGTGAAACGGCTAAATCCTTACCTTGATGCAAGACCGTATCCCTCCCCAGTTTGGTGGTAGTAATATTTGATTACTAAATTGATTGTTGTATCCACCAAACTGAGGAGGGGGGAGTCGCTTGATCCCGAAAGTAATTGAGGGACCAGATAAATAATCATCCACTGCTTAACTAAAGTTTAGCGGGGACAGAATTCGGCTTATAGACACAACAAAAAAATGAAATATCGCACGTAATTGTGCGATTTTTCATTAATAGAAAAATTTTGTATAATGTAAAAAATTAAATGTATAAATATCACATGATTGAAGACGTAACAACAAAACAAAAAGAAGGGTATTATGAGAAGATATTGCACATCATTTTTCTATCAATTGTATTTTTGACTCCAATATTTTTTATACCACTAAATTCTATTCCTACTCAGTTTTGGACAAGTACGTTTTTTGCTATTGGGGCGTTACTAGCTATATTAGTTTATGTATCTCAGGGTTTGAAAACTGGTAGTGTTTATTTGCCAACACGGAAGAGTTTCGGATTTTTTATTTTTATCATCCCAGTAGTATATTTACTATCGGGTTTATTGAATGGACCAACGAGAATGAATTTTATTGGGTATACGTTTGATATTGGGGCAGTAGGTTTTATTGCACTTTCTTTTACGTTTATTTTTTTAGTATCAATATTTTTTAATGACAAAAAGAGAATAATAAATGCCCAAATAGCATTTTTGTTATCATCGATTGTAATTGCTGTATTTATAGTATCAAGGATGATTTTTGGTGTTGATTTTTTGTCTTTTGGAATTTTTAACAAGATTACTAATACTACACTTGGAAATTGGAACAATGTTGGTATTTTTTTTGGTACAGTTTCGATTTTGTCATTTTTTTCTTATGAAATGCTGAATTTAAACAGGTTAACCAAGTTCTTTCTTCTTTTTATCTTGATCTCGTCATTCTTTTTCTTGGCAATTGTAAATTTTGAAATGGTCTGGTATACACTAGTAGCAGTCACCTTTTTGTTTATTTTGTACTCCGCTTTTGGGTCATCTGTCGGCTCTTCCGAAAGTTTCTCAATAAAAGTGATGTTGAAAAAAATCCCTATAGTTACAGGAATAATTTTTCTAATTTCACTTACATTTGTGATTTATGGAGATAGTATGGGTCAGTATTTATCAGTAAAATTTGGAATTGAAAATGTAGAGGTAAGACCATCATTTACAGCAACATATCAGATTGCGAAGACTACCTTAGTTGAGAGTCCATTTCTGGGTTCCGGTCCCAACACTTTTTTAAATGAATGGCTTATAAACAAACCAAAGGACGTTGTGAACACTATCTTTTGGAATACAGATTTTAATAACGGTGTAGGTCTTATACCTACATTTGTTATTACGACGGGGGCTCTAGGCTTTCTGTCTTGGATTCTATATATTGGCTACTTCATTTATGTGGGATTAAAGTCGATTTTTCAAAAAAATCTCGACGTTTTTACCAAGTATTTCGTTGTATCGTCTTTTTTCATTTCATTATATTTATGGGTTATGATGTTTGTTTATGTCCCAAGCGTTGCAATTTTTGTACTACATGTGTTTTTCAACGGTTTGTTTTTTGCATCAAGAAACTTAGCGGGAATGACATCAGTTGAAAGGAAAAACTTCGTTCTGACTCCCAAGTCTGGTTTTGTTGGCTCTATAGTTTTACTTTTCGTATTTGTCACTTCTCTTAGTTTAGCTTTTGAGTTGTACAAAAGTTCAAAGTCAGTGTGGTTTTTCCAGAAAAGTGCTCAAGCATTAAATATTCAAAACGATGTAGATCTTTCTGAAAAGTATATGATAAAAGCAATAAATCTAATTCCCCACGATATATACTATAGAGCACTCTCAGAAATTGAATTAGTGAAGCTCCAAAAAATAGTCTCACAAGATACAACTAAAGTCAGTCAGACAGAAATTCAAAAACAATTTAGTGATGTTCTCTCTAATGCTATAAAGGCTTCACTTTCTTCTGAAAAGGCAAATCCGCAAAACTATTTGAACTGGATTAGTGCTGGCAGAGTATATGAGGCAGTTTCCAATCCAGAAATGAATGTTGAAAATGCATTTGAAAATGCGGAAATACAATATAAAGAGGCTCTAAGGCTCAACCCATACAACCCTTCCATATATATGTTGCTCTCTAGGCTGTCAGTAACTAAGGGCGATCTTAAAAAATCTAGAGACTACGCCTTGGAAGCAATAAAATTAAAGAGAAATTATGTTGATGCCTACTTCTTTCTATCGCAAATTGAAGTAACAGATAACAATCTTCCAGCTGCAATTCTATCTGTAACAGTAGCATCAGTTATAGATCCGACAAATGTTGGCACTTTCTTTCAACTTGGTCTCCTAAAATACAATTCAAAAGACTATGCCGGAGCAGTGTTGTCATTTGAAAAAGCCCTATCAATTAGCCCTGATTATGCCAATGCAAAATATTTCCTCGGGTTATCATATGATTTTGTTGGGCAAAAGCAAAAAGCCATTAAGGAGTTTCAAGATTTAAGTAAAACTAACCCCGATAATATTGAAGTTAAAAATATTCTTCAGAACTTGCTAAGTGGAAAATCAGCTCTTTTAAACAGCACGAATTCATCTCCAGAGAAATCTAGAGATCTACCAGTAACAGAGAGCGCCCAACAATAATGGTAAAGAATTTAATAAATATGCTAAGCAGGGAAGTCGGCAGTCTTCATCAAGCCGCGTACTTACTCGGATTTTTTGCAGTTTGTTCACAAATTTTGGCTCTTTTTCGCGATAGAATTTTAGCTTCATATTTTGGCGCTGGAAATACTCTCGATCTATATTATTCAGCATTTAGAATTCCAGACATAATATTTGTTTTAGTGGCTTCTGTGGTTTCCATATCAGTCATCATTCCTTTTTTAGTTGAGAGAATGGATAAAAGTGAAAGTGAAGCAAAGAATTTTATAGATACGGTCTTCACTTTCTATTTTTGTTTCGTACTTCTCTCAAGTGTGGTCGCTTATATTTTTTCTCCATATGTTTTGTCCAAACTATTCCCTTTATTTTTTCTTAGTGAAAGTTTTGGCGAACTGGTCAATTTGACTAGAATTCTACTACTATCCCCGATTCTTCTCGGGCTCTCCAATCTTTTAGGTAGTATTACCCAGACACACAGAAGGTTTTTTGTCTATGCAGTTTCACCAGTTGTTTACAATATAGGTATCATTATTGGCATAGTTTTTTTCTATCCCACTTTCGGTATTTCTGGATTGGGTTATGGTGTTGTTCTAGGTGCACTTTTACATTTTGCTATACAAATCCCATTTATAATAAGTATAGGAATGTTTCCTGCTTTTCATTTTCCTATTAAATTCTCATTTATCAAAAATATAATTTACACCTCACTTCCGAGGACAATCACGGTTTCATCCAACGAAATTGCGGAACTCTTTTTAATTTCCTTTGCCTCCTTTTTTGTTCCTGGGTCAGTAGCGATATTTAATTTCTCGTTCAATTTACAGTCTGTTCCGTTTAGTATTATTGGTGTTAGTTACTCTTTGGCAGCTTTTCCAACCTTGACCAGACTTTTTTCAAAAGGAAATAGGAACGAGTTTATTGATCAAATGATATCCTCATCTAAGCACATTATTTTTTGGTCCATACCAGCCTCAGTTTTATTTATTGTTCTAAGGGCTCAGATAGTTAGAACAATTCTTGGTGCCGGAAGGTTTAACTGGGATGACACTCGTTTGACTGCTGCAGCCTTAGCGCTTTTTACAGTTTCCCTTGTTGCCCAAAATCTGGTCACTCTTTTTGTAAGATCGTACTATTCGCAAGGAAAGACCAAAACTCCTCTTTTTATGAATATAATTTCAGCCTTTTTCTTGGTATATGCCAGTTTCGAGTTGATTAGTGTTTTTAAGGATAGTACAGTTTTTAAGTACTTCATGGAGTCAATACTTAAGGTTTCTGATATACCCGGGACTGCAGTTTTGATGCTTCCACTAGGTTATAGTATAGGGTTGTTTATTAGTCTAATCATTCATTGGGCAGGTTTCCATATTCACTTTCCTGGGTTTTCTAGACCAGTTTTTCGAACGTTTTTTGAAGTTTTTGGTTCATCTATAATTATGGGATTTGTGACATATAAGGTCCTTGAATTATTGGGAACACTTTTAAATATAAATACTCTTTTGGGAATTTTTATGCATGGTTTTCTATCAGGTATAGTAGGAATAATATCGCTTGTATTTGTGTTGTATCTTTTAGGAAGCAGAGAATTACAAGAAGTATGGGGGACATTGCACAAAAAAATATGGAAGGTAAAAGCCATTGCCCCGGATGCAGAGCTCCAATAGAAAAAATATCAATTTTATGCTTAACTACAGTTCATGCAGAATATTAGGAATTTTTCAATCATAGCCCACATAGATCACGGGAAGTCCACCTTGGCAGATCGAATACTTGAGTTAACTCATACGATTGAGGCTCGTAAAATGCAGGATCAAGTTCTCGACTCTATGGAGCTTGAGCGCGAAAGAGGCATTACCATAAAAATGCAACCTGTAAGAATGAAGTACGATCATGGCGGAAAAAGTTATATTTTGAATCTAATAGACACTCCAGGTCATATCGATTTCTCGTATGAGGTTTCAAGGGCACTCAAGGCTGTAGAAGGATCAATACTTTTGGTAGATGCTACTCAAGGTGTACAGGCTCAGACCCTAACAACACTTGGAATGGCAAGAGAATCTGGGCTTAAAATCATACCTGTTATATCCAAAATAGATTCTCCCCTGGCGAAGATAGAAGAGGTAAAGAGTGAAGTAATTAAACTACTTGATTGTAATGAGGACGAAGTACTTTTAGTTTCAGGCAGAACAGGCCTGGGTGTGGAGAGTTTACTAAAAGAAATAATAAAAAGAATACCGGAACCTAAACAAGTAGAGGTGACTGATTCTTTTAGATCACTCATTTTTGATTTTAAATACTCAACACATAGAGGAGTAATAGTTTTTGTTCGTGTTATGAGTGGAAAAATTTCTCGAAATGAAAAACTACTTTTCAAGGTTTCAAAAAAAACATTTACTGGCATAGAGGTAGGAATATTTTCTCCAGATGAAAAGCCTGTAGATTCACTTTCTTCTGGAGAGATAGGATACATTGTCACTGGTATAAAAGAGCCAGGTATAGCATCTGTTGGGGACACAGTTTCTGACCTAAAAGATAATCTGCCACCACTTCCAGGATATATGTCGCCTCGACCAGTCGTTTGGGCATCTATATATCCAGAAAGCCAAGATGATTTTATTCTACTTAAACAATCTCTCGGAAAACTAAAACTTTCTGATTCGTCTTTTACATTTGAAGAGGAATCTTCAGGAGCACTAGGCAGGGGTTTTAGATGTGGATTTTTAGGAATGCTTCATTTAGAGATTATAACAGAGCGTCTTCACAGAGAGTTTAATCTAGTTCTTGTTGTGACGATGCCAACCATTACTTACGAAGTCAAATACAAATCGGGTCCAAAAAAAGATAAAACTGAGATGATTTATTCGCCGGCATACTTTCCAGATGAAGGACTTTTATCCGAAATAAAAGAGCCTTGGGCGAAAGTGGTTATTATTACTCCAGTAGAGTATATAGCAAATCTTATGCCACTTCTCTATGAACACGAAGCCGAAGTGGGGGATTCCGAGAACTTTGGTGAAGACAGAACGAGACTGACTTTGAAGATGCCACTTAGAGAACTTATGAGAAATTTCTTTGATAAGCTGAAAAGTTCATCAAGTGGTTTTGCTTCAATTTCTTACGAAATAGAGGGAATGAAGAGTGCTGATGTTGTTAGGTTAGATATACTAGTAGCTGACGAAGTTCTCCCAGCATTCTCCAGAGTAGTTTCTCGTAGGGTGGTTGAAGAAGAAGCAGAGAAAGCTGTTGAAAAACTCCATTTAGTTCTTCCTCGTCAGATGTTTGCTATGAAAATTCAAGGAAAAGCATTAGGGAGGATTATTTCTAGTCGTTCCGTTTCAGCTTTCAGTAAAGATGTCACTCAGCACATGTACGGAGGAGACATAACTCGCAAAATGAAACTTCGTGAGAAGCAAAAGAAGGGAAAGAAGAAGATGAAAGAGAGGGGAAAGGTAAATATCCCTCAAGATGTTTTTCTCAAAATGATGCGATCGTAAAATTAAAATCTCATTCTCACAAACATCATTTTTCAGACCGCTCACTCTCTCCTGCGGAGAGTTCGCTTATTCTCGGCCTGAAACTGTCAAGAAGGGGTGCCTTGACAGAGCCAAGCTTTCAGGCCTGCGAAGTCTTCAAAATGATATTTGCTCAATGAAATTTTAATTTTGCTATTTATATAACAGGAAACGGCCGAGCAGTTTCCTGTCCGACCGTTTAGTTATCTTTATCTTTGAATTGCAAAATGGGTAAGTCCTATAGCTATAGCATCGAATTCATCATCTGATTGTGTTTTCCCAAAGGGTACCCCTTTGGGAAAGGTGATAAGTTTTTGTACCATACTTATTATTTGTCTCTTTTCGCTTCTACCGTATCCGGTTATGGCGATTTTGACTTGGTTTGGGGTATATTCAAAGACAGGAATTCCTGCCGAAGTTCCAGAGTAGAGAATCACCCCACGTGCTTCGGCTACAAGCATTGCCGTTTTCTGGTTTCCAGAGAAGAAAAGTTTCTCGGTTGCCATCTGCTCAGGTTTATATTTTTTTATTATTTCTTTTATTCTGTCTCCAATAAGAGTAAGTCGTTCAGAGTGGGGGAGTTTAGATGATGTTTTAAAACATTCTGAAAATACCAAAACTTCCTTCCCCAAGGTGACACCTTGGGGAAGTTTTTCTAAGATAGCAATTCCCAGTCTTTCATACCCAGGATCAATTGAGACTATTCGCATTTCAGTATTTTAGCATTTTTTAGAACATTCAAATTTAAATGAAATCCAACGAAGGCGTTCGTTAAATTTGGATGTTATACTATTCGGCGTTTGTGTAAACCTCTTGTATCTCATCTGACCCCTCAAGCTCATCTACAAGTGCCACGAGTTTTTCTCCATCTTCATCTGAAAGTGCAATAGTGGAAGTTGGTAACCAATCTTCCCCAGGATTATGTGTAAACGCCCAGCTGGCCGCGCCAACACCGGCCATGGCATATCCATTGCGTGAGAGGATGGTTTTGACTTCCTGGTTTGCACGATTTTTGTTATCTGTAAGACACTCAATTATCATAGCGCATCCTCCTGGTCCGTATGCCTCGTAAACTACAATCTCTGATTCTCCTGCTTCAGAGGATTTCTTTATGGCTCTGTCAATATTATCGTTGGGCATGTTGATTGACTTTGCTTTCTCTATAACTGCTTTTAGTCCTGGTGAAGAAATATTTCCACCAGACTTTTTGGCTTCAACAGAGATAAGTTTAGCCATTTTACCAAACATCTTCGACTTCTCTCCATCAGTTTTTTCTTTCTGTCTCTTTATCTTTGACCATTTGTTATGTCCTGACATAAGGATAGATTATAAAGTTAATAAAGTTTGTAAAGTAAAATTAAAGTAATGTAGGAGACGTTAGTCCAAGGTGCTCATATCCTAAAGTTGTCACAGTTCTTCCACGTGGAGTTCTATCAAGAAATCCAAGCTGAATGAGGTATGGTTCGTTAAACTCCTCTATGGTTGCTTGCTCCTCGCCCAAAGCGGCAGCCAAAGTATTTAGTCCCACAGGTCCACCAGAGAATTTGTTTATTATAGTGTGCATTATATCTCTATCAGATGGTGTAAGTCCCACCTTATCAATCCCTAATAGCTTAAGAGCCTCGTCTACTGCTGATTTATCCATCTTTCTTTTGTGAACTTGAGCAAAGTCCCTGCACCTTTTCAAAAAATAGTTAGCTGTTCTCGGGGTAAAGCGCGATCTTTTAGAGATTTCCTCACTAGCTGACTTTTCCAAGTCGATTCCTAGTATTTTCGCTGACCTAGTTATTATTTTCTGTATCTCTTCGTTTGTGTAGAACTCAAGTTTAAATATTCCACCAGAGAAACGTGAGCGAAGAGGGGAGGATATCATAGCAATACGAGTGGTTGCACCTATTAGGGTAAATGCAGGTAGCTCTAGTTGTATAGTCCTTGCACTCGGGCCTTTACCTATAATGATGTCTAGCGATCCTGATTCCATTGCCGGATACAAAACTTCCTCAATAGCTTTGTTTAGGCGATGTATTTCGTCTATAAAAAGAATATCACCGGGAGATAGGTTAGTAAGGATCGATGCTAGGTCGCCAACTTTCTCTATGGCAGGACCTGAAGTCACTTTCATCTGCGAATTTGTTTCTTTAGCTATGAGATGAGCCAGAGTAGTCTTACCCAAACCAGGTGAACCATAAAAAAGTATGTGTTCAGGTGGGTGACTCCTCTCCTTAGCTGCGGTAAGAAGTATTTGCAAGTTCTTTTTAATGTTTGCCTGTCCAACATAGTCATCCCACCTACTTGGCCTAAGTGTTGTGTCTAAAAAAAGTGAATCTTTTTCTTGATTTATTTTTTCTCCGCTGGTTTTTTTAACCTTTTTGGTTGACATTAACCTATTATTGCAAAATTTACACTAAAATAGTATCAGAGACCACTTTAATTTAGGCCACGATTATCTATTGACATCAAGTGTCTTTTATGATAGACTATTGCTGAATCTAATCATTGAAAAGGAGGGCTTAAAATAAGGACAAAATATGGCTCAAGTAGAGTTATATGGTTTTTTGCTCCAAAATATAAATCTCTAAGCAACTGGGCATTTTATGCTTAAGAGCGTTTCTGCGAGGACGTGCTGGGTGTTATCTTGTGTAACAATCTGACACTATCCTTTGTAAAATGCTTGGCTTTTGGTATCGATTATTGAAAGTGTTGCTTAGAGATTTATATTTTGGAGTTTTTTGTTCTCTCACGCCTTTATACAACGCAAAATCAAATCTCTTTCATCAGTATATGTTTTAACAACTCTTTGGCAAGTGACTTATACACTGCAAAGAGAAGTGGACAGCTTGTCTAATTTAATTTTTAAAGACTTGCTATTTTATCTAAGTTACTTTGTAACTATTCTTTACCAGTGTCGGCGGTTCTCTCCAGTTCTTCAACTGTGGTGATGCCTTTAAAAATTTTTATTGCTCCGTCTTGTATTAAATCTAAAATATTCTGCTCGAGAGCAGCTTTTTTTATTTCTCTATCACTTGGGTTTTGAACAATAATGCTCTCTATTTTGTCATCAATGAGAATACCCTCGTATATTCCTATTCTCCCAATATATCCTGTTTTGTTGCATTTCTCACAACCTACAGCTTTCCATATTTTGTTTAGGTCCAGCCCTTCCAAGTATGTTTTATCAGAAATAGTTTCCAAAATCCTATCTAAGATTTTCTTATTATTTCCCTCAACCGTTATTTCCTGTTTGCAGTAGTTGCAAAGTTTTCTAACTAATCTCTGCGCCATGACCAGGTTTATTGCCGAAGAAATAACCTTTGGATTTACCCCGAGATCAATAAGTCTAGGAAAGGTTCCAGCCGCGGTGTTGGTGTGAAGGGTTGAGAAAACCAAGTGTCCTGTGAGGGCTGAGTTAATAGCGATTTCGGCAGTCTCGCTGTCTCTAATCTCTCCAACCATGATGACGTCTGGATCCTGACGAAGTGCACTACGAAGCCCTTCAGCAAAGTTGTAGTTCAATTTTTCATTGACCTGGGTTTGTACTATACCCGGCAGATGATACTCAATTGGGTCTTCAATTGTAATTATTTTTACTTCTGGCTGATGGATTTTTTTGAGAAAGGCATAAAGTGTAGTAGTCTTTCCAGCACCTGTTGGTCCTGTGTTAAGCATCATACCATTTGGCTTACCGAGTTCTCGTGTGATAATTTCAAGTAATCTTGGATGTATACCAAGATCTTCTAGTGGTACTGAAATAGCATTAGGATTTAAAACTCTCATAACAATCGATTCACTATAAGCTCCTGGAAGAAGTGATGTCCTTATTTCTATTTCTGTATCTTCAAGTTTGATACTGAATCTACCATCTTGTGCTCCAGAGACATTTAGTTTAAGATTTGAAACCAGTTTTATTCTAGATAGCAGTAATTTAAATGTTTCCAAATCGAATTCCAAAATATCCGTCAGAATTCCGTCCAGTCTATAACGAAGCCTTACATAACTTTCCTCAGGTTCCAAATGAATATCTGAGGAGTTTGTGGCAATCGCACCTGCAAGGATAATCTCCATGATTCTCGATATTCTATAACTTTTTTTTAGACTCAATACTTCAGCTATTAATTTCTGGACATCGGTTATAGTATGAACCTGCCTTAAAAATTCTGTGATTTGATCGTTTGAAATATCCAGTGCTCCAGATTTGGTTTCAAAAGAATATGATAAATCTTTGTATCTTTCCCAAACTTTTTGCAAACTTGCATGTGAAACCATGTAAAGCTCTGCTCGGTAGCCCTTGTTCTTTAGCTTTTCAATTGATTTTAATGTATTCGGGTTATTTGGAGAGAGCACTCCAATACTTAACTCCTTATTTACTTCATTAAAAACTGCTATTTGAGATTCTCTGGTTTCTGCTTCGGATATTACACGCAATGCATCTATGTTTATTGGAGTAACAGTGAGATCAAGATATGGTAGGCCAAACTTAGAGGACATAGCCGAAGTCAGTTCCTCCTCCTCCTCTTTTCGAAGGTCCTTTACTCGCTTATTTTGTTTATCTTCGTCAAATTCTACTGTCATCCCGTTAGAGACAGATCGCTATCGTAGCGTCTGTTATTTTTATTACATTATTAATTTTTATACTAAAACTTATTTTTGTTTTTATCGCCATAACGGTCTCTAACGGGACAAGTCCCCTAATTTTATCATAGAAAAATGCTCAAAAATAGCCCTATTTTAAGCCACTGTTAACACCTTGACAGAAGATACATTTGGGTGTATAATTAAAGCGGACCATGGGGGTCTATCTAACAAGGAGGCCAGCATGGCCAGCTATTTGAAATCGTTCATGATTTTCGTTTCGTTCACTGTCGTGTCGGTTGCCTCGGCGCAGAGCCAGCAGAAGCCGATCGTCGTCGACGAGCCTGAACTTCGGCTTCCGGCTGACGAGCTGACGGTGGAGGTTGATAATATCTCTACACAGTCGGTCTCGAAAGAGGTCGAGCCAATCGAGACAAGGTCGATCCCGGACCATCTTGCGGAGAGAAAATCTCCAGAGGTGGCGAGGCTCGAGCAGATCGAGTTGCGTCTCAAGACTTTGAGAGAGCTTGACAAAAAGCTCAGTGAAGACCTTCTGACGACCACCGAACCAAAGCCTAGTTTGTATCAGGCTAGGGTAGAGGTTAATACTGAGGTGAAGAGCCTCAAGAAGGAGCAGAACGAGATTCTCTCAGAGCTCTACAAGGGGGCGTCTAGCGAGGAGAGAAAGGTTCGCAACAAGCTCCAGAAACAGCACGATGCGGTGATCAAACGATCAAATCGAGAGGCCGATGCCGCTCGTACAGCGCATCTACGATGTCCGGTTGAGTTCGACGGCAAGACTATCGTCAACCCGGATGCGAATTCTGGGATGCGACACATTGATCGAACTGTCTACCTGACCATCCACAGCCCAATGGATGGGGAGATCTTTGACGTCCACACTACAAATGGCAAGTGGATTGTCACAAGTTTCTGTCCGGGTGGTGATGCAACCATTTCAATCTCACGTGATTGGCTTTACAACGGAGCCAAGCAGGTCAAACTGACTGCTAAAAGCCGGAGCGGGAGATTGGCGTACTCGCCTGCCTACACCATTTACCCGAATTACGGGTATGACTTCTATACTCAAAAGGACCAGTCTATCGATTGGTTGCCTTTCCCGTCTCGTCCGTCGAAAGGTAGAGGGGGTGTCAACACCGGCGTAGGTGGTACAGATGGTTCCACTGGCGGATGGACTCCGCCATGGTACGTCACAGGCTTCATGAACGGGCTCGAAAACTAGTGTTCTTTGTTCGCAGGGCGACAATTGTGTCGCCCTGCTAGAGAGGAGGTAAGTCGTCCAATGTGGGCGACTTTTTTGATGAACGAATTATACGAATGTAATCAAATTTACGAATTGGGAATTACGAAACTCGTCGAAAACATGTGTTGAGTGAGAGTTTTGTAATTCACGGTAGTCTACAAAGGTAACCTGTCATAAATACACACCTTTTTTCTAAGTTAAGTAAGGAATATAAATAACTATAACTCACATACACATATTCTTTGCTATAGCAAAGAATATGTGTATGTGTTGAGGGAGATAAATAAATTTGAACAAAAAATAACTAATATCGTGGTACTATATTTATCGTGATTTATACATCGAAAAGTTTGGAAGAAACAGAAGAAATTGCTATGGAATTTTTGAAAGGAATTTCTCCTAAAACCACATATGCAACAGTCGTTGGTCTTTATGGCAATCTAGGAGCAGGCAAAACTGCTTTTACAAAAGCAGTGGCAAAAGTTTTAGGTGTCCCCGATACAGTCACAAGCCCCACTTTTGTCATAATGAAAGCTTACGAACTTTCACACTTTGACACTTTCACACCTTCCACTTTAACATTTGATTTTCTCGTTCATATCGATGCGTATAGATTAGAGAAAGAAGAAGAATTACTCCATTTGGGCTGGAAAGAAATTATATCTGACCCTAGTAATCTAATTTTTATAGAATGGCCGGAAAGAGTTTCTGGCATAATACCAGATCATATAAAAATCAAATTTGACACACTTCCAAATGAAAATTCTAGAGAAATCGAGATAATTGTTTAGTGTTATAATATGAAAAGTCAAATCTTGTTGACTCATTATTTTTTTAGAATATGTCGGAGGCCGAAGAGGCCGAGACTTAAGGGAAAATTCTAGCAAGAATTTATCCTGGTTCTAAAAAAGTAATGAGGAGAAAAAGATTTGACTTTCAAACAATGTCAAAACAAAAAAAACAAAAAACTCTAGTTCTTCTTGACACTCATGCAATTCTTCATCGTGCCTATCATGCACTACCTGAATTCAAGTCGTCCAAAGGCGAACCGACAGGAGCCTTGTATGGACTCTGTACATTTTTAATTAAACTCATAAAGGATATAAAACCGGAATACATTGTGGCTTGTTACGATCTTCCCGGACCAACCATGCGTCATGATGTTTACGATGGCTACAAGGCTCATAGAAAAAAGATTGATGAGGATCTCATTGCACAACTGGAAAGCTCAAAAGAGATTTTCACTGCACTAAATATTCCTATGTATTCCTCTCCTGGTTTTGAGGCGGATGACATGCTGGGAACGATTGTTGAAAATCTAAAAAAAGATAAGGGCACAGATGTAATTATTGCCTCGGGAGATATGGACACCATGCAACTTATTGATGGAGACAAAGTGACCGTTTATACCTTAAAAAAAGGAATAAAGGACACTATTATATATAATCAAAAAGCCGTTGTGGAGAGATTTGGATTTTCACCGAAGCTTTTGCCAGATTTCAAGGGTTTACGCGGTGATCCGTCGGACAATATTATTGGAATCTCAGGTATAGGCGAAAAAACGGCCATGGATCTTATCCAAAACTTCGGCTCAATTGAAGATATATATAAAAAAATTAGAACCAGTGAAAAAACTTTACTAAAAGCAGGAATAAAGGCAAGAATAATCGAACTTCTTAAAGAAGGTGAGGAAGAAGCTTTGTTTTCCAAAATGCTGGCAACGATCAGACGAGATGCACCGATTAACTTCTCACTTCCAGAGAAAGTTTTGAGTGGTAATGTTGAGATGAAAAAAGTCGTTGAGCTTTTTAATAAATATGAATTTCGAACACTTGGATCGAAAATTGCTGAGGTACTTTCTCTGGAGATGCCTGAAACCAAAGACAACGAGAAAAATTTGGACTCAGATGATATATACTATGCCACTCTTCTTCTCTGGATTGTTGATTCAAACAAAGCCGGAGCTAGTTTGGAGGATGTTCTCTCCTACACACATAAAGACAAGCTCAGTGAAGCAGTTATTGTTTTGGAGAAAACTATAAAACAGGAAGGACTGGATTTTGTACTAGAAAAAATAGAGAAACCACTCATACCAATAGTTAAAGAAATGCACGAAGTGGGAGTGAAAATAAATGTAAATTTTCTCTTCTCTTTATCCGAAAAATATCACAAGGAGCTTGAGATAATACAGAAAAAGATTTGGAAACTCGCTGGCGAAGAATTCAATATAAGCTCGCCAAAGCAACTTGGGCAAATTCTTTTCGTAAAAATGGGACTGAAACCCAAAAATCAAAAGAAGACAGGTGGTGGGGCACTCTCAACCAAAGAATCGGAACTTGAAAAACTAAAAGATGAACATCCTATAGCCGGGCTTGTTTTGGAGTATAGAGAGTTAGCGAAACTTCTCGGCACATATATAGATACGATTCCCAAACTGGTTGATGAAAATAGGAGGCTTCACCCTGAGTTTCTTCAGGCAGGCTCGGCAACAGGCAGGATGGCCAGTCAAAATCCCGGGGTTCAAAATATTCCAAATAGAACGGATTTGGGTAGGGAAATCAGAAAAGCCTTTATATCGGAAAAAGACTACAAAGTCGTAACCTTCGATTATTCACAGATTGAGCTTCGCATAGCCGCTTTTCTTTCAGGAGACAAAAAATTAATTGATATTTTCAAAAAAGGATTAGATGTTCACAACGCAGTTGCCAGTGAAGTATTTGGAGTACCGCAGACAGAAGTGACTAAGGAGATGAGAAGAAAGGCTAAAATAATAAACTTTGGGGTTATGTATGGTATGGGGGTGACAGCTCTACAGAAAAATATTGGTACTGATAGGAAAGAAGCCCAACAATTTTTAGACGGGTATTTCAACAATTTTTCTGGTTTAGCCGAGTATTTAGAAAATGTCAAAAGAGAGACAGCTCAAAAAGGTTACACAGAGACTTTCTTTGGTAGAAAAAGGTATTTTCCAGATATACATTCTCGTTTACCTTTCATGAAGGCTCAAGCAGAAAGGATGGCAATAAATGCGCCTATACAAGGAACGGAAGCCGATATAGTTAAGCTTGCTATGATTGAAATAGACAAGTTTTTGATAAGAAAAAACTTAAAGCAGGATGTTAGACTTTTGCTTCAGGTTCATGACGAGCTTGTCTATGAGATAAAGGAGAATTTAATCAAATCTATTTCTACCGAGATACAGAAAATCATGGAAAACATAATTGATCCCAAAAAAGTCAGTGGTATAGTTTGTAAAACAAATGCTTACGAGGGGGATAATTGGGGAGAGCTGAAACTGATTAGTAGTCAGTAGCTAGCATCTAGCTTATAGGATGAATTTGGATAAATATAGTTACTAGATGATATAACCTAGCTACTATATACTACTCTCATGCTCTACTTAATTCACGGAAAGGATACAATAAGGGCGAGGAAAAAACTCCATGAGCTTTTGGACTTTGCCAAAAAAAAGAGACCAGAGGCTGAACTTTTTAAAATTACTACAGAGAATTGGTCTGACGTACAGCTAGAGGAGTTGTTAGTCTCTCAAGGTCTTTTTGACCCAAAATATACTGTTGTTCTAGATAATCTATTTGAGAAAAAAGAGATAAAAGAATTTGTACTTGGAAAATTCCTTGAGATGTCAGAGTCTGAACAGTTGTTTTTTATGCTAGAGGGTGTAGTTGATGCAACTAGCCTTAAAAAAATAGAAAAACATGCCAAACAAGTTCAAAAGTTTGATTTAAGGGAGGATGAAAGAGGAGAGTACAATATTTTTTCAATAACCTCAGGACTTTTGGAAAGAGACAGGAAAAAACTTTGGATCTCATACCTGGATTCTATAGAAAAAGGCTCAGCTCCAGAGGAAATTCATGGAATATTTTTCTGGCAAATAAAAAATATGATTTTAGCCAGCCGAAGTCAAAGCCAGACAGAAAGTGGACTTTCTCCTTTTGTTTATAAAAATGCTCTCTCAGGCACAAGAAAGTACAAAACAGAAGAGCTTGTTAAAATGTCAGGTGATTTAGTAGATATGACTCACAGAGTGAGGACAGGAAAAGGGGAAATGGAAGTTATGCTTGAAAGTTGGGTCTTGGGAATATAATAGTAAATTACAAAAATTATTTCGACAATATAGCGTTTGATACTGTTTCCAAAACTTTAGCTAATTTTGTGTAGTCCTCACTTCCTTGATCCGAACTCACTTTTCCAAATTCTAGTTTAATTTTTTCCTCTAGATCAGAGAAGTTTGTTTCTTTTTTGTAAAAGATGTGGTACCAAGGAAGTTTCATTACGACAGCACTATTTGATTCTCGGATAATACTTGTTTCAATATTTGATGTCAGTTGTGTTGGGATAAATCCAAATAACTTTGCTTTAGAATAAAAATCAATAGAAACTGTACTACTTGCTATTCTCATTTTTCTAATCTGGCTATTATTTAGTGCCACTGTTTTGGCATATTCCCTAAGTTCATTTTCCTCATTAACTTCAGAAGGGCTAGCAATAAGAAGTTTTATTTTGCCCTCTTTAGGAAAATCAATTTTCTGACCGTTTATTACTATTTCTACTTTACTATTACTGTTGTCTATTTCAACATATGATTCTTTTTTAGATGAAGAAGCTGTGGCAGAGATCTTTATGCTAGAGGCTCCTGTATCTGTACTTTTTTCTCCCGACCTTGAACTACTAGCATAGCTATTAATTTTTACGCTTGAGTAACCATCATCTGTATCTATAATGACTTTTGCCTCACCCTCGCCGTTTACTGTCTTTATGCTTGCGGAACTTTTTGATTCTCCAATAATTACGGATGTGCTTGAAGAAACCTTATTTCCACCTGTTGATGATGTGCTTTCGACGCTGTTATTAATACTTGATGAATAAGCCTTGCTAGAGAAGAGTACAGAGAGGATTATAAGCAAAGCAAAAAGCCAATTTGTTGTGTTTGGAAGTTTTCTTTTCATAGAATAACTATAATCAAAATTGATGTGAATCACGAAACTCTGCGAAGACACATATTTTCTGGCGTATCTCGGAGAGCGTGAAGCTCGAGAGTTAAGGAAAATTTTCAGCAGAAAATTATTCCGGCGCCAGAGAATATGTGTTGAGTAAGAGTTTTGTGATTCATTATTAAATTATCTCTGGAACAAGCCCTTCAGCCAACTCTTTAGTCCACCCTTCGTTTTTATTGCAGGTTGTGGTTCTGTAGCATTAAGAACATTGGCAAGGTTTATTTCTTTAGCTTTTGGTACTATTTCAGTAACTTTTGGCTTTTCTGTTTTAGGAACGTTTGACGGACTCACTCTTTCTGAGTTTGCAATTTGGGCAGTTTCTACTGCACCTTGGAGTGCTACAGGTGTTTCACCGCAGGACAGAGAGTTGATTGTAAGTTTTGTCATAGTATAAACTGCTCCTGTTGCTTTACTCAATCCAAGTGGAATAAGAACCTGTTCCTTGTACTTGTTTTGGAATGATTCCACGGCTCTTTGGGTTAATGACCCGAAGAATCCAGTGATAGGAAGATTAGATTGCACTTCGTTGTTTAGGAATTCTTGAAGCCTTCTAACTTCGGAAGTGTCATTTTTGAAACCACGTCTCAAGTTGGTGTTAAGAAGGGGAAGACATGAAGAGCTTGCGGCAATCTGGTTTGAAAGTGTGGTTGTGGCGGTTTCGAGAACGGTACCTTTTAAGGCAAACTCGTCAAACATTACTGTGCTTGAAACTTCAACTGATGGTGTATCTTTCCAAGCACTGGAGATTGAATAGTTTTGTTTTCCAGTAACTTTGGCTACGTTCTTGTAAAGTCCGGCTACAGTGCTCGATCCAAATTCCATAGTGTAGGTCAGAGTAATGAGGTCGCCAGGCGCTATGGTGTCGAGATTCCATGATCTTTTTGACATTACCTCTCCATCTGGTCCGTAAAGAGTATCTGTTAGAACTCCTTTGTATACTGGTCCAGCAGTTTTGTCATTGTACAGAACGACTTCATAGTTAACTTTGGTAGTAGTTGCCACAGTACTTGTAGATAAGTTGGCAGTCTTTGTCATGGATATTTTAGGGTCTGGTGTCCATACGTTCGGAACTCCACCGCCACCTCCTCCTCCACCGCTACCACCAGAGCTCGAAGAAGAATTTACTGGTAGTACAACAGGAGAAGTTACCACAATAGTCACAGCTTCGGAGTTATCCTCTGAGTCGCTGTCTTCCGTATTACTGTTTAAAGTTGCCTTAAGAGGAACTGTGGCTGAAGTTCCGTCAGGAATATTGCTTACCTTTGCTGTATATGTGAAATCCTTTGTTTCACCACGAGCGATTCTGCCAATTCTCCAGAGCATTCCATCCGAAGTTGTTGCAGAGTTATTATCTACGTTAAAAGAAAGCATGTTTTTATCGAATTCTGCATTAATCACCACATTCTCTGCGTCAGAGTCACCACGGTTTGAAACTGTAAATCTATATATAACATCCGATCCTGGTAAAGTTGGATTAGTGGTTTCTGCAACAGCACCGATCCATAGGTTGGGCTTACCGAATTCAATATCTCCACTCCAATCTCCGAAAATATTAAAGAGAGCAAATATCCAATTGCGTCCTATAATGTTTGTGTTTACGAAATTAACCACGTTTGCAACGGCGTAGGCATTTCCAGTAGATATAGTGGATGTTCCGTTTTCTGTTACAGCTTCATTTTCCCCGGTGAGAGCAAAAACCTCGACATTATTTTCTAGATTGGCAGTATTGGTTGAAGAAGCAACTAGGTTTGATGAGTTATACTCGCCATTTGGTGATTGCTCTCTTTTGTTTGGCATGTAAACCATCTCTCCATGACTTTCCTCGAAGCAACTTGGATCGTCCACATCAGTAAAACCATCTCCATCATCATCTGTATTGTTTGTACATTGCGGAGAACTTTCCGAAGTGCCGTATGAGTCGTACGTAAATTCACTGTTAGGATTACCGTTTGTGTGACAAGCTGAGTCTGAGGAATCAACAAATCCGTCAAGGTCATCATCCTCGTTATTTGAACACTCTGGTGCGTCGCTCGTTAGGATAATACCTGTTGGAGTTTCCATCCAGGACATGCCTGGGGGGAGTCCTTTTACGCTTCCTGTCCAGTCGCCCCAAACACGGAAAAGCATGAATACAGAAGTTCCTCCGATCTGAGTGTCGTTTAGTTGGTTGTATGTATCTGCCGAAGTATAAGCGACCCCAGTATCTACTTCTCCTACGCCTTGACCAGTAGTAGATGCAATATTGCTTCCGGTTTCACCACTGGCTGTTGTTGTCCCGTAAAAGTTGGCATTGTTGGTGTTGTTTGCTGTAGCTGAACTCGAATTCATCTCTGGCAATACTCCACCAGAAGAGAGCAGTTTTTTGAAGAAATTAGAATCTGGAAGAGTGATGTTTCCGATTAAATCACCGAAGTTATTGAATGAGACCAAAAGATAGTTAGAGTTTATGAGATTGGTGTTAACTAAGTTTAGAACATTTGCAGCAGCGTATGCGTCTCCAGTTCCTATCTCTGCACTACCTCCCTCTGTTGATGATGCTAAGTTCTCTCCAGTTGAAGAACGGACAATAACACTGTTAGTGACAGTGGCTAAGTTGGTATTAATAACATTTAGATCGCTACTGTTACGACAAGACAGGATCATCGGATTGGTATCACAGTCAACTGGTGCGTCAAAGAAATAGGATAAATCATACCCACTTAAGTCCAGTCCTCCGCCGAATAATTTATTCATAAACAAAACCAATCCCTCGGAATTAAAAATATTTGTATTAACCACGTTTATAACGTTTGCTGCAGAAAGAGCATCGCCAGTTGAAACTGTTGCCGGACTTACTCCTCCAGTAGCTTCATTTTCTCCAGTTTTAGAGTTTGCCTCAGCTCCGCTTAACACCTCCGCTTCATTTGTGTTTTGGCTAGTCATGTCGGAAGAATTTGACTCACCTTGACCATTTAGATTTGTGAAATTGGTATTGATTTCGTTTTCAACACTGGTAGTGGCTATGGCGTCCCCTGTATTAATTGTTCCACCAAAAAGTCCCCCCGTACCGTCGGTCGATGTAGCTATTTCAATTGTAGTGGTTCCCGTGTCAGTTTGTGTTGTAGGAAGAATGCTCTCTGTTGATGTAGCTATGTTTTGTACTTCAGACTCTGGTAAATCACAAGATTGACCGTTCCACACACCACCATCAGTAGTGCAAACTGTATTGGCACAGGGTTCTTCTGTTTGTTCACCAGAGACCTCTGAACACAGATCGACTGGTGGGGGAGCTTCTTGGGCACTTAATATGGTAGTAGTGAACCCAGACAATAGTATTAACACTGTAAAAATGGCTATCCAAACAGTGGGTGACTTAAGACGAAATAATGATGTCATATAGAGTATTTGGATTAGAAGCTTTTAATATTTTTCTCAAAGACTACTCGGTAATACAAAAAGGTCAAGTAAAGAAGGAAACAACACAAAATTATATTCTCCTCCCGAGAGACCCCTTCTTTTTGGTGAAGTCTCTCCGGAGGATAGGAATTTCAAGGAAATTCCCACCCACCAGATGTTTAGTAGATTTTGAAAACTAAGTTTTCCAAATTACCAAGACAATTTATAGTCTGACGCGAACAAGAGATTCGTTGACAACATTTACAACTTCAGAAGTTGCTGTTGAATCACCTGTCTCTATCCATCCTCCATCATTACTTGATCCTCCGTGACCAGCATCACCTGCAAAGGCACCACCGTTGTTGTTGTCTCCGCTTGAAGCTTCGACATCACCGCCTTTTCCACCAGCTCCTCCCTCGCTACCATCGGCGCTATTGTCGCCAGTTCTAGCTCGAGATTTTGTTCTGTTTTGGACGTGGTTAGTCTCGTTTTCACAACCACAACTATCGTTGTTAGTTTCGATCTTTATCTTTGAGCTGTTTACATCCTCTCCCCAAAGATCAACATCGACATCAGTTGTGTTAAGAAAATTCTCTGTTGATGATTGTGCATCTGCATTACCAGTTCTTACTGTTCCGCCGATGTCAGCGATTCCACCGTGACCACCAAAACCTGCTAGTGCGCCACCGTTGTTGTAATCGCCACTTCCGTCTACTTCTACTTCACCACCCTTTCCTCCTCTTCCTCCTAGACTTCCACCTGCCCAGTTGCTACCTGTCTCTGCTTTTGCAGATGTATAGTTGTCAATTGAACCTGTGTTGTTAGTCTCAATCTTTATGAAGCTTGAGTTAACACTTGCCAATGCTGGTACTGCTGAAAGCACCATTGAGGCCATTCCAACTAAAGCAATTGCTTTTTTCATATTTTTTATTTATTTAATTTAATAATTTCGCCACTGCTCGATACCTTAAGGTATAATCGAACAAAAAGCGCTATCGACCTTTTGGACCTGTTTTAACAAGTCCGAGTTCAAGATGACATAAGAAAAAATTATATCGGCTTGAATTCGAACTCAAACAGTAAACACAAAAAAACCACAAAAATAACAGAGCAAAAAATTAAAATGCAAAAATCCGCCAAAGAAAAACATCCTTTGACGGATTTGCAAATTCAAGTCTAGTTTTGTTTGTGGGGAAACTTTTTTCATGACAGAAAAAATTCTATCTGCCTGTTCGGTTTCCCCTCGAACAACCCTTACGAGTTTGGCAGTAAGATTCTAGCACTCGTCTCGTCTGCATAACAAGTGTGAATAGTGTCTATGATATAATGTCAATTGTCTGTCAATGCTTATTTGAGAGTTTTGCTACTCGAGAACAAACTAAAAACAAAAAAATCCGGGAGCGGACACCAAATTGGGAAACTGACCCTGCTTACGCAGGGGATATGGTGTCCACTTCCGGATTCTTTTTAAAACAACTTAGGTATCAGTGTACATTTGTCTTTTAAAAGGTATTAGTCAAGATTGACAAAATTTAAATATGTTAATGACTAGTATAGTAAAAAATAAGATAAATAGTCTTGAAGTCAATTTTATTTTTTGCTAAGGATACTTTTTTCTGTTATATTCCATAAGTATTTTGCGTCCATAGCTCAGTCGGTAGAGCAACTCCCTTTTAAGGAGAGGGTCGCAGGTTCGATTCCTGCTGGACGCACCAGAATTAAACTAAGGTCATTTTTAGAAATTTTTTCTTTGGCGTTCGCCAAAGAAAGCCAATGGTTTTGGGCAATTCCGAACGCTCCGCGTTTTTTTAAGGTGAGGTTCGAGCCGAAGATTTTTTGGAGGGAGATTTTTTTGGAGGGGAGGTCGTCTGTTTTTGCTACTTCTTCCAGTATGGAAGCGTCTTTAATCCAGTCTCGGGTCGGTTCGATCCACGCGGAGGGGGTATGTTCAAGACGGGCTATTTGCTCCTCGACGGACTTCTTCTCGGACATAAGCGAACGACGCCTCTCAAGGTAGTCATCTCGCTCTATGTCTTGTGCAACATAGACATCGGTAAGTCGGGCGAGGTTGCGGGAAAAGTCTATGACTTGCCCCCGCATTTCTTGAACAGCCCCCGACGCGGAATTTTTAGTGTCGTGTTCCTCTTTGTCGAGCATGGCGGAAAGTGGGGCTACCCATTCTTTCGGCATAGTGTATTCGGTAAGCATGACCGACAACTGGCGGTCTAACTCCTCCGCTCGGATACAGGGTTCAGGGCATTTCTGCGTCTTATTTTTCTTAGTGCAATGGTAATAAACATAGCGATGGGTGTTGCCGTTCTTCTGCCTCTTTATCTTTATCTCTCCCGTTATCCCCATACCGCAACTCCCACACGACAGGAGGCCACAAAAAGGCCTTGGGTCGGTTTTCTTGTCGGGGGTACGGCCTCTGCCTCGCAAGACGGCATTAGCCCTATCAAAGAGGTCTTTAGTGATTATCGGCTCGTGCTTGCCCTCGTATATTTCCCCTGCGTGGCGGAAGTGTCCGTAATAAATCGGGTTAGAGAGAATATTTGATATTCGCGAGATATGAACGCGATTTTTATTTTTGGACTGGATACCCGCCTGTTCCAAAACCAAGGAAAGATTTTCAAGACGGACACTTCCCGTTGCGTAAAGTTCAAACATTTTCTTAACGAGTTTCGCATTTTTGCGATGGACGGCAATTTTCTTGATGTTGGAATTGTTGATGTAGCCAAGCGGGGCAAGGCCGGGGAAATCCCCCTGCCGTGCTTTCTGCCTTAGCCCGCGTGCGGTGTTCGCACTTAGTTGTCGGATATATTCGTTCGCCATACCTAACTCGACGGACATCATCAAAACATTATCGTTTGGATAATGGCTTCGGTCGTGTGTTTGAATGTGTTGGATCACGCCTTGTTGAAGAAGCCATTGAATCTGTCCGCCGTCCACGGGGTTGCGAGCCAAGCGGTCTACTTTCCAACAAATAATGCCCTGTGTTTCGCCCGTCTGTATGCGGCGGAGCATATCGTTGAAGATCGGGCGACCGGGCATTTTTGCTGAACGCTTTTCGATAAACTCGTCCGAGATGGAAAGATTCTCATGTTTAGCGAGTGCCCGCAATTCAGCGAGTTGGCTTTCAATGGAGAGGACTTGTTTGTCTTCAACATCGGTGCTTTTTCTGACGTAAAGAAAGTATTTAGACATATAGGGTAGAATGATAATTCTACATAGAACTATATTACAATATCTGATAGAATGCACGCAAGGGGTGTAATATGATTTTATGACAGATATATCAGCCAAGTTTGGAAAAAAAGTTAGAGAAATTAGACTCAAAAAACAGATGTCGCAAGCCGATCTCGCCAAAGTTTTAGGCGTTCACTCGACTTATATAAGCGGTATTGAACGGGGTGTGCGGAATATGGCTTTGAAAAACATTGAACGGCTCGCAAAAGCACTTGGCGTTCCGATTGAAGACTTAATCAAATAAATTTATGTATCTAAGCGACAACGAAAAAAGAGATATTCAGAAATATATTGAGGCAGGTAAACCCTTGCCCGACAAATATCGTTTTTTATTATTTGAGGAGAAACAAGAAGTAGAGCTTGTATGGAATGGAAAGACAAGCGAGGTAACGAATACGGTTTTGCCGTTTCAAGTTATTGAGCAAGTAGATGAGCCGCGTTTTGAAAAAACAAGAGAGGTTCAAGGATTACTTTTTGGAGAAGGTGGCCGACAGATTTCAGGTTGGACAAATAAACTTATTTGGGGAGATAACAAGCTAATTCTTTCTTCCTTAAAGAATGGGCCGTTGCGACAAGAGATTGAAGAACAGGGAGGAATCAAACTTATTTATATTGATCCTCCGTTTGATGTGGGCGCTGATTTTTCAATGAATATTGAAATTGGTGGAGAGGAATTTACTAAGAAACCAAACGTGCTTGAGGAGCTTGCGTATCGGGACACTTGGGGTAAAGGAACTGATAGTTGGATTGCGATGATGTATGAAAGGTTAGTTTTAATGAGAGATTTGCTTGCTGATGACGGGAGCATTTATGTGCATATCGGGGGCGATGTTAATGCCTATACTAAATTATTACTTGACGAGATTTTTGGAAAAGAAAATTTAGTCAATCAAATAACTTGGTTCTATCGTAATAAACTGCAATTCGGATTCGCACGCAATTTCCCACGAGACACCGAGAGTATATTATTGTATTCAAAAAGTAAAAATTATATTTTTTACCATCAATCTATCCCCCTAGAAAAACCTAGAAAACAAAATAAAATCACATGGGATCCAGTTGCAAGAAAAACTGTCACTGTGAAAGATGAAAGTGGGAAAGTCGTGTATTACGAATCTAAGGAAAGAAAAGTTGGAAGCATGTGGGAAATTCCGCGTTTAAATTCAATGGCTAATGATGATACTGGTTATGACACTCAAAAGCCAGAAGCCTTATTGGAACGTATTATCAAAGCTTCTTCTAATGAGGGGAATATTGTCGCTGACTTTTTTTGTGGTTCTGGCACGACTCTTGCCGTTGCAGAAAAATTAGGAAGAAAATGGATAGGCTCTGACCTTGGAAAGTTCGGAATACACACTACTCGCAAAAGAATGATAGACGTTCAAAGGCAATTGAAAAAAGATAATAAAAATTATCGGGCGTTTGAGATCCTCAATCTTGGTAAGTATGAGAGGCAACATTATGTAGGTATAAATCCGAATTTACGAGAAGAAGAAAAAGTAAAGCAAATAGCCCAAAAGGAAAAAGATTTTGTATCTTTGATACTCTCCGCATACAAGGCGGAAGCAACGGCAGGATTCAAAACATTTCACGGCAAGAAAAGTTCTCGTCTTGTTTCCATAGGCCCTATCAATTTGCCTGCCTCGCGTCTGTTTGTTGAGGCGGTTATCAACGAATGTATTGAAAAGCAAATAACAAAGGTTGATATTCTCGCCTTTGAATTTGAGATGGGATTGTTCCCGAAAATTCAGGAAGAAGCGAAAAGCAAAGGGGTTGATCTTGCTCTCAAATACATTCCCCGCGAAGTATTTGATAAGAGAGCGATAGAAAAGAATCAAGTCGTTTTCCACGATGTCTCGTATATTGAGGTTAAGCCGATTGTGAAGAAAAAAACTATCGCAATCGAGCTTACCGATTTTTCAGTTTTCTACAATCAGGACTCAATAAAGGAAGTTGAAGAAAATCTGAAAGCGGGTGGTAAAAAGCTCTTGGTTGAGAACGGGCAAATTATCAAAATCGCCAAAGACAAGGACGGCGTTACGAGTCGCGAAGTTCTTACGAAAAAGTGGACTGACTGGATAGATTATTGGGCGGTGGATTTCAATTTCGAAAGCAAAAAAGAAACTATCCGCGTAAAGAACGAGCAGACGGGCGAAGTCGAGGAACGCTGGACTGGCGATTATATCTTTGAGAACGAGTGGCAGGACTTTCGCACAAAAAAGAAACGGGACTTGGAACTTATCAGCTCGTCCGTTGAGGTCAATTCAGGCAAACGCAAGGTAGCTGTGAAGGTGGTTGATATATTCGGCAACGACACGATGAAAGTAATTGAGGTAACAGTATAAACTTATGGCTTTACATCAAAAATTCCCCAAGTCGCCTTATGAAATTCTCGATCCGGCAATCCGTTGGTTTCCGGCTGACGAGAATTTGCGGGAAAAGGGGTATGAGAAACTGCTCCCGCCGCTCGTTGCGGAACTTCGCAAGAAGGTAAAAGAGTGGCGGCTTACGGGATATAAGGGAGCGAGCGAAACAAGTAAAGCCCTATTGAATTGGTGGTTCTTAAAAGATCACCCGATGGAAACATCGGACGGAGAAGTATTTTTATTTCAGTATTACTTCGCTCAACGCGAAGCGGTGGAAACTATCGTCTGGCTTTACGACGTTGCTAAAGCGAGAGACAAATATGACCTGATTCGTTTTGACAGTTCGGGAGCGATTTCAGCAGGAATGTTTGATGAGGACTGGACGCGGTATGTCGTAAAAATGGCGACTGGTTCAGGAAAAACGAAAGTATTGAGTTTAATTTTAGCGTGGTGCTACTTTCACAAACTCTATGAGGAAGATTCAAAACTCGCTCGCAATTTCTTAGTTATCACGCCGAACATTATTGTCCTTGATCGTATTCGTGCTGATTTTGATGGACTAAAAATCTTTTTTGAAGACCCCGTGCTTCCCGACAACGGCTACGATGGGAAAAATTGGCGAGATGATTTTCAGGCAACGCTTCATATTCAGGACGAGATAGGAACTGTGAGAAAAACTGGAAATATTTTTCTCACGAACATTCATCGCGTCTATGAGGGAGCGATTGAATCGGCAAGTTTTGAAGACCAAGATACATCGAGTTATTTTCTCGGCGACAAGCCAGCCGGAGCGACGAATGAATCGAAGCTCGATCTTGGCGATATTGTCCGTAATATAGATGAGCTGGTTGTGCTAAACGACGAAGCTCATCATATCCACGACCCGCGAATGGCTTGGTTCAAAGCAATTGAGGACATTCATAATCGCCTCAAAATGAAAGGCGATCAGTTGAGTTTACAGGTGGACGTTACGGCTACACCGAAACATACCAACGGCTCTATCTTTGTTCAAACGACAAGCGATTACCCGCTTGTGGAAGCAATACATCAAGATGTGGTAAAACATCCCGTCCTTCCCGATTTGGCGAGTCGGGCGAAATTACAGGAGCATAAAAGCTCTAACTTCACGGAAAAATATAAGGACTATATTCATCTCGGTTATTTGGAGTGGAAAAAGGTTTATGACGAGCATATCAAGCTCAACAAAAAAGCCGTGCTGTTCCTTATGACTGACGATACAAAGAACTGTGATGAAGTCGCCAAGTATCTCGAAAATACATATTCGGAGTTAAAGGACGCGGTGCTTGTTATTCATACCAAAGACAACGGAGATATTTCGGAGAGCGTTACCGGAAAGAAGGAAGAAGAATTGAAAATATTGCGTAAGGCCGCGAACGAGATAGATCGTTTGGAGAGTCCACATAAAGCGATTGTCTCGGTGCTTATGCTTAAAGAAGGTTGGGACGTGCGGAATGTTACTACGATTGTCGGCTTGCGTGCCTATACCGCACAAAGCAACATTCTCCCCGAACAAACGCTTGGCCGTGGCTTGCGTCGTATGTATCGCGACCCTAACTTACCGGAGCTTGTTAGCGTAGTCGGCACGGACGCATTTATGGACTTTGTGGAGTCCATCAAAAGCGAGGGCGTTGAACTTGAACACAAGAAAATGGGTGAAGGTTCAGGACCAAAAAGCCCTCTTGTCGTTGAGGTTGATCGGGAGAATATGAAAAAGGACATTGAGAAACTGGATATTGAGATTCCCGTTCTCACGCCAAGAATATATCGTGAATATAAAAATCTCTCGGAGCTTAACGTAGCAAAATTCGGTCATAAGAAAATTCTACTAAAAGAATTTTCCGAAGAAGAAAAAAGAGAGATTGTTTTCCGCGATATTTCGAGCGGAGATATAACTCATAAAACAGAACTGGATAGCAATTTTGTGCCGAACTATCAAAGCGTCGTCGGCTACTTCACGCAAAGTGTTATGAAGGAGCTACGCTTGGTTAGCGGTTATGATATTCTCTATGAAAAAGTGAAGGAGTTTATTCAAAACCAACTATTCGATAAGAGTATTGAGCTTGATAACTTAAACTCACTTCGCAACTTGTCAGAGATTGAGGCTTCGCGGACAATTTTTGAGACATTCAAAAAAGAGATAAACACTCTGACTGTATTGGACAAGGGAGAAGCTGAAATCAGGGACTATATAAAAATCAGCAAGAGCCGTCCGTTCGTAGTGAAGGATCAGGGTTATATCGTTCCTAAAAAGAGTATCTTCAATAAGATTATTGGCGATAGTCATTTTGAACTTGAGTTCGCAAGTTTTCTTGAGGGTTGCGACGACATAATTTCATACGTCAAAAACTACTTTGCGGTTCACTTCAAAATTGACTATAAAAATGCCGACGGGAATATCTCCGACTACTATCCCGACTTTATTGTAAAAGTGTCGCCAAAGGAGTATTACATTGTGGAGACGAAAGGCCGTGAGGACTTGGACGACGTGGAAAAGATAAAGCGTCTCGAACAGTGGTGTGTTGATGTGAACGCCAGTCAGAAAAACGCTACTTACGAAATGCTATACATAAAGCAGGAAGATTGGGAGAAGCAACAACAGAAGCCCCGAAACTTCCAAGAAGTTATACGCGGTTGGAGTAAATAATCCTACAAAGTATGTCCCTCATATTAAGAAAACTAGACCTTCACGTTCACACTCCGGCCTCACATGATTTCACCGATAAAGCGATTACGGCTGAAAAGATAATTGAACATGCCAAAAAGGTTGGCTTAGACGCTATCGCGATAACGGATCACAATACAGTTGATTTTATAGATACCGCCAAAGAAGCCGCTCGAAAAAAAGGATTCACGATATTTCCGGGCGTAGAAATATCTTGTGGCGGATCGGTAAATGGCTCTATACACGTTATTGCTCTTTTCGATCCTTCCAAGACAAAAGATGACCTTCAGAAAGTTTTGGGGAAGCTCGATATAAAAGGCAAAGGCGAAGATTCGCTAACCTCGAAAAGCGTCCCTGATGTTGTAGACATAGTTAGAGACGCCGGAGGCTTACCTGTGTTGGCTCATGCGAATTCAACGCATGGGGCGTTGTCTGACATAAAAGGTAATCCGCGAACCGATATAGTGAAGAATAAAAACCTATCAGCCGTCGAAGCCACATCGGGCGATTTTGAGAAAGCGGAGGGCAAGAGACTGGTAGATTATTTGAACGGCCAAGACCTTACCTATCAGCGGAAACTTGCCGTATATAAATCTTCTGACAACAGGAGTCCCGACGACAAAGGGCATTGCCTCGCCTCTATTGGAAGTGGCTTCACTTATTTCAGAATGGGCGAACTGACAATAGAATCTCTGCGGCAATGCTTTGAAGACCCCGACAGTCGTATTGTTCAGGACTACGAAACGGAAAAGATAAATCCCGAACACCCTAGAATAGAGAAAATCTCTATAACGGGCGGGTTTCTCGACGGACAAGAAATTGATTTTAGTCCGAGCATGAATAGCGTCATCGGAGGAACTGGAACGGGGAAGTCTTTAATTGTGGAGTTTCTGCGGTTTGCCTTTGACCGCAAACCCCATGACGACCTTCTGTCGGATCACAAGCAAAAGTTGGAAAAACAACTCCGCATTAACGGCGAAGTTAAAGTAGTTTTTAAGGACGCCTCCGGCGAACAATATGAATTGTCGCGGACGTTTGATAATCCCCGCGACCCTTACTCCTCTGCTATTAAGTGCTTCAATAAAATTACGGACAAGGAGTTTAAGGGCGATGTTTCTTCTATTTTCCCCATGCTCATATATAGCCAAAACGAGATACTAGAAATAACTCGCGACCCCGAAGCACAACTCCGCCTGTTAGATAATTTTAGAGACTTTGAATCACACCAGAATAAAGTTTCCGGCATTATTCAGGAATTAGGCAACCTTGACCGAAGTCTCTATGAAGCTATCCAAGGATCAGCGAACCTAGATTCTTTCCTTAAACAACAGGGAACTGTCGAGGAGAAAGTTAAGAAACTAAAAACGAGCCTTGGTGCGTTGGGAGCAAAAGGATTTTCTGAAAAGTATATAAAACTCTCGGAAGAAAAGTCGGCTATCGAGGGGAAGATTGAAGAATATGACTCTCTCTTTGAGAGTGTGGACGAAGCTATTAACAACTTTCGTGAAAATACTCCTACCCGTAAGAAAACCCCGAAGGCGATTTTGGAAATTATAGAAGCCAATATAAGCGATAGCTATACTGCCGTTGTCGTAGCGTTGGAGAAGCAACGCGAAGCAATCGGAAAAGCAAAGAAGAAGTCGCAAGCTGACTTAATAGCGTGGGAAAAGACTAATAAATATTCTCAAGTTGAGAAAAAGTATAACGGCGAGATAAAACTTCAAAAGAAACAGGAAGGCCTTGAGACTGATAGGAAGAAACTCATGGGAGAGAAGAAAGATTTGGATACAAAGATTACCGCCGCTCAAAAAGCTGCGAAAGCATACTCTACGCTTAGAACGGAACGAAGCGGTCTTTTGACGAAACTTGGAACTACAAAGTCCGCATACTTTACGGAAAGATCAGATCAAGCAAAGCTCATCACTGGTAAATCAGGCGGGAAGCTACAAATTGTTGTTCAGGCTGGAGATAATAAAGCGACCTATATTCAACTGCTCAAGAAATTGAAGGTCGGCTCACACGCCGAGAAAAAAGAAGTTGAAGAAATCGCGAGTCTAGTTTCACCCGTCGATCTTGTTGAGATGGTTTTAGACAGGAACGTTAAGAAGCTCTCTCAAGTGGCTAAACTTACCGAGCAGAAAGCCGAAAATATAATTAACGAGCTAATGGAGACAGAAAATCTGTTGGGGACTTTATGCCTTCAGTATAAAGGCTATCCCGAAGATCGCATTGAGATTTCTTATCAGAAAAAAGACGGGAATTACTACCCCCTCTCGGAACTTTCTATGGGTCAAAAGGCAGACGCCTTGATAATGATTGCGTTGGGAGACGGGAGTATGCCTGTCGTGATTGACCAGCCGGAAGACGCTCTCGATGTGCCTTCTATTTGGGCTGATATTTGTTCAAAGCTACGAATAAGCAAACACGCACGGCAATTTTTGTTTACTACTCACAACTCTAGTATCTCCGTTTCGTCGGACTCCGATCAATTTATCGTTCTTGAGGCTGACGGAAGTAAGGGTTGGTTAGAACGTTCTGGCTCGATTGACGAGAAACAGATAAAAGACGACGTTATGGGACACCTTGAAGGTGGACAAAGCTCCTACGACTTAAAGAGAAAGAAATACGGACAGTAATTAAGGGAGTTTGCCGGTCTTCCAAGACGGCAAAAGTTTTTAACACGCGCACGGGAAGGGTGGGGCAAGTGTTATGTCTTCGTCTTCGACCTCCCCTCCAAAAAAATCTTCCTCCAAAAAATCTTCGGCTTTGTATTTTCGTGAACCTCACCTTAAAAAAACGCGGAGCGTTCGGAATTGCCCAAAACCATTGGCTTTCTTTGGCGAACGCCAAAGAAAAAATTTCTAAAAATGACCTTAGTTTAATTCTGGTGTGTCTCGTAAAGGAGGCTCGCACTTATTTTAGCAAAAATCTAAGCACTTTACCTAGTCACGCGGGTAGTCAGTCGCTCATCGCTCGAATGACTAGGCAGAAAAGCTGAAAGCCCTATTAAACA
>JBAQUS010000010.1:0-71644 GCA_049297675.1 Minisyncoccia bacterium | reverse complement strand
TTGCTAGGTAGAGATTACCTCCTGCGTTTCTGAATGCCCATAGTGGATCTCCAGAAGTATTGTCACCTAGAGCAAGTTGAGGAGCAGTGGATGAACCGATGAATGTTTGAGCTAGATATGTAAGTGTGGTTGTTCCGAATTGGAAGATGGAAGAAGTAGCTGATACGTTATTAGCTGGATGTGTGAATGCATCGTAAGAAGAGAAGAAGTTTGCATCATTGTTAAACCATGAGAGACGGATGGATGATGAAGCGATTGTTTGTGTTAAACCATTTGTTCCAGTGTAGAGGAAACCTTGTGATAGGTTTGAGAGGAAGAGATTGTTGTTGAAGGTTGATGAGGCTGTAGAGAAGAGACCACCAGAGAAACCAATGACTGAAGTGGTGGAGTTGTAGTTAGTGTTTGTGGTGAATGGGAAAGCATAGTTAGTGAATCCTGCATCGTTAGTTAGTCCAGACGTTCTGATGGTTGATGTTGCAAATGAGTATATGTTTCCATTTGAACCAACTCCTACGAATCCAGATGAAAGCGATGGGAGTGACAGAGATGTGATAGATGCTGTACCAGCAAAGAGGTTTGTTGATGATGCGTAAGAGAAGGAAGCAAGTGTTGTTGAAGTGTTTGTGAAAGTCTGAAGTCCTGTCCAAGTATTATTTCCTCCAAACAATGCAGAGAAAGTTGGAAGACCCAAAGACGATGTTGCTGTTAGAGTATAACCACCTGAGTTGTCACCAACAAGAAGTTGTCCGTATGTTGGAGCTGAAGTTAAACCTGTTCCACCATAGAGTACTCCGATAGATGATGTTGCAGAAACTAATCCAGCATTTACTTGTAGTGGTCCGTTTAGGTTCGATGCAAGATTTAGTGTTCCTGCAAAAAGATTTGTTGTAGAAGCTGTTGTGAATGATCCGTATGTGGTTGATGAGAAAGCGAATCTATTTACTCCACTCCAGAAGTTAGTGTCGGATAGGAGGGTAGATGATGCAAAAGTCCACGTTGATGTTGAATAGCTGTAGACTTGTCCTGCAGGGTTTACTGCTAAGCCTCCTGTAGTGAGTGTTGGTAGGTTAAATGTTCCAGATATTGTTGATGAGGCTGTTGAGAAGAATCCATTGAGTAGACCTAGTGTAGTTGATGTAGAGTTGTAACCAACATTGTTAGTGAAAGGAAATACTTGTCCTGCTAGTGTTGATGTAGATACTGTTTGTACTAGACCGTTTGAACCGATGAAGGAGTAACCTTGTGTTAGATTTGATAAGAAGAGAGATGAGTTAAATGTTGATGAAGCTGTGGAGAAGAGACCGCCAGAGAATCCGATGACTGTTGAGGTGGAGTTGTAGTTAGCATTCGTGGTGAATGGGAAAGCGAAGGTTGATGCAAGATAATCTGTTCCAGCTATGGCTGGGATAACTGAACCTTGTGCATTTGTTTTGAGGAGAGTGGAGAGAATGTTTGTGATAGCTAGATTTGTTGTTGTAGCTTGTTGAGTTGTTAGGTTACCGTTCTGAGAGATTGTGGTTGTGGCTGTACCTCCAAAGTAAGCTACGTTAGCGGATAGTTGTGTGGAGGATGCTTGACCGTAAAATAATACTAGAGATGTTGTTGCAGATTGACCTGCAAGTGGATGTGTGAATGCATCGTATGATGATAGGAAGTTGCTATCGTTGTTAAACCATGAGAGACGGATGGATGAACTAGCGACAGAGTTTACGATTCCATTTGTTCCAAAGTAAGCAAAACCTTGTGTGATGTTTGGAAGTGATAGTGTTCCTGCAAAAAGATTTGTTGTTGAAGCAGTTGTGAAGGATGAGTAAGCAGTTGATGATGAGTATGCAAATGTTTGAAGGGCTGACCAACTGTTTGCTGTTGTTGTTCCGAAAGCTAAAGAGATTACGTTTGAAGAATTTGTTAGAGGATATGTAAAAGTTAGTGGTGATGAATTTCCAAGACAGACTCCATTTACTGCAAAACAACCAGTTGTTAGGTTGATACCATTTGCAAAAGTTGAGGAAGAGATCGTGCCAGTTACAGCAAGAGAATTGATTGAGACACCGCCTGAAAAGGTTGAGGTAGCTGTTGTAGAGGTAGCTAGAAAGTTGTTAGCTACTACTGTGCCAGCTACACCTAGAGAAGTATAAGGAGAGGTAGTGCCTATGCCTAAGGAACCAGCAAGATAACCGGTTAGTGAGTTTGGATCATAAAAGAATTTTGATGAAGATGTGGAATTTCCTCCAATTGCAAGTATATCTGTAGAGTTATTTGAGTAGTTCACAAGTATTCCGGCTACTGTAGAGGTTGTGGTTGAGAATGTTCCACCAGTAGATACACCTCCACTAGATCCGGTACCAAGGCAGGTTCCATTTACAGAGACACATCCACCAGTTACTGAAATTCCACCAGAGAATGTCGAGGTCGAGGTGTTTGTAACTATGAGATTTGTAACTGTTGTCGTACCTAAAGTAACACTGCCAGAAACCGAAAGACTTGTGGCATTTAGACTACTAGCATTAATCGAAGTGTTAGTTATTGATCCGCCTGTAATTATTGGGTTGTTGATTTGAGTTCCAGAGAGCTGATCGATCCTCTGACTCTGAGCAATTTCACGATAAATGTTTGTAACATTTCCACCACTGCCGGTTGAAAGTTGTGAAAGCTGTGATTGAATTTTGTTATTTAATTCCTGTAATCTCAACTCCAAATAATCTTTTGAAAAATCAGATGGAACTTCTCTCTCATATATTCTTTCAACAACGTTTGTTGTGTTTACAACTCTAGGAGCAACAGGTGCAGGATTCCCTTGTGCAAGAATTATTCGATTTGTAGTTGTCGAAACTGCTGGCAGATTTTTTGCGATGTAAACATTATTGACCTCGATTATTCTTCTATTTAGAAGTTCCGCAACTGGTTCGTAAATATTAAAATAAAACCAATCGTTAACTTCATGATAAACAACTACTCCAGACTCATCAACCAAATTTAGATCGCCTGTTGTTGTGGCAACAGAAGCCAACATAGAACTTCTGATGTTTGAAAAATTTGCTCCAGATAAAACAAAAGCTAAAAATAAAACTAATGAAACAAAAACTGGAACACCACGATGGAAAATATATTTTGAGATTTCTCCAAAGTAAGGGGATTTATTATCAACAGTTTTTCTAACCTTCTGAACTTCAGAAAGAGATGTATGATTATTATGCTTTTCAAAAATGGAAGTGTGAGATTTTCCTAACGATACAGATTTAACAAAACTACTTATGTCATCATTGATTACTTGACTGACCTCCTCCTTTGTAGCATTTTCAGGTAAACTTAAAACTTCAGCTTTCTCACTACTAAGTAATTCCTTACCCAAAAAATTTTTTGAGAAGTCATAATCCGTTGGAGAATTTTTATAGTTCAAAAGTGACTCCTCACAAACATACCAAGTATGTCCGATTCTTCGTGACTCAATTTTCTGACTTCTAGAAAGCTGACCGATGTAATCTTTTGAGTAGCCTGTCAACTTACTCGCCTGCTTTGAAGTTATGAACTTTTTATTTTCAAAAAATAGATCTGGCGACATTGAAAATATTATACGATTTAATTGACAACGAGTCACCAAAATATCGAAGAAAAGTGTGGATAAATAAGGATTTATTGTTAATCCGAGATTGATTAAAAATGCCCTCATAAAAAAATTATTTCAAAAGAATAAAGAGAAAATTAAATTAGAGAAGAGTCCAAAACTATAGAGTTACCTATAGTCAGAAAATAATATGTATCACAAAACTCTAATATTAAAACTGTAATTCTAGTTTTCCATACTAAATATTATTAATCATATATAAATTTTCATGCAGACTTATATATCTTTATCAATGTTTATATATGTTTGTTTTGCCTAAGTGAGTAATATGTTGTTATGAGCATCTTCGTTCAAAGGAGCTCACGCCTGTTCGTATAGTTTCGTTCACTAATTTATAACCATGCAGTTTATTGTATGTATTAGTCTGTTCTCCTCAGGAGGGATGATGAAACTACACACTACTAGTTACTAGCCTATTATGACACTAACTACTTATTATCGGGCATCCTACCCGCATACATTCTTTCTTCTAAGTTCATTGCTTATGACAAACAATATCTTCCATTAACTTGTAATGAATCAATTAAGAGATCAGACCAGGTTAGTACTTTATTAATACATAATGCATTTATATTCCTAGTTTTGACATATGTCATGAAATTACTAATTTGCAGTAATATTCATATATTAAGGTAAATATCGTTTAGACGAGTTCAATGTTTTAGCAATTTCTCTGAGTCTGAATGTTACTTCTGCTACCAAATGCAGTGACTGCGAGTTAATATATGTTTCAATATTTCGAACCTGAATTTTGCTTTGTGGTTTCGACTGAATTTTCAATTTTTTGGCTCTATAATTGTGTACTATGCAATGTGACTTACCTAATTATCACTCTGTACATTTAAATTGATGAGAGTATTCAGCATTGTTGACTTTAATTTGTCCATTGTAGGATTTCTGTACATCAATATAAGATATAATTTACTTACTATTATTAGCCATATTTTTAATTATCTATTAATGTTTATTCTTGAGCTGTAGATCATATATTTATTTGTAATTTTTATCTGTCCATTAAATATCTGCAGATGGTAGATAAAAGTTGTTTTCATTTTCTGAATATTTGCCCAGATTTATTTTATGCTTCTGTATAAATTTTAATATTATTGTCTGAGAACAGAAAAAGTTACAACACATAAGTAATTAATTTCAATAGACCTAAATGGTCAGTCGTGCAAACAATTTGAGCAAATCAAAAGACGCCCATCTGCGTCTTTTGGTTGAAAACTATTTCCCTAAACTATCTTGATTCGATCTCTTTTATATACCCTTCCCCTTGTGCTTTGAAGCTAGGATTTTCATTTATTATTTTTTGAATAATTTCTATTGCTTTTTGTTTTTGACCAAGCGAAGCATAAGTGGAAGCAAGAAGTAAATTATTTTGAGGATTCTTTGGATCCTTTTCTAGTCTGGCATTTAGTATTGTCAGGACTGTTTGATAATCCCCTATCTCACTATATGCCCTCAAAAATCTATCGTCTTTAATGAGGTCTTCAGTACTTATTTTTGATTGTAGTTCTTTAAGTACGGCAATATTTTTAGTATATATTGCCCCAACTGCATACAAAGCTAAAGCCTCGTTTGAGCTTGGTTCAAGTTCGTATGCTTTCTTAAACATTTCAAACATTTTTGGTAAATCTCCTTTGCCTATGTATGAAGAACCGAGCTCAAATAAAATTGATTGCTTTCTAGGTGATTCTTTAACTGCCATATCCAGATACTTTATTGCCTCATCAAACTGCCCTACTCTGTTGAAAAAACTCCCAGCGAAAACGAGATACCTTGCATCATTTGGGACTTTATTTATTTTCTTCTCAATTTGGGTTTTAGCGAGATTGTAAAAATCATTTTTAATTTTATTATCGACACCCTGGGTACCTATTGCTTGAATCGCCGATGTCACAATCTGCTCTGTTATTTCTGAATCAGCTAAGGAGTTATAACTGTATGCTTTTTTAAATAGCTCAAGATTCTTTTCATAATTACCACTCGGGGTTAAAGCTTTGATTAGATTAATATTTGCAGAAATAGCAGGAATATTTACAAAGTAAATCATCCCGATCGTAGCCACCAGAACAGTGGGAAAGACAACATAGTTTACTGTATCGTGTGAGAAATTTAGAGAATGGAATTTATGATACCGAGGTTCGTCATGGGTAGAAATGGCATGAATATAACCCAAGACAGTAAAGAACATTATGTAACTTATGAGATTGTCGAATACGAATATATTGTGGAAAATATATGCCGATATCATCCCTGTCAGAACACTCCTCTCAAGAACTGTCAGATCGGTTTTCTTTCTCCAGATATAGTAGAAGAGCGCCAAATACATACTGGCATAAGACAGAAAACCTAAGAGACCTCCAGCGATAAGCCAATCGAGAAAAACATTGTGAGTCCTATCAAACCACTGTTCTTGATTCCACATTCTTGGATCGTAATTTTTATTAAAGACAAAGTTAAAATTCTCCTGTCCCCAACCCAAAATCGGTCGCTCGATAACCCCCTTTACTGCCATTGGCCAAACAAAATATCTGCCCTGAGTTTTTATTTCAGAAAAACTAAGTGAGGAAAATCTCGAGAGAACTGGACTTGTTTTTACATAACCTGTATCTTTTACAGAAATAAAAATGAGCACAATAGCCACTACCAATCCCAAGATAGAATAAGAAATTTTTCTCAAATGTGCGTTACCTCTATCTTTGAAAAGAAGAATAAGTCCTGTAAGGAGAACACCTCCTATTAACCCCAAGATTGCCCCTCTAGTTGCTGTGAAATAGAGTATGGTGGTTTCGAGAAGGATAATGCCACCATACGTCCATTTTTGCCATTTCTTGCTCTCTTTCTCTGTAAGCATATAAAGAGACAAGAATATATGAAAAACAACGTAAATAGCCATGTATGTGGCGTTTCCAAACGTAGCATCAACACGAACTCCTCCTTGATTTATGTTTAACTTACCTGCTAGCTGAAAAAGTGAATAGACGGACATGAGGACACTTGCTCCTATGGTTAGGTTAATATATTGATGCCATTTTTTCTTCTGTTTAATAAATGAAGATATAACCAGATAAAAAAGACAGAGGTGAGCTATGAGGACAAATCCTTCCATTCTTTCGAAGTTACTCCACATGCTTTTGTAAGGATTCTCACCAAAAATATCTGCGACAAAAGTAACGAAAGTGAAAAGTAAAACGGATTTAGTAATCCACGAAAAATTTGGTCTATATTCTTTATCTACAAAGCAAAGTATGACAAAAAGCCCGAACAAAATTTCTACCAAAATTCTGAAAGCAAAACCTTTGCCTGTAATAAAAGGGAAAAAGAAATTTGATGGAACAATAAAAGGAATAAATGGCAATAAAAACAAACCGCTTATAATTAAATATTCAAGTATTTTTTTTGTATTTTTCATGGGTCGAGTATAGCAAATGGTATTCCCACAAGCTAGTAAATCGCGAACTACAAAACTCTTACTCAACACATATTTTCTGGCGCCGGAATAATTTTCTGCCCGCCCGAACGTACCGTTCGGGTACGGGCGGGCTGAAAATTTTCCTTAACTCTTGAGCTTCACGCTCTCCGAGATACGCCAGAAAACATGTATTTTCGTCGAGTTTTATAATTCGCGTTGGCAAATAGATGAAAAATAAAGTAATATGACGCCATGCAAAAGCTCAAAGATAAGAGGCTCTACGCCATAAACTGGCTAGGAAACTATTTCGAAACCGACATGGCTTATGTTGCGAAAAGTGGTTTCTGGATGACTGTAGGGCAAATTTCAGCCGTGGTAATGGCATTCGGACTGTCTGTCTTTTTTGCAAACTTTGTTTCAAAAGATTTTTACGGTCAGTATAAATTTATACTCTCAGCAATTGGCATCCTCGGAACACTTTCCTTAACGGGAATGCCGAACGTATTAACTCAAGCAATTGCTAAGGGAAAAGAAGGAATGCTTAGAAAAACCGTTTCTCTATCATTTAAATGGAGCTTTATTATGGTTTTAGTAGGTTTAAGTATGTCTATCTACTATCTTCTAAATGGAAACAAAGTTCTTGGATTTTCTTTTGCCATAGCTTCAGTTTGCTTACCGATTATAAACTCATATGGATTATACGGCACATATTTTTCAGGAAAGAAAAATTTTAAGCTGAGCACAGTTTACTGGATTTTTTCTCAACTTCTTCTAAACATGGGGATAATCGCTATAGCCCTTTTCTCTGAGAGTGTCTTATCTCTAGTTGCAGTATATTTTGTTTTGAGTGCGGGATCAGCCACATGGTCTTATTTTCATGTAATCTCAAAATATCGTCCCAACACGGAAACAGATGATTCTTTCCTTTCTTACGGCAAACATGTCAGCTTTATGAATTTCTTTAACAGTTTAGCAAACCAGCTAGACAAAATTTTAGTCTTTCATTATCTTGGTGCGGCTAACTTGGCAATATATGCCTTTTCACAAGCAATACCTGAACAAATAAAAGGTAGCTATAAAAATCTCTTTAACATTGCTCTTCCAAAATATGCTGTGTTGGATGAAGCGAACCTCCGAAGTAGCATCATGAAGAAAACATGGCAACTTACATTAATAACAATTGTCATTGTTGCCGTGTACATTGTCTTAGCTCCATTTGTCTTTGAGCTTTTCTTTCCCAAATACACCGAGGCAGTTATTTACTCACAGATCTACATGCTCGGACTCATAGCTATTCCTGGCATATCACTCTTTGGCATCTATTTCCAGATAAAGAAAGACGCAAAGACAATGTACAAACTAACTACAATTAGCAACCTGATAACTATTGCCCTAACTTTTGTGCTTATTTACAATTTCGGACTAAAAGGTGCAGTCATAGAAAACGGCATCTCTTGGCTCATCATGCTTTTAGTAAACTACTACTTCTTCGCGACACACAAGGAGGATCTATCCCGTTAGAGATAGGAAACCTATTGTTTCCGTAGTTTAGGTGAATAATATATATAAAGTCACTGATTTTTTAAATATACATTTTTTCTCTAAATATAACCGAGTGATTTCTAACGGGACTTTCCTAGTTTTTCTTTCTTAGAAGATAAATTTTTTCATGAAATAGATTTGGAAGTATTTTTCGAAATAAAGCTTCGGCAATCGGCTGGACCACTCTTGCCAAAGCCGGAACCGCCCAAAGTTTGGGAATGAAAAGACCATAGCCTTGGGATGAGATTATCTCAAAATATCTGTTTAAGATTTCTTCACATTTAAAATAAGTTATATATTCTTTGGCATAATCCTTATCTCTTAGTTTTATTCTTGCATGGAGGGAATTCTTGCCTGCAGTAGAATATATAAAATAGCCACCAACAGAAAGTTTGTTACTTACAAATTTTACCTCAGTTAAAAGATCTGAGACGTGTACACCCACCTCAAGAACAAGGTTATATTTTATTGAAAAATCTTCTTCACCTCTCAAAAAGTAACTGACCCTCGAGTCTGCCGTAGTAGCTCTCGCCTTCTCCAACATTTTTGGAGAAATGTCTATGCCAACTATTTTACTAAAACTGTTTGGCATTTTCTGTAATATTTTTTTTATTAAAACACCATCAGCACAACCAATTTCAAATAGTCTAAAATCCTTAAAATCACCAAGACTAGCTATAAAACCCAAAAAAATCTGCCTTCTTCTCTTAAAGAGAAATTGAAAATAAGTCTCTGTCTTCCCTTCGTAACGTTTCTGGGAGTATTGACCGCTTTGATTATCGTAGTAATCTATAGTACTTTCATTTGCCATGAGATTTACTCTAAAGTACTGAAGTATAGCATAAAATAGTTTTATCTACCCAAATCTCTTCGTTATTAATATTTGAAACTCTCTTGAAACCTGAAAGTCCAAATGATTTTAATTTATCAATGTCACTCAGCAAATCTAACACTTTTTCACTTACCAACTCAATATTATTTGGATCAACTATATACCCTGTCTTGTTATCTAATACTGCCTCTGGAGTACCACCTAAAATTGTACCAACTACAGCTTTGCTTGTAGCCATAGCCTCAAGATTTATTGTAGGAAATGGATCTAGATACCTAGATAAAACTAGCACCACATCCGAAGAAGCGTAAGCATAACGGATATCTTCATGGGGAATCCACCCTGTAAAGATGACTTTTCTATCTATTCTCATATCTTTTGTTTTCTCCAACATCTCTTTCCCCCAATCATCCTTGTGACCTACAACAATCAAAACTGCATTATCGATTTTTGATAACACTTTTTCCAATACTTGAAGTGCAACGATACCCCCTTTTATCCCAGTTAAACGACCACCAAAAAAAAGAACTTTTTTGTCAGAGAGTTCGTATTTATTTTTAAAATCAATTAATTTACTTTTATCAATAATCCAATCCGAAACCTTAATACCGTTATGTAAAACTTCTATTCCGGAGATACCCTCTCTTTCTAAGATATTCTTCAATGCACTACTAACAGCAAAAATCTTATCTACTTTGCGAAGATAGTACCGTATTACAAAATTCCTAAATGGATTATATCTAAATTTGTATTGCATTATTTGACTCAAAAAACTTATTTTGTCCACTTCAACCTCATTGTTTTTGCCTACATGTGCACCTAATTTCCCGTAATGTACAAGCATAAGATCATGTGCAGTCAATACAATCCCTCTCGAGTATTTTTTTGCCACATTAATGCAAGCATATGACAGATGCTTATGAATATTATGAATATGAACAATATCAGGTTTTATTTTTGACAAAATCGACTCTACCTTATGAACAACCCCTGAATTGTACAAACTCCTGTAAGCTCTCCACCTATCAGAATAATCACTATATATTTTGTATATATTTATTTTTCCGTCCGTAAACTTTCCTGCATCATTTATATCTTTTGTAGAAGTTATAACCGAAACCTCATGACCTCTTTCCGCTAAAGCCTTTGCTAAATTTCTAGCAATGACTTCCGCGCCACCCAAGGCAAGTGGAGGAAAACCATCTGATAAAATAACAATTTTCATTAATAACTATTAATTCACAATAAAGTAACTTAGACATGCATTGTTTGCACCATTCACATTGTTACTTGATTTTATTGTAAAGCTTGTACTAGGTACTCTTGCACTTATTGTATAAGTACGATTTGTAGCGGTGTTACAGGTAATTCCCAATCTTACACCAAGTGATGAGTCTTCAATGATAAATATCTGGCTATCAGGAGTTACAGATGTTGTATTCACTATTAAAGTACTGCCACCTTTAGACATTGTAACACTACCTGACGGTGCAGATCCACATACCGCTGGAGAAGCTACGGAGTTACAATTTGAGATTGTGCCAATATTTGATAATTTTGTCTTCCCAAGTATCGTTGTGGTTACACCTGATCTGCCTATATTAATTGAAGTCGCAGTAGTAGAGCCGATGGAAAGAAGTCCTGCTGTACTTGTATCTAAACCTAGACCATCTGCTAGTATATTAATAAATTGTGTAAATAATGATCCTCCTGAGATAAATAAATTTCCAGAAGTTAGAGTGATGTTTAATCCATCATCAGAGAAGAGAGAACTAGCTATAGTATTAGTCGTTGAGAACTTTGCTAATCTATTTGTTACACCCAAGCCTATTATTGTTGGAAGTGAAGGATAACTTATTATTACTACACCTGAACCTCCTGAACGAAAATTCCCACCACCTCCACCTGTATTTACGCTTCCTGCAGTCGAACCTGTGTCACCATTTGGAGCAGTTCCACCATTACCGCCACCACCCAAACCACCTGTCCCATTTCCCCCGCTACATTGCCTAAAAATTTCAGCTCCTCCGCCACCTCCTCCGCCATAATATGAATTTGATCCAGATATTGAACTCATTATACCATCGCCACCATTACCTGAACCAGAAGATGTCCCTGCAACCCCAATCGAACTTGCCCCACCACCTCCACCAGTAGAATAGGGATCACCAGAACACGCACCGCCACTACCAGTGTGTCCATAACCACCTGAATGTCCCTGACCAGATATTCCTGCACCAGGAATATCACCGCCACCCCCACCAGCTCCAGAACCACCAATAGCGTCGCCAGTACCACCTGTAACTGGAGTACCCCCTCCGTAAGCAGTCATTCCATCAAAGACAGAGTCGTTTCCTTTTGAAAATATAGCACCCCCACCACCCACAACAACTGAATAAGATTGTGCATTTAATACGTAATCATTACCCACCAATACTCCGCCGGCACCTCCGCCGGCACCACTATCTTGATAAGATCCTCCCCCACCCCCTCCAACAATTAGATAATCAACTGCCCCACCACTTGTTCCAGTACAATCTAATATATCGCTTGAATTAAAAGTATGTATAGTTTTTCCTCCAGCATGAGTTACGCTACCCCCGCTACAATCAGAGATAAATGCATTTGCACTATTTATTGGGAAAAGAAGTAAGATTGATAAAAATAATGATGTTAATAAGCTGGTTATTTTTTTCATAATTTTAGTGGATATTTAATATTAATCTATATTAATTTCACGAGTATACACTATATATACCTCCTGTCCACATCTCCAGTGGTAGAATTAATACTGACAAAAACACTAGATTGAATCCAGTCGAAATATGAAACTAGAACTTCTAACTCTAACACATCTAGTTTGCAAATTAAACTTAAGTTTTAATGTTTTTTTATAACATATAATTCTATTTCATCAAACAGGGATACTGGAACCACAATTTTTCTCATAAAACTGTCCTTGGTCTTTTTAAATAATCGGTTGAATAAATATTGCAAAGAAAAAAATCTAGTGTAAAACTTTGTTCTCTTTACAACAAATCCGACATCCTTTAGATTATTGAGTAATGTGCTCCTGGTAAAGTAAGTCAAGTGAGAAGGAATAACAGCATGCCACCTCTCTCCTAAAACACGTGATGCTAAACTATCAATAATCGGGGTTGATAGTGCAAAAATTCCTCCAACTTTTAATTTCTTGTGTATTAATTCCATAAAAAACTTGGGCGAATCAACATGTTCAATAACATCCCACGCCGTAATAACAGAAAAATAATTATCTGGGTATTTTGTTAAATCTTCGAAACTACCTAGACTGACTTGGGTTAGTCTTAATTTTTCCTTAGCATAATTTACCCAAACTTTCCCGGACTCAATTCCGGAGACCTTAAACCCAGCTTTTTTAGCTTCATCTAAAAAGAAACCTGGACCAGAACCTATATCGACCAACTCACCAAATGAACCAATGCTTTTTAAAAATGAAACAATTTTTTTATATTGCTTTCTTCTGCCAAATTCTTCCTTTATATATTCATCATCAATTACTTGCTCAGAATATATTTTTGCTACATCAGGAGATGAATCAACTGATACATAAATTAAATCACACTTTACACATTTCAAAATCTTTCCATGCGATCGAATACTGTCAGTTATGCGATAGGATTTGAACTTGTTATTTGAATTGTTCCAATCTTCGCTTTCTTTATAAATCAGCTGGGCTGTCTCAGAATCACAAATTCTACACTTAGATTTAACGGGTGGCAACAGAATTCTATATTTTCTTAATCCTATATTGTGAAGAATATATAATGAAAGTACCAGAAGAATAGATATTCCGTACTCAACACTCTTCCAAAAACCTATCATTGAGGCACCTGGGAAATATTTCGTGGTAATAGGAACTTCTGCGATATTTAAATTGAATTGCTTTAATTGGGCGATAATTTGAGCATCAAAAACAAAATTGTTTGAGTTTGTTTGAATAGGCATCGTCTCTAGAGCTTTTTTACTATAAGCCCTAAAACCAGAATGATATTCACTCAAGTTTAGCCACAAAAATAAATTTGCAATCTTTGTAAGAGTTATATTAGCTATATACTTCCATAGTGGCATACCTCCTTTTCTTGCCCCACCTTTTATAATCATTCTTGAACCGAAAACAGCTTCGGCTTTACCTTCTGCAATCGGTTTAATCATATCTGGAATATAAACCGGATTATACTGAAAATCTGGATGAACCATAACGACTATATCTGCTCCAAGCTTTATTGCTTCTCTGTAACATGTTTTCTGATTGCCTCCATAACCAAGATTTATATCATGTCTAAAAGTCTTGATCCCAAGTGATCGAGAATACGAAACTGTATTATCTTTAGAACAATCGTCAACCAATATTATGTCGTCAATATAATCCTTAGGTATTGTGTCAAAAGTCTTTTTGAGAGTCTTTTCTGCATTATACGCCGGAAGTACCACTACTATCTTTTTGTTGGGAAATAGCTTTGACATATTTAGATTTTTTTAATAGAGCAATCATAGCATGAACGGAAATAGCGGTAAATAAATAATAAAAAGGATTAATAAACAGACGATGACGCGCTTCAATACCGACAGTTATATGAGAAATGACGATGACCATATAAATACATATACATAAAAAAAAGATAGTGATTGGTCTAATTTCTTTATTTTTTCTTTCTATAAACATCCCGATAATAGTAAATACCGCTAGTAACACCCACAATATCCTACCAAATATGATTGTGGCACCGTAGGGACGCATAACACTCATAAACAAAGCTTTTATCATTGGTATAATTCCCTGTGTTGCATAAATCATTGTGTAAGATGTTGAAATCTCTGAATTGTCAAACAGGTGAAAAACTGAACCAATATAGTGATAATTCCCAGAAGCAAAAAAAGTAACTAGAGACATTACGTAGAGTTTTAAGTATTGGACTGGGTGTGAAATAATTATATCTAAAGCTGGAGAAAGTAATATTCCATTATTTCTGAAATTGGCAAGATCTCTTTTTTCAATAAGCTTAGGAAGTATTTCTCCTCTCATTTTCTGAAGCATTTCCGCCTGAGACACCTTTTCAAATGAGGCTCTTACTCCCACGGCAGTAATTTCATAAATTTGTCTTTCTATCCCAGAGGCAAAACTGAACACCCTATAATGTATATAGTTACGAGTCATCCATGGTAGAAGAATAGCAAAAAATATAAACCCGAAAACAATTGCATTTTTTAAGTATGACTTAAATTTCTCTCGTTCAAGGAAAAGAGAATACAACACCAGACAAACTGGAAGAATAATGCCTAAAAACAAACCTGAGGGACGTATATAATTCATTATAGAAAACAAAACTGCTGAAGCATAAAGATACTTAGAATTAGTCTCCTTAATAAAATAGACTAAATAAGAAAATGCAACTATAAACATCCAAGCATTGAAAGCATCTGGTAAAAGCATAGTGCCATAAACTATTCCAGAAGGCTCAAAAGCACACAATATTCCTGTTAGAAAAGTTATTTTTCCGTCGAGTCCGCAATATTTACCCAAACGCATTATGATTATTGGAATGGAGGAAGTAATAAGTATCTGGACTAACGATCCAATAAAAAAAGGAATTTGGAAAAAAACTAAAACACTCAAAAATAGAGGAAATCCTGGGAGTCTTGTTGTTTCATATATATCCTCGTAACCTTCTCCTCCAGATATCATAGAATTAGTTGTAACAATTTTTTGAGCAAGAACAAGATAGTCTGGTGAATCCCCCATCATAACTAAACCCCTGTCTCCAAAACTAAAAAGCACAAATATCAAAAACACTACCCTAATTGCTATAGTAAAAATGTATAACTTTCTCTCTCTGTTATCCATAAAAAAAGATAGATGATCTATGTGTTTGTATAAATTATTTTTCATAATACTTAACATACTCAGAAGCTGTTTTCTTCCAAGAAAAGTTATTTCTAAAATTAATAGAGTTGGAAGCATATTTGTCTTTATTCACTAGAACTTTTTTCATTGTTTCACTTATACCCTCTTTGCTCTGGTCTCTTATTAGTAAGCCGTTTAATCCATCTTTCATGGTTTCTTCAAGTGCAGTACCAGATACACCAATTACTGCCTTTCCAAAACTTGCGGCTTCAAGCATGACAATACCAAATCCCTCAAAGTGTCTATCATTTTTCTTGGCATTGAGCACAAACACATCCGCTATATTGTAGAAAAATACCAGATCTGAATCGTTTTTTGCATCAGAAACTATCTTTATGTTTTTCTGAAGCGATTTTTTTAGAATAAAATTATTTATCTCTCCTGTATAACCTTTATTTCTCTCGATCGAACCAACCATAATATACAGTATATTGGGATATTTATTTTTTAAAATCTCAATTGCCTCCACCACTTCGTACTGACCCTTTCTATCCTTTATCTCACCGACCGTTAATATAATCGGGCTCACTCCTGAAATACCAAAACGAGATTTATATCCATCTATTTCCAGTTGTGATAGATGAGGAAAATCCGATGAAGCCAAATAAACTGTATGTATATTTTTAAGACTAACCAGTGACAAAATCTTTTCTTTCAAAAAATTACTTATAGCGAACACCGCGTTAGAATTTTTATATGCAATCTTCAATAATAGACCTTTGAAAAGATCATTCAGTGGTGCCACAGAGTAAGTACCGATGGCGTTTATAAATAATTTCTTATTTGTACCTATTGTTGAAAACCACGCATAAACACCATACGGCCAACCATCAAAGGCATGAACAATATCAAACTCTTTGGAAATCCTTCTAACTCCTAGGCAATTTTTTATAAATAAAAAAAAGGAATTTAAGGGCAATAACTCTTCCCCTTCTGTTATAACTCTATAATCAATACCAAAATTCTTGTACTCCTCTACAACTGAGCTAGAATACCGTCCCCAACCAGAATCTTTTTTTACTGTTTTAGTAATTACTAATACTTTCATATGGATGGATACCAAATAGTTTTATGAGATAACTCCAAAAGACGTTCTCCTCCGCTTAGATAAACTCCTTGTAATATGTAGTTCGCAGGATATATCTTAGTATCAACGCCATCAACACTGGCTGTCCAGCCAAGCACATTTGCATTTCCAATAACAACCCAGCCACCTAATCTGCTTTTAACACTAATTCTAATATACTCATTATTATATTCTAAAACAGAGGCTGAGTCTGTACTAACCTGACTTAAGACATAGTCACTGCAAGTGTCACATTCAATAAAAGTAATTTTAGAAAAATCATTTTTATCGTCTAAAACAAGACTTAGGTTTTTTTTATCTTCACCCTCATTAAGATAAGTAACTTTTTTTGATAAATAGACTCTTGGTAAAGCATTCTTATTTTCATACAAGTAAAGTGGAACATTAAATTTGGTTACCGAAGTACTTGTGGCTAAAGATAGACCTTTGGAATTTAATATATAGGGAGTAACAATATATTTTGTGTTAATGGCTGAAAGTATAGGAATTTTTTTATCAAAATTATCCTCCTTTTGATTTAAATAAAAATATATAATTTGTTGGACTTTTTTATCTCCATTTGGCTCCAGTCCCCCAACTAATGCTAAGTCGTTTGTGTTTCCAATAATACCCTCGATAGCAAACTTCTCAATCTCAAGTGATTCATTTGGATATATGGCCGCAATTTTTTTATATTGAGCATCAGGAATAGCATAACTGAAAACTCTAAAAGAATTTGTGTCTTTTTCTTTATCTTGTATAAATTTCACAAAGTCTGGTTTATTTAATACTTGATTTTTATCAGTAAATTTAGTATTTATAAAAAACGACCCTAATAGATTAAAAATTACCAGAATTAAGATGTTATTTACAAAAAATCGACTATTTCGAAAATACTTAAGTAATATATAAAACGAAACAACTACTGAGAAAAACAGAAGCACATTAGGGTTAGTAAAGCTAAAATTATATATAATACCGTCAACAAGAACTTTAATAATATTATGATAATAGTCTGTTGAAAGCTGTGAGGTTTTGGCATACAAGTGCAGATCAAAATAATTCTGAACTTTACTGACAAAATAGGTCCCAAAGAAGTACCCTAAAGCGTTCAACAAGATAAATAGAAAAACTACTAGAATTAATGTCTTCTTATAATACTTTAAAGCAGTTTTGAAAAATTCAGATTCTTTGTTTTCTCTCAATAATCTCAAACCTACCCCGGAAAGAAGTGCTAGAAACAAATTACCGACATATAGCCACCTAACTGGTTGAGAAAAATACTGAAAAACCGGTAGATGTTTTAAGACATAAGCAGTTGGTGAATATTTGATCATTAGACTGAAAAAAAGAACGAACGACGCTGAATAGAAAAATATTTTCTTGTCAGTACGAACTTTGTATATTACGGCATATAGAATCAAAAACAAAGGGATCAGTCCTACGTAAGGCAGAAACTCCTGACTAGTAAGCTTGTATACATTAAAGCTAGGCAATAAGTACTTTAAGGGATCCAGAATCTTAATATAATCGAACGTAATAAAGTCTGAACGAGTAATGTATTTGAAAAACCTAAGAATATTTAAAATTTGCGGTGCACCCAAAATCACCCCACCGACTAATCCAAGAAAATATAAAAATATTGGTGTAAAATTTTTAAAAATTGATATGTTGCTGTCATACATTTCCCAGATGCGATAGAGGAGAAAAACCGCCCCTCCTACAAATGCCATAACAATAAACTGAGTGTGTGAGCTTAAAAAAGCGTATCCCAATATGACCGACAAAAGTAAGAAATACCACCTTTTTCCAGTCGTAATTTTGCAAACAACAAAACAAATAGCTGGTAAAATAAAAAGCCCATTAGAAATAGTAAGTGAAGCAAACCAGAATGTGCTGAACTGGCTGAAAATATATGTGATGCTCGCCAATGTAGACTCCTCCTTATCAAATGAGAGATTTCTTGCAAAAAAATAGAAAAACAGCGCTCCTAGAAAAATATCAAATGCTAAAACTAAATTGAAGCCAGTCAAAAAATCAAACAAGCCAAAAATTAATAAATATACAGGATTAAAAAAAGCATAATGAAATGAAGAGGCTACTGGAAAACCTAAATAAAGATTTGGATTAAGTCCAGAAAGATAGTTATTCTGGAAAAACTCAACGGCAGGATAAACATAATGTAGTGTGTCTCCTGATAAAAAAACTTTCCCAAAAAAAAATATTGGGGTTATGATGACTAGTACTGGTATAAATATATAGAAGAAAAACTTGCTCATTTTTAAAAATTAACTTTCTTTTTAGCAACAATCCCAAGATTACCTATCGGTACAAAAAGTGGAACATCTGAAACTCGGAGAAAATCTAAGATTCTGTGAATCATTTTTTTTAATCCAACAGGTTGTATAGGCAAAAGAGAAAACAAATAACCAACAGAATGCCTGCTGTAAGGGAAGAAAATTTTTATAACTTCAAATCCGCTTTTTTCAAATAACTTTCTAATTGTATTTTTATTATATAGATATGTATGCTCTATATCTATTATGGGTGATTTTTCTCCAAGAATCTTGCTACTTAAAGAATTGAGATTATGATTTATAGCAATCAACACTCCTCCGGGTTTTAGAATAGCCAGAGCATCCTCCAGCATTTTTACTGGATCAAGTAAGTGATCTAGCGTCTGAAAAATGCATATACAATCAAAGGAATTGGGAGGTAAAGAATCTTTTGTAAACATTTCCATCTTTATATGTTTTTTTATATCCCCTCTTGCCTTCTCTATTGCCTCTCGTCCTGGTTCAACCCCAGAGACGTTTTTATACCCTTGCTCCAGTGCCTCTTCAAGAAAGAATCCGTTTCCACATCCAATTTCAAGCAAAGAATTTTTGGATGGTACATATTTTTCAGCCTTTTTCAAATAATATCCGTAAGTTTTTTTGAGATTTTCTACCAGCCCGATATATGTAAACTCACTTCTAAGATACAATTCATCATATATTTTTGGGTCAATGATCGGATCAGAACGCAGTAGCCCGCATGTAAGACACTTTACCATTCTAAAATGAATTTTTTCATTGTAAAAACGACGAGCTGAAAAGGCCTTTTCATCTAAATTTTCTCCATGGAGTCTAGCTTTATAAATTTCCCTAGAATTACCAAAAGTTCCACAAATCGCACATTTAGTAACTATACTTAGAACTATGGGAGAATTGCCTTCATTCATTACATAACATTATCCTAAAAAACAACAAATTGTCCATTCTCTATAAATTTATAAAAAGAAGAACGGTCCCCGCGTATGCGTGGGACCGTCTTTTGTACTTGTTGTCGTTCGACCTAGACCAGTTGTCTGTGTCGGTTCAGAACAGACTGGAGATTGGCCCGAAGCCATGTAAGATACCTTCCGTGTACCTCGATCATCGGCGTCGGTGTAGACTTGAGTGGAAAGAACTGTCCCTTCGTGAGTTTCCATGCATGTTCCTCCGACACGATGATCGTGTGGAGGAAACAGACAGTGTGACCGCGAGGGCAGTGACCGGACTTGTTGCCCATGAGCCACTCGAAGACCTGGTGATGAGGCGGGATCGTACTCGGATCCACCTCCTCTTTGAGCGCCTCCTTCATGGCGCGGACTGCGCCGTCGTGGATGAGTTCATCGTAGAAGAGCATCACCCCGGGCATGTGCCACTCGCCAGCGTAGAACGGGTCGTTCTCCGGTCTCTGCAAGAGGTAGATCTCGAGACCATTCGAACCGTGGCGAAGGATTGCCACCTCCGACGAGTTCGACGTGTGGACCTTAATCCCCGCTAAGAACAGATCTAGCGTAACCCTCTGACGAGGGTGGAGTGCCCGCTTCTCCATGAGACGAGCGAGCTCTACCTGCTCGTCCTCGGTGAGCAAGACGTCTGACTCAGACATGTCGCCTCCCGCTTCGAAAGTGAAAGAACTGAAAGAGGATCGCGTACCCTCCAATACCTCCGGTCGTGTTCGAGATGATGATGTAGATGTCCTTCATCACCCATCCGTACACGACCCATGTGGTAAAGGTCAGGCAGAGCAGAATGGTCATCGAGAGCGAAATGCCCTCAATAGACTTGTTCTGGTAATTCTTCCAAATCTGCGACGGCAGACCGAGAAGAGTGTAGAGCAGTGTGACAGCCGTCGCCAGCACTCCCATTGTTTCTGGACTCACCTTTATCCTCCTACCATAAATAGGATCATGTTAATATTTCTTTGTCAACTCTTTATATTCAGAAATAATTAAGGTAAAATTATTGGAAACAATATGTCACAAAAAATACTAATAACAGGAATCTCTGGATTTGTCGGTGCAAACCTGGCAAGAGGAGTAGTAGAAAACGGGCACGAAGTCCATGGTATTGTCAGAGATGAATCCAAGAATGCATGGAGGCTAGAAGAAATAAAATCAAAAATAAAAATACATACTGGTAGTATTATAGATAAAGAATTTATTAAAAAAGTTATTTCAGAAGTAAAACCAGATGTAATATATCATCTAGCTGTCTATGGTGCCTACCCTACTCAAAAAGATCCTGAACTGACACTAGAGTCATCGGTTATGGCAACACTCTATCTTCTTGAATCAGCAAAGGAAAACGATGTAAAAATGTTTGTAAACACTGGAAGCTCCTCTGAATACGGCACAAAAGATCATCCCATGCGTGAAGACGAAATAGTTGTGCCAAACAGTTTTTATGCTGTGGGGAAAGTGGCACAAACTCTACTTTGCTCTCACTTCTCCAAAGAGAAAGGCTTGCCTACAATAACCCTACGTCTTTTTTCTGTATACGGGGCTTTTGAAGAACCAGGAAGATTTGTCCCGACACTTATACTTAATACCCTAGAGAATAAAGATGCACCACTAGCCTCGCCAGATACGGCAAGAGACTTTATTTATATAGATGATGTTGTCAGAGCATTTATACTCGCGGGAGAAAGACCAGATCTTTCAGGAGAAGTCTTCAATATAGGTAGCGGAAAACAAGAAACAATAAAAACTGCCGTGGACACCTGTATGAGGGTAACAAAAAGCACATCAAAACTTCTTTGGAATAGCTATCCAAAAAGACCTTTTGATACCTCTATTTGGGTAGCCGATAGCTCGAAGGCAGAAAAACTTCTTGGTTTTAAAACTGAAATGTCTTTTGAGAATGGTTTAGAGAAAATGATTACTTGGATGAAAGATCACAAATCCTACTATCAAAAATAATCGATAGTCGCTAAATACAAAACTCTTACTCAACACATATTTTCTGGCGCCGGAATAATTTTATGCTAAAAATTTTCCTTAGCTCTCGAGCTTCACGCTCTCCGAGATACGCCAGAAAACGTGTGTTTTCGTCGAGTTTTGAATTTTGCAATCTTCTATTTTTTGGGTTTATTTAATATTTTCTTAACCACAAACCGTGGTCTATCTTTAACTTCTTCAAAAATACGCCCGAGATATTCCCCAATAATACTTATACTCAGTAGCTGTACACTACTGAAAAAAAGTATGAGTACTATTATAGTGGTAATTCCTCGCGGTTGATCTGGGTATACAAAGTAAAAACTTATGTATGTGATAATACCTATTAGTGCAATACAGAATGTAACTAGTGATAGATAAAAAATAAACTCTAGTGGCTCATAGGAGAATGAGAAGACCCCCTTTTTAGCCCAGCGTACGTTTTTCCAAAAACTATTAGTTGTAACTCCAAACATTCTCTCTGGTCTAAAATACGGAACTCCAACTTGCTTGTAGCCTGCCCAGGCTCTCATACCACGGATAAAAAGATCTTTCTCTGGCATGGACAAAATAACATCAATAACCTTTCGATCGATTAGACCAAAGTCCCCTGCATCTCGAGGAATTTTAATGTATGAGAGTTTACTGAATATCCAATAGAAAGCCTTAAATCCGACACGTAGAGAAAGTGAAGCATCTCTTTTAACCCTCACACCATAAACCACATCGAACCCTTCCATCCACTTTTGAGCGAACTCCTTTATAACCTCTGGAGGATCTTGTAAATCACCATCTAAAAATACAGCTGAATCCCCTGTTGAGACTGTTAAACCGCTAAAGAAGGCATTTTGAGAACTGAAATTCCTCGAATGTGTGATAGCAACCACATTGTGGTCAGCTTCTGCGATTTTATCCAAAACGGCTTCAGAATTATCTGGACTTCCATCATTAACAAAGATAATTTCGTATTTACATCCAATCTCTTTAAAAGTTTTGGTTAAACGTTCATGCATAAAAGGAATAGCTTGACCATCCCTGTAACAGGCGATAATAGCGGAAATTTTCTTATTCTTTATTGATTCTGGGGAGTGACTAGTCATTTTAGGCTTAGCAATTTATTATGACCTATACTATCTCAAAACTTTTCTTTTGACCAGAAGAATAGAATTGACATCAGTCCTAAAATAGACAATACTTTGTGACTACATATGGCTCATAATAAGCTCTATACACATAAAGATGTTACAGCGATAAGTGCAGAAATGAAACGACTGATTATTGAGATGTCGTATAATAGCCAATCTGGAGAAAGTGGCTCAGCACTTTGTATTAGTGACATATTAGCAGTACTTTATTTTCGTATTCTTCACATAGACCCCAAAAAACCAGATCACCCAAATCGAGATAGGTTTATTTTGAGCAAAGGTCATGGTGGAGCGGCACTATACTCGGCCTTAGCTTTACGCGGTTTTTTCCCAAAATCTGATCTAAAAAAATATAGAGTTGATAATGGCATTTTTCATCTTCATCCTTGCTCATTTGCTGCCAAGGGAATTGAGGTCTCAACCGGTTCACTTGGACACGGTTTATCGATTGGAGCTGGTGTTGCTCTATCTATAAGAGAAACCCATCCTGATCGAAAAGTATTTGTACTCATGGGAGACGGAGAATGCAACGAAGGATCAATATGGGAAGCGGCTATGTTTACATCAACTCATAAACTAAATAATGTAGTGGCTATAATAGACGAAAATAAATTCCAAGGATTTGGCGAGACGAAAAAAGTTCACACTATGGATTTAGTGAAAAAGTGGTCGGCTTTTGGATGGGATGTCTTTAGATCATCAGGTCATGATATAAAAGAACTAGAGCAAATTATTACAGAAGCGATATACACCGATCGTCCGGCAATAGTACTAGCAGATACTGTGAGCGGTAAGGGAGTTCCAAAAATAGAAAACACTTTGCTTGCTCACTACTTTGTTCCTGACAAGGAAACATACATAGAGAGTCAAAAAATGACCCGGAAAAAACATGCGAAATAGTTTTGTAAAACAAGCTTTGGTTGAAATGAAAAAGAATAAAAATATATTCTTTCTAACTGGTGACTTGGGGTTTAATGCTCTTGAACCAATAAGAGATGCTTTTCCAGATAGATTTATAAATGTGGGCGTTGCAGAATCAAATATGATTGGCGTTGCCTGTGGTCTAGCCTTGACTGGTAAGACGGTTATCGCCTACTCCATAGCTTCATTTTTAACTCTACGTTGTTTTGAACAAATTAGGACAGACATTTGCTATCACAACCTTGACGTTAAACTGTTTGGGGCTGGTGGAGGATATAACTATGCAACTCACGGCATAACTCACCATACCGTGGAGGATTTGGCCATAATGCGCTCCTTACCAAATATGAAGGTCATGAATCCTGCATATGCATGGGAAGCGGAAGGCGCAACTAGAGTAGCTTTTGAGACCAAAGGACCAACATATATGCGTCTTGGCAAAAGTCCCAGCACACATTTCGAGAAACCAGGTTGGAAATTTGAAATAGGCAAGGGATATGAGGTAAAGAAAGGTGAAGATGTTATACTTTTATCAACTGGTAACATTTTGGATGTGGTTGTTGAAGCAGGAAATATTTTGGAGAAAAAACTAAAAAAGAGTATTTCTGTTATTAGTATGCCATCGGTAAAACCGCTTGATAAAAAACTCATACTGTATAAAAATAAAAAAGCTGAGGCAATTTTTACGATAGAAGAAAATGGAATGCAAGGAGGATTTGGTGGAGCAGTCTCCGAGCTTTTAATGCAATCATCAATGAGACCTAAACTTTTCAAAATATTTGGATTACCTGATCATTTTATAAAAGATGTTGGAAGTCGTAATTTTCTACTGAATAAAGCTGGGCTTGATTCAACATCTATTGTGAAAACAATCCTTAAAATATATAAAAAATGATTATATTATTAGGCGGATCAGGGTATGTTGGAGAAGCTTTCAAAAAAGAACTCAGGGCAAGAAAGATTCGTTTTTTTGCCCCAACACGAAAAGCATTAGACTACACAAACTACAGTAAACTTCTAAAATTACTCAAAAAAAGAAAACCTGATTTTGTCATTAATGCTGCTGGATATACGGGAAAACCAAATATCGACGCTTGCGAACTGAACTGGGCAGATACGCTTCTTGGAAACGTAGTCCTTCCCACTACTATTGCGGAGGTTTGTCAGACGGAAAACATACCATGGGCGCACATATCGTCTGGCTGTATATACAACGGGACAAAAATATCAAGGAACGGAAAGACTGTTATTGAAAAAAATCTTAATAAACCAGAAATAAGATCTATTATTGAAAACAGTCCAGAAAAAATCCGAGGATTTAACGAAAAGGACACCCCAAATTTTTCTTTTAGAAATGGACCATGTAGTTTTTATAGTGGTACAAAAGCACTGGCTGAAGAAATTCTTTTAAAAAATTCAGGAAAAGTATATATACTAAGACTTCGTGTGCCGTTTGATGAATTCGATAATAATCGTAACTATCTCTCTAAAATTCAAAGATATAGCAAGGTTTACAACAACACCAACACACTTTCCCATCTCGGAGATTTTGTCAAAGCTTCTTTAGATTTGTGGAAAATAGGTGCTCCATATGGAATATATAACATAGCTAACCCTGGATTTATTACGACCAAAAAAGTAGTGGAAATGGTTGAAAAAACACTGAGACCAAAGAAAAAACTTATTTTTTGGAAAAACGATAAAGAATTCTACTCTAAAATAGCAAAAACTCCAAGATCAAATTGTATTCTTGACGTGTCTAAACTCCTTAAAACAGGAGTAAAAATCCGAACTGTTGAGGAAGCCTTGATTGAATCACTCTCAAATTGGCATAAAGAATAAAAATGGAAGAAATTTTTCTATCAATAATAATCACTGTATACAACGAAGCTGATAGAATCGGATCATATGACAGAAAATAAGTGAATACTTTCGTGTCTAAACACTTCTTTAACAAAATTGAATTTATCAATCTCCCATTCAGGGTTTAATTCACTATCCCATAAAATGTAGTCAATTTTATATTTTTTTAAATTAGTTTCAAACGAGTCCTTGACAAGTAGTTCATAATTTTTTATGTAACTATCCAATACAGAGTCCGGAAAACAGCCAAATGACCCGCATACACTTCTCCAATATTGTCCCTCAAAAACCATATGACCGAATTCGTTTCTATACTTTTCATCATATAGATAAGTTTTAACTTCCTTTCCTGAAATTCCTCTTAAATACATTAAGGTGAAATAATTGTGAGCAAGTCTTTCTGTTGGCACAGGATAAACACTTGCATGAAGAGAGCCGTAAACACTATTATGTGTGTAGACAGGAATGATCTCGGAAATTTCTGTGCTTGAATAAACTACGTCATCAGCTTTTGAATTATTATTTAACCAATCAAATACTGGGGAATAATCCTGAAAATGTCCGAATTTATCCACCCAGTACTTATATGATGAAGCCTGAACACTTATTGCATGGATGAAAATAACAAACATTACTAAGGAAACTATAAATAATTTGTATTTATTGATATGACTCTTTAAAAAAGTACTAAAAATTACTGACATAGTAATGATAAATACTGAAATATTAGTCATGAAATGATAGTGATGTTGTTGTATCTCATAACCATGAATCACCTGTTGATTCGTAGCAAGAAATCCTGTGACAACCAGAAGGAATATAAACAAAAATTTTTTTTCATTGATAAATGATAACACCACACTAATGTTAAATTTTTTTGAAATTATTGTATTCCAAAGATAAATAACAATGAACACTATAAGTGGAAGAAGGATAACTTTTTCGTTTATATATCTGTGGGTAAGAATATAATTTTTACTAACACTCATGGCTCCTGTCTTGAGTGCTAGTAATGTATTTACTATAAATGGCATTGCTACAGCTAAACTTACAATAATAGAAATTGAAATGTTTTTCAATAACTCCTTTTCCTTCAAAAAAATAGAGTACAGAAAAATTAACCCAAGAAATATTAAAGTGAAATTCCAATAATAAAAATATATATATGACAAAAAACCAACAATAATACCACTCAAAATTGCATATTTTTTTGAATGAGTATTGTTCCAAAGCTTAGCTAGTAAACACAAAACTAAGAAAAAGAAAATTATACTTACTTGTGGATTTATGGGACGATTGAATAGGAGAAAACTATGAAATGGGCTCTGGAACATGAATGTTTCTATGGCAGATGTAATATTGAGTGGTGCTAATTCCTGTCCGAGAAGCACAAAAAACGCTGTGAAAATAGCCGTTAATTTATCGTGGAAAAGCACAAGAATAAAGAAGTATACTGACAAAAATATTAATGTCGGAAAGATAAATTTAGATAAAATTGCTAGACTGGATATGCTCAAATTGAAAAATACCCCCAAATATCCTATTATACTCTCAATAAACTTATAAGCTGAAACAATGGTCTTTTCTTCATATTCAGGTAGATAGGGATTCATGGTGGCAGATTTTCCATCATAAATTTGCCTTATGGATGAGTAGTATGTGTCTTCGTCGTACGATCTAGATATGTATATACCTTTGTAATTTTCTCCCTGATCCAAAATAAAATAAACATGTGGGAAAATATATACAATACCAACTAACAGTGAAAACAGAAAAGCTATGTAGTTATTTCTTAAGGTTGATATTAATTTTGTATACATAATAATGATTTTCCAAATCATTATACAACTTAGTAAATAATTTTGTATCGCACCTATCACTGAAAAACTTCTCTATTTCTGGAGAAACAACTACGATATGAGTTATTTTGAGTATACCCAAAGTCTGTTGACTGCAGGAAGAGAGAATAGAATTATAATTTTCAAAATCTTTATTTCTAGATGAGAAAGATATGAGAGAGTAACCGGGTGTAAATCTACCAGTATACGTCATGATATCCGTATTGTAAGGAAAAAATCTGTCGTTGATTGTAGTATTTTTGTCTATCCACTCATATAAATCTTTTTTTGCCTGAGTTGGCTCCATTAGCCCTCCCACAAATGGAACACTAATTGCACCAAAATTATCTAACGGCGTCAACATAAACATTACTTGGGAGAATAATCCTGTTATTATAATAAACACGGAACTAAGATAAATTATCCATCTAGGAAATCCCTTATCATACAAATCAACAAAATACATACCAACTACATACGCAAAAAAAGGTAATGCCAACGTAAAAAATCTGGTCATTTCCCAAGGTCTTTCTGTATAATGAAACAATACTGGTGCAAAAAAAGCACCAAGACCTATAACACCCAGAAACAAAATCTTTTCATTTTTTCTGTAATGTATAAGTGCTGGGATAATTAGAAAAATTGACAAACCAAATTGAATAATGAAGTTAAGACTGAATACTCTAGTTATGCTATTGGGGTCGATTATACCTGGCTGATTTATTGATAAATTCCAGTTTATCAAGTCATGTAGACTCTTTACAAACACTAACTTAGTACTACCATCACTTGAATCAAAAATATGAGTTAAAACACCACCTTGTAAAAAAGCAGTAAAAAAACCAACGAACAATATGACTATAATATAAAAATTTAATCTCTTGTCAATTACAGCTTGTTTTAAGAAAAGAAGAATGAAGGCAATTGCAAAAACTCCAAAGTAAGTTTCGACACTTAAGGCGCTAAGACCAAAAAACAAACCGGAAAAAACTGCTACTACAAGATTACCTTTATTTGAATAATCTAAACTATGGTGAAATTTAAAATATAGATACAAAACAAGTAGTAATAGTGGCATCCCCATTGCTAGTGAGTGATTATGCATGCCAAACACATAACTCGTGTTCAAGGGGGGAAAAACTGCAGAAGCCACAAATTTCCATTGAGCGACAACTTCTGTATTCAGAAAAAATTTTTGATATAAAACTGGAAAACCCTCTAAGAAAAGGTTGAGAAATTGAAGACCAGATACAAAAACGAAAAAAACTGAACAAATTAATGCTTTGTAAAAATTTTTAGAGAAATCATATGCGATAGTGAATAGAATCAATAATATACCAAAAAGAAAAAATACTATCTGGAGATTAAAAGCTAACCATAGAAGAGGTCCCCCAGCTATTTTATACATACCTGCTGTAAGTAAGTCAGAACCATAATGATATGCAAATGGATGATCTGGTGATGTAGGATCTACCATAGGAAAATTACCTTCACTTATTGTATGAGCAAAAGCTATGTGGAGTGGATCAAAGACATTGGTTCTGAAAGTGGCAACCCCACAGATAATAACAATAATTGATATAACGATATAGAGTAATTTAGATTGACCTTTATCTAGTGTGTTTTCAAACAAATTACCTACTCTATTACCTTTTATATAAAGTAAATATATAAATAAAGAGATAAGTAACAATGAGATCAAGGAAAGCCAAGAACTGTAAAAAAATGGTAGAAAGTAAGAAAGAAAATTCAAAAAAAAGACGTAACTATTAATACCAATAATTATACTCAGTCCCAACAATGCAAAACATCTTTTTTCATCTATAACAACAATAGAGAAGGTTATTCCAAAGAAAAAGGTAACTATGAAGAATAGAAGTGTTAGTAATATGGTTAACACAAAATTTTACTTAAACCAATCAGGACAACCAGTGATCAAAATCACTTAAAAACTGCTCAACTACCTGATCAGTTTTGAAATGATTCATCATCTGAGGGAAAAATTTTGGTGGTATAGTCACAATATGAGCACCTGATAAGGCCGCATCGCGAATATCCGTTACACCACGAATACTTCCGACAATAATCTCTGACTTAATATTTTGATCATCCAAGATTTGCCTAACTGACTTTACTACAAACGCAGGATTGAAGTCGTTTTTGTCTATCACACTTTTCTCAATCATCTCACTTCTAACTTTTTCAAATGCAGTGTCTATACCACCGTCCTTTATCCTACCCCAAAAAAGACTAACGTATTTTGCTCCAGCTTTTGCAGCCATGACAGCCTGTGTTGTATTCATACATGCAGTACAGTTAACTGAAATTCTTTTATCAGATAATTTTTTTATAACCTCAAGTTCATCCCATCCAACCTGAACCTTTATGCTTAAATGAGAATAGTTGAAACGCTTAACAAAATCACATGCTTGTTTATATATTTCCTCAGGATTCTTTGAAAAAACCTCTATACTTAAATGCGTACCAGGCTTATATTTTTTTATTAACTTTATTATTTTTAGTACATGACTATTAAATGACCCTTTTGGTTCCTTAGCTAATAAAGACGGGTTAGTAGTAATGCCATGAGCAAAACCCCTTCTCAATGACTCTTCTATATCAGCAAGATTCGCACTGTCTATAAATATTTTCATGAATTAATTTTACTGTATCTAGGAGTACTTAACAAGAATTGACGAAAGTTCACTTAAATGGCTAATTCGATGATGATAATCGACATTTTCTAGTTCACAATCTTTGACTAAAACGGTAGTACATCCAACATGCCTACCTGCTAAAATGTCTGTATCACTATCTCCAACCATAAATGATTTTTCAAAATCAATATCCCACTTCTTTGAAGCTTTTATGAACATGCCTGTTTTTGGTTTTTTGCATTGACAATTTTCGTCTCTACCATGTCTACAAACAAAAATATCGTCCAGAGGCAATTTAGAAATTTCAGACATAATTTTATGATACTCTTCATCTTGCATTACCCCATAATACACATCCGGTTGGTTAGTCACTAAGATACACAAAAAACCCATATCCTTTATTTTAATAATCGAGTCAATTATTTCATTCTTGATTTTTAGTTCATGTAAAAAAAATGGAGCAGTGTGACTCACTTTTTCGTTTGCAACCAAAAAATCTTCCCCTCTAAAAACTAGTTCATTTATCACTCCATCTCTATCTAGAAATACTGCTTTTCTTTTTTGCCGGATTAATAGTTTTTTTGTATTCATTAATTTTTTCTTTAAGACCAAAAACAATCAAATGATGCAGTACAACGTGCATGCCTTCAACGATAGGAGTTGAATCTGCTGAAACAACTATACTCACATCAACTAATTTTTTCATTGGACCTCCATCAAAACCAGACAGTCCAATTGTTTTCCCCCCTCTATCTTTAATATACTGCAGACCTTTTAATAGATTTTGAGACCACTTACCAGAGATATCTTTTCCACTTCCACCATGAACACTTATACCGACGCCTACACCATCCTTCTCATAAAAAGTTGTTAATTGGTTAACATATATATTCTCCCAACCCCAATCGTTAGTTAAAGCACTAACCAAGGGAATATTATCTACAAGAGCCATTGCCTTCATACCTCGATCTTCAGGACCAGAACAAATAGTTTTTGCCAAGTCGGCAGCAATATGGGTGGCAGTAGATGCAGAACCACCATTCCCCATAATATAAACCCAGTTATCATTTTTCCACGCATTGAAAAGAAGCTCTATTGCATTATCTAACTTGGAAGAATACTCTCTGGATGTACGAATTACAACATCCTCAATATCCTTCAAAAAATTATCTGAAAATGATTTAATTTTTTTATTATTATTCATATATTTTAGACATCATAGCACTTTAAAAACCCTTGCCAAGTCTCATATAATTTAATCCAGTTTTAGAAATATTTAATTCTATGTTTTTAAACATACCTCTTGTATCAAAAAATATGTAAGGTTTTTTCATTTTAGACTTTAGATTATTGATGTTTAGATTGAGGAATTCAGGGCATGGCGTAATAAAAAGTAGACAATGACTTCCTTCTGCAGCTAAATATGGATCGTCTGATAAATGAAAACCAGTTTGCTTATAAAATTCATTTTTATCGGCACTTGGATCAAATGCTGAAACACTTATTCTATATTTTTTTAATACACTAATTAGTTCAATGGAAATTGATTGTCTTAATGTTGAGGTCCCAGGCTTATAAGTAACTCCATATATAGTAATTTTTTTAGTAGAAAGTTGTGATAATACTTTCTCAAGCTTTTTTACAACTAACTTTCTTCTTAGTTCATTTGTTTTTAATACTGCTCTGACAACTGGAATATGTGTTTTGTATTTTTTGCCAAAAGATTCTAAAATCCTTAAATCTCTCATTAAAGTTCCTCCGGAAAAACCTAAACTCGTGTCCAAATAGGCTAAATTTCCTACACGATTATCACTTTTTAACGCCTTCATAACATCTATTACATCCGCGTTAACCCTTTCACATAAATCTGAAATGTTATAAGTAAAGGAAAGGGATGTGGCTAAAAATGCATTTAAGGCGTGCTTACTCATTTCAGCAGAGGCAATACTCATAAAAATTCTTGGTCCTTTTATGTCTTTTATTACTTTAATGAACATCTCGGTAGAATCCTTATCATTTGAACCAATAATGATTCTATCTGGATTTAAAAAACAATCGATAGCTTTTCCGAGTTGCAAATTTTCTGGACAATAAATTATTTTTTTAAAACCTTTTGACAATAAAGCTGTGGTGCCAACTGGAACTTGGCTCATTACAACTACAAGTACATTTTTATTCAAAAATGGCCTAATCTTCTTCATTGCTTGAAAAATAACTGTAGTATCAACTTCATCATTTTTAGATACAGGAGTATCATATGCAATAATTAAAACATTAGAATTTTTTACTGCTTCAGGATTTGAATCAAATTTCAGTCTACCCTTACTTTGATGCTTATTAAGCATTTGTGATAAACCTTGTTCATTGACAGGAATTTTATTTCTTCTTAACTCATCTATTTTTTTGTCATCGAAATCAATACCTACAACATCATGTCCTAATTCTGCCATTGACGCTGATATTACGTTTCCTAAATGCCACAATCCTATTACAGAAATTTTCATATTAGTAATTTTTTATAATCCCACTATTTTTCATTTGTAATTCGTTACTAGTCAATATCTTATCAAGATCTTTAAATTGCCTTATCCATTTATAATATTCTTTGACAGCATCTTCTATTGAGTACTTTGGTTTCCAACCTAATTTTCTTAATTTTGCAATGCTCATCATGGAATGACGTGTGCTTCCTACTCTAAAACGATTATTTAATAATGGATTAAAATCAACCATGCCAACCTTGGCAACCATTTTTGCCAACTCAAGAACTGATGTAGATTTACCTCTACCAACATTATAACTTTCAAAATTAGTTCTGTTATCCTCGAGAACAAAGATATGGACCAAGGCAACATCGCGAACATGGACAAAATCCCTTATTTGTTTACCATCCTCATTTAGTTGGATAGGGTCATTACTCAATACATTTACTGTAAATGATCTTAAGGCTCCGGAATAAAAGTGACGATATGATTGTCTAGCACCAAGTACTATACTAAATCTCAAAAGAACCACGGGTACATTATACTCATGCCCTAAATTTTTTAGCATTAATTCACTTGATAATTTGGAAATACCGTAAGGAGAAAGAGGATTTAAATTATCATCTTCTTCTTCTTCTATAACAGGAAGTGAAACTCTATCACATCGAGGACAAAGTTGTTCCCAAATGTGTTTTCTGAGTTGATCCTCACTTCTTTTCACCCCATAAAACTCTCCGTGTTTGATACATTTGTACTTACCCTCACCATATACAGATTGTGAGGATGCTGAAATAATTTTTTTTATTTTAATATTGTTTTCAAGTATAACCTCAAACATTAAAGCGATACTTTCTATGTTTGTTCTAACATATCCACTAAAATTTTTATGATAATCCATGTAGGCGGCAAGATGTATTATGGCTTCAACTCCATCTAAAGCTCTAACCCAGTCTTTCTTTTTAGTTACATCTCCATGTATAAACTCAGCCTTTTTGTTTATCCAAAACGGCAATTTGCCATCATGAGAGGGATAACAAAGTGAATCTAATATTCTTACCTTGTAGCCAGATTTGACTAGCTCATCTACTACATGTGAACCTATGAAGCCAGCCCCCCCCGTAACAAGTATTTTTTTAAATTTTTTTCTCATTTTATTTAGAGTAAATTTTACCAATAACTAAAAGGGTGTTTAGGGCATCATCCCCGCCAGGAACTGGTTTTCTATGACCCTTAATAGCATTGATAAATTCTGCTAATTCATATCTTAAAGAATTATCAGGGTCTGAATTACACTCAAATTCCTTGGAACTGAGTTCAGCTTTACTGTCATGTTTCGTCACTGTCAACAACTCCCTACCTCCATATTTCCTACCTACACCATCTACCCTACACAAACCTAAAGTACATATGGCCTCTAATTGGAAAACAGGTTGCCACTCACTAACTCCAACAGAAATCGAAGCAATGCTTCCGTTGGAATGTTTCAGAACCACCATGGCATTATCTTCTACCTTTGTATTTAAAAATAAATTACTCATTACTCCTGAAACAAATTTGATCTTGCCTTTTTTTTGACTACCAAAAAACCAAAGTGCCAGGTCAATAAGATGGACCCCTTGATCCATCAAGACCCCACCACCAGCCATTTTTTTGTTCATTCTCCATTCATTTTCATAACCAGGACGACCAGCGTGACCGTGTTTGATACGTATAGATAACAATTTACCTATCTCGCCTTTTTTAACAATATTATAAGCACGACTAATAGCATCAAAAAATCGGTAATTAAATCCTACCATTAAAATCCTCTTCTTTCTTTTTGCTAAACCGATAATGCTTTTCATGTCCTTAGCTGATGATGCACCTGGTTTTTCGATAAAAACGTGCTTATTCATGGTCAAAATTTCTCTTGCATAATCTGATAAAAACCTGTGTGGTGTTATAACTAAAAAAGCATCTGGAATATCAGATTCTAAAATTGACTTGAGGTCTTGGTAGTATTTAGCAGAATATTTTTTTGATAAATTTAATCCTGAAGCATTATTTGTATCAATAATAACTGTTAGATTAGTATCCTTATTTTTGCTTACAATATCTGCCCAACGCGAACCCATTTTCCCAGCTCCAATGATTCCAATTTTAATATTTTTACCAGTCATAACCTTCTTCCTTAGGCTTAATTCTATGAAATGTATAAACCTTGGAGTTTATTATATCTTTTTTATGATTTGAAAAATCCCTCCATGGATCATGAACTGCGCTAATGTTTTTACCAGTTATGCCATCTGAATCAGATGATGAAAGAAATTCTACAAGATTCGCAATTAATTTTGGATCTACTGTTTCTTTTCTACCACTCATTTGCTCCTTTGCCTCATCAAATGATTTTTTACCAGCAAGCTTAGCACCGGCTTTTATTATATCTTCAGTGAATCTAGATTTTATAGGACCCGGAGAGATGGCGTTCACATCAATGTTATTATCCTTTAATTCTTCACCCAAAGTTTCGATCAATCTTACTACAGCCATTTTACTACTGACATAAGAAGTGAAGTTTGGCTTCGCCCCCTCTCCACCACCAGCAAAAGTTATTATTTTCCCATTTTTAGATTTTTTAAGAAGTGGAATTGCATAATAAAAACATTTAACATTCCCAAATAAATTTACATTGATTGCATTTTCCCATCTCCTTGGGTCAATATCACTTAAAAGACCGATGCTTCCATAAACCCCAAAGGCTGTAATCAAAACGTCAATTTTTTTGTATCTTATTTGTACTTTTTTGAAGAAATTTTTAACCGACTTGTCCGATGTAACATCAACAACTTCGGTCATTGAACCTTTTAGCAATTTAATTTTGTTCCTTGTGCTACAAGTTAATACTAATTCAGCATCAGAGTCAGTAAATTTTTCAGCAATAGAAGAGCCAAGTACACCCGTGGCACCAACTATTACTATAACTTTTTTCCTAGACATTATATTGTATTTGAATTACGTGGGTGATTAACGATTATTTGTGTTCCTCCCGAGTCAACTCTAATAGGAATATGCCTCATTTTGTAGTTACTAAATATCTTTTTAATTGCATTTTGAGTTCCCTTTCTACAATAAACAAGAAAAAATCCCCCGCCACCTGCACCCAATATTTTCCCTCCTACTACCCCTTGCTTCCTAACTTTCTCATAGATTTCATCAAAAATATCATTGGACATTTTATCTGACATCTTTTTCTTAAGTTCCCAATGTTTGTGCATTAATTTACCAAAAGTATCAAGGTCTCCCTCTTCAAATACTTTATGTATCTGCTGACCAATTTTTTTTATCTCATGTTTTAGTTTTATAGATTTTAAATCATTTGATTTAATCTTTTTTTGTTGCTCTTTCAAAATGTCAGTGCTGGATCTTCTTACCCCGGTATAAAATAAAAGGGTTTGATCCTCAAATTTCTTCTGTGTATCACTGCTAACTTTTGCGTTGGACACTTTTACGTTTCCATTTTTATCAATATCTAAAACAGTAAAATTTCCGAAGGACGTAACATAAAAATCCTGTTTACCATCTGGTAGATCTAAATCCTTTGTGGCAATCTGAAATGCCTCTTCAGCAATTTGACGTCTCGAAATATTACGACCATTCAATGTATGGAGAACATTAAGAAGTCCCACAAGATAACTTGCCGAACTTCCTAGTCCAGTACCATCGGGAACATCAGCCTTTGAAGATATCTCAATCATTTTGTTCAACCTGGTTCTTTTTAAGGCATACTTCGCTAATCCGTGCCTTAAATCATTCACATCTGAAACCGTCTCACTTTCATGATATTTTACTCTTATTAAATCATCAACCGGTGGCCTATTTGCCCCTATATACATATACAAATTAATAGTTACAGCAAAAATAAAACCTCCATACTTCTCGTAATATGCTGGTAAATCTGTTGATCCTCCTCCTAATGGTATTCGAAATGGGGTACGACTAATTATCATACCACTCACTATAGGTCATGTCAGCCATTTTTTCAACTTAGATTTTTGGTCGAGATTTTAAAACCTCCTCGTTTCTTTTTATATCTTCTGGACTTGAAAAACCCACTGTACCATAGATCGTTGAAACCGCTACAACATTTTCTTTTTTAATGTACTGATTAAACATGGATGAAAAATAATACTCACCATTGTTTTCTCTTTTTGGAATACAATCAAAAATTTTACTCGTAATAACCATTACACCATTACTTATTAAATTTGATAGTGGATTTTTTGGCTTCTCAATAATATCATTTATCATTCCATCTTTTAAAGTTATAACTCCATGATTCCATGGGTCATTTATCTCCCAACAAAGACTGCTTGATTTATGACTCAAGCATCTTTCTACGTCTTTTTTATATGGCAATTCATCACCTTGTACTAGCAAAAAACGTTCTTCATTTTCTAAAAATGGTTTTGCTGACAAAAAACTCATAGCGTTACCCTCCTTTGAACCCTCAACATACTTTATTCTTCTGTTGTAAAAACTATCACCACAATAATCTTTTATTTTGTTGCCGAGATGTCCAACTACTATTATAACTTCATTAATTTCCAAAGGCAGTGCCACAAAAATATGATCGAGTATTGGTTTACCAGATACTATAATAAGTGGTTTTGGTGTTGTAAGAGTAAGTGGTCTCATACGAACACCTTCACCTGCAGCCAATATTACTACTTTCATAATTTTATTTACCTATAATTATCCTTTCCCTTATTGAATATGGTTTTTTGTTACTTGTTTCAAAATATATTCTCAACATCAATTCAGCAAGAAACCCTAAAAGTATGAAAATAATTGATGATAAAACAAAAAATATAGCGAGAATTGGTAAGGGTGTTTGTCCAAAATTTCTTATTGAAGCAAGTTTTAAGTATACTGAAATAGCAAAAATGATAAATCCAAGAAACATAGATACAACACCAACACCACCAAAAAACACGAGTGGTCTACCATTCATACTTGATAAGAAACGAATGGTTAGTAAATCGGATATGTCCTTTACCGCTTTCATAAAATTATGTTTTGAAAATCCATGCTTCCTTGAATGGTGTTTAACTGGAATCTCACAAACTTTTGCTCCTCTCATATACAAATATGCTGGCAAAAACACGTGCATCTCTCCATACAAATGAATATCACTTAATACTTCACTTTTATACGCCTTGATAGCACATGCAGAGTCTTTTAGTTTTAAACCAGTAACAATGCTGGCAAGCCAATTAGCAGACCTAGATAATGACCTTCTACTAAATGAATCATTTCTTTCAATTCTCCATCCAGAAACAACATCATAACCCTCGTTAATTTTCTCAACTAGTTTTGGAATATCTTCAGGATCATTTTGTAAATCACCGTCCATTGTCACTATAATATCACCAATAGCCTCATGAATTGCAGCATCAAGATTAGATGTTTGTCCGAAATTTCTAGACAACAACAAAATTTTTACTCTTGGTAATGTTTTAAGTTTTTTTAATGTAGAGTCTGTAGAAGCATTATCACTAAAAATAATTTCATAATTATCTTTCATTTTTTCCATCACTGAAACTATCTTGTTATATAACAAGACAACATTTTCTTCCTCATTATACACGGGGATAACAATAGAAATCATTTAATTTATACAGCTAAGTATTAACAGAAAAATATATTATGTCAAACGAAACACTACAACTTTAAACTTCCACCAAATTTCCAAGAGTTACCATTTCTTAATATTACATAAGTAGTATTTTTATCAATTCTATCGTTAGAGACAAGCCAACTTTCAATTGTGCTTCGTGTTATATATGTAGTCTGTGGTGTAACCAGCTGATCGAAAGCAACATGTCTAAAAAAACTATATTCTCTTTTTGAAATCCACTGACTATATTCATAAAGAGGCAATCTCTTTACAAAACCAACATTTTTAAAAATCCTAACAATATTAGCATAAAAAAAGAATGGTGTAACGAGAGGAGTGGCAATAAAATATTTTATAATCCACCACGGTAGTGCCGAAGCAACTTTTCTAATTGGATCAACAATATATATTATTATCCCGTTTCCCTCTTTAGCATATACCCAGACATGAAATTTCCCTCCTTTTTCTGTATTTTTAATCACAGAATCAAATCCTGACTTGGGACTTTTTAAATGATGTATTACCCCAATGCAATAAACCACATCAAAACCCTCACTTCGATATTGTGTAAGATCAGCTTTAACAATTTTCCAATTTTTCTTGCTTAATAAGTTTTCTTCTGCCGATAGAACAGAATCACCCAAATCAACACCCTCAAGATAGGATGGTCCCCAATTCAATATATGAACCATGAGACTAGCATTACCACAACCGAGCTCAAGCACTCTTTTATTTTTTACATCTCCTTTTGTAATTGGAGTCATCCAATCAACGAACTGGTCCGCAGTGTAAATTGATCCTTTAGGTAAATTATTCCATGAAGTGGCAAAGGCTTGTGCTGTTTTATCATCATTAGACATATCTTTCAATGCACTGAATTGTTAGCTATAAAAAATCTGTTTTTTAATCAAAGTTTAGTTCACTATAAAATAACTCAAACAAGCTTTGTTAGCACCAGTTATATTACCACTAGATTTAATAGTGTAACTAGTATTAGCCGTTCTAGCACTAATACTAAAACTTCTATTTGCCCCTGCACCACTACAAGTAATACCTAGTCTTGCACCAAGTGATGCATCTTCTATTACAAATATCTGACTATCTGATGTCACTGCTGTTGTATTCACTATTAAAGTACTACCTCCAGTTGACATTGCTACACTTCCAGATGGAGCAGAACCACATACAGCAGGAGTGATTGTTGAAACACAATTTGAGACAGTACCAATATTTGATATTTTTGTTGTACCAAATATTGTAGTTGTAACATTTGCCCTACCAATATTTATTGAAGTTGCGGTTGTAGAGCCAATAGAGAGAAGTCTGGGAGTATCAGTATCTAAACCCAAACCGTCAGCTAATAAACTAATAAATTGTGAAAATAAAGAACCGTTCGAGATAAATAAGTTACCAGAGGTAAGAGATATGTTTAGTCCATCATCGGAAAGTAAGGAGTTAGTTATTGTGGTGGCTGATGAAAATTTTGCTAATCTATTATTTATTCCAGTTCCAGTTATTGGTGGAAGATAGACCGGGGTTACATAACTCAGTATTACAATACCCGAACCGCCTGACGCTCCAACAGTGTTAGCACTACCCGAACCACCACCTCCCCCTCCAGTATTGGCAACACCTAACGTTGGATTCCCCAATTCTCCTCCATTTCCACCACCACCTATACCACCGAGTCCATATAATGATCCTTGTGAGCTAGAGCCTCCACCACCTCCGCCTCCATAGTAAATAGCAGAACCAGAAATTGAACTAACTATGCCAGCTCCTCCAGACCCTGATTGAAAACCCGTCCCAGCTTGTCCAGTTGAACCTGCTCCACCACCCCCACCAGAAGGAAAAGGATTATCTGCACCAACACCCCCATCATTACCTTGACCAACTATTCCCGATCCAGCAAGTCCAGTACCAAATCCAGCATTTCCACCGCCTGAACCACCATTAGTCCCAGCGTTTGAGGGGGCAGTATTGCCACCACCTCCACTGCCACCAATTGAGATTATACTATTCCACACCGAGTCAGAACCATTCGATCCAGTTACCCCAGTGTCAGCCCCACCTGTACCTCCAGAACCAACTGTTACAGATGAACTGCCCGAGAATGAGAGTGAAGTACCCATCCTCACACCACCAGCACCGCCACCACCAGCACTGTTTGCTCCACCACCTCCACCACCGCCTGCAACAACCAAATAATCTACATTTCCTGTTCCTGCACTAGAACATTCAAAAGTTCCGCTCGATGTAAAAGTGTGAACTGTATTTGCTCCGACATTAGTAATAGTTCCACCAGTACACTCAGAAGTAAAGGCAAAAACATTGAATGGAATTGCCACCAAAACAGACAAAATGATCGACATAAATACATTAGTTATTTTTTTCATTAAGGTTTAAATTTATTATTAATAATAAAAGTTATTTCATATATCTATCATACCACATCTGAAAAACCACTAGATTCCAGATTTTTTTACGATTATCTTCTCGGCTTGAAAAGTGGTCATTTTGTGAATCATAAATTTTATTTTAATATTGACTGATAGTTCTTAAGCAGGAAGATAACCTCCTTTCGCAGATGTGTTTTAACCCACATCTTTTCTTTTTCATCAGTCAATAACTCTGCCAGACCTCTCAAGATTTCATTATCTTTAACCACTTCAACAACAGGAATACAATCAGCTATATATTCTTTAATAGTCTTGCCAGTTCGAGCTTTGATCACCTCGGCATTGATGTCCCAATGATTGATGCCAAAAAACCAGATGTCATAAATATCACGCATGGCTGTTTCGCTTCGACTTGTCAGAGCAGTAAGCTTACTGGCAAAGATATAATCTTTTTTTCCAACCAACATGGAAATTCCAAGATATTTCATCACTTCATAATGTTTTCTAATATCCGGCACAAGGATTCTGACATTCACTTCAACTTTGATATTGTGGTCCGCATCACCATAGGATATCAGGAAGAAGATGGTGTTACGTTTTATATAGTTATCTTTAACCTCTCCGTATTTTCCTAATAGCCTCTGGATTCTTTCGTACACCAATTTTTGTGTGGCTTCATCGGTAGAGAAGAGATCAAAGTCTAAATCAACAGAGAAACGAGTCAGTCCATAGAAAAAGTAGGCACAGGTACCGCCCTTGAATCCGATAAGGGAAGAAATGGAAGTATCCGAGTAAATGTCTCGGAGAATCTGTCCCATGATAAGCTGGTGTTTTTCTTTATTGAGCATGTTTTTGGTAGTTAGTCTGATATTTTTTTAGGCGTTTTATTAGTTGTTTATTATCGTAAATTTTCACGATTTCAAAACATGTCTCCCAGTTAATGGATTGGAGATTGTCAAAATATAATTTAGGAGATAAATAAATTGTATCTAGAAATGCTCGCTCCGGTGTAGCAATGCTGTAATTTTTTTCATTTTTCACACCAACTGCACTGTAGAGAATACTGTCTTTTAATTTTCTAAATGTAATTGTTTTATCACCAATCTTTTTTGTAGTTGGATATGGACCGGCTACAAAGATAGCAGTCTGATGCTGAAAAATAATCCCGGCTTCTCTTAGGACTGTTTCAAAACTTATATATGATGGGGTATAGATGCTAGTCGCTAATTCTTTAACATCATACCCATTATTTTTTGCAAACACACCACGAGTCAGGCGGTTGAGCGACCCTTGTTTAGCATAGTATTTGATCTTTGAGATAAGACTGACGGTGTTAGTTTCCCCCCAAATTAAAGCTATGTCCTTTATGGTTAGAATTGTTTTCGTGGATTCATATAACTTAGCAATAAGGTTGTCGGTAGACATAAAATTGTATTATTTATAATATATAACGGAAAGGTGATATTTTCTACTTTCAATTATATATTATCACTAAAATTGTGTAAATTGATTTATTATGGTTAGTTGTGGATAAACAATAAAACTATTTCATATACCTCCTATACCACATCTGAAAAACCATCAAATTCCATATTTTTTTACGATTGTCTTGTTTGTTTGAAAAGTGTTCATTTAAGGTTTTTTCTATAAATTCATAATCAAATATACCTTGCTTTAAAATATTTTCTTTGGAAAGCAAACTGAGACAAAACTCTTTTAGGTCCCCTTTTAGCCACTTTGTAAGCGGTATTCCAAATCCTTTCTTTTTTCTCCAAACAATCGATCTTGGCAATTTTGTTGACATAAGCATTTTTAGAATAAATTTTGTCTTAAAACCATACAGTTTAAAGGAGTATGGTAGACTAAATACAAATTCTACCAATCTATAATCGAGAAAGGGTGATCTGGTTTCAAGAGATGCAAACATACTAGCTCTATCAACCTTTACCAAAACTTCATCCATCATGTAAGTTCTCATGTATGAGTAAAGTAATTTATTATCCTCATCTTTTATTTTTGTCTCACTTAATACATTTCCCAAGTAATCTTTTACCAAATTTTTCCCAGTCTTTGACCTAAGCAAACTTTCTAAGTCAGACCTGGAAAATGTCCCTAACCAGTTTTGATGACTCATAAACCTATCTTTATCAATACCCTCAATAAATTTTTGGAGTTTAAATTTCAACCCAAAATTATTGTCTGTTGCCGGAATTAAACTTATTACTACGGAAATTAGCTTCTTAACCACAGAAGGTAGATTTAAATAAGTTTTGTGGTATTTATCTGCTTGAAAAGTTGGATAACCTGCAAACAACTCATCCCCACCGTCTCCACCTATAGCTACAGTTACGCTTTCTTTGGCAAATTTTGATAAAAGATATGTTGGGATGACAGAGGCATCGGCTACTGGTTCATCAAAAATTTCAACTATTTCGTCCAGTGTCTCAAAACAGTCCCTGGCCGAGACAATTTTGTGATGGTGAGTAGTACCAAGATATTTTGCCACTTTAATAGCGTATTTTGACTCATCAAAACTTTTTTCCTTAAATCCAATTGAGAATGTGTGAATATCGTTTTTATAAGCATTCTTAGCATAATAAGCTACAGTAGAACTATCCAGGCCACCGCTTAGAAAGACACCGAGTGGAACATCAGAGATCATTCTTGATTTTACAGCAACTTGTAACTCTCTATGAAGTTTTTTCATGGCATCACTTAGTGAGATTTTTTCTTCTTCTTTTGCCCCCAACTCCCAAAACTTTTTTACTTCATATTGTCCGTTTTGAAATTTAAGAAAACTTGCTGGTTCGAGCTTAAAAACATTTTTGTAAATTGTTTTCGGTGTGGGAACATAATCCAGCTGAAGATATAACTCCAGGGATTCTGGATCCATCTCTTTAACAAATGAAGGGTGTTTAAGAAGAGACTTGAGTTCCGAACCGAAAATTAAAGTGTTATCAAATATTGCCCAATAGAGAGGCTTTTTGCCTAGCCTGTCTCGAGCGAGAATCAATTTCCCTTTCTCAAAATCATAAATAGCTAAGGCAAACATACCATTCATCTTTTCGAAACACTTCTCACCATACTTTATGTACAAAGCAATTATGACTTCAGTATCCGAAGTAGATTTAAAATTGTAATTCTGACTTCGTAATTCTTCCTTCAATTCTAAGTAATTATACATCTCACCATTAAAAACGATGCCAACTTTTTTATCACTGGAAAACATTGGTTGATGCCCAGTAGGACTTAGATCTATAATACTTAGCCTTGTGTGTCCCAAACCAACCCCGTCTTCACAAAACAAACCGCTATCATCAGGACCTCTGTTAGATAGGGATGCTGTCATCTTTTCTAGGTCTGATACATCACCTTGACCAACGAAACCTGCTATACCACACATTTTATTTCAAATTTATCTTATCCTTAATAATATATGACTTCTTACCTTGAGATTCGTAATATGTCCTCATCAGTATTTCAGCAATAATTCCCATGACAATAAGTTGAATACCTACAACTAAAAGGAAGGCGGAAAATACAGGGAGTGGTGTCGAGACAAAATCTCTCAGTTGGATAATTTTTAGAATTATAGAAGTTAGGCCAAAAAATATACCGAAACCAAATAATATAAAACCGAGTCCTCCGAAAAAATGTATCGGCTTGTTCATATATTTTTCTAGAAATTTTATTACAATCAAGTCCAGCAAAACTTTGAAAAGTCTATTGAATCCATAATTACTTTCACCATGAATTCTGGATCTATGATTGATGATAACCTCAGTAACTTTTGCCCCTCTCCAGTATGCATAGGCTGGGATAAATCTGTGCATCTCACCATAGAGATTTGTATATTCTATTACTTCCCTCTTGTAAACTTTCAAAGTACAACCATAATCATGAAGCTTCAATCTCGTAATCTTTGATATAATCCAATTAGCACACATTGATGGTAATTTTCTTGTCAAAAGTTTGTCCTTCCATCTATTTTTTCGCCAACCAGAAACAACATCAAAACCTTCATTTATTTTTAACAACAATTTTGGAATATCCTTTGGATCATTTTCCAAATCACTATCTATTGGGATAATTAGATCACCAGTTGCGTGCTCAATTCCAGCAGATATTGCTGCAGTTTGACCATTATTTACTCTGAAATTTATTACCTTAATGTGAATATCACTTTGTGCAATATTTGATAATACATCAAATGAATTATCCCTTGAACCATCATCAATAGTAATAATCTCATAATCATCACTAATATTAACTAGAACATCCTTCAACTCTTTAAGTAAAATGGGTATATTTTTGGCTTCATTGTATATGGGTGTAACAACAGAAATTTTCATATTATTGAGTACTATAATCCTTTTTACTCAAAGAATCCAATGCATCTAAAATTTATTTCTTTGAAAAAATCATTTCCCATGGAGCAAGTATCCCTTCGCGAATAATCATATTTGATAGCTTTGAGACACCTTCTACTCTGTTCTTGAAACATATTGGAATCTCAAAAAACTTTGCTCCATTTTTATACAGTACATACTTAAAATACATTATGAAAGCGTAACCTGACATATTAATCTCATCTAGGTTTATCTTTCTTAGTATATTAGCATTAATTGCGTTAAACCCTCCAGTGCACTCGTTGACAGGCATCTGTGTGATTAGTTTGGCATAAATATTACCTAAACGACTCAATAATCTTCTATAAAATTCCCAGCCCTCAGTTCTTCCGCCTTTTATATACCTAGAACCAACTATCACATCATATTTTTTTCTAAGCTCAATCATTTCACCTATATGCTTTGGATCATGAGAAAGATCGGCATCCATCATTATTATTGTTTCAACGTCATTGTCTTTAAGTACCTCCTTGAAAGCATGTATGTATGCTTTTGCTAGACCTTCTTTCCCTTTTCGTAAAATCAAACTTAAATTCACATATTGTTTCTTTAATAAATTAACTGAACCTGCAGTCCCATCAGGAGAATTGTCATCAACAACACAAACATATATTTCCGGATATAATTTATAAATTAGAGGAATAATAACCTCAATATTTTCCTTCTCATTATATGTTGGAATAATGACTACATTTTTCATCTATTTTAATGAAGAAAGAATATTTTTCACTCTTTCATCCCATGTATACATTCTAACATCTCTGAGTGCCTGCTCTCTTATCATTCTTGCTCTTCCTTCATCCCCTAGAATCATATTAATGGCGTCCGCGAAAGCTTTAGGATTATCAGGCTCTACCAGTATTGAATTATCTTCATTTAATATCTCTCGTATAGAGGGTAAATCTGATGCAACAATAGAAACTCCAGAAGCCATATAAGCAAAAACTTTAAGAGGTGAAGTAAAAAATTTTGATACTTCGCTCTTGCCTGTATTTGGTACAACTAATACATCAGCTAATTTTTGATACATTGGTAAATCCTTGTATGGCCTATAACCCCAAAAAATAACATTTTTGTAATCCTTTGATAGATTATTTATTTGATCATTGTCTCCTCCTATTATTAGTGCTACTTGCAAATCGTTGAAATATTTAGTTGCATCAAGAAAAACTTTTATTCCTTTCCATCCATCCAGTCTACCAACATATAGAATTATTTTTTTGTCTTGTGGTAACCCGAATTTTTCCCTTAATTCGTTTTTAGTTTTAGAGACTTTGAACTCGTCCAAATCAACACTGTCATGAGCCACTACCACCTTATTACTATTAGTTCCTTTTTCTACATAAAAGTCTTTTAAACCTTGTGAAATTGCAACTATTAAGTAAGCCTTTTTCAAGGCTATTTTTGCAAAATAGTTATAGCTCCCAGTGTGAGTCTCCCAAATAGATTTTCTGCCTAGAAGACTTGAAAGAACCACGATCATCTCATCTCGACTGTATATGTAGTCGGCTTTCCAAAAATCAGAAGAAAAAATGACCGAGATAAAAAATATTAAACTCTCAGAAAAAAATCCAAGGGCACCTAAACGAATAAGCCTTATTCCAAAGAGTTTCTTAATGGTAAACAATTTTCTGACTCCATAGTAAAGAAAGGCGTCTTCTTTTATATCATTTGTACTAGAATAATTCGGAACAAACAAAGATGTTTTTATTCCTGATTTAGCTAATGCTTCGCAGGTTTTCATTATCTGAACACCATGAGCTTTCTCAGTGGGTAACCTCACGGAAGCTATATAGACTATTTTCATAATTTATTTTTTTTCAGAATTATATAGTGGTCAAGACCCCCAACTCTACCATAATATTTAAACATTGAGTCATTTTTATCATAGACTGAATCATTAATGACTATTTTATCAAAATAACCATTCTCAACTAATGCTTTATTTTCTTCTCCAACTTTTATGAGAGCTGTAATATCTATAAACTGATGATAATTGTTGTTTTTTAGAAAAATAATAAATTCTGGAACTTGGTAAAACAATATTTTGCCATCATCCGATATTTCATTCGCCAAAATCGATATATCATGGGATCTAGTACCTCTGTAATGACTTGCCACCCAAGAATGGAATGATGTCATATAAATATGAAAAACAATAAGGATTCCTATACCCCATAAAATAAATTTTGATAGTTTGGTATGTGAAAATAAAGAGTTCAATGAGGGTAGTAAATACACAAGACTTATAAACTGTGCTAGAAAGAAATATCTAAAATAACCAGGAGTTCTAAAAAATGCCAGAAAGATCAGTATTGAGAACATGAGAGCAAGGGACTCTGAAAAATTAATTGGTACTGCCTTTTTGATACGATAGAAATATGAAACTATCCAAATTAGTAATGTCCCTAGAAAATAAATTGGTTCAGGTCTACCTATAAACAACAGTAAATTATTTTTTATTGAATCAATTACAGATATGTAATAAGGATTAGCATAAATAAGCAATATCTTAGATATTGAATCATTACTGAACTGAATGTATATCCACAGAAAAAAGACAGCTATAAAACTTATAAATGAATACAAGTAATACTTGTCAAAATTAATACCTCCTCTATAAAAATGCCATAAACTAGCTACCAATAGTGCTGGTAATAGTAGAATGAAAATTGATTTAGTTGAAAATGCTAAGCCTGTAAACAAACCAGCAAGAATATAATTACTAATTTTCTCTTTGTCATGAATAGCTTTGTCAATAAACAAAAGCATTGCAAAAAAGAAAAAGAGACCTGGAACTTCACCTAATACATTTTTACCATTACCATAAAGTGGAGAAAAAGTGGCCACAAGTAAAGTTCCCCAAAATCCAACTTTCATTCCATAAAGTCTCTTTAAATAAAAAAATACTGTAGAAATAAGTAGCAGTATAAAAATAACCATAACTATTCTAGCCTGAAGCAAACCAGTGCCAAAGAATTTGAAAGATAACGCTATAGGAAAAGTGACAGGAAAACCTGTTGAGACTATACCTGCCGAAACAAATCTCTCTGGTGCCACCTGCAAAGCATGCTTTCCATATTCAGCAACATTTTTTGAAACCTGTGTGATAATACCCTCATCCATCCATGTTCTTGGACTTTCAGAAAGTTTGTAAATAGAGAAAAAAGTAGTGACTAATAAGAGAAAAACAACTGGAGCAATTTTGAGCGGTTTTACCATAGAGCTAGTCAAATTTTTTTAGAAATTCAGCTGTGAAAGTGTATGAGAAAAATTGATCGATTCTCAAATACGAGTCAAAGGTTATCTTAGCATTTTTTTGCATCATTATGAACTGATCTTCAGACAAATTTGTATAAAATTTTAATATTGTTTCAGATAGATTGCTGAGATTTTTTGAATCAACTCTTACAGAAAAATCGCTATATTTAACAATATCTTTTAGTGGCAAAGGACAACTTGTATCAACCAGAATAGGGATTCTTCCTAAGCTCAAAATTTCATAAAATCTTATAGAGAAATTGCCATCTCCCTTAACAGCCAAGGACATGTCAGATTCTAAGATATTTTTAATATATTCTTCTCTTGCCACTTTTGGGTCTATTTTTCTTGTTTTTTCGTTACCTGAAAATGTATCACGAATAATAAAGTTCGCTTGCAATAAATTTGATTTTCTTAGATGTTTTATCGCCTCTATTCGAAACATGAGCCCTCTTTTTTGGTAATAATAGTTCCCAATGAACACACTTTTAAAACTAACTACGGTTGATTTAATATTTTCGATTATAGCTCTGTAAAAATTCGGATAGTCTGCCCAACCACAAAATCCAACAACTGGTTTCTCAGATTTTTGTCTAGGTCTCAAATCTAATCCTATAGATAAATCATCAGCTATAGCTGGCATTATTATTTCGTTTCTCCTGGCTTTATAAGCATATTGCGAACTTCGAAAGATGATGCTGTTTGGAATATTTATATCATTATCTGAATCGCCATAGGAAAAAATAATAATTTTTTTGTTGTATTTTTTGGATAAACCAACAAAATCATCAAGATACTTTTGGTCTTTTATATAAAAGAAATTATGAGGTATTAAAAAATAATCCGCTTCTTCTGGAGACATTACTAAATTAAAAAACTGCTTATTTAAAAGACCAATGGCTTGATCACCATATCTTTCTACTCCTAAATTGCTCCTACCAAAATAATAGTCCAGTAGTGGGATGTGTGACAATTTATCAAGTTTTTTGTGGATATAAATATTAAGCATTTTTTTTGTATATACAAACCATACTATAATCTTTTTTCTTTAAAGGTGTAATGATGTAATCCAATGAATAGAGAATGGTGTATAGTGAGAAACCGAAAAAAAACTGAAGAAAATTTGTCAGATTTTTTTGTTTATTAAATTTGCCGAAAAGGTGAGTGTTGCCTAACTCGTATTTTAGGGTTGGTGGTCTATCATACCATGATGTAATTTTCTTAAAACCTTCCTTGTCCATAAATAAATCCAAATTATTTTCTCTAAAATACAACAAATGGTGGGGTGGCTCTAAAATTGACCAGGGTATGCTGAATATTTTTTTTAATAAATAAGTACTCCTAACCCAATTTGAGTCCATGTTTGGTATTGAAACAACAAGTAACCCCCCTGAAACCAGGAAGGACTGACACTCATTAATAAGCTTTTGCGGATTATTTGAGTGCTCTAAAACGTCTCCCAGTCTTAATAAACCAAAGGAGTTTTTTGAAAAGTTACAATCTGATAAAAAGCCGTTAAAAACATTGAGGTTATTTTTATTTGCCAAGTCTGCTGTGGTCTTGTTTGGTTCAACTCCAAAGGGTTCAAATCCATTATTTTTAGCATAATATAAAAACTCCCCATCTGAAGCTCCGACATCTAGAACCTTCTGATTTGGCAGTTCATACTTTCTCAACTTATCGAAAATCTTTATAAATTTTAGATTTTTCTCTTTTTTGTAATCCTTTCTTATCTTATTGGACTGGTAGTTTGTTGTGGGAGAATAAACTCGTGATAACTCCTGATCAGTTGGCATTGGATCTACAAAAAACAAACTGCAGTTTTTGCATTTATTAAAAGTAAAACCTTGCTGACTTATAAAAAAAGATGTTGTACTCTGGCAGATGTAACATTTTTTATCCATAGCTTAATCAATTATACCCTTTTCTTTGGCTTTCTTTATTATCTCTAAAACTCTTGATTTGGATGAGTGATCTACTATAATTTTTTGATATTCTGAGCTTAGTGAATCTTGGTCATATTCTGATTTTAAGTACTCCCCAAGCTTCTCAAGTTTAAGCTTAAATTCTGACAAATCCTTAAACTGCCTGATTCTCTCATATTTAAGTCTATTGGAATTTGGCTCGTAGATATCAATCGTTTCAGTCAAAAGAATGCAATTGTTCCCCAATATCTCCCAGAAGCGTGCCGTATCAAAACCACCCCCACCGACAGAAATCCCAACCCGTGATCGAGAGAGCATTCTATAAAAATTATCCTTATCAGTCTTTTCAGTAAAACATTTAAAATTATTTTTCTTGCAAAACTCTATTAGTGTCCCTCTGACTTCCCTACGCATTATAGGATATTCGTCCTGTCCAAATACACAGAAAAAATCTATATCTTTTTTCGTATTTTCTGAGTAATGCTTAGTATATTTTCTTTCTATTCCAAAAGGAAAAGGAATGATGTTTCTTAAGTATGGTTTTTCTCTTCTTAAGTATTGGGTACATTTTTTCTCCATCTCTAAATCAATTTTGCTCCTACCCTCATATGTTCCTTCAATTATTGATTTTTGTATTTTCTCATCATATCTTCCATTTCTGCCTATTTCAGATCCATCTATAAAAATAGTTCTCTCGTATCTATTTATTTTTTCTGCAAGTTCATAGTTCGTATTGTCTTTTCCCCAAGCAAATAAAATTATGTCCGCTTCAATAGCGTAGTTAAAAAAATCCCCCTCGCTTTTCCGAAAACTCAAAACTTCCAAGTCTGTTGGATAAGAATCCGGCATGTAAAACTCTAGATCGTAATTCTCCTCTCTCAGAGCCAGAAGACCGTCAATAACTGTATCGGTCAAATAATCGTTTTTATTCTTTGGGGTAATAACTGTTATTTTGTATTTCATCCCGTTAGAAACAGGTCGCGATCATCACGATCTGTAATTTTGTTAATGTAAATTAATATAATATAAATCTTACTTGACTGATTATATCACTTCGTGACCGCGGTTTCTGACGGGATAAATAGTTTTATTTTACATACATTTCGGCAATTTTCTTAAGCTGTAACCCCAACTCTTTTGTTGAAGCAAACTCAAGAAGTTTACTGTAAGCATTTTCGGCTCTTCTTTCTGCTTCCTCTTTATTTTCCTTCACAAAAAGAATATTTTTAGCTATAGACTCTGCCGAAGAAACTTCTATCAGAAACAAATCCTCTGGAGAAAATAATTCTCTGACTGCTGGAGTATCAGATGTTATAACTGGTTTTTTTAAAGCAACCGCCTCATAAACCTTATTCGGTATAACCCTTTTAGTCTTCGGAGAGTTGCCGAAAATACCTAGGCATACATCCGCCTCTGACATAAGTAGAGCCAGATCTTCTAGTGGAATATTGGAAATAAATTCAATATTTCTCAGGTTATTTTCTTCTGAAAAACTAATTAGGTCATCTTTGCCTTTACCATCGCCAATTATCTTAAATTCAATATCGTCATAATCTTTCAAAAAATAAGCAGACTTCACTACATACTCCATTCCTTGAAGCGGAACGTAGTGGCCATAACTTACTACCTTAAACTTCTCTCCCTTTGGTTGCCACTTACTTTCTTTTTTTGGAAAAAAAACTTCCATATCTGCACCAACAAAAATTCTGACAAATTTATTGTCTTGTATGCCAAATTCATTTTTGACAAAATCTATGTGATTCTGTGTATCAAAAAGAACAACCTCAGGAAATGTCATAGAAATTTTATCCAGCCACCAATAATATTTTGCTCTTAGAGAAAAAGGCTTGGCTTCTCCCCTATCCAAAACCATTGAATCATACATAGAAACAAAAGCATCAAAAATAATCGGTTTCGATGTTAGAAATCTTGCTAGAATGACTGCCTGAAATCCAGGAAAACCAACCACCATAACATCATAATCTTTTCTAATAACCCAATGTTTCTTAAAAAGATCAAAATACTTTGATAAACCTCTCTTGTCAGTCCGACACTCCAAAACAGTGACCTCGTTCTCCTCGAGTCCTCTTATTAAAATCTTATTTCTGCTATAAGCAGGATCGTATGTGCCAAAATAACAAACTCTCATAATCATATATTATACACGCTTTGAAGTTTAGATTATCCTATAGTTTCGGCATGAAAAAAGATAGGTAATCCAACATAGCGTTTATTGATGGTCAAAACTTGCATCTTGGAACTATCCAAAATGAATGGAGGGTAGATCTTTTTAAGTTTAGAACATACCTGAGAGATAAATATTCGGTTACTGAGGCGTATTACTTCTTGGGTTATGTTTCAGAAACTGAGCAAGATTTATATAATAATATTCAAAAAGCTGGATTTATTATTTCATTCAAAAAACATGATTCAACATTAATGGGAACAAAGAAAGGAAATGTTGACACTGATATAGTTTTTGAAATTATGAAGAACCTTATCGATAATAAGAATTTTGATAAAATAATACTTGTATCTGGAGATGGTGACTACATAAAGATAGTTGACTATTTGATAAAGAAAAATAAATTCAAAAAAATACTTTTCCCAAATCGAAAATTTTCATCATCATTATTTAAATATTTGAGTAACTTTTATTTTGATTTTCTAGAAAGAGAAGACATAAAATCTAAAATAGAATTTTTGCAAAAGAAAAGGGTGCCTTAAGCACCTGCACTTTTCGGACCCCTTTTCGTATTGATATAGCTCCATTGTAGACAAATAAGTTTAAAAGTCAAGAGTCAAAATATTTAGATAGATTACATTGTCTCAATCATTCTGTCTATCAAACGAGTTAAACTGAAATTTTCTCTGACTTTTTTGTCTAGATTTTTCATTATTTCTTTCTTGTTTTCAAGCTCCAAAAATCTGACTATTTTTTGAGAGAGATCGAGATGGTCTTTGTTATTAAAGACAAACAGATTCTTATTATCTCCGAACAGATCGTTGAATGCATTATTAGAGACAAAGACAGGAATCCCCATGAGTATAGACTCCAAAACTGCCTTATCCATACCCCCTGTAGGGGCTAAATTTAGGCTTATTTGAGCATTTTTTAGCACTTCCGCCAAATTATCATGCCTATATTTGCCAGCCCAAATAATCTCGTTTTTAAGCCCTTTTGTGTCAGCAAGAGACTCAAGAGATGCTTTGTAATCTTTGTCAGTCTCGGTTACACAATCTCCATGAAATGATACGGAAACGTTTACCCCTTTTTCTTTCAAATTAGCTCCTGTCAAAATCAATGTGTCTAAATTTTTGATCGGAGTAACTCTTCCGAGATGAACCAGAGACAAGGGTTTTTTTGAAAAATCTCTTTCAATATATATCAGTTCGTCTGTGTTAATACCGTGACCCATGTAAACCACTTTAGGTGTCTTTATACCAAAACTTTCTGGAGAGGATGTGAAAATTTTTCTAGAAAAAAAAGTTGCAATCCTTAGTTTCAAGTCTACACTTCTATGCACATACCACATATAAACAGGTACATCTTTTATCCATAGATACCAACCGCACAAAACCAGATAAATGGGATCCATGTGAACAAAAACTTTGTCGTAAGAGCCGTTCAATCGAAATAAATATTTGAACAAGTTTATTCCCTGACCAATCTTTGAAGTACCATCTTCCTTTCCCAAAGAAAAAACTTCCACGTTTTCAGGTAAGTCAAATTCACTCTTATACAAACAAATTACCTTGATTGACTGACATTTTTTTGAAAATTCCAAAATCCACTCGTGAAAAAACCCTAGCACCACATCATCTGTATCAACTTTTTGTGTAAAGATTAGAAGTTTCATTACTATTTGGTGTCAGGTACCATTATTTTTTGTACAAAAGTAATCATTCTTACTTTATGCATTCTTGAAGAAATTCTCTTGCTCCCTTTGTTGTCATCCAAAAATTACCTTGGTTTATCCAGTATAACCATGCTTCATCTTCTCCGCCCATCAAAATCCTATCCCTAAGTAAGTCTGGTTTTATGTGTTCATGACTTAAAATCTCACTATATAAATTTTTCCAAATTTTCTTATTCTTTTGGATACGCTTTTTTGCTAAATCAAAATTTCCAACTTTTATCCAAGCAAGTACAGTCCCCATTGATAATTCTGTAACCATATCATCCGGATATTTATTATCAAGAATAAACAGCTTATCAAGTTGGTTTGTTGCTATATATGCCGTTGCTAAAAATGACCTGATACCGGTATTGTCATTTGGATTTATTGAGACTATCTCTTCATATAGAGGTATTGCTGCTTTCATACCATCTACAGCTTCAATTAAAGTTGCATGCTCTCCCAAAAGTAGGATATATGATCTGTTATCCAAAAATCCCCATTGAATCAAATCCTTTCCAATTTCAAATTCGCTTGGAATCATTTTTTTTGCGTTTGTTATGGTTTCAAGGAGAATTTGTTTTGCCCTGTTTGAAAATCCAGATTGAAATTCGTGATTAGCAAGTATGATAGATGCCTTGAAAAGTAACGGGTTAACAGACAAAAGTTCCTTTGCCATTTCGATTTTTAGCGGACTAAATATTTCGTCAACTAATTCACCACTTTCATCATTGAAATTATTTGGACTATCAATAAATTCTAGTTTGTCCATATCTAATCTTGTTGTCCCGGAAAAACTCCATTGCCAATCATGCTCGTTAATTTTTTCTATAGAATCTTTTTCTGGAAAATCATCAATGAAAATTTGTGTAAAGTCTGGTCTATCTTTATAGTCAAAATCTGGATCAATTTTTAATCGTAGAGTCATTTCTTGGGGTGATAATCCGTTCATATCTATCCTCGGAAAATTATTCCATGCTTCGGATAGAATGGACATGACCATATTTATATCTTTAATATTATTTCTTTCAGCAATTAAAAAAACCAGCCTCATTAAAGTTTTGTTGTCCCTATCATTCCAGACCATATCTTTAATATCATTAACAGATAATTGGATTGGTTTATTGTGTTTCTTAAGAAATTCCTCTAATTTCTTCTCGAATGTTGTAATGTGATCACTTATATTTGATTGTCCTATTATTTTGTTCAATTTTGGAATATTTTTTTTCATATTTTTTTTACCTCAAGATAAATGTAAATGAATGTAAATGGTGTCAGGTACCATTATTTCGTGGGTCTTCCTCTTAGTCTTGTGGTTAAACCCAATTTAAAAGTTTCGACCATTTTATCTACCCAACTAATTGTACCAAATGGTTTACTCTTTTCTACTGACAGTCTAATGTTCTCTAATTCATCTTTTTCGTGAACCTCATTTAACCATTGTCTATAATCGTTTGGTAGATCAATCGGACATTCAGAAACAAAGTTTTTTTCTGAAGGATTAAATCTATTAAACCCACTTCCCCACTTCCAATCCTCAGCTCTTTTAACAATTTTTGCCCTTAGTGGATTTTGTTCGACATATCTAATAACCTGGAGAAGATAGTTGTCTCTTGATACTAAAAATGATTTATACCTTCCTTGGTACAGGTGACCAAATCCAACAGTCTCGGTTTTAACATGATATCTTTGTGTATGAGTTAATGATAACCATTGCATGAATTTTGAAAGATCTCCGTCTTTCTTTGGATACAGAACTAGATGCCAATGATTCGGCATTATACAGTAAGCAAGAATCCTCATATCAAACTTCTCTTTTGTCTCGATCAGTAAATCTACAAAGTTTTTGTAGTCTTTGTCATTATTGAATATTTTTACACGACCATTACTTCTGTTGAGAACATGGTAAATCTCATCTCCTATATCTACTCTAGGTACTCGTGACATTTAGTGACTCTAGCATGTAATTACAAAAAATGGTACCTGACACCAATTTCCCAATTTCATGGAGACTGTGGATTGATAAAATAATTTTTATTCTACCTTAACTTCCAAAATATCAAGTGCAAAACCTCCATAATTATCGTCTTTTTCTATTTTCAATTTTCCTTCTCCTGAATACGGGACATTAGTAGGCGGTAAATTTTCTTTTCCGAATCTGATAGTGGGTTTTGAACTACGAAGTTCTAAACAAAACGTTCCAGAAGATGTTGGCTCTGCAGGAGCAAAAAATATTGCTGTTCTATCAACCCCCAACTTATCTCCTGGTTCCGCGTCAATGTCTATCCCATATCCAATAGCCAAATAATTTGCTTCTTTAAACATGGCTAGCCCTTCTTCTGAATCACCAACAAGTTTCGTGGATGGATCAACTGGAATCCACTGTCCGTCACTTGTTTTTATTTCTACCCAAGAATGAGCAGAAACTGGTTTACCAATATCTGCCGATCTAAATAATTTTTGTTTTGTATCAGTTCTTTCAATATTTTTTATTGAACCATACTCACTACTCAACAAAACGCCTTTCAATCCTGCCTTTTGTGCCAACCATAAATATGCAACGGACAAATGCCTACATACACCATAGCCTTTCTCCACAAGATCCGATAAAGGAACATCATGGGAAAATGGAGAACTAAGACCAGTATTTTCTGCAACCCATTTTGCTAAATCAGGATCACTTTCAGAAAGTTTATCAAGAACATCATTGTATGCGTAGTGCATTTTGCTTCTCAAAATCTCTAAAACTTTTGCTGGCCTCTCATTTTCTGGTATTTCTAAAAGTGCTTCCGCCTGAGTTGCAAGTGACTGCATTCTTTCCGTTTCTTTATCAATTAAAACCGCAGAATTGACATAGCTTTTCCCCTCAACTAATTCAACAGGTTGTTTTTCAACAACAATTTTAATCTCTGGCGATCTGGGGTTTTGTTCATTTAATTCAAGATTACGAAATGAAACGACTGCCGATTCTTTCGTAGCAGAAATTTCTACACCATTTTCTTTTTTCTCTACACTTTCATGTGCAGGAGTTAACTGTCCAAGATTTTTCATATTATTATTTTAGCAATTTATCAACTGGAACACCAAGGGAGAAATGGTGTCAGGTACCATTATACACACTCATTTCTGTCAAAATTATGGAATCATTTAAAGCTATTATTAAACACATATCTACTAGAAATCTGAAATGTTACTAGAGCAGTACATATTCCAGCTATGATTACTCCTACAATCGGTATAAATTTCAAATAATCAACACAAACATAAAGGACTGTGGTGTTTATTGCCAAACCTAAAAGAGAGTTGAGAAGATAATACATCCCTTGAATGTGCATATTTTCTGTTGAATGATCTCTAAATGTCCAAAATTTTTGTAAAAACAAACTGACAAAAAAAGCTACCGAAAAAGCCATAATGTTTGAGATTATGTAATAAATATCAAAGATATAAAAAAATAGAGAGAAAAGAGAAATGTTTACCGTAGCACTCATACCGCCAGAGATAATGTATCTAAGTATTTTGTGTTCCTCCAAAACATCCAAAACTAGAGTAAATATTTTTTTATGCATCGAAATTTTTTAAAGTTTTTCAAGTAAGGAAACATATTGATCAACATACTCTTCTTTTGTCTTTGAATAATTTTTTATGTTTTTCTGCAAATTCCTCTTGAAATCGTCTCTCTTGGTATTGTTATCTAATAATATGGTAATTTTTTCAGAGAGACAATCGGTATCGTTGATTTCGCAAACGTAAGAATTTCTTCCATCCTCAAAAAGATTTGAGTTAGCCACACCTACCTTTGTTGTAACTACAGGACAGCCCGATGCCCCAGCTTCTATAAGCGTCATTCCGTACCCCTCATACTCAGAAGTAAGAAGAAAAACATCGCAAGTTTTATAGTATGACATGAGATCGCTCTGCCAAGGCAAAAAAACGACACTTTTTGAAATATCTAACTCCTTAGCTTTGACTATGAGATTTTCTCTTTCAAGACCCTCCCCACAAATAACCAATCCGGCCAGTGGAAACTTTGACAATACTTTCTTAAAGGAATTTAAAGCAATATCGATTCTTTTCTCTTTTGATAATCTAGAGGCCATAAGAATGATACTGTTGAACCCAGGAAAATCCTTTTTTATATCCCTTCCTGGATAACTACTTATTAGATGATTTATATCGACATATATTGGTAAAACTTCTATTTTTCTATCTAAAAAACTAAACTTAGTCAAAATAGAATCTTTGATCGATTGGCTAACCACTCTTATTCCAGAAACTCTAGGTAGAAAATAAGTAGTCAGTGGAACCTGAACGAGCCCAGAATACCAGAAATTTCCAAATCCAATCAGAGATTTTTTAAAATTAGAGTTGAATATATCAGTGTGAATCTGAAGCTGAATGGGAAGTTTGAATTTCTTTGATAGGCAATATCCGACTATGGTCATAGGATCTTGGACTGTTATAATTGATCTACTCGTCAAAAAATTATTCTCCTCTATTATTTTCTTTCCGAGGAAGTATGCCCCGAACAAAAAAGTGATCCTGGAATATGAATTTGTCGGATAAATATGCAAATTTTGGTATTTTTTGTATAAAAGGTTGTGTCTTTGTAATGAAAAGACAACTATGTGGAGCTCCTCCATTTTTTCGGCATATTCTTTTGAACGCTCCAAAACAGAACTTCCCTCTTCAAACAACTTTCTATCCATTCCGATTGATAAGACTTTCATCCCTTTATTCTATTGAATTATAAATTGTTATGAATTCATTACAAATCTCTTCCCATGTATGTGTAAAATTAAAATTTTTGACCTTCTCTTTAGCTTTTGAATATTCCTCAGGATTGAGTAGTTTTAAAACAGCCTCCTCAATTTCATTTTCATTCAGTGGATCCACAAAAATACCGGCATCTTTTATTCTATCAAAAATCCCAACTTCTTTTGTGCAAATAAAAGGCTTATTTAGTCTTATGGCATCGAGAATCATGTTTGGACTTATGTCCCCAAGTGAGACAAGAACAACAGCAAAACTACCCCTCATCCTTTCCATAAATGAATCATAATCGGTATTCAAAGTGTAAAGCTTTACCTGCGAGTTCTTGCGAACAATTCTCACGAAGATCTTTTTCAATACATCGAGATTTTTCCAATACAAATTTCTAGTCGAAGCTATAAAATCTTTAGAATTTGGACCCAAACTGGATTCTTTCTGGCCATAATAATTTTCTATAATAGATGTTTTTTCTATATCCAACTGGTAAGCTTTAACGAAAATGTCCCTCTGCCAATTTGTCGAAAAAATGAGTTTATTAGCATTTTTCAAAGTCCACTTGGTGATAGAAAAAATAACTTTTTCTTTAAGATTCAGTTTGACAGCTTTATCTTCGTAGAAATTTCTAAACAATACTCTTTCTCTTGTTCTTTCTACATAGCTCTCCCAGAGAAAATCTCCTCCTGTACGAATCATTACTTTTTTCCCAAAAATTTTTGAGGCAAAGACAGAGGGAAACCCAACACTATAAGTATCAAGGCTTAGGACAAAATCCGATTTTAACACTGCAGGAATAATTTTCAAAAAAAACCAAATGTGTCTTATTCCAGTAGGTATACTATTCTCAATAGTGTAAGTTCGAACTAAAACTTCATGACCCGCCTTTTGCCAGACTTCAAATAAGTTTTTGGCATACTGTGATGGACCACCTACCTTTGGTGGATATATACCTGTTGTAATTAGAATTCTCATCCCGTTAGAAACAGGTCGCGATCATCGCAATCTGTAATTTTGTTAATTTATATTCGACTAACATATACTTTTTATAACTAATCATACTACTTCGTGACCGCGGTTTCTAACGGGACTCATAAGGCGTCTATACTATACATATTTTAGCAATCTATCAAATGCAAGACCTTTCATTTTTTGAGATATGTGATCCCAACCATACATGGCAACAACCCTGTCTTTTGCGTTATAAATTATTTTTTCTCGGAGCTCTCTGTCCGAAAGAATTAAATTTACTGCCATAGCAATGCTCTGCGGATTGTCAGGTGAGCAAAAAACTCCAGTTTCTTTATCGTCAAGAAAATCAGGTATACCGCCAACTGGTGTCCCTATAACCGGTAGCCCTACTGCCATCGCCTCTATGAAAGAATTTCCGAATCCTTCCGAACGAGAGGGTCTTATAAAAATATCACAAACTGAAAGATGTTTTGGTAATTCCTCATAATCCAAAAAACCTAAAAATTTCACCCTATGCGCTACCTTCAAATCATCTGCCAGTTTTTGAAGCCTTTGGCCTTCTTCACCTTTTCCAATAACAATCAAGGTTATATTTTCCGGAAGACTTACTAAACTTCTTATAATATCATCAACTGCATTTTTGTGGTTAAGTCTGCTTGTTGTGACCAGAAAAACTTCTTCATCTTTTTTACCTAATTTTACTTTAAGTGAATTTTTATCATCCAGACTAACTTCATTTAAAAAAATTGATAAATCCACGCCGTTTGGAACTAGAACAGCCTCACCTTTATAACCATATTTTTTTGCTCTATTCAATAAAAAATTACTTAATCCGGTCAATATATCCGTCTGACTAAGAGCCAAGCGCCACGACAATGAGATTAAGCCTGCCCATCTGTATTTCAAGTGGCTTTCTGAATCCCCTTCTTGAAGTGAAAGAACCATAGGGATTCTATTTTTTCCAGTTAAGAATCTAAGAATATTTAAGAGAAATCCAGCTCCACTTGCAAAAGTAATCATAACCGCCCAAAGACAAAAATAGTTATTTTGCCTGCTAAGTTTATATGCCCGAATTGCACCAAGAAAAGGTAAAAAAAATTTATCAAATATAGGCTTGCCAGAACCCAACCTATAGACATTTACTACCCCAATTTTCTCAAAACTTTTTAAATTTTTATCTAGTTTTGCGGTAATCAAGTCAAATTCAAAATCTTCCGACAATCTATTTGTTATTTCCTTTATTGCTATCTCGGCCCCTGCCATGAAAGGATAATAGGCTGTCGAAAAAATTAATATTCTCCTTTTAGTGCTTCGATCTTCGTACATCATATTTCTATTTGTTTCCATCCATGCTTAATATTTTCCTAAGAACTTCTTCTGGGACCTCTTTTGGAGGCGTTTCTTTTTTAACATTCTCTCTCTGCTGATCTTTCATATCTTTACTATTATCTTTATTGTTCTCTGTGGTAATTTTTCTCTCTAGTGGTTTTGCCTCAAGTTTTACTATTGGTTTTGTCTCGGGCTCAATTCTGGGTTTATTTATTACTTTAGAAAGTGCTTCTTTTAAACTGGATATGCCTTCCATTGTCGGTTTTTTATTGTCTTTTATACTACTTAAATTTGAAAGTGAAACCGTCTGGTTTGGATTAGGATTGTTATGCACTGGTGCAATTGGTTTTGGAGAAGTCTCTCTTTTTCTAAACTCCTCTGTTGGCTTTTGAAAGCTCTCTTTGTGCTCAATAGGTTTTGTAAATTGTGTTAGAACTTGAGCTAACTGTGGATTAGGTCTTCCACCATCACTTGGTTTTGGATACTCCTTTGGTCTATCCCATTCTCTTCTTTGTTGAGGCTTCTCTTCTTTTGTGCTTGCTGGACTTGATCCATGCCACTCATTTATTTCTTTCTCCACATCTATTCTCGAACGACCGAACTGATCTCTGGAACTTTTTATTACTGCATTTTTATAGCTAATTACCGGTTTAGGTATTGGAGCAATTGTTCTAGCCGAAAAAGGTTGAGATGACACTCCGTCTATCATCAGTTTCAAGTAAACTTGAGCAAAACCAAGATTGACCAAATCTGATGCAGTAAATGTAGGGAAAAATTCTTTCTCTAACACTTCTGCATCAAAAGCTCCCACTCTAAAAGTAATCATTGTTCCAACGTTTCCAAAAACAGCATCCCGAACCTCTTCTTCCATCTGCTCAATGTACTGGTGAGCAATCGTCAAATTGAGTTTGTATTTTCTGGCCTCAGATAAAATATCAGCAAATGATTTGTTAGCGAAAGATTGAAACTCATCAACATAAAAATAAAAATTAGGAGTTGAAATCATCTCTTTGGCACTGAGGTCAGCTCGACTCATGGCAGCTAGGTAAATTTTGGTGATAAGCATTGAGCCAAGTAGTTTGGCATTGCCCTCACCGACCAGACCTTTTGAAAGATTCATTATAAGAATCTTTTTTTGATCCATTATGTCTCTCAAATTAAAACTTGATTTACTCTGACCGATAATGTTTCTAATGAGAGGATTACTAGCAAATTGACCAATTTTGTTCTGTATTGCAGGCGTCGCTTCCTGAGTATATCTATCTGTATATTTTGTAAACTCATCAACCCAAAAAGAGCGCACAGCAACATCCTTTATATTATCAACTACCTGATTTCGAAAATTCTTGTCGGTATACATCCTGTTTACACCGAGAAGAGTCGCTCCCGGAAATTCAAGGAGGGCTAAAAGTGTGTTCTGTAATATATATGCCATTCTTGCCGACCAAGCATCGGCCCAAATCTTCTCAAATGTGGCCATCAGTCCCGCCACTACCAAGTGCCTTTTGTCAGCTCCAACATCCTCCATAATGTTAAAGGAAATTGGGTAATCTAGATCAAAAGGAGCAAAATACAAAACATCGTCTATTCTATTTTCTGGCACATAATCCAAAAGCTTCTCGGCCATACTTCCGTGAGGATCAATAACGGCCAAGCCGTTTCCGCTTTGAATATCCTGAATGGCCATATTCTCAAGAAGGGTAGACTTTCCCATTCCTGTTTTCCCAATAACATAGAGATGTTTTAATCTATCCTTGGCCTTTATTCCAAATTTAACTTTTTTATTTCTAGCATCAGTTTCTGCAAAATATGTTATATCGTTATCCATTTCGGCGTATTATAACACAAAATTTCTTTCTCCTAAATACTTTTCAGAGCGAGCTCAAAAAATTCCAGTGAATTTTTTGAGCCTTGTCCTCACCCTCTAGTCGTCAAGAGCCCTCGCTTTGCTCGGGTCATTGACGACACCATGCTAGAGGGTTGCGGAGTCTCTGAAAAGTATTTAGTCAACGAAATTTTGTTAGTGCCACTTGGACATCAGATGTACAAAATACTGAAGCGTTGCATCCGTAACACTTAAACTTTCAAAACTGGATGCAGTTCTAGGCGGAAAGGTGAATGGGCGAGGAGACGTATTGGATATACGTTGACGAGCACATTTGCCTTTCCAACGACGAAATGCGCCAGTTTTGAAAGTTTAATTATGGGCAGGAGGTGTCCACATCTTGGATGATGGCAGTCGTCCCCCCCTTAGGTGACCCTGAGCTATCAATACACCAAAGCGTACTTCCATCATTATCCGCAATCTTAAGTGGAGTTTGAGCCACCCAATAATTGTCATCATCATTGCAAATATAACTAGTTGTTGTAGCAGTTCCAGCTAAACTGGCGGCAGAGAGTGCCTGCATGACCTTTGAATCAGAACAAACACTTGTATAGAGATTATTATTTTCATCATAGGAAATTTCTGCTTGATTTCGTATCCCACTTATATTTGACTTAACTCCAGCATTTGCGGCTTTGTCTCTTGCGGTACTTAAAGAAACCAAGACAATTGAACTTAGTATTCCAATAATTGCAATAACCACCAAGAGCTCTATGAGAGTAAACCCCCGCACTAAGTTTGGTCTTGTTGTCAGCATTTTTTTAATTTTCATAAATAAAATCACTTAATGTTACATTATAAAACTTTATAGAGTTAATGTCATGTGTCAACAAAAATGCTAGAGCAAACTTAGTGCAGGGGTGAACCCCGTGTCATGTTTTTTATATTACTAAACCTAACAAAGTATAACTCGAATTTACAAAAGACAAAAGCCCTATATATTATTAAAGGAGTCTTTTGAATATTTGTTTGATGGAGACCAGAGCATCCAAGATGAGAGACCTAGGTCATTTACTGCCTTAATCTGAGCCCTAACATCCTTTGAACTGTAAAAGACCCTCAGCCCGAAGTCTTGAAGCCAAGGTCTGATTTTTTCGGGTGTGGAACTAGCTTTTATAGTCCTATCCAATGCTGATTTTAATGTAAAACTAATCATCTCATATGGATGAGCTTCTGGATCCTTATAGCCTTGAAAGCCTGGAGGATAATGCGATGGATAAACCATAGGAGAAACATAATCAAAATAAGGCAAAGCCTTTTCCAAAACTTGACCGATGCCCATGTCGTCATACGAGGTCGTCGTCATACCAAAAAGATCTGCAGAGGTTTTCAATCCTGTTCCTGACAGATTTTCTTTTAAATATCGAAAAAAACTTTCCATAACTTCAGACTTTGGAGTAGTCGAGCTCAAGGGATATGAAATGTCTACCATGTTTCCATCCGATGGAAATCTAATATAATCAAAATTTATCTCATCAAAACCAATTTTTCTAGCTTCCTTTGATATTAATATTATATAGTCCCAATATTCTTTTGATGCAGGATCTATCCAAGATATTCCCTTCCTGTCCTTCCAAATATTTTCACCTGACCTATTTTTTATTGCTAAATCTGGTCTGAATTTTACAAAGTATTCATCTTGAAAAACAGCCACGCGACCTATTACGTAAATATTTTTAAGGTGGAGCTCTTCTACAAATTCTTCGAGGTCAGATACTCTGACCTCTTCCGATCCGTATTTTTTTAACTCGCCTGACTCTATTTCAAAAATAATTTTCCCTGAATGATCCTTTATATCTATAACTATGGAATTAAGCTCAGTTTTATCAATTAATTTAACAAGTTCTAACCTCAAATCCCTTCGTGAAGCAATCCAGCTAGTCATATAAATGGCTTTTAACTCCCTTGGTGTAGAAACATAATTTGGTCTGTATTCTTCTAATTTTTCTACGGATTCATCCTTGCTGAAAAAATCAACATTTTTTTGAGAAATATAATGTAGGCTGAGAATCTTTGGTAACAAAAAGAATAAAAATAAAAATAAAATTAGGGCAAAGAAAATAAAGGATTTTATTATATGCCTTTTGGAAACACCTATCATGAGGTTTTGCTTGAGGAGTTTCTTGTAACTAATTTCTTTCTTCTTGTAATCTTTGGTATTTCTGGCTCTTTCGATTTAACAATATTATCAACTTCAGGTTCTGTCTTTGCAATTGAAGAAATGTTTTCTAGATTCAAGTTAATATTCCTCTCTTCCTTTATTATATTTTTCTTTGCTATTTTATTCAGATTAAACTTTACAGATAGTAAAACCAGAGTCACTCCAGAAAAAATAATAAAAAAAGTTTTCCAAAAAGTCGGAAAGCCTAAAAATGGTACGAGAAAAATAAAAATCCCAAGAAAAAAAGTTGATCTTCTAACTATCATCGTCCCATTATACCCAGAGAATAGTCTTATATCAAATATTACTGAAATTATATTATTTGAACCACCATCAAATTAGTCGATAGTCCTTTTGTACCGAAGGGAACACCTGCCGCAATAACTACCTTGTCACCCTTTTTTGCCAGATTGTTTTCTTGAACTTCTTTTCTGACAATTTTAAATACATCCTCGAGTGTTTCATACCTATCAACAGTTATAGAAATACATCCAGAAACCAAAGAAAGTTTGACTGCAGTCTTTTTATTTGGTGTCAAAGCCAGAATTGGGGGATGTGGCCGATGACGAGATATCATTCTGGCAGTAAATCCAGAATCAGTGAGAGCTATAATAACTTTCGCCCCTATATCATGTGCTGTTTTGACAATAGAACTTGTCAAAGAATCTGATGTGTCCGTCTCACCATCTTTTCCGACTCTTACAATCTGTCTATTCGGGTAACTGCCTTCGATCTCGCCTGCAACATGCGACATGACTGTAACAGCTTCAAGCGGATATTGTCCGAGTGTAGTCTCTCCAGAAAGCATGACTGCGTCTGTACCGTCCAAAATAGCGTTGGCAACATCTGATACTTCAGCCCGAGTGGCAATGGGACTTTTTATCATGGATTCAAGCATGTGTGTGGCTGTTATTACCGGCTTACCGCTACTGTTACACTTCCCAATTATCATTTTTTGAATGCTTGGTACTTTTTCAAAGGGTACTTCAATAGCCAAGTCCCCCCTTGCAACCATTATTCCATCTGAGAGCTTTATTATTTCATCAATATTTTCCAGTGCTTGAGGAGTTTCTATTTTGGCAATAATTCCAGCCTGACTTTTTCTTTTGTTAAGTATTTTTCTTAAATCTGTTATGTCCTCTGGAGATCTAACGAAAGAAAGTGCAAAAAACTCAACATCGTTTTTTAGTCCAAACTCTAGATCCCTTATGTCTTTATCTGATAAAGATTTTATTGAAAGAGTTGAATTTGGAAGATTAACACCTCTTCTTCCCCTCATTTCCCCACCAACTATAACCTTACATTCAACACGTTTTCCATCTACCTTCATAACCTCAAGTTTCTTTTTACCATCATGCAGAAAAATAAAATGCCCTCTTTTCACCTCCTTTGGTAAAAGTGAGTAATTAACCGAAACAATATTTTCGTTTCCTATAACATCTTCGGTAGTTAGAGTAAATTTCTCGCCTTCTTTCAAAACTATAGAATCAGTACTGAAATCTCCTATTCTTATTTTCGGTCCGCCAAGATCTTGTAAGATAGCACAGACTTGACCGGTTTTTTTCATAACCACCCGAAGATTATCTACTCTGTTTTGGTGCTCTAGGAAATCACCATGAGAAAAATTCAGTCTCATGACATTCATACCTGCTTCTAGTAATTTTGTGAGCATTTCTACACTTTCCGTAGCCGGTCCGATAGTTGCAACTATTTTTGTTTTTTTCATGGTTAAAATGAGAGCTAATATTAGCACTTTAATTTTGCTTTTTCAACTTAATTTAGGGCGTTTCGTCCTAAAAACTTCGCCCTCTTTCCAAGAGATTCCTCAATTCTAAGAAGCTGGTTATACTTAGCTACTCTGTCTGACCTGCAAAGCGAACCAGTTTTTATTTGCCCTGTTCCCAGACCTACAACAAAATCTGAGATTGTCGAATCCTCCGTCTCGCCTGATCTGTGAGAAATGATGGAAGTGAAACCAGCTTTCCTGGCCATTTGTATTGCATCAATCGTCTCTGAAACAGTACCTATCTGGTTTAGCTTAATCAGTATTGAGTTTCCACATTTTTCATCAATGCCTTTTTTCAACCTGCTAGTGTTAGTTACAAACAAATCATCTCCAACTATCTGAATCCTCTTCCCCAACAACTTTGTCATGAGTTTGTACCCTTCCCAATCATCTTCTGAAAGTCCATCCTCTATCGAAACAATCGGATATTTCTTAACCCAATCAGCATAGAATGAAACCATTTCGCTAGATGTAAGTGTTTTTCCCTCGATTTCTAGATGATATTTTCCGTCTTTGTAGAGCTCACTTGCCGCCGCATCAATAGCAATGAAAATATCCTTACCAGGCTTATAGCCTGAATTTTTTATTGCCTCTAGGATGACTTGTACTGCAGACTCGTTACTTCCCAAAGCTGGCGCATATCCGCCCTCATCTCCCACTGAAGTATTTAATTTTCTACTTTTCAATATTTTTTTAAGCTCGTGAAAAACTTCAACTCCCCACTGTAATGCTTCTGAGAAAGACTTTGCTCCCAAAGGCATGATCATAAACTCTTGAAGATCTGTGGAGTTCTCGGCATGCTTTCCACCATTTAATATATTCATCATTGGAACAGGCAAACAAACCTCCTTAGTTTTTGAAATTTCTTTAAAATATTTCCAAAGTGGTTTTTTCTCTGAAACTGCCACTGCTTTTGCAAATGCAAGAGAAACTCCCAAAATGGCATTGGCACCTAACCTCTTTTTATTTTCTGTCCCGTCGAGTTTAATGAGGAAATTATCAAGAGTCCTTTGATCAAAACTTTTAGCTTTCTGTTCTTTTTTTATGGCATTAAAAATAGTTGTGTTTACATTTTCTACTGCTTTTAACACACCCTTACCTCCATATCTTTTTCCGCCGTCTCGGAGTTCACATGCTTCATGACTGCCTGTCGAAGCACCGGACGGAACAGAAGCCCGACCAAACGAACCGTCAGATAAATATAGATCGACCTCGACTGTAGGATTGCCTCTCGAATCTAGTATTTCCCTTCCAATTATTTTTGAGATTTTTTGCATAAATGACTTTGAACTACGGAACTCTTACTCAACACATATTTTCCGGCACCGGAATAATTTTCTGCTGAAAATTTTCCTTAACTCTCGGCCTCTTCGGCCTGCGAGATATACCATAAAATATGTGTTTTCGACGAGTTTCGTAATTCAAGTAAATGATGTAGAAATTAATAAAATTCTGCTCAAGGTGCGCGCACCAGGAATCGAAACCTACAGTTTCAGTACCCTAATTGGATTTTTTAATTCACTTCGTTCTTAAAAAATTTCAATAAGGCTTCGAATCCTGACATAAGTGATAACATCACTCACTGTACGCTGACAAAATACCCTTCGGATTTTATTTTGTGGTCACACATAAAATTTTGCAGAATTTTTGTGCGACCCCGCCTCGCACCGTCGTGCTCCGGCTCGCACAAGTGCTAAAAATTGCTACTCAATTTTAAGCCTTGTGTCTTTACTATACCAAGTTAGAACCTATTTTCAAAATCGGTAATGTCTCGCACGCGCGAAGCGCGTGGTGGTTTGAAACTAAATCGTACGCTCTACGAAAGCCCCGCCACCGCCTCGCTTCACTCGGCAACCCCAAAAAGAAAAAATGTTCCTTGCTTTTCTGATTTCGCGGGGGTGGATTTTTTCTAAAATGGAAAGAACATTTTTCTTTTTGGGGTTCTGCCCTCCAAGTATTCGGGCAGTGTGGCGGGGCTTCAATTCGGACTCGGTTTTGCCAAACTATTTTCTGGGGATTTGGATTTGGCAAAACCGAGACTAATTTGTTTTTGGATTTTGCCCGCGCGGAGGAGGGGTCTGGGGAGGAATCCGCGCGGGCTTCTTCTGATTTTTTTGACGACTATTCTTCTTCCCAAGTGAGAGTTACATACTGGTCGGATGTTAGTGGAAAACTTGGCGGTGGGCCGTAGAGTAAACTCCCATCATAATTTAGATTGCGTGTTTGATATCCTGTTCCGTCAGTATAACCAAAACCATATCGCTGGCTCGTTGCGATCATTCCCCAAAGCGTTAATGTTTGTCTCACATGATTTGGAGAGCATCGTTGCGAACCACCACTTGGAGGACGATAGTAGTATCTACCCACTCGTCCATTTTGGGCAATAAGCGCGGCATCGATTCGCAAATCATCTTCACTTATCAAACCGATGTGAACATTGCCTTGTGCAATAAGACCGAGAACATCTGAGCCATCATAGTTCGTGTAAAGAAGGTCATTATTTACTATAATATTTTTTCGAAATGGCGGATTATCGGGTAAGAAAGCGGCCACAATGGTAAGCCGTCCACCATCAATCTGCCCATTAACAAAAATATCATCTTCAAGAAAAATAATGCCGTTTGCGGGAAACGGATAATTTCCGATAAGATTCTGATTGTTAATACTCCACGTGCCCCAGCCGGATTGGCCTGCGCTATTTGTGCAACCGGATGGTGGATTTACCATGCTCGTTACACGATAAAGATCAAAAGTGTCGTTTGTTTTCAAAACGATATGATATCCTAATGCTCCTGCACTCGGGCGGTAAAAACCATTTGTCTGGGCTTCTGTTTTCATTTGCGCAAGATCAGCGGTGATTCCGGCGAAATCGACCGCCGGTACTGGGAATTGCCGTTCAGCCTCGAATACATCTGGGCGCAGTGGTGTTGCGGCAGGTGGCGAGGGATCATGGGGAGAAAGACAGGTATGTACACCGAACGAGACATTATTATTGCAATCATCAGAATCGGGGTCATCGTATGAGGTGACTGCACTTGTAACAACATTATGCGCAAGACCATCAAAACGAATTCCTCCATTTGAATGAATCGGTCCAAAGACTTCGGTTCCGGCACCAAAACGCATGGCGGCATTTGCGGCAACCGCATATTTTGCGATTGATGGCTTTGCAAATTGCACTGCGATTTCACGAGACAAGGGCGTATCAGCGATTATATTTCCTGTGGATTTTACTTTCACTAATGTTGATCCGAGTGGCGGTGGTGTAATATCTAAAGAAAACTGGCCGATGATATTTCCGTCTTTGTCGCGAAAGTCATGTACATAAGGCCCTGGGTTACCTGTGCCGTCTTGAAAATCGGTGGGAGCGTGTGCAAGATGCCAACGATAGTAGTCAATGCCCGCTTCCGCAATTTGTAAAGCTTTTTCCCGATTAAACGCTTGCCTGCCGGCTTTAATGTTTATTGATGCCCAGCCCACCAACGCACTCAGCATATAAACGGCAATGGAGCCGAATACAATTACCTGAATAAGCATATAACCACCATGTAATTTTTTATTTTTTAGTTTCATAAAAATGAGGTTGATTTTCATCAGTTGTCTTTGAGATTTCTCATATTAATTTGCGTTGTGAGCGTCATTGGACTTGGCGGTTGCGTAGAATCTTTGTCAATAATAATTGTAATTTTCACAAGTCGTACCGCAGATATGTTGGTCGGCTCCGTAAGAGGCTGTGTTGTTCCGTCATAATCGGTGTCATAGTAGCTGAAAATTGGTATGGCAGCATTTGCCATATCGTGTACCAATTCACTGATAGTTTCATTTGCTGGATTGTAAATAAGTGGCGAACCGGATGGCTTGATAATTCCTTTTTTGAGAGTGGTACCGTCAAGAAAATATTTTACTCGCTCTTTGAATGAATCGTCGTCTATGTTGCTGTAAAAAATTAACGATGAAGTTGCTACCTGCGTAATGGCGTATGTGCCAAGACTCGAAGGAGATGCGGTGCGAATTTCTGCACTCATAGTTTTTAGAGCACGACGCGCTTCGTCCTGCGCTGTCAAACTTCCTGAAATTATTCTATTGTAGGAAAAAATATCTTTAAAAAAGGAGGTGGCTGCAAGTCCTATGAGCGTGAGAATGAAGATGCTCACCAAAACTTCTATCAATGTAAAACCAGACTTTTGATTGTATTTATTTAAAAAGGTCATTGAAGATTTATTTTTATGGGGATAAAATGACTTCGCGTTGTTGCCACGAGGCAGAAACATTAACTGTATCGGTAAACTGTTGATAGCCGTTTTTGGAAATTGTTAATGTGTAGTCGCCAGCACTCAGACCGCTAAAGATCACCTGCCCCGGAGGAACGCAGGACGATGTAAAAGTAAATGATATGTCGGAAACGGTTGGTGTCCATGTTGTGCTTGCGGTTTGTAAGAAAGCTTTATAGCGAAAGTACCGATCGCCGTTATGTAAAGAATTGATGTTGGCCCGGACCCCAAAATTTTGACACCGATTCTGTATAATTAACAACTAATTAATATGGAATAATATGAAGAAGCACAAAATATCAAAAGAGGTTAAGGAACAAATTTTAAATAGAATAAGAAACG
>JBAQUS010000009.1:0-5243 GCA_049297675.1 Minisyncoccia bacterium | reverse complement strand
GACTAACACTGCCACCTACACACCCTTTACGCCCAATGATTCCGGATAACGCTCGGGGCACTCGTATTACCGCTGCTGCTGGCACGAGTTTAGCAACCCCTTATTCTTGAGGTACTATCAATAAACTTTCTCCCTCATAAAAGATGTTTACGACCCAGAGGGTCTTCATCCATCACGCGGTGTCGCTCCGTCAGGCTTTCGCCCATTGCGGAAGATTCTCGACTGCGGCCACCCGTAGGTGTATGGTCCGTTTCTCAGTACCATCGGTGGGGGCCAAGCTCTCACTCCCCCTAAGCGTCATAGCCTTGGTAGGCCATTACCCTACCAACTAGCTGATACTCCGCAGGCTACTCCCTCAGCGATAAATCTTTACTCCGACGCCTTACGGGTCGGAGACTATCAAGTATTAGCCAATCTTTCGACTAGTTATTCCTGACTAAAGGGTATATTCCCACGTGTTACTACCTCGTTCGCCGGTGCCCTTGCGGGCCCCTTGACTTGCATGCCTTATCCACACCGCCAGCGTTCATCCTGAGCTAGGATCAAACTCTTAAAAAAGATTTTGATCAAATCTTAAAATTGAACGGAACAAAACAAAAAATAATTTTTGAGTAGAAGTACGATGATAGATGTACGATGTTCGAGTTAATGCGGTGCATTCTCTAGCTTCGTAATTCTTACATCATACTTCGATTTTTTCTGGCTTGTGATGTTTTTTATGATTGATGTTTATTGATGCGAAAAATGTTGCTTCATTTTTCATCCAGAATCATGTTTTTGAATAGAAGTACGATGTCAGATATACAAAGTACGATAATAAAATTTCTCGTACAACTTGCTTCTAACTTCGATCTTCGGTTTTTTGCACATGTTCTCGCCAAGCATCTTGTAGTGCTTGGCTTAATTAATTCATTTTTACCCCCGAACTGTAATTCTTCGAGAATTAGTTCGGGGGTGATTGTCAACGAACTTTTACCAATGAAAAAGCCCTGTTCAGGCATTTCAGAGGTAAGGATAAGTATAGCCATATTCACTTACAAGTCAAGCACCGATTTTAATGAGTAGAACGAATATAAAAATTGAGCATCTTGAGTGGTATTACGCCGAAACCATAGGAAATTCCTATGTGGTACTAGTAGTGGGAAGCTGTAACCTTTTGCTATTTCAGGCAATGAAAGAAGTTGGGGCAATTAGTATTATAAACTATTTTTAATAGATTTTTTCTCAAAAATATCAACAATCCAATTTACTATTGAACCAACCATAGCAGCACCAAAACAATATAAAACCCAATTATCACTGACTTTATTGTTATATATGAATTTACTAACAAAAATATTTAATGGTATGTATATTACAATAAACCACACTATCCCTTTCAAAAATTTATAGATTGTAAAATAATTTTTCATAAGTATTTTTTATCCAAAAACCTTTCTTAATTCAAAATCATCTCTATATTTATTAATTGTTTCTGGTCTTAGATTTGCGAACATTTCTCTCATTACTACAGCCTTACTCTCAACATCATCTTGAGCATCAAGCCACTCTTGTCTTGCTTTAATAACTGCTGGATTATCGGGGCCATTTAGTCTTTCGAGATTAAAAAAGTATCAGACAGTTCTTGTGCTTTTTCACTAAGGGAATGATAAACATCACAGTGAGCAAGATACGACTTAGCAAGTGTATCTTGGTCTACGTTATGATCTTTTTCATACTTACTTATTTCATCGACTTCTGGTTCTTGGTCTGGAATATTTGCTGTATATCCATCTATTCCCATAAATATATTAGTTAATGATAGTAACTAAATTTTAACTCTTCTTTTGCAATTTTTCAAGAGTGACGAGAAGTGGTGAGGCGACGAAGATTGAGGAGTAGGTACCGGCTATAACACCTATGATGAGAACAAAAGCAAAATCTTTTGTTGACTCTCCCCCAATGAAATATAGGGCAACGAGTGAGAGAAAAATAGTAACGGATGTGTTGATTGATCGTCCAAATGTTTGGGTTACTGATTTTCCTACTGTTTCTACAAAAGACTGGCCTTTGACTGTAGATTTTAAGTTTTCTCTAACTCTGTCAAAAACTACGATGGTGTCGTGAACGGAGTAACCTAAAATAGCTAGTATGGCACTGACAAAAAGTAAATCAATCTCTCCACCTCGAAAATGAATCCATGCTACAAACACTCCTGTAGGAATAATTACGTCATGAGCCAAAGCTACTATCGTGGCCAGACCATATTTCCAAGATGGTACTGGAAAAGAAACTTTTCTGAAAACAAAAGTGATATAAAGAACAATACAGATAATAACAAGAGAAATGGCTTTCATGGCCTTGCTGGCAAGTTGCGAACCAACAATTGGTCCTATGGAGTTAAACCTCTCTTCCTTTGCTAAAGTTTCTGAATCAGTTTGAAAAGCACTCATTACTATGACTTTTTCTGTAGGATTTAGTTCCCTAGTTTTCAATATAAAATTTCTCTCTCCGGATGGTGTTAAAACATAATACCCTAGACCTAAATCGTTCAGTCTATTTTTTACTATTTCGGAATCCGGTCTAGTAACTGAATAACTTACTTCCAAAAGTGACCCACCCTTAAAATCGATCCCCAATTGTAGACCATAAACATAAATAGACAAAAATGAACCGATCACTAAAAGTGTGGAGAGAATGAAGAAAAATTTTCGATTGTTTACTATAAACATATATTTAAGTTAAAGGTATGAAAATTAAAAATGCAAACCGTTACTGAACAAAAATTTTGATATTTTACCCACCGTATTTGTTTTTTGGGGAGCAATGGCGAACAAAAATGTTCTTGAAACTGTGATTGCAGTAAACATTGAAACAAATACTCCTAACCCCAACGTCAACGCAAAACCTTTTATACTAGACGTTCCAAGCCAAAAAAGAATGCCTGCTGTGATGATTGATGATACATTTGAGTCCCTAATTGAAAGCCATGCCCTAGAAAATCCTTCATGCAGAGCATCATGAATGTTCTTTCCGTTTCTTAACTCTTCTTTCATTCTCTCAAAAATAAGTACATTTGCATCAACAGCCATACCTATAGAAAGTATAAACCCTGCTATACCAGCTGCAGTTAATGTGACTGGAATAAGTTTAAATATGGCTAGAGAAATGACTATGTAAATAAGTAGAGAGACTGTTGCCACAAAACCGGGTAGTCTGTACCAAAGTATAAGAAATATTGCTAAAAGAAAAAACCCAACAACACCTGCTCTCAGACCTGCGGATTTGGCATTGTCCCCCAAGGATGCACCGATTGTTTGTGTGGAAACTAACTCAACTGGCACCGGCAAGGCCCCATAGTTTAAATCTCTGACCAAGGACTTTGCTTCTTCAGGTGTAAATTGTCCAGAGATAACCGCCTTTCCATCTGTAATTTCATCTCTTATAACTGGACTAGAAATAACAATACCATCTAGAAAAATTGCTAGTATTTCACCCTTTTGTTCTCTTGTAATTTTTGCAAACAAATCCTTACCCTCAGGGTTAAAAGTCACTGAAACTATTGGCTGACCAGCAATTTCCATTCCACCAGAATTGGTGAATTGGAGTTCGGCTTTAGAAAATAATGTGCCGTCAAGACCAGTCGATACAAAGACTTCATCAACTGTTTTAGTTTTCAATTCTTCTTCTGTAAAATTTTTAGCTTCTGGCTTTATGAGCATGAACTCAAGTTTTGGGGTCTTACCTATTAGCTCTACTGCCTGATTTATATCTGTTACACCTGGAAGATCAACTAGAAGTTTATAATCCGTTTCGCCAGAAATGATTCCCGGATTAATTATCTGAACTATTGGTTCACTGACACCAAAAAGATTGACTCTTCTTTCAATAGCATCCCGTAGAGACGACATGGCGTCACTGGCACTTCCCTTTGCTTTAGAAACATCAGCTTTGTAGGTCAACTCAGTTCCACCGTTTAGATCAAGACCAAGTTTGAATGCATATTTTGAGAGTCTGGGAGAGTTTTCCGAGTTAACTTTTTCCGACTTATATACAAAAAAGCCAACGACAGAAAAAATTATAATAAGGAAAACAGATATTGCCCTGTGTTTCATCCCGTTAGAAACAGGTCGCGATCATCGCAATCTGTAATTTTGTTAATGTATATTCGACCAACATAAATTTTACTTGGCTAATTGTATCACTTCGTGACCGCGGTTTCTAACGGGATAAATCATAACGATTGTGAAGTATAACTATTTTTCTAAAAAAGGCAACTTAGAATTCTATATAGTTAAAAACTCTTGGCACAAATGTGGCTTCAATGGTTTTTGCTTGATGCATATACAAATCACATGGGGTAAGTAGTCCAACACAATGACCAACCCAACCATTAAATTTCCAGTAAGATGAGCTTGGAACTGCTGTTAGAATAACATTAGACCACTGAGGAAAAGATCCTACGCAGACTGGCGAGCAATTTATTCCTGGAACATCGCTATTAACATAACCTGCTGATGGATTGTTGATTGTAACATTAAGTGTGAAAGTTACCTCCGGAGCAATAGCCTCACAGAAATCAGTTGATCCGCCACTTATCCCCAAACATTCCCATGTGGTTGATGAGCCAGCGGCCGGAAATGCACAACCAGATGGAGAGCAATTGGCTTGTGATCCAACAGCACATAATGTATCACCTCCGTATGAAGTCTCACCTACTGGATAGATCTTGTTTGCTGATCCACAAACTCCATTTTGTGGAAGAGTAGTTGTTGTAAATGTACCATCAGACGAATATCCTGTACCTGTCGTGTTGATTGCATATCCACGATAATAATATGTTGTGCCAGGTGACATACCTCCTCTTGCATGTGTGAAGGCACTTGGTACTGTTTGCGAAAGTGAAGCAGAAGAACAATTTGTAATTGGATTTGGTGTGGTTCCCCAGCATGTCCCTCTGGCAGTGATTGAAGAAGGATTTCCAAGAGATGTGACAGTTGCTCCGAGCGTTGCTCCAGAGGTTGTGACTGACGTGTCAGTTGGAGAACCGAGTGTTGGTACACTGCCAGCAGCGTAAGATGCTTGGCTGTAATATGACGATTGTGAGTAGTAGGAGGATTGAGAGTAACCACAAGATCCAGCTACAGGAGCTGCTCCATACCATCCAGATTGTGAAGTTATTGCACATCCACCTCCGTATTCAGCGTAACAATCTCCTGAGGAAACTTCCCATGAACAACCATTTCCGCCTGCAGTAACACATG
>JBAQUS010000008.1:0-2434 GCA_049297675.1 Minisyncoccia bacterium | reverse complement strand
ATGTGATGTAATTCTACACTTTGCTCGAACTTTTTTCCAAGATCAAAGTGGTGACGTGACAATGAATTCCGTCACGCCGTAGCGTTCACTCCACCCCGACCAAAGCGTCGGGGTTCCGTTCCCGCTCCGTCGTCCGCCCTCGTCCCACCGCATCTCATACTTGATTTGTTTTGCGCGGGATTTTCTTTTTTCGGAATGGGCGGTGGATAAAGAACTATAGAAATATTTTTCTATATAGAATAATATTACAATAAGTGATAATATATTTGCAACATCATAGTTATCAACATGGCAAATATATCAAGTAAATTTGGCAAGAGGGTCAGAGAAGTACGCCTAAAAAAGAAGATGTCGCAAGGCGACCTTGCAAAAATTTTAGGCGTCCATCCAACTGATATTTCTGGTATTGAAAGAGGTGTACGAAATATGGCATTAAAAAATATTGAACGATTGGCAAAAGCGTTGGGAGTTAAGATTGAGGAGTTAATAAAATAAAATTATGGATATTATAAAAAGATGGTTTGAAAGAAAACCACCAAAAACAAAAGACAAGAATATATTGTCGGAAGCATACAATACTAAGTATGGCAATTATGACTACACTCAAGATTCTCGGTCAGTCGATAAAACTTTTTTAGATATTTTTACAAATTCAATTTCCGCAGATGATTTTGAAAATGTTGTTATTTGTGGAGCAAATAGTGGTTATGAAGTTGATATTTTACAAAAAATTAAACCTTCAGTAAAAATTACTGCTGTAGATATTTCAAATGTCTCACTCCAAAAACTTCACACTCATTTTCCTGATGTTAATTTTTTGCATGAAGATTTAGAAAATTTAAAGGGTATAAAATCAAAGGCTTTTGATTTGTATATTTCTTTACGAGCAGTACATTCATCAAACATAGATGTTGATAAAGCAATAAAAGAAGCAGTTAGAATAACAAAAAATAAAATTGTAATTTCAGTTTCAAATGGTTATGTTATTGACGGACAATTAGTTAAAGGAATGTATGACTATGATACTGAAACAATAAATTCTGAAAAGCCTCTTGTTGTTAGGGATAAAATTTCTAAATTACTCAACGAATTAGACTGGGAGACAATTTCTCAAGAATCTGATGCAGAAATTTTTATTGTTGCTAAACCTAATAAATAATTTTATATGCAAATAAAATCTCAATTTGATCATAGAGGAAAAACATATAAGGTTATATATACTGATGGTGTTCCAGAAGTTGAAACTCCTGATGAGACAAAGGACGGTGTCCATTCGTATTGTTTCTATGGAGATAAACTGGTTATTGTTGGTCACGGTAAAGATAACAATTGGACTCCGCCAGGTGGAGCAATTGAAAAAGGAGAAACGTATACGGAAGCCGCAATACGGGAGATAAAGGAAGAATCTAACATGAAAGTTCTTCATATCGAATGTATTGGATATCAAGATGTAGAAGTGTCGTATGGTAATGGGATAGCAAGGCAATTCAGAATGTTTTGTATTGTTAAACCCTATGGAGAATTTGAGAAAGATCCAGATGGAGATATTTTAGAAATAAAACTAATTGACCCAAAAGATTACAAGGAATACATACAATGGGGTGAGATTGGAGATCACCTTATGAAAAGAGCTTTGGAGATGAAAAATTATAACTTTGAGGACATCACTAAGGACAAAGTGGTTAATTCAATTGAATTTGCAAAGAAATTTGCTAGTAAAAAGTTTGCTGAAATAGGAACTGGGAATCATTTTCTGGAGGTTTATCAGATTCTTAAAGAAGAGTTTGGGGTAAACGACGAAGAAATTTTAATCGCTGGACTTCTTCATGATACACTCGAAGATACTTCTGCAACATATGAACAAGTTGAAAGAATCTTTGGAAAAAGAGTTGCAGACATGGTTGATGAAGTGTCTCACCCTAAAAATTACAATGAGAAGGAAAAAGAAGAATACTATGAGAAAATAAAACATATTTCAGATGAGGGAAAAATGATAAAACTGGCAGATTTTAAATCTCACCTTGTTAATTTTATCGGAGCATTTACAGGAGAAAATAATTTAAAGAAATTTACATATACTGAATATACAGATAATATTTTAAGCTTTCTAGAAAGCTGTCCTGAATCACCAGCAAAAAATACTGTTTATGATTTAGCAAAAAAACTTGATGGATACATTTTGGGACAACAATAATAAATAAAGAAAAAGCGTCGGGATGTTTTCCGACGCTCGTTGTTGCGGTCTCGCCCTGCCTTATCAGCAAACGAAGTGGCTAGCTTCGTCGCCCGCTTAAGTCATTTCTGACATCGTGGCCCGGACCCCAAAATTTTGACACCGATTCTGTATAATTAACAACTAATTAATATGGAATAATATGAAGAAGCACAAAATATCAAAAGAGGTTAAGGAACAAATTTTAAATAGAATAAGAAA
>JBAQUS010000007.1:0-20768 GCA_049297675.1 Minisyncoccia bacterium | reverse complement strand
CTAGCATTTTTGTTGCTATGTGACATTGGCTCAATGTAATCATTTTCCAGATTATTGAATAAATTTTTTACTAAATTTAATAAAAATGCCAGCAACAAGACCAAACTTAGTACGGGGGTAAACCCCTTAATTTTTCTTTTATTTTTGGTAAATTTCATATTCGTATATTCGATCTTATTCGTATTATTCGTATCATTGAAAATCAAATTGTCTTTGCGAAATGGTGGTCTCTATGGTAAACGTAGACCTTGTGCTTATTTTCTCACCTACCCTACCTGATATAACCATTATAACCTTCGGTTGAAACCAATCTCCAGTAGTATAACTTGCAGAACCATACACCCTGAAAGTAAGAGTTGTGATAGTGACATCTGGAGAAGTCATGTAGTAAACTTCTGACCCAATTGTTCTCTGTATTCTTCCGTTAAATAAAGTATATATGACCTGGTTCCCATCCATATCAAGAAAAGTAATGTAACTTGATCCTGTAGTGTTATTGGAACAATCCAATGGTGTAGTAAGAGTACCGGTATTTCCGCAATGATAATTCTTACCAAAACGGATTGACCTCGACATACTCTCTAGAGAGAGATTGAGATTATCCATGACAGAGCGAGTATTTTTTGACTTTTGATTGGAATTAAAAACTGTATAAACCGCACTGGAGCTCATAAGCATGACTACAATAAACACTGAGCTTGCCACAATGAGCTCAATGAGTGAAAATCCCCCGTTTTTCTTTTTTTTGCTAATATTTATTCCCATTCTATTGAACTGATATTTGACCAGTTTTCTCCACTGTCACAATCATCGTCCTACCTCCCTTTGAAGTCAAAGTAATGATAGCATTGGAAAGAGAGGAACAGACTACACTACCTTGTCCATTTGTTAAAAAGTTAATATCAGCGTCAGGATTTGGACGTATAAATCTAAGGGTCAATGATCTAGCGGCGTTTGTGGCTGGACAAGTCGATACTGCATCAACAAAAGAAATCAATACTCCATTTCTCAAAAACACTTTCTCCACACACTCCGAACCAGGTTGACCACAACCAGAACCCTCATCATATCTCTTATCCCCATCGATATCGGAAAAAATAGTGTAATTGTCTATCGAACCAGAGTAAATATCAAAATAAACCCCGTATGGGACTGAAAAATTTCCGCTACCAACAGAAACCTCTTTAACATTTAGACCGTATGACTGTGAAAGACGTATGTTTATAGCCATTTCCTGCCCTGCAGACGAAAGTGAAAGTTTATCGTTAAAAGAATAATAATTCACTATGGCAGTTGACATAAGTATAGTGACAATAGCCACCGTAACCATAACTTCAACCAGGGTGAACCCCCGCACTAAGTTTGGTCTTATTGCCTGCATTTTTATTAAGTTTTGTAAAAAAATCATATTATTAACTTAAAAATGATTATGTGGTGACAGTATCGTACGGCAACAAAAATGACAGACCAAACTTAGTGCGGGGGTGAAAGCCTCATTAAATCGGCTTCTGTTTTTTGACATATTTATTGCAAACTAATAAGATCCTGCAAACCAAGTACATCTAACTTCCAGAAGAATACAACAGCAAGAGCAAGTATAAGGAAGGGAGCAAAAGGAATCTGTGAAGACATTGTTACTTTCTTAGCTTTAGGGTCAAACTTTCGTTTTAAGATAATAAAAACTCCCCAGACTGCCCCTATCCAAAATGCCAAAATTATTGCCGACAATCCATAAGAAAAACCCAAAAAAGCACCGATCCCAAAAGCTAATTTTGCATCTCCAAATCCCATCCATCGACCATTTGAGAAGTACCATAGAGAAGCAAAAAGAAGAAAAAGGATGATTGGAGAAAGCAAGTCTAGAAGTACTGGGGTACTTAGATTTAGCTTATTGCAAACATAAAAAAAGAACAAAAGTTTTAGTGAACTTAAAAATATAAAAGTATAAGACAACTTATCCGGAATTATTTTATGTCTCAAATCGTATATGGCAATAATGAGTAACAAACTGAATATAAATATGTAAAATACTAGAAAAATAATAGAGTATAATAAACCATTTTCAAATGAACCATAGATATGCCAAAGGTTTATTTGCCTTGAAACTATAAGAACAAAAACTATACCAGTTAAAAATTCCACTATTGGATACTGGTTTGATATATAGTTTTTACATGTCCTACAACGGCCTTTGAGGAAGGCAAAACTGAAGAGAGGCACCATCTCATACCACTTGAGAGTAATATTGCAGTTAAAACACTTTGATCTACCCGAAGTTATTGATAAACCAGTATTGTATCTTAAACTTACAACATTTATAAAACTTCCAACCAAAGTTCCAAAAACAAATACTAACAAAATAGTCAGTGGTTCCATCCCGTTAGAGACAGGTCGCGATCGAAGCGAACTGTAATTTAGTTATTAAATAGTCAACCATAATAATACTTTGAATATACATATATTAATCCATAGTGACCGCGGTCTCTAACGGGATCCATAGGAAAATTATACATCCAAAAACCAAGGAGAGGAAGGGGTGGATGGTGATAACTCAACAAAAAACCGCCAAGGCGGTATTTTGTTAAATTTATAAATATTATCAGAGACTAGTTACATGTTACATCACCATCTGTATCTAGTACGGTTAGTGCAGCTGACGATTGAGAAACACCAGTAGAGTCAACACACCATGCCACTGGAGATCCAGTCTTCATTGCAGAAGCTGCTGCCCAACCAGAAGCTGAGTCGTGACAAACTGGAACCGTTGCTGATACATTAGCTGCATCACCCGCGGCATATGTACCTCCAGTGATAGTTGCCACAGCTTGCATATTATCTCCTATTACATTTGAACCAGTTGTTGCACAAACACCCTCATATGTACCTGGAACATCGTAAAATATCTCAGCTTCAGCCCTAGCATTAGCTAGGTTAGACTTTATTGCCGCATCAGCTCCTTTGCCTCTTGCTGTGTTAAGAGATGCTAGGACAACTGAAGAAAGTATACCGATGATGGCAATAACTACCAATAGTTCTATAAGAGTAAAACCTCGATTGAATCTTTTTGACATGTTATAAATATTAACTTTAAACACTAATAATTACTGTGTAGACATTATAATCCTTAAACAACTCCATGGAAAGTCACTATGTGGATAATCAAGTACATGTATTTCCAGTTATAGCCGCTGTCACTGTCCCAGCATACTGTTTAGATTTACCTGTACTGTCAATACACCATGACTGCCCCGCAGTCTTGAGGCCCACTGATATTGCATAAGCAGTGGGAGCAACTACACATCTAGTCCCATTTCCACCAGATGCTAGAGCACTATCTATAGCCTTTATAATCGTTGGATCATTGAGCATACTGCCCGCCGTAACAACTGTCGGACAAGTGTTTATTGCAAAGGTTCCGTATGAATTATTATTGTTATCGTAATAAAGCTCTGCCTGTGACCTCATGTTGTTTAGATTTGACTTAACAGCCGCATCAGCCCCCTTACCTCTTGCTGTATTAAGTGAAGCCAGAACAACGGATGATAAGATACCGATAATAGCAATAACCACTAGAAGTTCGATTAAGGTAAAACCATGCTTAAATTCTCGGGTGAATCTTTTTGACATGTTATAAATTTTAATTTTAATGCTTTTAATACTCTGACTTTGTATGTACATTGTAAACCATATAATCTAGTTTGAAAACCTACTTATCAAGAGCCTAAGTTGCAGGACATATTATGGCATTACCAGCTAGTGGGCTTATTCTATTTAAAGATTTGCCAGTATGATCAACGCAGAAATATTCATATGTACTCGCACCAACAGTTTCTGAAATCTTTAGCGGAACTGATGCTGCCCAGCCACCCGCACTAGCATGACACACGGAAATACTTGTATCGGGTTGAGCGAAAGATTGTGTGTAGTTTGGGGTCGTGCCTGATGCTCGACTTACTGAGTTTGCGGCAATAACAAACTTTTGAATTGACTCTTCACCACCAGATGAATTGGCACTACCACAAGCTCCAAGATATCCCAAAGTGCCATTTGTATCGTAAAAAAGTTCAGCTTGTGCCCTGGCATTTGCCAAACTAGACTTTATTGAGGCATTTGCCGACTTACTTCTTGCTGAGTTAAGAGAAGCTAAGACAACAGCAGATAACATACCAATAATGGCTATAACCACTAAAAGTTCTATCAAGGAGAACCCCCGCACTAAGTTTGGTCTAGCATTTTTGTTGCTATACGACATTGACACTATATAATCATTTTTTAGATAATTAAGTGATTTTCTTACAAAATTTAATAAAAATGCAAGCAATAAGACCAAACTTAGTGCCGGGGAAAACCCATTTTTTTTGTATTTAATTCCCATAACTTTTTTTATTTCATACTTTCACACTTCTTTATTCCTATGCCGCAGAGGCAATGTTATAAATCGGCATGAGAATTGCCGCTAAAAGTATACCGACTCCCAAACCAAGGGCCACTATCATGGCTGGTTCAATGAGACTGACTAATGTATCTACAGCATTTGTCACTTCTCTTTCATAAAACTTTGCCATTGTCCTTAAGATACTTCCAAGCTCTCCCGTTTCTTCACCTACTTTTATCATCTGAGTCATCATCCCTGGAATCTCTTTATATTGAGAAAAAGAAGCTGAAAGTGCTGCACCTCCCTTAACCTCAACTAATGTTCTGTCGACAATTGATTTATAAACTCTATTATCTATTATAGACGAGGTAATCTCCAAAGCTCTCAGTATCGGAATTCCGCTTATGATCATTGTATTTAAGTTATCTGCAATTCTCGAAAGATATAGCTTTCTATAAAGATCTCCGAGATAGGGAACATTTAGTTTCATAGAATCAATATAATCCATTCCCTCATCAGTTTGAGCATACTTCCAACCAAAAAAACAAAGAATAATGAAGGCTACAGCCATATATACTCCATACTCAAGAAAGGAATTACTAATAAAAAGAACAATCTTAGTATAAAATGGTATTTCTTGTCCAGAATCCTCAATCATAAGGGCGATTTTTGGAATAATCATTGTAAACATTAGGATCATGACCCCGACAAATGTAATGATAACAAAAGCCGGATAAACCAGAGCGTTTCTAGCCTTCGAAGTCACTTCATATGTTCTATCCAAATAATCAGCCAGATATCCGAAAGTTTGGTCAAGCTTTCCTGATTCCTCTCCCGCCTTAACCATATTTACGTAAAAACTGGAGAAAGCATCAGGATGCTTGGCTAGAGCCTTAGAAATTGAACTACCTCCCTGTAAATCATCAGATACTTCTAGAAAATATTTTTTAAGTGTTGGATTTTCAAGTTGTGAACCAATAAGATTGAATATTCTTAAGGCTGAAACTTGTGCTTGAAACAGAGTCGCCAACTGTCTTGAAACTATAACTATTTCTTTATTTGATACCCTGTAAAATAATGATGCTAAGAGTAGTCCTAATCTGCTTTGTTCAGGTTCTCTAATCTGGGAAACTGTTAGACCCTTCCTCTGAAGAATACTTATTGCCAAGTCAACATTGACTGCGTCTATCACACCTTCAGTTTTCTCACCATTTGATGTTATTGCTTTGTAATTAAATTGCATATTTTTAAAGCATATTGTCCAAGCCTTTTACATTTTGGGAATATAGATAAGCATTTTCAATAGTTATTTCCCCAGTTCTGACCAACTCACTTAGATATCTATTTAGATCAATCATACCTTGATCCCCACTAGTTTCTATTATTGAGTTTATCTCATGAATTCTGTTTTCTCTTATTAAATTTGCAACTGCACTATTGTTTATAAGAAGTTCACAAGCTGGAATGAGACCTCCAGAGACTCTTGGCACTAATCTTTGTGAAAAAATACCGAGAAGTGAGGAAGCTAATTGCGCACTTATCTGTTTTTGTTGTTCAGTATCAAATGAATCAATAATACGATCAATGGTTTGGGCTGCGGTATTAGTATGAAGAGTTGAGAAAACAAGGTGACCTGTCTCAGCAGCCGTTACAGCTGCAGAAATGTCTTGGGGAGATCTCATTTCGCCGATCATTAAGATATCGGGATCTTGTCTAAACATCCCAATAAGCGCCGTATGAAAATCCGGAGTATCCTGCATCACTTCCCTTTGATCAACAATTGATTTTTTAGACTGAAAAATGTATTCAATTGGGTCTTCTATGGTAATAATGTGCTCCAATCTTTGCTCATTAATCTTGTCTATAAGAGTAGCGAGCGTAGTACTCTTTCCTTGACCTGTCGGACCAACAACTAGAAAAAACCCCTGTTGTTTGTTCGTAAATGATTCTAAAATTGGAGGAAGCTTTAGTTCTTCAAGAGATTTAATTTTCCCTGGTATAAGTCGAAAAGCTATGCATATTTTTCCGAGTTGAAAAAAAGCGTTACCTCGAAATCTGGCTTCGTTATTATGATCATATGCAAAATCAACTTCTTTTTTTTCTAAAAAAATTTCTTTCTTCTCAGATGAAAGTACCTGATCTAAAATAAATTTTACATCCTGCCTTGAGAGCTCTGGGTAGTTACTTATTGGTATTAAAAATCCAGCCACTCGCAAAAATGGCTGTCTTCCCTCTCCCAAGTGTAAATCAGAAGCATCCTCTTTTTGCATAATTCCAACTAATTCATTGAATTCTTTTTTGTAATCAGATGCCATTAATTTACTTTTTCTTATTCTTATAAATAGTTAATACTTTTTCAACTACTTCAGACGGAATAGTAGTGGCTTTGATAATATAACCATCTACTCCCAAAGACTTGGCCTTATCATAATCGTCGGCTTGATTCGTAAGCATTATTATGATCGATTTTTCAGAAAGCTTTTCACCTCTTATTTTGGTGAGAAGTTCTATACCATCCATTCCAGGCATAATGATATCTAAAAGTATAACATCATAATTTTCTCCAGATTTTAATTTTTCGTAAGCATTCTCAGTGCTTGACGAAATATCCACATCAAAATCTGACTTCTTAAACTTCAAAGAATACATATCAAGTAAAAACTTATCATCATCCACAAGTAGAATTCCTAGTTGTTTTTTTTCTGCTGTCATACTACATTAATTAAAGCATACTTATTTCTTCAAATGGAATAACTTGATGCATTGCTTTAATAATAGCATCTTCTTTCATTGTTAGCATACCGTTCAACCTAGCAATTTTGTAAATTTCAAGCTCCGATGCTCCTTTCAAAATATTAACCTCTATATCCTTATCCATTTCCAATACTTCCATAACGGCCATTCTCCCTCTAGTGCCATTTGGACAATCAGCAGTCTCTCCTGCCTTGTATACCTTATCAGTAAAATCAATAGCATCTATATATTTTTGTGGAAGGTCTGAAAACTGCTTCTCAATCATGAGTTTAATACTATCTTCAATGGGCATTGGTATACCGGCACCTGGACAAAGATTTAAAGTAAGTCGCTGAGCTATGGTTAATATAAGAGTGGGAGCGATAAGATAGGGGTCAATACCCATATCGATAAGTCTAGGTATTACCCCAACAGCATTGTTGGTGTGAATAGTAGAAAGCACCAAGTGACCAGTAAGTGCGGCTTGAATAGCTAGCTGAGCTGTTTCCTTGTCTCTAATTTCACCGACCATTATAACATCAGGATCTTGTCTTAATGTCGTCCTTAAACCTGAAGCGAAAGTATAACCGATGTCAGCCTGAACTTGAGACTGCGACATACCTTCTATATTATACTCGATAGGATCTTCTAATGAGAGTACATTTTGATGTTCTCGATCAACCTCGTTTAACATGGCATAAAGAGTAGTAGTTTTTCCAGAACCAGTAGGACCGGAAATAAGTATCAGCCCGTAAGGTTTTTTTATTGCACTTTTTATCATTTCTAAATTTTTCACACTCATCCCCAAATCATCGAGCTTTTTTATACCTCTTTCTTGATCTAGAATTCTCATTACCACCTTTTCACCAAAATATGTGGGAAATGTTGAGACACGAAAATCGATTTTTCTTCCCTCTATACTTGCACTAAATCTACCATCTTGAGGCTTTCTCTTTTCATCAAGACGCATATTGCACATTATTTTTATTCGAGCTACAACTGCTGGATGTACTTTGGTCGGTAAGGTTAAACTAGTATTCATTACTCCGTCAACTCTAAATCTGACCTTGACAAGCTCTCTTCCAGGTTCAATATGGACATCAGAAGCATTGCCGTCAGTTGCATATCGCAAAACTGTTGCTACAATTTTTGTAACTGGTGCGTCTTCTTTTATTTCTTTTTCATTCTCTACCGCATCTTCAGCAGTTCCTCCTTTTTTTTCCCTTTCGTCAACTTCAGATATTTCCAGTTTTAAGGCATCATCAAGTTCTGAAAGAGACTTAGAAACTTCACCAGTCAACCCTTTGTATGAGTTCAATATCCTACCATAATCGATTTCATCAATAATATGTATTTTGAACGGAATTCCCAGTTTTGATGAAAGAAAATTCAATGCATCCCTAGCCTCTATGTCATCTGGATTAACCATTCCAACTTCCAAAACACTGTCTACGAGATCAAGTGGAACAAAATGATGCCTGGCTGCAATTTCTTCAGGAATATAATCAAGAATTTTCTTTGGTATTTCAACACCCTCCAAATTTCTTACCGGAACGTCAAAATATTCACCCTTTGCAGCTAAAATATCGTAAGGAGCAACCCCGCTTTTTATTAAAACTTCTTCCAAAGTCAAGCCAGAAGTTGTTGCTTCGTTCGTAATTTTCTTTATATCAGCTTTTGGAATTGTTCCTTTTTGAGCAAGAACTTGAAGTATATCCATATGTTAATTGTCTTAAGTGACTATCTTGATTGACCTGTTGTCCTACTACTTGCAGTATCTGAACTATTTGTGGAGGAAATAACATTTGCAGTTTCAAAACCAATAGGGGCAAATGGGTTAGGCCTGCCTTGTGATTCTGGGCTGAGTGGAGATGACATATCCACAAGTGATCTAAAAAGATTGGACTCTAATATCTCCGGCTCAATAACTGTCAACTTTATTTTCTCCGCTAAAACTAAGATATCACTTCCAACCGGACCTTCCTCAGAAGGAAGTGAAAAACCACCTATATTTATTCCACTCAGTCCTCTGGTATAAAAAAGATAAGAACCAAAACCGACGATGACTAAAAGAAGGATAGCTACTATTACTTTTGGTGCTTGTGATGCCATATTATTCTAATGCATAAGTATTAATTCTTAATGAGTACTCTAGGTTAATATCCTCACCCCTCCTAACCGACCCTGATTTAACGCTCAAATTAACAACGTCCATAAGTTGAAGACTGGTCTCCAAATCCCTAAGAAAACTGAGGAACTGATCATATCTGCCACTTAGACTAATCTCAATACCAATTGTTTTATAACCTTTCTCGGTGACTTCTGGATCAACACTATCTCCTCTCGGGGAAGAATATGCTATTCTAACATTTTTAATAAGCATACCATATTTTGATGAAATCGAATTTAAATCATTTGAAAAATAAACAGGATCAAACTTGCCAGGTATTATCTTGTTTAGCTTAGCCATGTCCTCATCGAGAATGCTGTTGTATAGTGTGGAAAGAGTATCGCGTCTTTGTTTTAGTTCCTTTACCTGATTTAAGACATTTTCATATTCAGAGTTTCTCTCCTTTTTTATATTAATATCAGCAATTGTTGGGCTTATATATACAAAATACATTCCAACACAGATTGCTACGATAAAAAATGGAATAAATGATTTCATGTTATTCTTCTATTGAAAGGGCTCCTACTTTAGATTTGTAAGAAACCAGATCTCTTAAAATATTGGCAGAGTATTTAAAGCTGACGTTACCAGTATCAGTCAGGTTAAAATCAGAAAAGAGTTGGCTTTGTAGAAAACCACTTTTGTAAAAAATATCTGACTGTTGAGCCAGTGCATTGAAAGTTCTAGACTGTCCGTTCATGCTGACTGATATTATCCCCGAAGTGTAATTATACGTTAATTCTGAGAATGCTACGTTTTTGACAGTCAATTGCTCTAACATAACTAGAAGTTCAGAAACAACAAAGTGATTTTCTAACAGATTGCTTATGGTTGTAAATCGAGTACTAGCATCAAGTAACTGTTTAATTGTCTCTGGCTGAAATGCAGCTCTAGCAGAGTTTAAATCTTTGTCATTCTGAACAATTTTTCCAATAAGATAGTACCTGTAACCGAAAAGTCCGCCACTGACTAGAATGGTTAGGACAAAAACCACCGTAGCAATGGTAGAAAAGATATTGACATTTTTTACTGTAGGAAGCGTTGCCCTCGAAGCATCGATAACAGGTTTTTTGGGTATAAAAGATGTTTGGAATTTTGGTTCCATTACTTCATTATTATATTACACAAAAAAAGAAAAGACTATGCAAACTGGGGACAAAAGCTATGGTCGGACAAAATGACCCAAACTACTATTCCAGTTCTTGTAATCTACGCAAAGCAACACCCAAAGATACAGTAAACTCTGGTCCTGTTTCCCTCAATACCTTTTCCAGAAATGCCGGGGCAACTACCTTAGCAAATGGGTCTCCAGCAACCACATCTGTTTGAAAATTTTCCTTTGCAACCTGGACTATACCTTTAAGAGCACTCCCTCCGCCCACCAAGAAAATTTTGTTTATGTTTTTGCTGTATCTTTTCTGATAGGCCAAAATGAACTGATTAGCTTCTGAAAAAATGTAATTCAGAGTTAAAATCATTATTTTTTTTATCTCAATACCCTCGATCTCACCAGGCAATCCTTTCTCCCTTTTTAGATATTCTGCATCAGTTATGGAAATCCCTAGTGATTTCGATAGCTCATCTGTAATTTTGTGAGATCCGCGATTGATCATGTGAGAAGAACGCAATATTCCCCTCTCGACTATATAAAGTTTAGTGGTAGAAGCCCCCATATCAACAATCAAAACCGGAGCAATTTCTTGATCCAAAACAGATCTCATAGTGCTAAATATTTCAATTTCAAAAAAACTTGCGCTTAAATTGCATTTTGTGACAATTTCTTTGTAGCTATTTAAAGTTTCATTGTGTAGTGCAACAACCAAAACTTCCACTTTCTCAAGAGGTTTGTTTTGCCCAGTTTGAGGAGTTATATCATCTGGATTTCTGTCTTTCGGTATAGCATACCAGTCAAGTGTCACTTCAGAAATCGGAACTGGAATATACTTTCTGGCCTCCAAGGGAACCATCTCGGCCAGCTGTTTTTGAGGTAAGCCTGGAAGCTCTATAACCGCCATGAGAGACGAGGCAAAAGGAATTGCGATTCCGCATATTCTCGTTGTAATGTTAACTTCCTTTTCAATTAACATATCGTTTACCGCCTCTATTATTTTTGAAAGCGGGAGATTGGTTGATTCTCCAACCCCTTTTCCAGCATAAGGGCCTAGTGCCAACTCACCGTATGTGTCTAGCACTGGGTGTCCTTCTCTCATTGAGAGTTGAACTATCTTTATTGAGGAAGAGCCAATATCAATCCCAAGAACACTTTGGTTCTGATTGGTTAGATTCAACTTATTCGTTATTCCACTAAAAAAATCTGAGAATGGGTTTGCCATAAAAAAGAGTGTGTTAGTTGTTAGTATAACATAGGCATTAGCTATATAATATATTAATGTTGAAAAGTCTTGGAGAGTTACTAAGAAAACTTACGGACTACATCCTCCCGCCGAGAACTGACTTTGAAATTGTCAAAAAGCTAGACGAGGTAGCCATTCAGAGCTTACCAAAATCTCCTGAAGTAGTTGGTCTAGACTGGGTTCATCCGCTCTTTCATTACAAGGACAGACGAGTAAAAGCCATTATCTGGGAACTGAAATACAAAAACAATACTCTCCAGCTTACAACCATAGGTAAAATGCTTTTTGATGAAATACTCGCGGTTGTTTCGGATATTTCCACCTTTAATTCCGACGCACAATTTGTTTTAATTCCTATTCCGATTACAAATGCAAAGAGATCAGAGCGAGGATACAACCAAAGCGAGTACGTCTGCCGTAGTATTATCGAAAACGACCCTGAACACATCTTACTTTACGCTCCGCAGTGGTTCTCCAAAGTCAAAGACACTCCGAGCCAAAGTCACAGCGAAACAAAGGAGGAAAGAATGAAAAATCTCTCGGACTCTTTCGAAGCTAACCCGCAAGTCGAAAACAAGTACGTTATTTTAATAGATGACGTCGTCACAACCGGCTCGACTCTCCTCGAAGCCCGAAAAGAACTCCTATCCAAAGGTGCCCACGACGTCCTCGCCTTCACCATCGCCCATTAGTTTAAGTTAGTTACTTGGACATCCAATGTCCAAGTAGATAAATTTCTTTCTTCTGCTCTGCCAAAGGGTCGCCCTTTGGCAGAATACGAAAATGTCATGACTCAACGAAATTTACCTAAATCGCTTTACTTTAAGCCAGATTTTCATCCTTGACAAATAGTACTAAATGATACAGAATGCTTTAATAGAAACCAGATTTGGCCTAGTGCCAAGGAGGATTGAAATGGTGGCATGGATCGTGTTCTTTTGTATTTGTATCTTCGTTGGATCAGATCTTGCACAAAAGATCGTGGGTACATCAAAGCTACGCTCAGGCGCGACTGGCTTCACCTTGGAACTGACATCGACGATTGTACTCTTGGTTGTCGGATTCGTGATTCCACTTACCTCGCCGTTTTTCGTCGAGTTCCCGAGTCTTCGGCCAAGTGTAGTGACCTTCACCGATAGCGGTGATCTCGTCTACCGCAAATGGGGACTCTGGACACCACCATGGAAAGACGTAGAGGTAGCCAACGTCCCAGCGACAGGCGAGAGACTCATCTTCTACTTCCAGAACACCTCAACCTTGATCGAGCACGAAGGAAAGATCTACGTGCTAGAGTTCGACGGCGAGATCAACCTGAACGATCCGAAAAAGTTCTACTCAGATCGAAGCAGGAGAAAGCAGGACAGCAGACCCTTGGGATTGATGGAGCGGGAAGTGCGAAAGGCCATCCTCATGGTTCACGTCCAAAACGAGGACGAAATCAAGAAGCTGGCCAATTCCACCTGCTTTGTGGAGAGTAGCACGTATAGAGCGTCATGTCCGAAGGTGACAGACTTCATCGTCGAGAAATCAGGCGTGAAGCAGTTGCTCGAAGACAACGGACTCTCGCTGAAGCACACTGCCACTGTTCAATCCACTGACATCATAAAGTAGACCCCCGACCCCGACAAAGACCCCGCGCTTCGCGCCCGGCGTCTGTGCGGGGTCTTTTCGACTAAGAAATGCATGGAATTTATTTGTCGCTTACTAGGGTTATTTGTCGCTTACTAGGGTTACCCTAGTAAGCGACAAATTTGAGATACCACGGTTATTATGATTTTGGCAACTAAGTTGCCAAATGCCAGTCCTATGTCGGACATAGAGAGAATTTTCAACTTGGAAGTTCGGCTTCCAAGTTGAAAGAACAGCTTTTCAAAATTTCGTCGAACTATTTATTTTGGAAGACTCCGCAAGAAATTTAGAAAATTAAGGAAGTAACCCGACTATAATTTTCTTAGATTTCTGAGGCTAAGCAAAATCCTAGCAAGGATTTATGCGGTCTGGAAAAATAAATAGTGAGAAAGAAATTTTGAAAAATCAAATTAGCTTAGAACTCGATTTGTTGAAGAAATATTTTGAGATTTCTATGAGGAAAATGTTTAAAGCTCCTATGAGGAGAACGCCAAATGCCCAGGGAAGTGGAAGTGGAACTGTGTCAAAAACATTCTGAAGGAGAGGAAGATAGACTGCTAGAGCCATGAGAGCTAACCCAAAAATTATTCCTAAAGTCATGTAAATGTTTGAGAAAAGCGAGTAGGAAAAAATACTTTTGTTTAGACTTTTGACCGACAATGCGACAAGAAGAGTGTATGTACCAAAAGCGGTAAAGGTAAAAGTCTGAACAAGTTTTAAATCGTAACCAAGTTTTAAAAGTATATAATACAGAAGAAATAGAAAAGCACTAGTGGAAAACCCAATAACCACTATCAGAAATTTCATAAGAGGGTCAAAAAGAGAATTTTTGCCTTTTATCGGTTTATGCAGAAGTGCGTCGCTGTCTTTTTCAAAGGCAAAAGAAACTGCCGGAAAACTGTCTGTGAAAAAATTGACCCAAAGAATTTGATGAGCATTGAGTGGTAGTGGAATTCCCAAAACAAGAGACCCTCCGATCAAAATTAAACTATCGGCAACATTGGTTAAAAGATAGACAATGACTTTTCTTATATTTGCTAGTATCTGCCGACCTTCCTCTATAGCTGAAACAATAGTTTCAAAATTATTATCCAAAAGGACTAGGTCAGAAACGCTTTGAGCTACTTCTGTGCCAGAGCCCATGGCAATGCCGACATTGGCTTGCTTTAAAGACGGTGCATCGTTTACCCCATCTCCAGTCATAGCCACAACCTCACCCATATCTTGAAAAAGTTTAGCAATATTTAACTTATCTGTCGGAGTCACTCTGGAAATAACTGTGGTATGTTTCAATCTCTCTTTTAGATCTTCTTCAGAAAGTGAGGAAAGTTCGCTAGCATCCAAAACAGAATTCTCTGTCACGGAAAGTCCTATTTCTCTGGCAATAGCAACAGCTGTCCCCTCGTGATCACCAGTTAATATTAATGTCCTGACACCGGATTTTTTGACAAGCTCAATTGTATTTTTTATTCCAGGTCTTACTGGATCGCTAAAACCCATAAGTCCCAGAAATGAGAGCTTTGTCAGATGCAAATCTTTTGAGAAAGAAAAATCTCCAGTGTGATTTATCTCTTTTTCTGCCACACCCAAAATCCTCTCCCCTTCGGAAGCAAGTGTGTGAATTTTTCCCAAATATTTTTCCTTTTCCTGGTGACTTAAAGATGAATGAGATATTAAAATGTCCGGTGCACCAAAAAATATTAAGGAGTGTTTTCCAGTTTTTTTAACAAGGGAAACTGAAAATTTTGAAATGGAGTTAAACGGCACTGACTGGAGCACTAGGCTTTTGTCCGCAATATCACTGTAGGTAATCCCTCTCACCGCTCCCGCCCTGACAGTGGCTACTTCCATTATTCTACCACTCATCCTCCATGTCTCTGGGCTATCTTTAGGATTTTCTACTAATACATTACAGTTCAGTAGTACCATTTTTAAAAGCTCATCTTCAGAAATATTTTCAGGCAGGATTTTCGACAAAACCATTTTGGCTTGAGTTATAGTGCCTGTCTTATCTGTCAAAATTATGGTGGTACTGCCTAGAGCTTCAGCGGCAAGAAGTTTTCTAACCACCGCTTTTCTTTTTGCCATTCTTTCGACTCCAACTGCCAGAATAACTGTCATTGAAATTGGCAATCCTTCCGGAATAGCTGAGACAGCAATAGCTACAGATGTTAGAAACATCTCTGGAAATGATTTGCCAAGAGAAATACCTATAACAAAAATGACGACTGTCAGAGCAGTCAGTATGATACTGAGATAAACACTAAATTCTGTAATAGATTTTTGAAGTGGAGTTTTTTCTTCCCTTGATTTTCCTATTAGAGTGGCAATCTTCCCTAACTCTGTATCGACATCAGTTCGACAAACAAGAGCAGTGCAAACTCCCTGGGTGACAAGTGTGCCAGCAAAAATCATAGACGTCTGATCCGCTAGAACACTCTCTGCAGTGACAGCCTCCGATAACTTGGTTTCTGGCAGTGACTCCCCCGTCAGAATTGACTCATCTACTAAAAAATCATTTGAGTAAACTATTCTGGCATCCGCTGGAACACGATCACCTTGAGAAAGTCTTATAATGTCACCTATGACAATCTCCTCGGCATCTGTTTCCCTTTCATTTCCAGAACGCACCACTCTGGCTCTTTGTTTCAAATATGTTTTGAGAGCCGAGATGGCTTTCTCAGCCTTGTTTTCCTGATAAAAGCCAAGAATTGAATTGACCAACACTGCCACAAAAATAAAAATAGAATCTTTATAGTGTGTGATGAAAATAGTTATTATCCCAGCAATTAGAAGAACAATTATAGGTGGACTTTTCAGTTGACTGAGAAAAATGGAAAACTTGCTAGCTTCCTGCCTCTCGGAATGAATGACATTTCTACCGTAAGTTTCTAACCTAACCTTTGCCTCTTCTTCAGAAAGTCCTATTTCTATATCGGAATTGAAAATCTTTGCGCAGTCCTCTGGACTTATACTCCAGAATTTTTCACTACCTAAAATCGGCTTCTTTATGGGATGCATTTTTTATTTTGAAATATTTTCAACACTCTCTGTCTTTTCAATTTCTTTTTTTCCAAACCACCTCTCAAACTTAGAAGCAAAATCAATATTATCAAAAACCACTTCTCCAAGAACTGCAAACGGCACGGCTATCATGACAACAATTCCGACGATTCTCCATGTAATGGGCTCTCCTGTTGCAAATTTTATAGCGATTATGTCTTCCAAAACACCAACAGCCACACCATAAACTAACAGTTCAAAGACAACCTCGATCCTTTTCCATTTCATATCTATATTGTACCAAAATTATTTAATTTAAATCACTTTTAGTACTTACAACTAATCCTTTATTTAAAGGTCATACTTCCTGAATCATTTTTGAGCACAAATATAAGCTCACCTTTATTTGTAAACATGAATGATTGTGCTCCACTAACAGCTCGTGAAAATTCTATTTCTTGAGAATTCTCACAAAACATGCGAGTCGTGTAGAGAATATTTATGATAATTTCAGGACCATTTGTTTTATACTCCCCACCCTTGCTATTACAATCGGTATGAATCTGGACTTTTCCATCACTACTAAACTTTAGGTAAAACACTCCCACTTTTTTTGGAATGATTAACTCCCTATCACTCAACTCAGTATTTACCCAGTACCAATCTTTCATTCCGAGAGTCATTTTTGACGTGTCTGCCTCACCCTCAAAATCCTTGACCAACTCTCCAATCTGATTATTTTTTATATCATAATGGACCCAAACACTTTTCCCAACAGATGGTTGGGTTAGGAGAGGCTCTCCAGATTTTCTTTCGGCAAAATTGTAAACTGCTCTACCATCGTCAATCTCGACAGTTTGCGGGGCAATCCTATCACCAAGAAACATGACTTTAGTTGCTTTGTATTTTCCGTCTTGGTTTATGGCCAAAACTGCGTAGAAAAAACTTCCACTTCCGCCTGGCTCGTTTAAAAGGAGCATGGCAGAGTCTAGATCACCATCGTTATCCAAATCCCCCATGACAGGCTCTCCGAAAATTGAGATTTTGTTTTTTGTGGCACTTCCCTCTGTATATTCTTTCTCAGCAAAACCATTTACGAGATCAAACTGATCATCCTGAATCTGAATGGAAATATTTTTCAAATCACTCTGCTTTGTTTCTGGGACACCTGCCCTACCAGAAATGAGCTTGAGCCCCAGAGCCAAAACTATGACGATAAATATTATTGAAATTACTGTTTTGTTCATGTTGGGAATAATTCTAAAAAACACTTTAATAATCACTGCGGAAGGTATGGGAGTCGAACATTACTTGTTCAGTACAGGTTGTCAATATTTTTCTCATAAAATCGAAAAATATCAGGCAACCTTTTCGACTCCCATACCGTCTCCCAAAACATAGTCATAAAATGCTACTCATTTTACTCCTTGTTTTGCGGAAGGTATGGGAGTCGAACCCATAGAGGGTTTTTAACGCCCTCACGGTTTAGCAAACCGCTGCCTTACCATTCAGCGCAACCTTCCATTTTATTATTTTATCTAGATGTTTCTTATTGTGACTTCCTATTTCCTTAATATACTTATTTACTGAATAAAAGCCATCAATACGAACATCCCTACCACTACTTCCTTTTCGTTCCTTACTCATTCTTACACTAAAACCTGAATTTATCAAAATATTTTTTACGGATTCTCTAAGAGGAACTGAGGCGCTTGTAAAAGCCATCTTAAGATAGGAATAACTTTTTCCTCCAACAGTGTAGGTATGATTAAAGAAACATCCATCAGTATCAATTAAACCTCTAATACAAGCTATTGAAAATTTCTTATCTTTCTTTATCCATTCTGGAATATCTACTTTATTTGAAACTTTATTCCCCTTTTTAAACCCAAATTTTTGACAAAAATCAACGAGAAGTTTTCTGCTTACAACTATTGTCACTGCATTAGCAAGTCGTTGTTTAATTATTGTCGGCATAACACCAAAAAGATTGTTTATTAAATTTTGTACATATAAAATATAATCCTTTTCCTTAGATGATAGTGTTACTGTAACTTGATAGTTAGATATATGTCCATCCCCTAATAATATTCCTACAAACTCTGCCAGTAACTTACTTTTTTGAGGTTGTAATATTTTAATTGTAGAATTATAACCAAGTGGTAGTTTTTTGTGTTTTCCGACATTTTGCCACCACTCATTCCATTTTTTCTTTCTATAATTTTCATCACCACCAACTTTACCGTACTTTTCCATCCTACTTTTAGCACCCTTCCTACCAGCTTTCTGCCAATGTAATTTCCAATCAACTATTTTGTGATTCTTTGGTATTGGCATATTTGAAATTTTAGAAATTTCCATTGCCTTAACTTGAGAAATATCAATAACTTCTCTTATCCAATCATCCAGTGTACGTGTACTAATTTTCAATTTATTTGCAAATCGAATTCTAGATACATTTAATTTATTCTTTGCCTTAAGAATAAAGTTTTTTTGTACATCCTTTCTTGAAAATTTCAACCTATTATATTTAAACGGCTCTGACATGCCTCCATTATATACTAAAATACTCAAATATTGTATATTCATATTTAAGGATAAGTGGCCGAGAGGCTTAAGGCAGCGGTTTACTAAACCGCCATACTCGAAAGAGTATCGTGAGTTCGAATCTCACCTTATCCGCAAACAGAGACTTCGTGGTCAGAAAGTCCAAAACTGCCCCGCGCCGACGGCGCGGAAAATGGTGAGAGAATGGAATCCGCCTTTTGTTTTCGGGCGAATTCGGAGGGTGGGCAAAATGAGATTGAGATAGTTTTGTCTTGGAGTGCGGGGTTCGTTCCGAAGGAACGAAGAAAATCTCTCATTTCGTGGAGATTTTCACTCGTAGCGAGAAACCCCGCGCGTTTTGAATCCAAAATCCATTTCCGCAGGGGTTCGACCCAATTCTTTCTCTCGGCTTGGACAGATGAAGATTTTGCATGAAGCGAAAGTCTTTGACGCATGAGAATATCTTTTTTCACTAAATATATTTCTCGCTCAATGTCTTTGTTCAAGTAGAGGTCAACAAGTGCGTCAAGTTTCGCTTCAATTCCTTTCAAGTCTTCCTTCATCTGTCCGAGACGACTTCCTGAAGCGTGGGATTCCTCGGACTGTAACACATCAACTTTCTGTAACATGTATTCCGCCCACGATTCGGGAAGCGACACTCCTTGAAGCTGTTCTCTGACTTGGGAGACGAGCAGATCCTCACGGAGATATTGTTGCTTGCAAACACCGTGCTTTTTCGAGCACCGATAGTACCGATAGCGTCCACCACTTTTTCCAGTCGCCCATTGTGCGGAAATCATACTGTCACATTCAGTGCATCGAAAAAGACCGGTGAAAGGAAAATTGTGAGATATTTTGGAATGTCTCGGATGCGCTCGTCTCTCCAAGACTTTTTGCACAGCTTCAAAGAGTGTCGGAGAAAGAATTGGCACAAAGCTTCCGGGAAAATATTCACCATGATGGTTTACAAATCCGAGATACGCCCGATTGGTCAACATTCTTTTCACGGAAGCTTTGACAAGTGGCTTTCCGGACTTTTGTGTCACCCCATGGAGAGCCAGAAACTGCGACAGCGAAACAAGGGTATGTGAACTTTTTAAATATTCTTCAAAAGCACGAACAATCACTTTAGATTTAACTACATCAGGTTCAATATTACGAGTAACAGGATTGTTCACATACCCGAATGGAGCGTTGGTTAACCATTCTCCACGTCGCAGTTTCTGGCGGAAACCTCGCTCAACATTTTGCTTTAAGTTGTCAGAATAATATTTACTTTGTCCGAAAGCCACTTGTAACATAAACAGCCCTTGCGGTGTTGGTTCAAACCAAAAAGTCGGAAATCGCAAAGAAACTATTTTGGAAGTGTCTACGGCATAAATGATGCGACCTCCATCAATCGAGTTTCTAGCTAAACGGTCAGGATGCCACGAAAGAATACCAACACCATCCATACTTTCAATTTTGAGCATCATTTTGCCGAACACTTCACGTCCAGGACTCTTTGCGCTTTTCGACTCTTGAAACTCCTCAACAATTTCAAGATTTTCTCTGCTCGCAAATTCACGAAGTTCTACCAGTTGCGCAGGAATACTCATGACCTGTTTATCATCATCTTCAGTAGACTTGCGAGCATAGAGAAAATATTTTGGTTTTAACATATATATGTTTTTGGATTCAAACGAAGCTAAACTATTAAAATCTCATTTCCTGCACCTTGCCCACCCTCCGAATTCGCCCAAAAACAAAAGGCGGATTCCATTCTCTCACCATTTTCCGCGCCGTCGGCGCGGGGCAGTTTTGGACTTTCTGACCACGAAGTCTCTGTTTGCGGACTAATCCTATCCTTTGCTCTAACTTTTTTCCAAAATGTAAGTGGTGATGTGACAATGAATTCCGTCACGCCGTAGCGTCCACTCCATCGAGCCGAACGCGCCGAAAGGCGCTCGGCTCGCTT
>JBAQUS010000006.1:0-57152 GCA_049297675.1 Minisyncoccia bacterium | reverse complement strand
TTTACATCTACAACCACAAGAGAATACATACAGCACTTAAAATGTCACCGATTGAGTTTACAATTTTCGCTCAAAATACTAAAATACAGATACAGAATTAGTGTCTAAAGAATGGGGTCCAGTACATACACAAACGGTCTATTACTGGTTACGCTTCGAGCTTCAAACTAGAAATACTGGTAGTTGAGATTTTTGTGATAATTTGAGAAGATAGCAAAATGAACAATGATGATAAAGAATATGACTTGTGGAACGAACTGAAAAAGAAAATTCAGTCTGACACCAGTGAACCAGATTATTTCCCAAAAGAAGGAGAAGTTTGGATGTGTTCACTAGGTAAAAATATTGGCTTTGAACAAAACGGTAGTGGCAGTAATTTTTCAAGACCAATCCTCGTTGTTAAAAAGTTTAACAATCACATGTTTTGGTGTGCTTCACTTTCGACCAAACAAAAGAAATTTGATTTTTACTTCAATTTTACTGACCCAAACGGAGAAAAAGTTTCTGTTATTCTTGCTCAATTAAAGTTGGTAAGTGTAAAAAGATTGAAAAGAAAATTGTATGATATTTCGTCAAATAATCTCAAGGAAATAAAAGTTAAATTAAGTGGATTTTTGGAGTAATCGAAATCCCGCATCTCTGCGGGGTTTCTCGGAGCCTTTCGGCACTTTGTATCATTAGTATAGCAAGTGGTGTATTAATGTCAAATTAAGATCGGAATATATTAGTGATAATGTTTCCAGGATTGAATTCCGCGTAAATTTGACATAATACTATACTATGGTGTATAATACAACTAGAGTTCGTAAGTCCAGCGATTTTCGCTGGAAATCTGCACCTTGAGAGGAGTAGCTAAATGGAAACGAGAAAGATTGCACTCGCCTGCTTCGTCGGAGCTTTCATTGGGAGCATCATCGCTCTCCAGATTGGAACCATTGGCTGGCCCGTTGGCGCCATTGTTGGCGCGTTCGTGGCTTACCTCGGATACAACATCGAGGAGATCGTGTTGGCCATTCCGGTTGCTTACCGAAGGACCACTTCGTGGAGACCGGATAGTGAGTACTGGTTCTGCTGGAGGAAGGTTTTTTGTGAATTCTTCAACGCCGGTTTCAACATTCTGATGACCATTGGTTTGTTTGCAGCACCACTTACGTGGTTGAGCAGCACGATGAGTCTGACGAGGGTCATCATGATGCAAATCGCAATTTCTTTTGCGATGGGTGTCTTCATGGGCTTGATGTCCGCAAGTGCCAGCATGTCCGGAGTCATCAGAAATCGTGAAAGAAATGACTGGAGGAATTCGCATGTCGTCACCTCAGCGGATTTCCCAAACTTCTTCAAGTACTGCAACTTGATGGCAACTGAAGAGTTGCCGAAGTTCATCCGAGGGTTGGTGGTAGCAACTCCCATCGCAGTCAATTTCGTGATTGGAGTGCTGGTCGGCATTTGTAAATTCACTGCAACACTTTTCCGCCTCATCCATTCAGAGCTTCGGCTTCTGTGTGCGGTGGATGCAGCACTCGGTACAGCCGTCGGCTATTTCAGTGGAAACGCCCTGATTGGCGCAACCGCTGGGGCACTTCTCGGCGTACTGAACTACGAAATCATCACTGTCCGCGTGATGCAAATCGCTGGAGCCAAGTCGCTCTTCCGCTAGTCTCGGACATGACCCCGATAGAGACCCCGTGCAGAAATGTACGATCTCTGCACGGGGTCTTTTTAATATAAAGTTTTTACTTTTTTATTATACTTTTTAAGTAATCATTGCCCGAAGCCCAATCGCCCATTCCGAAAAAGGAAATCCCGCGCAAACAAAACCAGAATGGAAAGCGATGGGGATGAGGGCGGTACGGCAGAGCGAAACACGGAAGGACTCGCCTTCGGGCGTGTCGTGGAGTGTGTAGCGATGCCGTGACGGAATTCATTGTCAGAGTTACCACTTACATTACTCACACATTCTTGCTAAAATAGGTTCGAGCAAAGTTAATTAAAGAGCACAAAATAGGACTTCGGTCAGTTTCAGAAAAAGAAATCGGGGAAATCACGGCGGATTCGTTTTGCCGAACGGCAAAACGGGCAAGGGTGGTCTGGGCGAATTCAAATTCTGGCTTCCAAATCCAAAAGGGGGATTTTTCGGAAATGAGGCGGTTCGTCATTTGTAAAGCAAATTACAAAAATAAGTTTTGTTTCCAATTTTTTGAAGAAGCAGTTTTTGCTATACTAATTAAAATCCTATCGCCATGAACAATCAAACACCACTAAAATATTTTCTCTACATTCGCAAATCCACTGATGAGGAAGATCGCCAAGTTTTGAGTTTGGAATCGCAACACACCGAGCTGAAAGAATTTGCCGAGCGTGAGCATATTGAAATTGTGGAAACTTTTATTGAAAAGAAAACAGCCAAAGTTCCTGGTCGTGAAGTATTTAACACCATGCTCAACAAATTAGATGCTGGTCTTCCTCATCAGTTTGGTATTCTTTCGTGGAACCCAGACAGATTGTCTCGTAATTCAGTAGATGGTGGGCGTTTGATTTATCTACTAGACACTGGCAAACTAGCTGATTTGAAATTTCCCACTTTTGCTTTTGATAATACGCCGTCTGGCAAATTCTTTCTCTCTATCGGATTATCAAATGCCAAATATTACATAGACAATCTGTCAGAGAATGTGAAGCGTGGCAATCGAGCCAAACTTCGACAGGGCGGATGGCCAGGACAAAAACCGTTTGGATATATTTACGACCACAGACTTCGCAATATTGTACCAGAGCCGAGAGAAGCCAAAATTGTTAAAAAGGTTTTTGCCGAATACGCCACTGGAACTCATACCTTTAACAGTATCGCCGAATATTTTGCTAAATTAACCGATGGAAAAACAAAATCTAATTTCGCCATTGAACATTTTCTTTGTAATGAATTATATATGGGCGTGATGATGTGGAATGGTGAAGCGTATGAAGGAAAATTCCAGCCACTTATTACAAAACAATTATTTACAAAAGTTGCGGAAGTTTTGCGAGAGAGAAGCAGACCTCGCAAAACCAAATCAAAACATGATTTTCCTTTTGTCGGATTATTCCATTGTTCATGTGGCTCGATGATTACGGCACAGTGGACACATGGTAATGGTGGCACTTACAGATATTATCGTTGCACAAGGAAGCACGGAGAGTGTAGCGAGAAGTATATGCAAGAAAATGATTTGAAAAGGAAAATCATAGAAAAATCGCTGACGATCGCTTTACCGGCTAATTGGACACGTGAATTACATACCATGCTCGATATTGAAGAAAAGAAAGAAACTAAGTCAGCTAATGTTTCTGCAGAAGCGATCTCAAAGAAAATATTTTTGATAGATGAAAAGCTCGACAAACTGGTCAGTGGTTATTTAGACAATTTGATTGATGAGGACACATATCGCACGAAAAAGAGTCAGTTTGTCGAGCAAAAAATATCTCTCAAAAATGAAAAGGAGTCGCTTCTGCGGAAGCATGTCAGTAGCTGGATCGAACCAGCCAGAGAATACATAAAAACCTTAACTCAAGCGGAAAAAATTGCTTCTGCGGAATCTCTTGGAGAGATATCGGAGTTTGTTCAAAAAATTGGAACGAACCGCCTCATTTCCGAAAAATCCCCCTCTTGGATTTGGAAACCAGAATACGAATTCGCCCAGACCACCCTTGCCCGTTTTGCCGTTCGGCAAAACGAATCCGCCGTGATTTCCCCGATTTCTTTTTCTGAAACTGACCGAAGTCCTATTTTGTGCTCTCGGTTGGAATCGAACCAACATCAAAGCCTTAGAAGAGCTCTACTCTATCCATTGAGCTACGAGAGCATACTTGATAGAGAAATTGTAACTTCTTATAATTTCTCGATACAAGTGTGAGAATACCCTAACATATTCTCACTATTTTATAAATATTCAGTTATTATTTTGAATCGGCAGAGGGTCCATAAATAGATGGCACTTTTCCACCCATCGGGCGAATGTATGTCGAGAGTTGTCCTCTGTGGTGAATAAGATCGAATAACATTGCCCACATCATATCCATCATTGTGGTCTCCCATTCAACTTTTGATCCAGAAAGCATTTGAGCCTTGTCTTTTTCCCACTTAACGTCTTTCATTTTAGAAATTATTACCATAACTTCCTTTATCTTCTTTTCAAAAATTTTTGATGAATCCTTTACTGTTTTGGGCATAGGCTTTTTCATGAGTTTAGCGAAGTCAACTTTTCCAGTTTTGACAATATCAACTAGCGATACGCCCTCTGTAGCAAAAGTTTGTGACATAAGCTCAAGCGCACTTTTTCCTCTAGGATCATGTCTATGACCATGTTTAGTTTTAGGAGTTTGTTCAACGGCTTTAAAAACTCTCATAAATATTGGTAACTCTGACTTAAACATTTTCAAATAATATTCTCGGTTTGTCATTTTATTATTAATTTAGAAATAAAGTGCGGGATACAGGGGTCGAACCTGTGACCTTTCGCGTGTAAAGCGATTGCTCGTACCAACTGAGCTAATCCCGCATAATCGAATGCGTTCAGAATATCTCATATTGTCTGGTTTGTAAAATGAGTGTAACATTATTAAAATGAGTGAAAAGCAAAATGCTAACTTGGAAATAGTAGAAAAGACCCCAAATTGTGTTGGAATAATCATGGACGGTAATAGGAGATGGGCTAGGGCTAAGGGACTCCCACTTCTTGAGGGTCATAGAGCTGGTCTGGAATCTGTCAAAAAAATTGCTAAATTTGCAAACGAAGTTGGAATTAAAAATCTTATCTTTTTTACTTTCTCGACTGAAAACTGGAACCGGGCAAAAGAGGAGGTAGATTATTTGATGTCTCTCTTTAAAATTTATTTTGACAAAGAAATAGATAAATTAAATGAACAAAATATCGTCGTCAGAGTAGCAGGGGATATAAAAAGATTTTCAGAAGATATTCAAAAAATAATTCTTCAGGCAACCGAAAAAACAAAAAACAATACAGGCACATGTGTTTATTTTGCATTAAACTACGGTGGTAGGACGGAGATATTATCAGCGGTAAAAAAAATCCTTAAGGAAAACCCAAAAGATGAGGAAATAACTGAAGAATATTTTGCACGTTATATGCAAACTTATCCTATGCCAGATCCAGATATTATTATCCGCACATCTGGCGAGATGAGACTCTCTGGCTTTCTTCCGTGGCAAGGGGTTTACAGCGAACTTTTTTTTACCAAAACCTTCTGGCCGGATTTTTCCAAGGAGGAGTTTCAATCAATCATTGAGGAATTTAATGAAAGAGAAAGAAGAATGGGGAAGTAATACATTAACCCGGAGGAAGATCTCTCTTCCCCCGGGCCTTATTTTAGCCTACTTCTAACAACAGTTTTTTCTTGTAACAGCATGACTGGTATCGCCCTTGGGGAGTCGTGCTCCCGAATTTGGGGTCTCTTAGTCAAGCGTCCAGTGAATTTCACTGTGTGTTAGAAGTAGGCTCCTATGCACCTCTGCTTGCAATTCTATCATGCTCAGTATAATATGTCAAGTAATATGCAACCGACTGTTTTATATGAAGATGAGGATGTTTTGGTTGTAGATAAGCCTGCTGGGCTTGTTGTTCATGGCGGCACGAAGACAAAAGGAGAGACTTTAGTTGATTGGTTGGTTACTAAGTACCCAGATATAAAAAATATCGGAGAACCGGGGAGAGATAGTGAGGGCAAAGAGATATTGCGTTCCGGGATCGTTCATCGCCTTGATAGGGATACTTCCGGAGTGATGCTCGTGGCTAAAAACCAAAAGTCTTTTGAAAATCTTAAAAAACAATTTCAAGAACACAAAATAGTAAAAAAATACGAAGCATTTGTTTTCGGTGAGATGAAAAATGATAGTGGAGTAATAGATCGTCCCATAGGCAGAAGCAGTTCAGACTTTCGTAAATGGTCAGCACAGCGTGGGGCAAGAGGGGAGTTGAGAGAAGCGGTAACGGAATACAAAGTGTTGTCAAAAAACAAGGATTATTCTTTTCTTGAAATTTTCCCAAAAACAGGGAGGACTCACCAGATAAGGGTTCATATGAAAGCCATAAATCATCCTCTGGTTGGCGATTCACTTTACACACCAAACAGGGAGAACTCTCTTGGCCTTGAGAGGACTGCACTACACTCAAAGGATGTGACTTTTGAAGGTTTAGATGGTGTAACTCATACTGTGACTGCTCCATACTCGGAGGATTTTGAAAAAGCATTGAGATTAATAAATTAATAATATTATTCATATTGATAAATAAACCACAGATATACTATTTGCAGGTAGTGTAATCTTATGTTAGTCTGCTAAACACTATGACGCCACCAAAAGCAAAAGAAAATCTCGAAAAGATAGTTTTAGCACCAATCAATATCCAGTCTAGAAAATCACTTGATATTAGGTCAGGAGATACTGTTCGTGTTCAGCAGAGAATAGTTGAAAAAGGAAAACTTAGACTTCAGGCTTTTGAAGGACTGGTTATTGCCGTAAAGCATGGAAAGGAAGCTGGAGCCACTTTTACCGTCCGTCGTGTAGCCTCTGGCGTCGGTGTTGAGAAAATTTTCCCACTGTACTCTCCTATGATTGACTCAATCGAGACACTGAAAAGATCAAAGGTCAGACGAGCCAAGCTTTACCATGTGCGTGACAAAGCAGCCAAGGAAATTCGAAGACAGATGAGAAACATACGTGCTCTCCCAGAAGTGGTGGCCTATGAGGAACAAAAAGAAGAAGTTGAGACTCTAGTAGAAACAGTTGAAACAATATCAGAATAATAAACACATTCGGGATTTTATTAATCTGACTAAATTGGTAGTTGCTATTACCTTGAGCATTATGATAACATGGAAATATGGGTAAAAGAGGTCCTAAACCAATGGGGAAGATAAAAATCAAATGGTCTTCTAATTTTGCGTATGCTATAGGTCTTTTGGTTACAGATGGTTGCTTGTATAACGACAAAAGACATATGAGTCTTACAACTAAGGACAAAGAGCAAGCAGACAATTTTAAACAATGTTTAGGTTTAAAAGTAAAAAGTGGACTAAAATCTAGAGGTCCATCAAAAAAGAAAGAGTATTATCATATTCAATTTGGAGATATTATTTTTTACAACTTTCTTGTTTCAATTGGACTGAGTCAAGCTAAATCTAAAATTATAGGGGCAGTGACTATTCCAGATAAATATTTCTTTGACTATCTGCGTGGATGTTTTGATGGTGATGGGACATTTTATTCTTATTGGGATCCTAGATGGAGATCAAGCCACATGTTTTACATTGAGTTTGTTTCGGCGAGTAAAAAACACATTGTTTGGTTACAGAAAGAACTAAATGATAGACTGAGAGTAATAGGACATATTACTAGTGATGGAAAGAAATCTACCTTACAGCTTAAATATGCAAAAAAAGAAGCCATAGTCATTATCCGAAATATGTACTATAATCCGCGTGTTAAATGTCTTTCAAGAAAGAAAATAAAAATTCAAAAAGCTCTCAGTGTTGAAAGACAACAACAAAAAAAATATGCTCGGGTGTTGTAATTAGTAGCCAAGCAAGATTGAGGTTCTTGTGCCCGTTAAGGGCGTGGAGGTGCGAGTCCTCTCCCGAGCACCAATGTTTACAAACATAGAAAACTCACTTATTTTACTTGCAAAAACAGTCCCTCTGGAGTTTTTTACTTTTTTTGCATCAATTGTTGAGGAAATAATAGCTCCTATTCCATCTCCTATCATAATGACTGTCACAGGATCTTTGGCCTCCGTTCAAGGTAGGGGAATATCCTATCTGTTTCTTTTAACCATTCTAGGGTCTTTGGGTAAACTTCTCGGGTCACTGGTTGTTTATTATTTGGCAGATAAAATAGAAGACTATTTTTCTGGGGTAATGGAGAAATTCTTTGGTGTAAGTCATGCCGATATTGAGTCATTTGGGAAAAAGTTTACTGGCAAGACAAAAGACTATCTGATCATGTTTTTTATGAGAGCAATACCGATTGTGCCGAGTTCGGTTGTTTCAATAGGAAGTGGTGTTTTAAAAATACCACTTAAGATTTTTGTCGTTTCTACTTTTCTAGGTTCTATAGTTCGGGATTTTCTCTACATATATTTTGGTTACGCGGGGCTTTCGGTTCTAGGGGACATCATTCACAGTTCTGAATCGATTGAGTCAATTATCCAATTAATAGTTTTTATACTCATACTCTCTGGATTAGTTTATGCTTATTTTAAAAAAAGAAAAAATGAAAAGTTGCCACTCTAGATTTTTCATCATTTTTCTGTTATAAATTGTTAATTCCCCAGCTTTGCTCGGGACAAAATGGTGGCTATGGTGTAGCGGTAGCACGTGAGCTTGTGGAGCTCCCTGTCTGGGTTCGACTCCCAGTAGCCACCCAAAAAAGTGCGGAGCAGTTTTTTGGTAGGCTAAGCAAGCTCTGGGAGAGCTTGCGTCGGGAGTCGAAGCCCGATTGAGATTTTTTAGGAACGAAGTGAATTAAAAAATCCAATTGGGGTACAGAGTTTGTAAAACTCAACTCCAAGTCAGCCACCCAGCGAATTTTTAAGGAATGACAATGACTATAAATTCAGTGTTCTGAACAAAGTGAATAGTAAAGATTTTTTGTTCTATTTTTTAGTATACTTACTCTATATGGATAATGAAGGACCACCAAATAATGAAAGTATAGAAATAGAAACAGAAGAAGTTCTAGAAAGACTTCGAGCTACAGGCCCAGATGATCCAGAAACAATGAAATTTGTAATGGAGTGGACTTTTCAGCAAGAGGAATTAGTAAGAAGAGTAAACACGAGCAAAGCGACAATGATGTTTAACATTCTTCGATCAGATGTATATCTTGCCGCGGGAGACAAAGACGAAGCATTACAATGCTTGGAAGAAGCACGTATGCAGGCACATCAGGAAGATGAAGAGACGTTGTATAATATGATTATGAAAAAGATGGATGAGATAGAAGGTTAAGATTGGGATATAAGTGATAATTCTAAACAAGTCACAAACTGGAGAAAAAAAAGAAGAAATTATCTCAGCCATTAAGGCTGGAAAGATTTTTATTTATCCAACTGACACTATCTATGGTATGGGTTGTGATGCTACAAATGAGGATACTGTAAAAAAATTGAGAGTAATAAAAAATAGATTTGAAAAACCGTTTTCAGTTATAGCTCCCAGTAAGGAATGGATCCTAGAAAATTGTATGGTTAATGAATCTGACTTAAAAATTCTTCCTGGACCATTTACATTAATTTTAAAAATTAAAAATAAAGATATAGTTGTACCAGATGTGTCTTTTTTAGATACACTTGGTGTACGTATTCCAGACAGCTGGTTTACTGAGATAATTTCTGAAGCGGGTGTGCCTTTTATTACTACATCAGTCAATCTCTCAGGAGAAAAGCATATGGAAAAGCTCGAAGATGTTCCAAGGGAAATATTGGAAAAAGTCGACTATGTTATATATGACGGACCTATAACAGGCAAACAAAGTACAAGAGTAAATCTAAGTATGCAATAGAAATCAACACCTAAGTCTTTATTCATAAACATCTTCTGGTATAATTCTTTCCATGACTGAAAATACTTCGGGTGGGGAAGAGCGTAATCTTGATAAGGAAAAGAAAGATTTTGAAACAGCCATAAAGGAATCTGTTTTTGAAGTCCCAACAGATTTTGACGCAGAAGCAGTCAACATGCTTATTGATGATATTGTTGCAGGTAAGGTTTTTGCCTTAGGCGAAATGCATGGGGTCAAGGAGAATCCGAGTATTGTTTATACTTTAATAAAAAAATTTAAGTTCAAAAAACTTGGAATAGAGTGGGATAAAAGCATGACCAGAGTAACTCAGCTTTTTCAAAGTGACAGCGTTTTGGATTTTGGTTCGATAATGAATAGTTCAGATGGCAGAATAACCGCCGGATATTTTAGTTTAATGAAAAAACTAAAAGACGAAGGTTTAGTTAATTCTTTTTTCTTTTTTGATGATAGAGATAGTTGGAATAAAAGGGATGAAGTCATGGCAGAAGAGATTATTGGACATACTTCTGAATCAAGTCCAACTCTCGTTGTTGCCGGCAGGGCTCATGCGGATTTGTGTGACATAGTAGAGGGTGATGGCACAACTCATCCATCGATGGCAAAGTTTTTGGAAGACAAAAATAAGTTGTTTTCCAGAGGTGAGATTAGGTATCTTTCTGGTCAATATTTTAACAATCAAATCAAAGATTTTGAGAATGTTTTGGGAGATGAGTCCAAAGCAAAGTTTTATAGAAATGAATCAGGAGTTTATATTTTTGAGCTTCCAAGAGCCACTCTAGCCACAGTTCCCAACCCAACAGGAATATATATAGGATGACAGGAGAATATCATACACATTTGGAAACTAAAAAATACCAAACTCGTTTTAGAGCGGAGTTCATTACTATTACTTCTGATGTCGAAGAGGTTATAAAAAAGTCTGGAATAAAGAGGGGTTCAATTTTGATACAGTGTCATCATACAACCTGTGGAATTTGGGTTAACGAAAATGAGAAAAATTTGATCGGTCCATCAGAGGAACTTGGGTACATATCAGATCTCAGAAAGGTTTTGGATAATTTTGCCGATCCGATGCATGATTACGGACATAACGATATTGCTCATGCAGAAAATAAAAACGGCAAGCGAAACACACATCTTTGCGAACCTGATGAAAACGGGGTGATAAACGAGTGCATAAACGGTCATGCTCATGCTCAGGCGTTGATGATCCATCCCAGCGTTACACTAATAGTAAATGAGGGAAAAATTCTAAAAGGCAGATGGCAAGAGATTATGTTAGTTGAACTTGATCACGACAGGGAGAGACAAGTTTCTTTTTTAGTAAGTGGTATTTAATCACGATACCAATCTACGAATTTATGCGAATGATACGAATGTTAGATACCCTTAACGAATAGGGCATACGAATATTAGCATGCACTTTTCGTAAGTGTATTTACATTTGTAGTATTCGTATGACATTCGTATATTCGTATCGCTAAAAATTTTTGTGATACAATTTTGAGATGGAAATTCTAGTAACTGAAAAATCAAAAGACTACGAACTGCTAGATAGTGGAGAAGGAGAGAAGCTCGAGAGATACGGACAGTATGTTTTGCGTAGACCCGATCCACAAGTTTTGTGGGCAAAGTCACTTTCCAAAAAAGAATGGGAAGGGGCTGATTCAACTTACGTTCGTTCGGGTGCTTCTGGTAAATGGTTAAAGCCATTAGAAAATTGGCAAATAACCTTAGAAGAACTGACTTTTAATGTATCACTTTTGCCCTCTAAACACCTCGGAGTCTTTCCAGAACAGGTAGGGCAGTGGAAGTGGCTTGAGGGGAAGATTAAACGCGATACAAATATACGAATTCATGCGAATAATACGAATAGGATCAAAGTTCTAAATCTTTTTGCGTACACTGGTGGGGCTACGATGGCTTGCGCGAGGGCTGGGGCAGAGGTCTACCATATTGACTCGTCTAAATTTGCGGTGGATCTGGCAAGAAAGAATTTAAAAGATTCCGGATTAGAGGAAAAACCCGTTAGGTTTATTGTGGATGATGTTAGAAAGTTTGTTGAAAGAGAAATAAAGCGAGGAAACAAGTACGACGTCATACTTCTCGATCCTCCAGTGTATGGAAAGGGCGTCAAAAAGGAAGTATGGAAAATAGAAAATGATCTTTTGCCTTTTCTAAAAAGAGTTAAAAGTGTTTTATCAAAAGATCCGATAGCAATAGTTTTAAACGGCTATGCTTCGAACTACTCTGCCGAGACTTACAAACAAGTTTTAGAGGATTTAACAAAAGATTTAGGAGGTAAGACAGCGTGTGGAGAGTTATCTATCAAGGAAACAAACACCCATAGGCTTTTAACCGCAGGAATATTTGCAAGATGGTTTATATAATATGTTAAGTATTGACTTTGCCATTCAAAACTATATTTCGACAAGTCGTACAGAGAGTATGACGGAGTTTTTTTACTTACTTACAACAATATTTGATCTATCCATCCATTTTATTTTGGTTGTTGTAGCCTTTACTCTACTTTTCTATCTTATCGGTGGTCTCAAAAGAGCTCTACTTTTTTTTACAACACTTACTACAGGAGCAATTATAGTTTCTGTACTAAAAATGTTTTTCGATGTAAATCGTCCGGCAGAGAGTTCTGTCGAAGTTTTCGGTAAGAGTTTTCCTAGCGGTCATGCTACAATCGCGACCATCTTTTTTATCATGACCATGTATCTTTTCAGTGATCATTTAAGCAGGTTTCAAAGAATATTATTTAATTTCTCGTGCATAGCACTTATTTTTCTAGTTAGTTATTCTCGAATTTATCTCAACGCTCACTGGTTCTCAGACGTCCTTTTTGGTGTGGTTCTGGGCATTACGGTTTCATACGGGACTATAAAGGTTTATAACAGAATGTAATAAATAGGCAGTGTAATACGTCTGTGATAAAATGTAGGGGTCTAAACATTATTATTTAACTAATTTGTATGTATCAATCTCTAAATGATTTGCAAAAGAAAAGATTATTTAATAGCTTACTTGCAGTTTGTATTTTACTAGCAGTTTTTCTTGGCATTAAGTCTCTAAACGCTCTTAAGGAAAATTCATACATAGGGCGAGGTGAATATCCAGCAAACGTGATCTCTGTGACTGGAACAGGGGAAGTTTTGGCAGTTCCGGATATTGGGTCCTTCGGCTTTTCCGTTGTTGAGGAAGGGAAAACTGTCAAAGATGCACAGGATAAATCTACTAAAAAAATTAATAGCGTAATAGATGCTCTTAAAGGTCTTGGTATTGAAGAGAAAGATATTAAAACTGATAACTACACTTTTTATCCAAAATATGACTATTCTGTAGCTCAGATTTGTACTAGAGATTATTGTCCACCTGGAAAGCAAACTCTTACTGGCTATGAGGTTAATCAAAGTGTGACCATAAAAATAAGAAAAACAGCTGACGCTGGCTTGGTACTGACAAAAGTTGGAGAGCTTGGTGTGACAAACGCAACTGGACTTAATTTTGTCATTGATGATGAGGAGAAAGTTCAAGATGAAGCTAGAGAAAAAGCAATAATTGATGCAAAAGAAAAGGCCAAGGTTTTATCAAAATCTCTAGGAGTGAGACTTAAAAAAATAGTCAATTTCCAAGAGGGAGGAAATTATCCGGTAATGTATGGTGGGATGATGAAGCTGGATTCAATCAGTGCTAATGCAGAGTATGCACCTACTCCTCCACAAGTTCCAGTCGGGGAGAATAAGGTTGTCTCGAGTGTGACCATAACCTACGAAGTCGAATAAAACTTCCAAAACTGGCGAATTTCTTTGATCTCGATTTTGCTTTCTCCACGCGCTGTACTAGATGTACAGTTTGGTCGCAAGTAAAATCTGCGAACCTCGAAATTCACTCAGTTTGTGAAAGTTTTCTTGCGCCACAATTTTTACTTGATTTACAAGAAACGGCTCTGTGAAGGGCTGTTTTTTGATACTAAAAAAGAAAATGGATTTTTGATGAAAATTTTCTTGACAAAAGCAATTAGTGTGTGCTAGGATGGTGGGCGGAGGGGACAACGGCTCTGGCATGAACTACAAAGTGTGCATGATGCTGTAGGTCCCAGGAGGCCAAATTGGTCTGGAACTCTTGGAGTTCCAACTGGTGGGAGAGCTAGTTTCCCGACAGAGATCAGTTTGATGGTGTGTGGCCGCCTCTAGTCCACACTCGGCTGGGGGTTATCCAGCTTAAAAACTCAGGCAGTTGATCGCGGTCCGAATCGGGCGCTGATCAACACCCGCCAGAGCATAGGCGACGTTCGCTTCTGCCGAGGGCAACCTGTTTTTTCGGAAAGGGGTGAAGGCCGGTGAGTAACTAGCCATCGACTTTCATCCCATGTGGCGACTGTAGCGCATTTCGAATCTCGCGATTGGGGCCCTTGTCTTCTCTTGAAGCGGGGCCCTTTCTTTATACGTTATATTGACTTCTATTTTCAAAAAGAGTATTCTTTAGGCATTCCCCAGGAGGGGTTTTTTAGTAACGCGACACGAATTACGAATAAATACTCGAATGACACGAATTGAATTCAGAATTCTGAACCCATTCGTACGTTCGTCTTCATTCGTGTATTGGTGTCGTGATAGAATAAATTTATGTCACTTATATCATACATCAAAGACACCCAAGGAGAGCTGAAGCATGTTTCTTGGCCAACAAGAAATCAGGCCATGGCTTTCACTGTGGTTGTTGTTATCATTTCTGTTTTCGTTTCTTTTTATCTCGGTTTTTTTGATTATCTTTTGAAATTGGTTTTGGAGAAATTTATTATTTAATAAGATTTAGCGATACAAATATACGAATTACATACGAATTATACGAATGGATTCGTATGCCCTATTCGTTAAGTGTATCTAACATTCGTTTCATTCGCATAAATTCGTAGATTGGTATCATATAAAATATGTCTAAACAACAAATACAAAGCGGAAGGAATTGGTATGTCGTTCACACATACGCTGGGTACGAGAATGCTGTTATGCGTAATCTCAAACAGCGTATAGAATCTCTTGGAATGGAGGACAAGATTTTCAACGTCATAGTTCCTACTGAGAAGAAAATAAAAATAAAAGGTGGAAAAAGGGTTGAAGAGGAGGAGAAAATTTATCCTGGATACATATTAGTTGACATGATAGTTACGGAAGACTCTTGGTATGTTGTCAGAAATACTCCTCGTGTCACTGGTTTTGTCGGCTCTGGTGTTTACCCGGTGCCAATTGACAAAAAAGAGATAGATGAGCTTTTCAGTAGGATGAACGCTGGGGATGTAAAGCATAAGATAGATCTTTCAATAAATGATGCAGTCAAAATTATTGATGGACCGTTTAAAGACTTGGAAGGCAAAGTTTCAGAAGTGGATGAAGAGAGAGGGAAGGTAAAAGTACTAGTTGCAATGTTTGGTAGAGAGACACCAGTGGAGCTCGACTTCTTACAGGTCAAAAAAACCTAATTGCAATTTAATATATTTTATATTAGAGTATCAAAACTAAAATATGGCTAAAAAGATAACAAAAAAATTAAAATTGGTCATTCAAGCGGGTAAGGCAACTCCTGCTCCTCCTACAGGTCCGGCACTAGGTCAGGCTGGGGTTAATATTGGAGAGTTCGTAAAGCAGTTTAATGATGCTACAGCTAAGATGATGGGGGATATAGTGCCTGTGGAGATTTCTGTTTATGAAGACAGAACATTTACTTTTGTACTCAAAACTCCTCCAGCTTCGGCTCTTATTCTAAAAGCTCTTGGAAAGGAGAAAGGCTCTGGTAAAAACGCTATTTCTAAAATCGGCTCAATCACCAAGGCCCAACTAAAAGAAATCGCCGAGAAAAAAATGGTTGACCTAAACGCAAACGATATTGAAGCTGCTATGAAGATTATTGCAGGCTCGGCCCGAAGCATGGGGGTTGATGTGAAATAAGCGTTAAGAAAAGGTTTTATTTTTTCTTCTTTATATCTCTATCTAAGTAAAGCTTTGGAAGCATGCTAGAAGGGTTCCACTCCTTTATCATTTTCTTTATATTATCGGTACTCTGGTATTTTCCTGTTACAGAATAGTTGTCATTTAGAATCTCTCCAGTTTCAAAAAATATAATTTGGGCGATTCGTCTGCCAACAACTAAGGGGATTGCATAATATCGTGAGTTATTTGTTATCTCCATTGTCCAACGATTAACATAGCCGACATCTCCCCAGCCAGCGCATTTACAGACTTCAATGAAATTTCTTCCCATTGATGATCTGGCTTTCATCATGGTTGTAATATGGTGTTTACCACCAATGAATTCATTTGTATGAGCCAGAATAGTTTCTCCAGGGTCTAGAAAAATTATTTTGTCATCAGGGTTTATACCGTCCCAATTAAAGTTAAACTTTTTCAGTGCATCAGACGCTTTCTCAGCTTTGTGAGGAATAGTTCCCCAAACATGGTCAGTGTGACTTTTGTTATATATGTTGTAAATATTGTGGTGATACTTGGCATGTGGTTGCTCTCTAAAGTACATCTCACCTAGTGATACATCATAGCTAGATGTTGCTAGGTTCTTTTCGTTAAATGGTGTAATGACTATATCGCCTGTTTTCATTGCTTCAAGAATTTTTTTATCACTAAATGCCATGTTTTTGTTTAATTAATTTTCGGATTTCTTTGTAATTGTTTGTGTTCCACGTTTGGATGACCAGAGGTCAGGGGAATAGTCGCAATAGAGTCTCATGTACGGAAAGAGTTTCTGGAGAGTCTTTCCCATCTCTTGCGCTACAATTCTAAGTGTTGGGTGGACGGTTTGTCCTGAACGTAGCTCCGCTAGGTACGTCCCAGCAGGTAGGTCAAAGGTACACCCGCACATGACATTAAAGCCCATGGCTGTGTAGTATTGTTTTATTTTCTCATCACATTTTAGGGAATGAATTTTCTTTGTTTGTTTTTTTATTACGTCCAAAACTTCTTTTTGAAATTTCTTAGGTATCTGCTCTAAGTACCACTTATTAAAACCGTATCTGGTGGTAAGTGGAGGCATGAGGATTATTCCACTTCGATGTCTCTGTAAGTCTCTGAATGATCCAAAGTCCAGCAAAAACTGGTATGTTATTGTGCCGAATTTTTTCAGGAAAAAAGGCAACTCTGTTTTTTGGGGTCTCTTGGCAAGTAAATCTTTATATTTCTTTATTGCCTTAGTGTTGAAAGCGTTAGTAGAACTAAAGTTTTTCTGTTGGTTTTTTTTGAGTTTGGTTTCTGGTTCTAGATAAATGTACTCATCCATGTAGCTCCTGATAAAACTTTCAGTTTCTTCGTAACGTTTATCAAAGCCAGATGATGGATATTTTTTGTGAAGTTCCCCAGCAATTTCTTCTGCAGTTTCTTTTATTTCATCCAGTGGGTGGTTTCGAAGTTCTGCTAGGTGGTCAACTGCTTGGCGTAGGTTTGTATGCCAACCGACATAAGTTGTTGCTCCAGCAGGGAGAAGGGATCGAGCAATATCAAAGGCTTTAGCATTTATGGCCCTCTCGTATACTTTAGGGTTTTCATCTTCTCTTATAGGAAATTTTTCCTTAAGGTATGGTGGTAGGACTTCTAGCATTTTATTATAAATTTTCATCCACCCATCTTGTATTTCTTTACCCGCTTTAGTTTTCAATGGATTGAGAATTTCCTGCTTTCTCATATCGATATACCGTGTACTAGCTTCTTGTCCGTTGTAGAGTGCCCACTGCTGGATAGCTTTAGCACAAAGCATACTAACATTTTCGGCACAGATAGTTGTTGATCCACAGTCCCCGATACTTTTGTGACCATAACCGACGTAATACTGTGACAAAAACTTCTCTGGTCCGACACGGTTTACTGTTTCAAGGTGTACATCAAAACTTTGCGGGTCACGAGAATACATAGCAAGTGCCATTGCATTTGCCTCAGGCGGTAATTCGTGGCTTACAATTATTTTTCTCATTTTGGTTTTATTTTTGTATTATACTAGAAACTAATTATGAGCAAAGGTAGGCTTATTGTTATAGATGGAATAGACGGTTCTGGCAAGGCCACCCAGGTCAAGCTTCTTAAGGAACGTCTAACAAAAGAGGGAATCAAGGTAAAAACAATCGATTTTCCTCGGTACTATAATAACTTTTTCGGAAAACTTATTGGAGAGTATCTTTCTGGAGTTTATGGGGACTTTATAAAAGTTGATCCGAGGTTAGCATCGGTTCTGTACGCTTCCGATAGATTTGAATCATCCAGAGAAATACAAAAGTGGTTAGACGACGGTTTCGTAGTCTTGGCGGATAGGTATGCGACAGCTAATCAAATTCACCAAGGAGGTAAAATATCTAACTTGAAAAAGAGAAAGGAATTTTTGGATTTCCTTGATAAAATGGAGTACTCAGTTTTCAAAATTCCTAGGCCGGATTTAGTGATATATTTAGATGTACCTTTTGAAGTCAGTAAAATGTGGCTAGAGAGAAAAGTAACACAAAGAAAGAAAACCTATCTCAAAGGCAGAAGAGATGTGGCAGAAGATAACCTTCTCCACCTAAAAAATTCTCGAAATAGTGCCCTGCTTTTGGAAAAACAAAACAAGAATTGGACAAAGATAGAATGTTGTAAGGGAAAAGTGTGTATGTTACCAGAAGAAGTGGGTGAGAGGGTTTATAAAATTGTTAAAACAAAAATAAAAAAATAAATTTATCCCGTTAGAGATCACACTGTTATGATATACACCTACATATTAAAAAGTAAGAAAAATGGTAGATTGTACACAGGTAGTACAAATGACCTTCGGAAACGTCTCAAGCAACATAACGAAGGGAAATCAACCTTTACCAGAAGAGATAAACCATTCGAAGTGATATATTATGAAGCATGCTTGGATGATCATGATGCTAGAATAAGAGAGATATATTTAAAAACTGGTATGGGTAAACGTTATCTCAAGAATCGCTTGAGAGGTTTCCTATCTCTAACGGGATGAAAGACAAGGAAATCAAAAAACTAATAGATGAGGAGAAAAAAAGACAGAAAGGTGTCATAAATCTTATTGCCTCGGAAAATTTTGTATCAAAAGATGTTTTAGAGGCACTTGGGTCGGAGCTGACAAATAAATATGCAGAGGGGTATCCGGGAGCCCGGTACTACGGTGGAAACGAAATTGTCGACAAAATTGAGAATCTCGCAAAAACTCGGGCTCTTAAACTTTTCAAACTCTCAAAAGATAAGTGGCATGTAAATGTTCAACCACTTTCTGGCTCCCCGGCAAATTTGGCAGTTTATTTGGGGCTAGTACCGCTTGGCGGGAAAATTATGGGAATGAATTTGCAAGATGGGGGCCATTTAACTCACGGTTTCAAAGTTTCAATGACAGGTAAAGCTTGGATACAAGTGCCTTTTGGAGTTGATGCAAAAACAGAAGTAATAAATTATCCAGAACTGAAAAAAATTGCAGAAAGTGAGAAACCGAATATTATTGTTTGCGGTTTTACAGCTTATCCAAGAAAAGTTGATTTCAAGAAATTCAGAGAAATTGCAGATTCTTGCAGGGCAATTCTTATGGTAGATATGTCACACTTTGCAGGCTTGGTTGCGGGTGGAGTATATGACAGTCCTTTCAAATATGCTGATGTTGTTACAACAACAGTTCATAAAACACTTCGTGGTCCTCGCTCTGCCATGATATTCTCCAAAATTGACGAGAGAGAACCAAATAGAGAAATAGCTAAAAAAATAGACAGAGCAGTTTTTCCCGGACTTCAGGGAGGTCCACATTTAAATCAAATAGCGGCTGTGGCAGTGGCTTTAAAAGAAGCCGACAGTCCTGCCTTTAAAAAATATGCCAAGCAGGTAATCAAAAATGCTAAAGCTCTTGCCAATGAGTTATCCAGATTAGGCTGGCGAGTGGTATCTGGTGGGACTGACTCCCATCTCATTTTGGTCGATACTTGGATGGATGCGAAGGGAATTTCCGGAAAAGAGGCTAGTGATAGGCTTGAGAAAGCTGGCATAATCGTAAACAAAAACACCATTCCAGGTGAGAAACGTTCATCAATGGATCCATCTGGAATACGGCTCGGCTCTCCGGCTGAAACCACCAGAGGAAAAAAGGAAAAAGATTTTGTGAATATTGCTCGAAAGATTGATAAAATCTTAAGAAGTTTATCCCGTTAGAGATCAAAAAATTCATTTTCGAGATCATGTAATAATGCTAGAGTAATGTGGTTATATACAAATTTATCAATTAATTACGGAAATCTTTGATTTCCTATCTCTAATGGGATGAAAATAAAAATTATGCAATTAAACGAATATCAAAAATGGGCTGTTCCACTTAGGGTTAATCCACCAAAGTACAATATTATTTATCCAGCATTTGGATTAGGTGATGAGGTGGGAGAAGTAATGGGTAAAATCAAAAAATGGCTCCGAGGTGATGATGGTGATGGAGGAATAACTGATGAGAGAAAAGAGTCAATAAAACTTGAGCTAGGAGATGTTATGTGGTATTTGGCTGTTTTGTCGCATGATCTGGGACTTAGTCTCGAAGAAGTTGCTAAGGCAAATATGGAAAAATTAAACTCAAGAAAAGAACGTGGTGTATTAAGAGGAGATGGTGACAATAGATAAATATGAAAATCTATTTTTCAGGGTCAATACGAGGGGGTTGGGAGCATCAAGAGATTTATCACTCCATCATTGGTTTATTAAAAAAACAAGGAGAAGTTTTGACAGAGTTTGTTGGGGATTCAACTTTGACATATAAAGGGAGCAGTCTTCCAACTAGTGAGATTTACAAGCGGGATGTTGGTCTAATAGATATGAGTGACATAGTAGTAGCGGAGGTTTCAACACCGAGTTTGGGTGTTGGTTATGAGATTGCTTATGCTGAATCAAAAGGAATACCAATTATTTGTCTTTATAAACCAGAGGAAGGAAAAAGTCTCTCAGGAATGATTGAGGGTAATCCCAACGTGAGATTATTTAGGTATAATAATGTCAGTGAAGCGGAGGAAATAATAAACAAGAATGTGAATTTAGCTTGACATCAATTATCCGTTTATATATACTTTAGTATATGGATACAACATTTTTAATCAAAACTAAAAAGGATTTGAAAAGACAGGCTCAAAGTTTAGCAAAAGAGTTGGGTTTATCTTTGACTGACGTGGTGAATGCATCCCTGCGTCAGTTTGTAATAAATCAAAGCATTACTATATCTAAGACACCAACTGAAAGTTTAGACATCTATGTAAATAAAAATGAAATCCTTTCTGCATACAAGTCTTCTCTAAAAGAATTTTAAATTCATGATTCTTCTTAAGACAAAGAATTATAAAAAAAGTTCTAGTTCTTTGTCCAAAAAAGATAAAATCTTACTTATATCACAAGAAAAACTATTGATAAAAGATATGTATGATTCGAAACTCCATACTAAAAAGTTAAAAGGCTTTGTAGACGATAAAGTTTTTTCCTTTAGAATAACGCGTGTATATCGTGGTATTTTTCGTCTACAGAATCAAGAGATAGTATTATTTGCAATAGGTTATCGCAAGGATATATACAGGTCACCATGAATTAAATTATGAATCCCGTTAGAGATCACCCAGTTGTTTTTTAAAAAAAGATGTATATTCTTAATATTAGTAATTTAAATTATATAGCCAAATTAATTACGGAAACTAATGTTTCCTATCTCTAACGGGATGAAAGAAGAAATAATACAAAAAATAATTGAAATTCTAAAAGAGTCAGGAGTAAAAGATCCTAAGGTTGTTTTGGATTATCCAACTCATATTGAAATGGGGGATTATTCAACAAATGTTGCCATGGTGTATGCAAAAGAGCTTGGTAAAAAACCCCTCGACCTCGCCGAAAATATAAAATCCCAATTTGTGGAAGACCGTCTTCCACAAACGGCTATAAATATAGCTAGACCGGGATTTTTGAACTTCTTTTTTGATGCAAATTATTTTAAGGATGAAATAGGTAAGAAATTTGAAGGAAAAATTTTTAAGGGCCAAAAGATATTTTTTGAGCACTCACAACCGAATCCATTTAAAGAATTTCATATAGGACATCTTATGGGTAACTGCATTGGAGAATCTGTTTCGAGAATTCTAAAAGCAAATGGTGCAGAAATACAAGTAGCCTCGTATCACGGAGATGTTGGTCTTCACATTGCTATGGCAGTTTGGGCAATAAAAGCAGGCAAGAATTTAGAGGTAGCTTATGCTTTTGGTTATAAAGAGTTCGAGGAAAATGAGAAAGCTAAAGTTGAAATACTAGAAATCAATAAAAAAATATACGAGGAATCAGATCCAGAAATTAGTGAGATTTACGAAGATGGTAGGCAAAAATCACTTGAGGGTTTTGAGGCTCTTTATAAAAGACTTGATAGTCATTTCGACTTCCATTTTTTTGAAAGTGAAAGTGGCGAAATCGGGCAGGAATTAGTCAGAGAAAATATTGGTCGTATTTTTGAAAAGGGCGATCCCGTGCGAAACGGCGACTCTAAGGAAGAGTCTGTTTCTAACGGGATAAAAAGAGTGCCAATAATTTTTAAAGGTGAGAATTTTGAGCCAAAAACTCATACAAGAGTATTTCTGAACTCCGAAGGATTGCCGACATACGAGGCAAAAGAGTTAGGCTTGGCTCAAATAAAGAAAGATTGGTTTGACTATGACAAATCGATAACAGTTACAGCAAATGAACAGGATTCATTTTTCAAGGTAGTCGAAGTAGCTATTGGAGAAGTGTTTCCAGAACTTAAAAGGAAGCTCCATCATCTCTCTCATGGTATTCTAAAACTTCCAAGTGGAAAAATGTCATCTCGAACAGGCACAATCATTTCTGCAGAAGATTTAATTGATCAAGTAAAAACCAAAGTTTTAGATAAGATGAAAAATAGGGACGAAATGCCAAGGGGCACCCTTGACATTGAGGAGTTGGCAGAGATTGTGGCGATAGGTGCAATAAAGTACTCAATACTTCGTCAGGCTATAGGAGGAGACATTGTCTTTGATTTTGAAAAGTCTATTTCATTTGAGGGTGACTCCGGACCGTATCTTCAGTATTCTGCAGTTCGCGCAAATTCAATTTTGAAAAAAGTCGAAAGCACTAATGGTGCTGGAGATACTGAGGCAGTAGCCGAAGTACCTGAGAATTGGAAGACAACAAATCTGGAGAGATATTTAGAGAGATTTTTCTCTGTGGTAGAGAAAGCGGGTAGGGAATATGCTCCACACTACTTAGTGACATATTTGACAGAGTTAGCCGGGGAGTTTAATAGTTTTTATGCAAGTGGGAAAATAATAGACGAAAATGATCCAGTATCGTCTTACAAGCTTTACATAACTAAGGCTTTTGCTCAGGTTATGACTGATGGGCTAAGTCTTCTTGCTATTAAAGTTCCAGAAAAAATGTAAATGTGTTATTATTGTTTCTTAAAGACGTTTGAGGGACTATCAATCCCAAGTCTCGGGAAGAAAGCATTGTTGCCGTAGACCCCGACGGGCAAGCCCGTTATAGCTGTAAGAGTTCCTGCTTCGCCAACTGCTACGTTAAAACTTCGCAGTTCAAAAAGGCTACGCAGGATAAACCAAGGTGGTACCACGGTTTGAAAATCGTCCTTGCAAAATAAGTAAAGCTTGTTTGGTGAGGACGATTTTTAATACAAGAAAACTATAATTCCAAAATTCTTGAGAATTTAAGAATAAGAATATTTATGAATGATTTGATTGGTAAATTATAATATAAGAAAAGTCCCCACAAGGACAAAACCTAGTATGGTGATCTTTTCCGATCTTGCGTGCACAACATAAGTTTATAAAAAAAGTTATGTCAAATGAGGAAAATTTAAAAAATAATAAGTCAGAGATAGCTAAAAAAGAGGAAGAGGTTCTGGATTTTTGGAATAAGAATCAGATTTTCCAGAAAACCTTAGATAAAGATGCACCAAATGGGAATTTTGTGTTCTTTGATGGACCACCATTTGCCACCGGATTTCCGCATTATGGACATATCTTGCCCGGGACGATAAAAGACATTATTCCTAGATATCAGACTATGAAGGGAAAGAGAGTGCTAAGAAGATGGGGGTGGGATTGTCATGGATTACCCATTGAAAATCTTGTGGAGAAGGAGTTAGGACTGAAGAGTAAAAAAGACATTGAAGAATATGGTGTGGAGAAGTTTAACTTAGCTTCACGAAATGCGGTTTTGCGTTATGCTGACGAGTGGAAAAAAATAATACCTCGATCGGGAAGATGGGTGGATATGGAGAATAGTTATCTAACCATGCAGCCAAGCTATACACAGTCTGTTTGGTGGTCTTTTAAAAAACTCGATAAGAAGGGTTTGGTTCATCAGGATTTCAGATCAATGATGTTCTGTCCACATTGCGAGACGACACTTTCAAATTTTGAAGTCAATCAGGGTTATAGGGATATTACTGACATTTCGGTTTATGTGGAGTTTGAATTAGTCGATTCACCCAAAACATATCTCATTGCTTGGACTACTACACCATGGACCCTTCCAGGAAACGTAGCCTTGGCTATAAACTCAAAAGTTGAATATGTAGAAGTTGAAGGTGAGGTTGAAGGTAATAAATATATTGTAGCAAAAGAAAGATTACCATTCGTTTTTAAAACTGGAGGGAAAATAATAAGGAGTGTTGACCCAAAAGAAATACTAGGAAAATCATACAAGCCAGTCTTTGACTGCTATCAAAATGTGGATTTTCCCAATAGGAAAAATGGATGGAAAGTATATGATGGCAATTTTGTTACAATAGATAGCGGAACTGGAGTGGTACATATTGCACCCGCATTTGGAGAAGACGATATGAATTTAGGAAGAGAAAATAATTTGCCATTTGTTCAGCATGTAAATAGAGATGGGACATTCAAAAGCGAAGTGGTTGACTTTGCAGGACAAAAAGTAAAACCAAAAGAAGATCATCAAAAGGCTGATGTAGAAATAATAAAATACTTAGCTAAAAAGGATGTTTTGTTTGCAAAGGAAAAAATAGTTCATTCATATCCACATTGCTGGAGATGTAATACCCCGCTTCTAAACTACGCTACTACTTCATGGTTTATTAATGTGACAAAAATTAAAGATAGGTTAGTTGAAATTAATAAAAATATTTCTTGGACCCCAAAAGAAATAGGTGAAGGTAGATTTGGCAAGTGGCTTGAAGGGGCAAGGGACTGGAATATTTCACGTTCTAGATATTGGGGTGCACCTATACCAGTTTGGGAAACTCCTTATGACGGTGTTTCCAAAGAACAAACAGGCGAAAGATTTGTTTGTGGGAGCATAAATGAACTCAAAGAAAGAATCAAAAGTAACAAGAACCATTTTATTATTTTGAGACATGGTCAGGCAGAAAGTAACCTAAGTGGAGTCGTTAGTGCTAAGGTGGAGGACAGTATTCATCTGACTGAAAGAGGTAAGAAAGAAATTGCCGAAATTTCAGAAAAGTTTTCTAATATTAATATTGGTGCCATATACTCTTCGCCATTTTTAAGAACAAAAGAGTCGGCAGAGATAATTGCTAATAAAATTGGTTTGGAAAGTGAAAAAATAATTTTTGATGAAAGAATAGCAGAGTATGGATTTGGTGATTTTCAAGGAAAGAAGTTCCAAGATTTCTTGGATTATGAGGAAAAATACATGAAAGAATATGAAACTCCAGTACCAAACGGAGAAAGCTATTTAGATTCTAAAAAAAGATTTGGAGAGTTTTTATACGATATAGATAGCAAACATAAAAACCAAACCATTTTGGTTGTGACACATGGAATTGGACATGAGGTTTTAGAAGCGGTTATAGAGGGAGCTGATAGTAAGAGATCAAAATACTTAATTGATAATTCAAACTATGATACAGGAAGTTTACTAGAATTTGATTTTGTTCCGATTCCACACAATGAAAACTATGAGCTAGATTTACATAGGCCGTACATCGATGAGATAGTTGTAATGGATAGCGATGGAAAGAGAGAACTTAAACGAGTGCCAGAAGTTTTTGATACATGGTATGACTCGGGTTCAATGCCTTTTGCACAGCAAAACTACCCACTTGAGAACGAGGAGGAATTCGATAAAGAGAATAGTTCATTTTTTCCAGCAGATTTTATTGCTGAGGGTTTGGATCAAACTAGAGGATGGTTTTATACACTTCTAGTATTATCGGTTGGATTATTTGATAAAAGTCCTTACAAACACGTATTGGTAAATGGATTAGTATTGGCTGAGGATGGCAGGAAAATGAGCAAAAGTTTGAAGAATTATCCGGACCTTATGGAAGTAATAGATAAATATGGTGCAGATGTTTTGAGGTTTTATCTTGTTTCATCTCCGCTTGTCAAAGCAGAGGACTTTAACTTTTCAGAAAAAGGAGTGGACGAAGTTTCAAAAAAACTTGTTTTGAAGGTTCACAACATACTTTCACTTTACGAAATGTATCCAGCGATAGAGGAGTCTCAATTAAAGGAAACAATTCTAGATAGATGGATAAATACTCGTCTAAATGAACTTGCAATAAATATAACAAATCATCTAGATAAATATGAACTTGATAAGGCCTCCAGACCGATCTTAGACTTTGTTGATGATCTTTCTACGTGGTATGTAAGACGCTCAAGAGAAAGGTTGAAATCCAATGATCAAAAAGTCAGTTTAGCTGCCTCTCACTACCTGAGATTAGTCTTACTTGAATTTTCAAAACTTATTGCTCCCTTTACCCCTTTTTTAGCAGAGGAGATTTATAAAAAGGTGGGAGGGGAGAAAAAGAGCGTGCATTTGGAGGATTGGCCAAAAGCGGGAGAGGTAGACACAAAAGTTTTGGAAGATATGATAGTAGTAAGAGAGATTGTCACAAAAGCACTGGAGTTAAGACAGAAGTCAGGACACAAAGTTAGGCAACCGTTAAAAAGTTTAAAAATCAAAAATCAAAAATCAAAATTTGAGGAAGAATTAGTGAACATAATCAAGGATGAGATAAATGTTAAGGAAGTTGTTTTTGATGAAAATATTGAAGCTCTTGTTTGGTTAGATACAAACATAACAGAGGATTTGAAAGAGGAGGGAATTGCCAGGGATTTTATTCGTGGTATACAAGATGCTCGAAAAAATGAAGGACTTAACCCAAGTCAAGGGATAGAGCTTGTGGTAAATGCTAATGAAAATATCGAAAAAATAATAAATTTATTTGATAATATGATAAAAATCCCAACACAAACCCAAAAAATTACTTTCGCAGATGTTCCCCAAAAACACGAGTTTGGAGTCAGTGACTCAAAAGTCTCTATTACTATTAATATAAAATAAGTGTTAGATATTTAATTCGTACACCTTATATCGTAATTCTAGATCATGTCTTATCATATCTATACTACAAAAGGAATAATTCTTAAGACAATGAATTTTGGTGAAGCGGATCAAGTCTTATATATTTTGACTGAGAATTTTGGTCTCATATTTGCTTCTGTAAAATCTTCTAGACTTTTATTATCAAAACTCAGAAACTTTTTGGAAGAGTATTGTGTTTTAAATGTTTCCCTTATAAAGGGTAGAAATACTTGGAGAATCACTAATGTTGATGGAAAGGAATTTTCCTTTTCTGAATATCCAAAAGAGTCAAGAAGAATTTTAGCACAAGTGTCTTTGATTCTTTTAAAAATGATAACAGGGGAGTCTCCGCATAGAGAGATTTTCAACATAGTGAACGGAGGTTTCAATGTATTGAAAAAAGTTAAAGGAGAAAATGATTTGCAATCGGTGGAGACACTTTTGGTATTAAGAATTATGAAAGAGCTAGGCTATGTGGTTTATCAGCAAAATATAGATAAATTTTTTGGTGTTGATTGGGGAGAAGAGATTATCAAGGATACATTTGAAAAAAGAGTAACGCTAGTTGGATTGATAAACAAAGCTATAATGGAAAGTCACCTGTAGTTTGGGTTTTGAATCAGTATGACAAAATGTGATATAATTTATCTATGAGCCCCGAAGATAGTAATTTTGAAAATAGTAGAATAGAGAGACTAAAAAGAGCACTTTATTCTCGCAACGAGTCCATGGTTCCTAAGGATGAGAGGAGTCATATGCCCCATTATGAATCTGAAGTACAAAACAATTGGGGGGGGCCAAAATCGTTCGATTTAAGATATGACGAAGTGGCCAAGAAAAACAATTCATTTTTTAATAAGTTCCTTATAATTTCTCTTATTCTTTTTATAATTTCTCTTACTGTTGCCGTTTTTGTTTTCTTTGGAGGAATAAATCTGATTTCCTCTAGCAATGTTGATATTAAAGTAATCTCCCCAAGTTCAGTATCGTCCGGTGAGGAATATCTTATGCAACTTAACATTACCAACGGTAATCGAACTGATTTAGAAGATGTAGCTTTAGCTATAGATTATCCAGTTGGTTCTCAAGATGTTAATTCCAGTAGTAGATCATTGACGCATGACAGGATAGAACTTGGAAGTATCCCTAAAGGGGAAAGCAAGGATCACTCCGTTAGGGCACTTCTTTTTGGTGAGAAAGACACGATAAAAACTTTTATATTAAATTTGGAGTATAAAGTTAAGGGTTCAAACGCTACTCTCCTAAAAGAGAAAACCGTGGATGTTTCTATAGGTTCATCACCAATACTAATGGAGATTGATTATCCAAAGGAAGTAAATTCAGGACAGGAAATGAAGATAAACGTAGATCTCACTTCAAATTCTCCAGTAACGATTAGAAATTCTCAAGTAAAAATAGAGTATCCATTTGGTTTTACATACAAAAGTTCAAGTATAAAGCCGACAAGTGATAATTCTGTTTGGAATATAGGGGACTTAAAAGATGGAGAAAAAACCACTCTAACTGTTATAGGAGTTTTGGTTGGTCAAAATATGGAGGATAGGTCGTTTAGAATATCAGCTGGAACTCAAGGTTTCTCTCAAGTCACAAACTCAGATTTGGTAGAGTCATCAATAACTGTCGGTATTAGAAAATCTTTCTTTGATCTAAAAGTTACGACATCTGACGATTCAGTAAAAAGGGTAGGTGAGTATATTCCAGTGACAATCAAATGGTACAACACTTTACCAGACAAAATAATCAATGCCAAAATCGAAGCAGTGATTTCCGGAAATATTTTCGATAGAAACAAAGTAAGTGTTGGCAATCTTGGTTTTTACGAATCGATAAATAATATGGTCAATTGGGATAAGAATGCTGTTAAAGAATTGATACAGCTCATGCCTGGTGCTGAGGGACAGGTTTCAGTTTCTCTATTATCGCTCACTGATCCGCAAATTGTCAGGGCACTCAGGAATCCTTATATAGATGTGCATGTAACTATGACTGGAGCAAGGTCTGATGAGGATTCCTCAGAAGTAAGCTCTTCTGCAGATTTACAAATTAAAATCCAATCAACCTTAACGCTTGTTTCAAAATCACTTCGAAGTATTGGACCATTTACAAACACTGGTCCGATACCTCCACAGGCCGATAAGGAGAGTACCTATAGCATTAACTGGACAGTTACAAATACAACTAACAACTTAAAAGATGCTGAAGTAGTGACAACACTTCCTGTGGGAGTATTATGGAAAGGAGAAATATCGCCCACTTCAGAGAGAGTGACATATGATCCAGATACCAGAGTAGTTAAATGGAAAATCGGAAACATTTCTGCAGGAGTTGGTTTTTCAAATTCAGCTAAAGAAGTTTCTTTCAAGGTTGGAATTGTACCTAGTATAAATCAGATCGGTGCTTCTCCTGCCCTCATCACAAAATCAACAGCAACAGCCATAGACATGTATACTGAAACGGAAATTAGCGGGACGTTTGAACAAGTTGACACTCAATATTCAGATCCAAATTTTAAATCCGGAGATAATATAGTTAAACAGTAAATCACAGTCTTGGCTAAATTAGCAACTTGGGTTAGTATGCCAATATGACAAAAAAAGAGGAGAAAAATGATTTGCTAGAAAAAATAGTCTCGCTTTGCAAGCGTAGAGGTTTTGTTTTTCAAGGTTCGGAGATTTACGGTGGGCTTTCTGGTACATGGGATTACGGTCCTTATGGGGCAGAACTAGCTAATAATATAAAAAATCTTTGGTGGAAGATGTTTGTCTCTGATAGGGAGGATATGTATGGTGTTGATGCTGCAATATTGATGAATCCGAAAGCATGGGAAGCAAGTGGTCATGTATCTGGATTTGCTGACCCTCTTGTTGAATGCGAAAAATGTCATCATCGTTTTAGGGCTGATCATCTAGAAGATAAAAATAAGTGTCCTGATTGTGGAGGCAAGTTGGGAAATGAAGAACAGTTTAATATGATGTTCAAGACCCACATTGGTGTACTAGAGGATAAAGACTCGATCTCCTATTTACGTCCAGAAACTGCCGGAGGAATGTTTGTTAATTTTAAAAATGTGCTTGATTCTGTTCATCCCAAAATACCATTTGGTTTAGCTCAAATTGGAAAAGCATTCAGAAATGAGATTGCTCCAAGAGACTTCGTTTTTCGTTCCCGTGAGTTTAGACAAATGGAGGTTGAATATTTTATTAACCATTCTGGATGGGAAAAATATTTTGACGAGTGGTTGGCACTATTATTTAAGTGGTGTGAAGAAATTGGCTTGAATAGATCTCATATTCATGAGTGTGAATGTTTACCAGAAAACAGAGCACACTATTCAAAAAAAACAGTTGATATTGAATTTGATTACCCTTTTGGAAAGAAAGAATTATACGGGCTTGCTTATAGAACAGATTTTGATTTAAAAGCTCATTCATCAACCTCTGGTGTTGATTTATCATATTTTGATGAAGAAACAAATGAAAGGTATATTCCACATGTAATAGAGCCTTCTCTTGGGGTGGATAGGACGGTTCTTGCCGTATTATGTGATGCCTACACAGAGGATTTTCTTGGTGGTGAGGTGAGAACTTATCTAAAATTTGTTCCCAAACTTGCTCCAGTAAAAATTGCGGTTTTTCCTTTGCTTAAAAACAAACCGGAATTGGTTGAGAAAGCTAGGGAAATTTACAAACAACTGAAAAAAGAATTCGGGGCTGTGGTTTTCGATGACAACGGAAATATTGGGAAGAGGTATAGAAGACAAGATGAGATCGGCACACCCTGGTGTGTCACTGTCGATTTTGAGACTATAGAGAAGGACGCTGGAGTAACTGTTAGGGATAGAGATACAGGCGAACAAAAAAGAATGAGTGTAGACGAAATCATCCTTTTTGTTCGAACCAGTCTTTCTTAGTTTGCTTTTATTCTTAAAATTCGTATCATTCGCATGATTCGTATATTCGTATCGCAATGACATATCAAAAGAAAACACTTAAAAATGGTCTAAGGATAATCGTTGTTCCCATAAAAGGTGCACCCTCCGTTACAGTCATGTCTATAATTGAGACTGGTTCGGAGTATGAGACAAAGGAGAAAAACGGAGTCTCACATTTTCTAGAGCATATGTTTTTTAAAGGTACCAAAAACAGACCTACTGCTATGGATATTGCTAAGGAGTTTGATGGTATGGGTGCAGAAAACAATGCCTTCACCTCAAATGAAATCACCTCTTATTACGCTAAAGCCTCAAATAATAATTTTGAAAAGATATTAGACATTATTTCTGATATGTATTTAAATCCAACATTTCCTAAGGCGGAAATGGAGAAGGAAAAAGGGGTAATAACTGAGGAAATAAACATGTATGAGGATTTACCACAAGTTATTTCTCATGAGGTTTTTCAGGAGCTCATGTATGGTGATACTCCATACGGATGGACAGTTTTGGGTCCAAAAGAAAATATTAAAAGTATGAAGCAAGAAGACTTTTTTCAGTACAGGAAAAAGCATTATGTTGCTAGCAAAACAACTATTGTTGCATCAGGTGATCTAAAGATAGATGAAGCTTTTAAAAAAATTGAGAAAGCTTTCAAAAATATTTCCACCGGAAAAACAGTCAGAAAAAGTAAGTTTTCAGAGAAGCAAGAAAAACCGGAAATCAGGATTAAACATAAAAACACTGATCAGTTGCATCTAATTATAGGATTTAGAGCATTTGATCTTCATGATAAACGAGCAAGGGTTCTAAGTCTTCTTTCTACCATCCTAGGTGTCGGGATGAGCTCGCGTTTGTGGCAGAAAATGAGAGAAGAACTTGGTATCTGCTATTACATCGGTTCAAGCTATAGTGGGCTTACAGACCATGGTAATTTTAGAATACCTGCTGGTGTTGATAAAAATCGGCTTGGAATGGCGATTGAAGGTATTTTAGGCGAGATAAGAAAAATAAAAGAAATAAAAATTACTGAGGAGGAACTAAAAAAAGCAAAGGATTATAAAATAGGCAGGATGTATCTTGGGCTTGAATCATCGGATTCCCTTGCTGATTTTTACGGTTTTCAAGAAGTAATGGGGGAGAAGATAAAAACTCCAGAGGAAAAAGAGAAGGAAATAAGAAAAATTACAGCAAAAGATATTCAAAAGCTTGCTAAACAAATTTTTGTTAATAAAAATATGAATATGGCAATAGTAGGGAATGTAGAAAACGAAGAAGAAATCAAAAAACTTTTCAAACTCTAATTTTTACAAATTCGTAAATAAGTAGTATTATTGCCTGATGGAAACTAGGGAGCAAACTATACATATAAGTGTTGGAACAATAGCAAAGGTTATAGTTACTGGACTTTTGTTTTGGGTACTTTTTCTTTTGAGAGACCTAGCTCTGGTGGTTTTGCTTTCTATCGTGGTTGCATCAGGTGTTGAGCCTGGTGCACAGTGGTTTATAAAAAGAGGTATACCAAGATTGTTTTCCGTAATAATAATATATCTTTCTATTGCCATTTGTTTAATTAGTCTAGTTTATTTTCTTTTGGTTCCACTTCTTTCTGAGTCCAGTGAATTTTTGAGAAATTTTCCTACATATTTTAGTGATGTAAATATAGACAAATTTACAAATACCATTACTCAAAACGACTTTTTGTCATCAGGCTCATTCGTAAGTGGGATTACAAGCAGTATAAATCTTGAGGATGTCATCGGTCAGATTAATTCAATTATAGGAAGTATTTCCTCAAATGCTTTCGGAACGGTGGCTACATTTTTTGGTGGAATATTAAGTTTCTTCCTTGCAACCATTCTGTCCTTCTATCTTTCAGTTGAAGAAGACGGGGTCGAAAAATTTTTAAAAGCTATTACTACAATAAGGCATGAAAAATACGTAGTGGCCTTATGGAAAAGATCTCAAAAAAAGATAGGTCTTTGGATGCAGGGTCAGCTAGTTTTAGCCATTATAATAGGCATGCTTGTATATCTCGGTTTGCTTATTTTAAATGTACCTAATGCACTACTTTTGGCAACTTTTGCTGCTTTTTTTGAAATTATACCTCTTTTTGGTCCTATACTTGCATCAATTCCCGCCATAATGATTTCTTTTGTTACTGGAGGTTTCCCACTTTCACTTATGGTATTGGGTCTTTATGTCATTGTTCATCAATTTGAGAACCAACTAATATATCCGTTAGTAGTGAAAAAGGTTGTTGGTGTTTCTCCGGTTGTGTCTATCTTAGCCCTAACGGCAGGATGGCATCTAGCTGGATTTCTAGGACTTGTTCTTTCTGTTCCAGTTGCTGCTGCTATCACAGAATTCTTTGATGATTTTCAGAGGGATAAAGTTGAGAAAATGATGAATCAAAGTTAACAAACTCGACACGAATTACGAATATGAAGCGATACCAATATACGAATTGCATACGAATATTACAAATAAATTTGTATGCCCATTCGTCAAGGGTATCTAACCTCGTATCATTCGCATGAATTCGTGGATTAGTGTCGCACTTATATGAAGACTTTCTATATCACTACTACATTGCCGTACGTAAATGCAGAACCGCACATCGGTTTTGCTATGGAACTTGTCAGAGCAGATGCAATAGCAAGGTCAAAGAAGCTTCAAGGTTTCCAAGTTTTTTTTAACACTGGGACTGACGAACATGGTCAGAAACTTTTTACAGGAGCAAAAGAGGTTGGGAAAAATGTAAAAGAATATGTTGATGAATACGCTAGAAAATTTAGGGAACTTCCAGTTACTCTTGGTATTTTGGATGAAGTGCATTTTATGAGAACTACAGATCCATATCACGAAGAATCAGCCAAGGAATTCTGGAAGAGGTGCTTACAAAACGGTTTTATATACAAGAAAAATTATAAAATAAAATATTGTGTTGGATGTGAACTGGAAAAAACCGATTCGGAACTAGAGGACGGGAAATGTTTACTTCATCCAAACAGGGAGATTGAGTTAATCGAAGAGGAGAATTATTTTTTTAAGTTCTCTGCTTTTCAAGAAAAACTTCTAAAATACTATAAAGAAAATCCGGGTTTCGTGGTTCCAGATTTTAGGTTTAATGAAATAAAAACTTTTGTTAAAAGCGGTTTAGAGGATTTTTCCATATCTCGTCTTAAGGAAAAAATGTCCTGGGGTATATCTGTTCCAGATGATAATAGTCAAGTAATGTATGTTTGGTTTGATGCTTTGGTAAATTACATCTCTACCTTAGGATGGCCAAAAGATGAAAGTAATTTTAGTAAATTTTGGAGAGAAGGGGAGACTGTTCAATATTGTGGAAAGGACAATCTTCGTCAACAGTCAGCTATGTGGCAAGCCATGCTCATGGCTGTAGATCTTCCTAACACTAAACACATAATAATAAACGGGTTCGTTACTGGTGAAGGAGGAATAAAAATGAGTAAGTCTTTGGGTAATACTGTAAATCCAGTTGATCTTATTAGCGAATATGGCCCTGATGCAGTCAGGTATTTCCTCTTGGCTGAACTATCAAATTTTGAAGATAGTCCATTTACCATAGAGAGGTTTAAGGATGCTTATAATGCAAAACTTGCCAATGGTTTGGGTAATCTGGTTTCTCGAATAATGAAAATGGCAAGTGACAATTTAGACAAACCAGCTGTAATTCCTGAATTTGAAAATATGGAAGAATATTTCGGATTTCTAAATAATTTTGAGATAAATAAGGCAACTGACTATGTTTGGAAGAAAATTGGTGAAATGGACTTCTTTATACAAGAAAATCAGCCATTTAAGGTTGTCAAACTCGAAAAAGAAAAAGGTCAGAAGATGATATCAGAGATGGTTATTAAACTATATTCTGTAGCAAGAATGCTAAACCCGATTCTTCCGGAGACTTCCCAAAAAATTAAGGAACTAATAAAATCCAATAAAGTACCTGAGAAACCATTGTTTCTTCGTAAAGATTAAGTACTTACTTTATAAACTTTATAACTTTTAACTTTCATGTCTTTCGACTATTTTGACATCCACTCGCACATCTACTTTCCGGATTATGATAAAGATAGGGAAGAGGAGATAGAGAAAATAAAAAAAGCCAAAATTGGGACAATAACTGTCGGCACTGATTTTGAAAGCTCACAAAAAGCCATAGAAATCACCAAAAAACATCATGGTTTTTATGCCTGTGTAGGTCAGCATCCATCAGATCTCAAACCTGATTCGGTTTTTGATGAGAGGCTTAGTGACTTAGTGGATGAAGAAAAAGTAGTCTGTGTAGGCGAGTGCGGTTTGGATTATTTTAGGTTAAGGGATGATGACTTAGAACTTAAAACAATCCAGAAAACAGTTTTTGAGTATCATATAGATTTGGCGCTTATGAAGGAAAAACCCCTCATGCTTCACTTAAGACCATCCAAAGGCACTATGGATGCATATTTAGACTCACTTAACATTTTGGAACACCATCATAAAATTTCAGGGGAAAGGCTATCTGGTGATGCCCATTTTTTTGCTGGGGATATGGATATTTTGAAGCGATTTCTAAACATTGGGTTCACAGTTTCTTTTACTGGGGTAATTACTTTTACTAGGGATTATGATGAGTTTATAAAATATGTACCAGAAGATATGATTCTCTCTGAAACAGATGCTCCTTTTGTAGCTCCAATTCCACACAGAGGAAAAAGAAATTCACCTCTATATGTTCCAGAGGTCGTAAAAAAAATCGCAGAAATAAGAAACACCTCTCTTTTTGAAACTAAAAAAACCCTAGTTTCCAACGCAAAAAGGGTGTTTAAAATAGACAAGTAAAGGTTTGCCTCAATATACTATTTGTGATAAGGTTTCACCTATGGAAAAAGTTAACAAAGAAAAGGGTGATGAGATGACAGTTTACGAGATGTCTTTCATTCTCCTTCCATCCCTTGCCGAGAGTGAGGTTTCCAGCTATGTTGATTCTATAAAAAGAACCATATCAGGGCTGGATGGTGCAGTGCTTTCTTTTGAGGATCCAATTCTCATAGATCTAGCATATTCCATGACTAAGGTTACTCCAACTTCACGAACTAAAGTGAATTCGGGACACTTTGGCTGGATAAAATTCGAACTCGGAGCAGAAGAGGTGGAAAAAATAAAAAATAAACTCGATGAAAGTTCTGAGGTTGTTCGTTATTTATTAGTTAAGACAGTAAAGGAAAATACTCTTCTAAATGGAAAAATGAAATTCCATAAAGAGGATAGAGTTAAAAAAGAAGAAGAAACATTATCAGAATCAGTGCCTGCAGAAGTCGAGGTGGTCGTTACTGAGGATTTAGATAAAAGCATAGATGATTTAGTAATTGCTTAGTATCCACTTTATAAACTTTTAACTTTACAAATACCATGTATCCCGTTAGAAACCGCGGTCGCTTGAAAATTAATTGGTATATGTTAGGTTATAAGTAATTAATAATAGGGACGGGGAAGTGGTCTTACCAGACCGCGACCTGTTTCTAAACGGGATGTATCTCAACAAAGCCATAATCATAGGAAATCTGACAAGAGACCCAGAGTTGAAGGCTCTACCTTCGGGAGTAAGGGTGGCAAGCTTTGGAGTTGCTACAAATAGAGTTTGGAAAGATAAGAACGGAGTAAAACAAGAAAATGTGGATTTTCATAATATTGTAGTTTTTGGTCGCCAGGCTGATATTGTGGGTCAGTACATGAAAAAGGGTAACTCCATTCTTATCGAAGGAAGAATGCAAACTAGGAGCTGGGACGATGCTTCTGGCGTAAAGAAATACAGAACTGAAGTTATCGCCGACAGAATCCAATTTGGTCCAAAGAAAGAGGGTAGTACACCAAGCACTTATGAAGCTCCTTCACCAGAAGAACATAAGAAAGCACTGGATACTATTGAGTATCCTGAAGAGGAGATTAACCCCGAAGACATTCCTTTCTAACTTTATAAACTTTATAACTTTTAACTCCCATGAATTCTAAAAAGTGCTACTTCACTGAAAATAATATAAAATACATAGACTACAAGGATGTTGATTTGCTAAAAAAGTTTCTCAATCCTCACGCTAGGATAATTTCAAGAAAAAAGACAGGCGTTACTGCAAAGCATCAGAGGAATTTGGCTATGGCAGTCAAGAGGGCTCGCTTTATGGGGCTACTTCCATTCGTTAGTAGATAAATGCGAAAGACGGTCACTCGACCGTCTTTATGAGAAGTTATAGTCCCCCTAGACCATCACTTTGGTTTTCTTACTTGTGCGAGCAATTTTGTGACGTGTTTGATTACTTCTGACTTGTCTATCCTGCCCCAGTTTTGGCGAGATTTGATTGTGTTTCCATAGGAAATCAATTTTCGCATTCTTTCATGGGGAGACTGCTTGTCTCCGAGTGAATCAATAAAACAGATCTCATCTTTGGTCGTGTATGTTTCTTCAGGCATTTTAGACCTCCTTGATTTTTATACCATTACCACATTTTTTTGCAAGTTTGGATTTAGATAAAAAAATACACTTCAGCAATCATTAGTGTCTTTGTTATAATTAGAAGATGAATATATTTTGGCCAGCGGGAATTGATCCAAAAGACTATCCAGTTCAATCTTACAATTCTTTCTTTGTACCATCACCTCCACAAATAGTTTGGAAGAAACTTGTTTTAGCTAGAAACTGGCCAACTTGGTATTCTAACTGCCAGGGTATTAAAATAGATAGTGATTTTCTTTCTCTAGGAAAAGAATTTAAATGGCGGACATTTTTCATAAATGTAAAATCGAAAGTTGTTGAGTGGAAGGAAAATGAAAGTTTAGGTTGGACAGCCAAAGAGTTTTTAGCTTCTGGTTATCATGGCTTTAGACTTATTCCTCAAAATGGAGGAACATTAGTCATTACTGAGGAAGTTCAGAGGGGTTTGTTTCCGTCACTTTTTCCCAAACTAATAAAAAGAATGCTAGAAAAAGGGCACCAAAAGTGGTTGATTGGTCTGGGAGAAGTTTAAAATCCAGACGAAGCTCGTTCGGTGTATTCGCCGGTTTCGGTGTTGACCTTGACGATCTCACCTTCTTTTATAAACATTGGGACTTGTATCTCTGCACCTGTTTCGAGTTTGACTGACTTAGTTCCGCCTTGGGCAGTGTTGCCTTTGACGGCAGGGTGAGCCTCGACAACTTTCAGTTCAACTTTGATTGGCATCTTAATGCTAATATTTTTTTCTTTGAAGGAAAGTATTTCAATAACAGAATTGGCTTTCAGAAATTTTCCTCTAACTCCAATAAAGTCATCTGTTAGGGAATATCGGTTAGAAGGATCCTTTGGATCGCAGAAAGTGTATTGTCCGCGGTTAGCAAATAAAAATTTTGCTTCTCTCGTATCAATCTCCGCTTCCTCCACTTTTTCTGAGACGTGGAAAGATTGCTCTGTCACTTTGCCCGTAATTAGATTTCGCAGTTTGGTAGCATTAACAGGTTTTCTCTGCTGTTTTCGAAAAACGTGGCTTGTCAAAACCTCCCACGGCTCTCCGTTGTAAACAATATACTTCTTTTCTGTTATTTCTGAATAGTCCAATTGTGACATCCCATTAGAAGTCCATATGGCTTTTGACCAAATGGATTAAAGCTAAATTTTAATTTGAAATTTCCCGTATCAAGAATTTCATCTCTACTTCTAACGGGACAAGTAGGAAACAATATAGCTTATTTAAGCCATATTTTCTACTTGACAAAATTCTATATTTATGTGTATAATTGTGGGTAGAGGTGCTACATGCACATGAGAAGGTTTCATGTATACTGGGGTGGACGCCTGCCCAGTTCTGACTCTGATGACAGGAGAAATGAACAAGTTGTCACAGTTGGACCATTTCGCGAGTACAGTGAGATGGTCGACTGGACGATTGAGTTCACTCGGATTGTCATTGGGAATGGGAATTCGGTTAACTGGGAGGAGGAATCTATCTCAGACGACTTTGATTCGTCTCTAACTCCAGAAGAAGTCTGGGAGAGAGTTAAGGAAATCAGGAGGAAATCGTGAAAAAATGGCATCTAAAGGTGTTCGACGGTGGTAACCCGTGGTTTCCAGGGGTCGCGGTACTACTCTCGTTTTCTCGACCGTAACAACCTTGAACCAGGACAAGTTCTGGTTCTTACCTCGGATGGATATGACACGGTTCGCGTGTTGTACTATGCTGAGAACGAATTGAACTAACCGGTCGACTCCGAGACTGCCAGAGGGCCGTCTCGCTAGTTGAGCCGTATCACTTGGACATCGGATGTCCAAGTGTGAGGAGGTCACATGTGGTACACCTTTCTATCTTTGGTTTTCATTGGACTTATCGCCGGGGCAATTTACAGCTTTTGTAGGGCATTTTACTGCTTCTACAAGGTTGTCAGGTTGCTCTGGCGAGCGAGTGAGTAGTGAGAGCCTAAGGCCTCTCGCCGGCAAGTAATGGGGCTCATGGGAAAGGTGCTAGGCGCCCGACCCCGAGTCCTTTTTCATTACACGAATAGATGCCAAGGGGCACCCTTGGCATCTATAAGGAAATAACCACTAGCAAAATCTCGTTGAGCCAAATCTTTTGGAAGACTCCGCAGACCTGTGAAGCACGGTTTTGTCAAAGTCCGAGCGAAGTGAGGCTCATTGACAAATCAAGGTCGAGGACAAAGAGAGCTTTTCGCCGGAAAAGCGAGCGGTCTGGAAAAAGATTTGGTGAGAAAGAGATTTTGCGTTCGTTCGTTACTCACTGCTTGATTCACTTTCACCACCACTTGTCGCAGATCCTGAGTCCGACGAAGGACTAACAACTGATCCACCATTTTTCTTGAGGCCTTCGCGGATGTCTTTCAGAATACTGTCTGCGATTTTTTTATTGGCTTTGTCTTTCAAAAACTGACGGGTAGAATCGTAACCACGACCGAGTTTTTCTTCCCCGTATGAGTATGATGTTCCTGATTTTGAAATGATTCCCATTTTTTCACCGAGAGCAATGAGTTCACCCTCGCGAGAGATGCCTTCGTTGTACATAAGGTCAAACTCTGTTTGCTTAAAAGGTGCGGCTACTTTGTTTTTTACAACCTTCACTCGGATTCTTCCTCCCATTATTTCTTCACCTTTTTTTATCTGGGCGATTCTTCTTATATCTAGTCGTACAGAAGTGTAAAATTTCAAAGCCTTGCCTCCTGGAGTGGTTTCAGGATTTCCAAACATCACACCGATTTGCATTCTGATTTGGTTTAGGAAAATGACTATTGTTTTTGATTTGGCAACGATGGCAGTGAGCTTACGAAGAGCCTGTGACATAAGTCTTGCTTGCTTTCCGACATGATGAGCACCCATATCTCCCTCAATCTCGTCCTTTGGGGTAAGGGCGGCAACGGAGTCAACAACAATAACATCTATCTTTCCTGAACGGACCAGAGAATCTACTATTTCAAGTGCCTGTTCGCCGTTGTCCGGCTGGGAGATAAGTAGCTGATCAGTCTTTACTCCAAGCCTTTTGGCATACTCTGGATCCATGGCGTGTTCTGCGTCTATGAATGCGCAAATTCCACCTTTTCTTTGGGCTTCGGCTACAACATGAAGAGATAGGGTAGTTTTACCTGATGACTCCGGTCCGAAAATTTCTATTATTCTTCCACGTGGTAGCCCACCAACACCCAAGGCGGCGTCTAGTCCAATGGATCCAGTTGAGATGGCATCAACATCTACGTGGGGTTTGTCGCCGAGCATCATAATGGAGTCATCCCCGAATTTGGTTCGGATTTCACGCAAGGTGTTTTCAACATTGGCTGTTCCAACTGGTTCTCGCTCAGCTTTTGGTGTTTTTTTCTTGTTCATCCCGTTTAGAAACAGGTCGCGGTCAAATTTTAACCACTTCCCCGTTCCTATATTAATTATTTAATAATTTTCTAACATATTGCTAATAATTTTACTAGCGACCGCGGTTTCTAACGGGATTCATTGTTGTTTGTTATTATTTATCAATTAAATATATCCACCAATCACCCACGAATTGGCTCTCACGAATCATAACGAATGAAATGCATTATTCGTAAAATTCGTGGGATTTCATTAGTGGGTCATTCGTGGGCAATTCTACTCCTATTATGTAAAAACGCCACAATTGACGTAACCTATTGTCTGTGTCAGTACTCTTTCAGTATAAGTTCCAATCTATTTTCTGTGTATTTTTTAAATTTATCCACCGCATCTATTTTTATGACATTATATCCAGAAGAAAGAAGAAATTTCTCCTTAAAGTATCCATTATTATCTGTATATATTTGTCTGTCGTTTAGGTTGATGCGTGAGATGTTTTTTGCTGTACCTTCTATTAGTATAAGTGCTTGGTTAAAGGTTTGTCCGTTTTGTGGGCTAATGATTTTTACAACAGGTCCAGATAAGAGTTTTTGAGATTGAAATAGGGTATAAGAAAGTATTATTATGCCAAAGAGGACAAGAAAGGCTATTTTAAGTTTATTTGAGCTGTTTCTCATACTAGACTCTCTTCGTCTTTTTCATCTTCTTTCTCGGTGCTTTGTCCGCTTCCAAAAATCTCTCTTGGTTTTGCTCCTGAGCCAGGACCAATCACTCCTTTTTCCTCAAGCATATCTATAAGTCTAGCTGCTCTAGCGTATCCTACACCAAGTTTTCTTTGAAGGTAAGAGGTCGAAGCTTTTCCAGCTTCCATGACAGTTTGCTTAGCATCATCGTATAGGTCGTCCTCATCTTCTATCTCTTTCTCATCAAGTGTGGCGTCGAAAATGTTGTTTTTCTGCTCCGATCCCCTCGCTTCTCCAGAGAGATTTATTTCACTCGGTAGATCATCTGCGTAGTTATCTGACAGGTATTTTACGACTGATTTAGTTTCACTTTCAGATATGTAGGCAGATTGAATTCTCTGTGGTTGACTCATTTCTCCAGAGAGGTAGAGCATATCGCCAGCACCGAGAAGTTTTTCTGCTCCTGACATATCAAGAATTGTTCTGGAATCGATTTGTGATGCCACCTGAAGAGCTATTCTGGATGGAATGTTTGCTTTGATTAGGCCAGTAATAACATTTACAGATGGTCTCTGGGTGGAGAGTATAAGATGTATTCCTACAGCTCGAGACATTTGTGCTAGACGCACAATAGCTGATTCGAGCTCTCTTGGGTAAGCTTGCATGATATCAGCGAGCTCATCAATCACCACCACTATATATGGCATAGTTTCAAATGGTTTGTCATCTTCATCAGATTTTTTGCTTTTTCTCTTTTTTATTTCTGGATCAACAATATTTTTGTGATATGAGGAGATGTTTTGAAGCCCTTCCGCCTGGAGGATATCGTACCGTCTATCCATCTCTTTTGCTGCCCATTTCAGAGCTAGGATAGTCTTTTTAGCCTCAGTTATAACAGGTGTGAGAAGGTGAGGTATTTTGTTATAAAGAGTAAGCTCAACTCTTTTCGGATCAATCATAATAAATTTCAAGTTGTCAGGTGAGTTTCTATAAAGTAGGGAAGTTATGACAGTGTGTATTGCCACAGATTTTCCTGATCCAGTAGCTCCAGCTATTAACATGTGTGGAGCCTTAGCTAAGTTGCCAAAATATGACATGCCTGATATGCCTTTCCCAAGACAGACCATAAGTGGGACCTCTGAATTCTGGAATTCTGGTGTTGAAAGAAGAGTTCCTAAACCAACCGTCGTTTTTGTGCTGTTTGGGATCTCTATCCCAACTAGTGATTTTCCAGGTATAGGAGCCTCGATTCTTATAGGATGAGCGGCTAGAGCAAGAGATAAGTCGTTTTGTAAGGCAACAATTCTGGAAAGCTTTACACCTTCAGCTGGTTTTAAGGCATAACGAGTAATGGACGGACCGATGGAGATTTCATCCATCTCAACGTTTATGCCAAAGTTTTGAAGAGTTCTCTTTATTATATTTGAGTTTGCTTTTATATCACCAACTCCTGGTTTACCTCTATCTTGCTGTAGTAGAGAAAGTGGAGGTGGGTTGTAATCTCTAATATTTAAAAGTAGGGGAGCAAAGCCAAGCTCATCTTTTTTCTCAGGACTATCCTGTTTTCTATCCCTGTTTCTTTCCAGTTTTTCGGCTTCAATTTTTGATTCCTTTAGAGATAGCAATTGTTCCGGGTTTGCAATTATAAGTTCCGGAGAAGTGTCCTCCACTTCAACATTGTCTTCCTTTTTTCTAAATAAAGAAGGGAAAAGATACTGGAGGAATGTAAATTTTAGTGGTGCATCAAACATAACAAGTAAGGAAATAACCACAAACGCCACGAGTGTTACAACAGTAAAAGGCACTTCAAATAGTGATAAAAGTGGAGTTGAGATATATCCTCCAATAACCCCTCCAGATTCTTCGTCAACTATGTTTATTAGAGAAAGTGAAGATACAAAAAAAAGAAATCCCCCTATGCTGTGTGTCAAAGCCAGTCTTTTGTGCAGTGATCTGAAGAAGGAAAAGCTAAGTATAAAAAAGAGCAAGGGTAGTAGATAGTATCCTATACCAAAAAGGTAGTGTAGTACTGTGTATGTTCCTCTACCAACAAACCCAGCCTTCTCTAATAGAGCTGATGATAAAACAAGAAAAACACCAAAGACAAAAAAGGCCACTGCCACGATTGCTCGGACAGTCTCATTCTTAAGGTAACCATTTTCACTGTATTCTTCATCACTTTTTCGCCTTTCTCCTTTCTGCACTTTCTTATCTTTTTTTGACATACCCATATTCTAACAGAGAAAGTCTCAAATCTGAACACACAAGAGAAGTTATGGTCTACTACAGTCAAAACTTGCTAGGTGTCCTTAATGGGTATATAATTTCAAGTATTGACGAAATAAAGGACAGGTGGTACTATATAAGACAAGAAAAGGACATCAATAAGCCAAATTTAGGACAAAGTATAAATATAATGGACATTAATAAGGACAAAATGGATCTGTCTGATAGAAGTAGCCTTCAGGATAAGCCATTTATTAGTAGAAGCGAGGTTTTTATACATGCGCACAAAAAGACAGAAAAGCTGGCATCTGCCATTTATTTGGTCACTAATTTACTCTCTGATCATGAACCAATGAAGTGGAGTTTGAGAAAAAAATCTTCCGAACTTGCTTCGCTTATGATTTTATATAAAGACATACCTGAATCAGGACTTTTTGATTATATACAAAGAGTCAGGACTTCTGTTCTTGAGCTAGTTTCGATGTTAGAGATTTCATCTCTTGGAGGGTTGATTTCCCCTATGAATTTTTCAGTTTTGAAGCAGGAGTTTTCGAATCTTATAACTATGTTTAATATATCTCACGAGGACATTAAAGGTGGTGCTGGAAGTCCATTACCTAGAGATTTTTTTAATGTAACAGAGAAGGAAAAAAATACGAACTTTACTAAAAATATTTCCCTAGAATCCAATAAAGTATCAGAAATTAGTCCACCGAGAATTCTAAAGGACACACAGGTATTAAATGCGGAATTACCTAGTAAGTCTAACAGACAAAATATAATAATAAACCTTCTGAGGAGAAAAAAGGAGCTTACAATAAAAGATATTGCACAGGTGGTAAAAGATTGCAGTGAGAAAACCATTCAGAGAGAGTTAATTTCCCTAATATCAATGGGTGCTATAAGAAAAACTGGCGAAAGAAGGTGGAGTAAATATAGCTTAGTAACATAATATACAGTCTCACGTCTATCATTTTGTGGTTCTTATAAGGTTTCCGGGTTTTAGTGAAATATTAGACCACAAAACGTAAAGTCAATACTCAATTGACTTTTGATATTCTTTTTGAAATAATGCAGTGGAGATGATTTCGTGGTTATTTTTAGTAAAAAAAGGCTAAAATCCACGAGTTATCCACACAACCAGATTTGAAGAGAGGATATTTACTATATATAATATCTCTATATAGGGTGCAACAGCACCTTATATACATACTTTTTTCTGGTTTTATTTCTGTAAGAATAAGTTCTTTGACAATTAAATCCCCGAACTAATCAGTGTGTGTAATCACCAACTGACTTTCTTTTTGATTTTGTTCACACTGATTAGTTCGGGGGTAAATAAGGATTTTTGTTTACGACTTTTTGTCGTTACTTTCTGAACTCAAGAGTAAGTTCCTTTGTTTCAGTTATTTCCAGAAATTCAGTCTAAAATTTTCATCTATATTTTTCATCTTGTGTCGAATTTGCACTTTTTCTTTCGGTCCTGCCATATGTGGGAATGTGAAAGTGGATATGCAAAAACTTAAGGTGGAAAAATAGTATGTGGAGAATCTTGGTCAGGAAACTGGTTCGGATTTTTCAAGTATTATTAAGGGTATTATTAAGTAGTAAAAGTATTTCAGGCGACTTTCTTCTATAAAATTATTAGAATATTAAAAGTAAAAAATAGAAGAGGTTGTTTTATTAAAAATTTATGATAACAAAAACAATGACTGCAAAGTTGGCAGCTGGTGCTGTCGGATTGGCTTTGACAGTTTCTGCATTTGTGCCTTCACTGGCCGGTGCTCAAACTTCAGGTGATCTTCAAGCACAGATAAACAGTTTGCTTGCAACGATAGCATCGCTTCAAGCACAACTTGCAGGACAAGGTGGAAGTTCTTCATCCTCTTCATCAATGATGAGTTCTTACACATTCAACACAAACTTAACAATCGGTAGTAAGGGTACTGATGTTATGAATCTTCAAAAGGTTCTTAACATGAGTGCTGATACAAAAGTTGCTGTAACAGGGGCTGGTTCACCAGGTGCTGAGACATCATACTTTGGTCCAGCTACAAGAGCTGCTGTAGTTAAATTCCAGCAAAAATATGGAATCACTCCAGCTGCTGGTTACGTAGGTCCAGTAACTAGAGCAAAACTCAATTCAATGGGTTCTGTAACAGTTACACCTACACCCACACCAGTACCTCCAGGAACACCTCAGCCTCTTCCATCAGGAGGATCAGTAATGGTTACTGCTGGGGCACAACCTGCAAACTCTCTTGCACCACAAAGTGCATCAAGAATTCCTTTCACAACTTTGGTTCTGACAGCAGGATCATCTGATGTGACTGTAAACTCTATAACAGTAGAGAGAGGAGGTTTGGCACAGGACGCAGTATTCTCAGGTATCGTACTTCTAAAGAGTGACGGAACACAGATTGGTATCGCTAAAACTCTTAACTCAAACCACCAAGCAATGGTAGGTGAGCCTTGGGTCATAAAAGCTGGAACTTCACAAACAGTGACAGTTGCAGGTAATATGGGCTCATCTTTGGGTTCATATGCCGGACAGGTTGTAGGACTTAATGTTGTTGCAGTAAACACATCAGGTTCAGTTTCAGGTGTGCTTCCATTATCTGGAGCAATGCACACTGTAAACGCAACTCTTACTCTAGGTTCAGCTCAAATGGCAGTTTCGTCATTTGATCCAAACTCAGCACAAACAAAAGAAATCGGCACAACAAACTACAAATTTGCTGGTGTCAGAGTTACAGCTGGTTCAGCTGAACAAGTAAGACTATGGTCTATAAGATGGAATCAAACAGGTTCAGCATCATCTCAAGATTTTGCTAATCTAATGGTTTACGTTGACGGTACAGCATATCCAACTACAGTTTCTGCAGACGGCAAATATTTCTCAGCAAACTTTGCTGGAGGAATTCTAATAGACAAAGGTAACTCAAAGGATGTTTACATCCAGGGAGATGTTATCGGAACAGGTGCCGCCGGAAGAACTGTTCAGTTTGATATCTACAAGACAACTGATGTCTATGTATCAGGAGTAACATATGGTTATGGAATTACTCCTACAGCTGGAACAACAGGTACAGCTTCAACTGCATCTGAGTTCACAACTGGTACACCATTCTTCAGTGGTTCTGTGGTAACAGTTTCTGCAGGTTCAGTGACAACTATCCAGAAGGCAACTTCTGTAGCTGCACAAAACATCGCAGTAAATGTTCCTAACCAAGTACTTGGAGGATTTGACACAGATCTAAAGGGTGAACCTATATCAGTTCAGTCAATGGTCTTCACAGTTGCTTCATCTTCAGGATCAGGAACAGGTCTTTTGACTAACGTTTCTATCGTTGATTCAAATGGTGCAGTTGTCGCAGGTCCAGTTGATGGAGTATATTCATCCGCAACGACACAGACATTGACATTTACAGACACAGTTACATTCCCAGTAGGTCTTAAGACTTATACTCTAAAGGGTAAGGTTGCTTCTGGAATTGGAAACGGTACTGTATATGCTGTTACAACAGTTCCTTCTACAGGTTGGACAAACGTAACAGGACAGACAACTGGTAACACTATCAGCTTGACTGCAAATGGTACGTTCACTATGAACAACATGACAGTTAAGGCTGCGGCACTGGCAGTTTCAGTCTCAGCTACACCATCTGCTCAAAACATCGTTGCAGGTTCACAGGGTGTACTATTGGCTAACTTACAATTCGACGCTTCACAGTCTGGTGAGGATACAAGATTCTCATCTATCACACTTACAAACGGAGGATCACTGACAACATCAGGAGCTTCTTCTTGTCAGTTGTGGGATGGTTCAGTAGCTCTTAACACAGGTTCAAATGTTGTTAACCCAACATCTGCAACACCTTCATTCACATTTGATCAACAGTTTGTTGTTCCAAAAGGAACAGTTAAGACTCTAGGTCTAAAGTGTAATGTTTCTTCAGGAGCTTCTGGTACATTCATCTTCGGTATAACATCAGCGCAGATTGGAGCAATTTCAATCACAGGTGTTACATCATCAAACTCAGTAACTGCTACAGGTTCAACAGGAACTGGTCAGACAATGACAACATCTTCTGGAGCTCTAGTAGTATCAACTGATTCATCTTCACCTTCAGCATCTGTCGTAGCAGCTGGTTCAACAGGAAACACTGCAGCTGTTATCAAGTTCAGAGCATCAAACGAAGGCGTTAACCTAACAAGACTAGCTCTTAAACTTACATCTGGTTCATCTTCAGACCTAGTACAGGTTTCTGTATGGGACGGAGCAACACAGGTAGGTACAGCAGTCTTCACAGGTGGTAACACAGTTGCAACATCAACATTTAACTCACCAGTTTCACTTCCAAAGGATGCTGACAAGACTTTGACAGTCAAAGTTGATCTAGCAGCTGTTGGAACATCACAACCTGGTACACAAGGTTCAGTAGTTAAGGTTGACGTAAACAACAACGACTCAACAGGTACACAAGGTACAGGTGTTGGTTCTGGTAACACTATAAACGCAACAGGTTCAACATCAGTAGCCGGAGTAAGACTATTCAAGTCATACCCAACACTTGCTTTGGACACATTGGGTTCAACAGGTATTGCTGATGGAAGACTTATGAGATTTAAGGTTACTGCAAATTCTGCTGGTGCAGTTGGTGTAGCTCAAATGAAGTTTACACTTTCTACAACTTCAGCTTCTGTAACTAACATCCAGTTGTTTGCTTACACTGATTCTTCATACTCTTCTCCAGTTTCTGGACAAGGTACATCAGGTCAGGTTGGCTCAACAGTTTCAACTGCTATAAACGGAACAGCCTTCACTATGGGAGTAGGTACAACTCCAGTTCAAGTTCCTTCAGGTTCAACCATATACTTCGAGCTTAAGGGTTCAGTATCTGGTGTAACAACAGGATCTTCTGTAGTTGCAACTCTCTTGGGAGACTCATCATACACATCCAACCTAACTTCTGGCTTCAACGTTGCGACGTCTGGCGCCGCTACAAGTACAGGTAACTTTGTATGGTCAGGTAACGCCACATCTACATCAGGAGTTCATGATATAGATTGGTCAAACGGTTACGTTCTACCAGGTCTATCTTCTTCAGGTCTAATCCAGACTCGATCTAACTAATACTTAGGTTAAGTAAGGGTTTACTTAAAGAGTAACCTAAAGCAAAAAACCACTTCGAAAGAGGTGGTTTTTTGTTGTATGAAATTCCAGATTTGGCGAACTTCTAGCTACAAGTTTTAAAATGCTCGTCACCTTACGATATGTAAGGCTTCTCACATTTTAAAACTTCTCGCGTCGAATTTCATCCAAATCTGAAATTTCACCAAAATTTTAGATTTTTATTTATGTTCAAATATGGTAAAATTGATGCAATGGATAAGGATAATTCTAAAAATAAAATTTATACAGGGCTTTTTGTTGTTCTAGTTTTGCTAGCTGGTTTCTATATGCTTATGAAAAGGAATAGATCAGAGGAAAAAATAATAGACAACAACGTTGCTACAAGTACGGACAAGGGCGTGGTTCTAGATACTAACAGTTCGGACTACACAGTCGAGCAGGTGCCGATTGAAAACAAAAAGCAGGTAGTTGTTCCAGACTTAAATAGAAGAATAGTTTTTGGAAATGACCTTAGTCTGACAGAAGAGGTTAGAAAAATGGTTACTGAAAAAATAACAAGTTTGCAGAATGAGCTTAAAGGAGACAAGAATAATCTGACAAGCTGGATTAGTCTAGGTTTGTATCAAAAGATGGCAGGGGATTATGATGGTGCAGTTCTGTCCTGGAAATATGTTGGCGAGGTGGCAAACAAAGATTTTGTTTCCTACGGTAATCTCGGAGATTTGTATGGTTATTATCTTAATAACAATGCCTTGTCCGAGACATATTACAGGAAAGCAATAGAAAATGGTCCTACAAATTCATACCTGTATGTCCAACTTGCCATGCTTTACAAAGATGTTTTCAAGGACATGACAAAGGCTCAAGCAATACTGGATGAAGGTTTAAAAAAGATTCCTAATGACCCCAGTCTCTTGGAGACAAAAAATAATCTTTAATCACTTTACACTTTATAACTTCTTTGCAATTCTATTATGTCCAAATACTTCGATAAAGATTTCTTTAAATTTTTCTGGGGATTTGTGGCTATTGTTGTTGTTAGTCTAATATTTATTATTTTGGGTAAGATGTATGAAGATATGGATGGTGATCAAACTACCGACACCATAGATGTCTCACAGTCTGGTCAATAACGAATAATTGACACCAACTCTTTTTTGGTATATTCTCTTGTTATAAGGTCAAAGACAATCGGTGCTCAATATGTTGAACTTAATTTCCGATCGAGACGAAATACTATTTTCGGACTTTACCTTAGGTCGAAAAAATATAACACGATACCAATATACGAATGAAAACGAATGATACGAATAATTCGTATGTGCGTTTCGTAAGGGTAACTAACTATTCGTAAATTCGTATGAATTCGTAGATTGGTATCGCAACTAAATGGCAATAAACAAAGAAAAAAAATCAGAAATTCTTGCTAAACTTAAGAAAATCGTCAAAGACTCGGCATCTGTAGTTTTTATTAATTTTCACTCACTTCCTGTGAGCGAATCTAGTAAGATAAGACGCGAACTTAGAGGAAAGTCAGTTGGCTATACTGTGGCCAAGAAAACTCTTATAAAGAAAGCCTTTGAAGACGAAAAACTTTCTGGCAGTATACCAAACTTACCGGGTGAGCTTGGTATAGTTTACGGCACAGACCTTCTAGATCCAGCAAGAGAGATCTATACTTTTCAAAAAAAGCTAGATAAAAAGGTTCAGATTGTTGGCGGAGTTTTTGAGGGTAAATTTATGACTCTTGAGGAGATGACGTCGGTTGCACAAATACCAGGACTTAAGACTCTTCAAGCTCAGTTTGTAAATCTTATCAACTCTCCGATACAAAGATTCGCGATTGCTCTTGATGCAATTGCTCGAGTCAAAAGTTCCTCCCAGTAGTACAGCAAAGCTGACTACGGGACAAGTAAAGTTATAAAATATAAAGTAGATGTATTTTACTTTACAAACTTGATAACTTTCAACTTTATAAACTAATAAAATAATCTTCATGGAAGAATCAACAAAAACAATAGTAGAAACTCCAGCAAAGTTTAAAGCTGTAGTTGAGGCAATAGAGAAAATGTCAGTTTTAGATTTACACGAGTTAGTAAAACACTTAGAAGAAAAATTCGGCGTATCGGCTCAAGCAGTAGCAGTTGCCGCTCCAGTAGCTGGGGGAGCAGGAGCTGAGGAGAAGTCGACATTTAATGTTGAGCTCTCCGATAGTGGAGCAAATAAAATCGCAGTAATAAAAGTAGTTAAAGAAGCACTTGGCGTTGGACTTAAAGAAGCCAAGGACTTAGTTGACGGTGCTCCTGCAATGCTAAAAGAGGGGATGAAAAAGGAAGATGCAGACAAGCTAAAGAAGGCTGTTGAGGAAGCGGGAGGTAAAGTGACACTTAAATAAGCGAAGCTTTTTAAGGTAACTTTGAGCCGGAGGCATAATTTTTCAGCAGAAAAATAGCCGAGGCGGGGTCGCAGGTTTGGACGAGCGACGGCAAGTCCAAAACCTGTGACAAGTTACACTAAAATAGAAGTAAGAAGTTAGAAATACGAAATTCCCCTAGGTCCGACCTAGGGGAATTTTTTGCTGAAAAAATTGACACGAAACTTATATAGGGTCAATCTATCGCTTTTAGTCAAAAGATGATTATAATATCTAGGACTTGTCCCGTTAGAAATAACGGAGATTATAATTACTAAAATCAGATAAATTTAATTACAAGATTTGGAGTCACAAAAAATAGATGATCTTTTATTTCTAACGGAATGGAAACACTAGCAAGATTATTTGGGAGCGAAACAAAAGTTAAAATACTGAGGCTTTTTCTGTTTAATGATGAGCATGTTTTTTATATGAAAGAAATTGTTGAAAGAACTAAATCCGATCTTACAAGTGTCAAAAAAGAAATGCCAAATCTTCTGAAGATGTCACTAATCAGAAAAAGAAAAATCAAAGGAAAGCATGGGTATAGCCTAAACACACAATTCTTAGAACTTAGAGCTTTGCGTAGTTTTCTGGTTAATCTAGAACCTCTAAGTGAAAATATGATAATAAAAAATCTAAGTAAGGCGGGGTCACTGAAGCTCATACTAACTGCAGGAATTTTTATTCAAGATCCCGAGAGTAGGGTAGACATTTTGGTGGTTGGTGATGCAATAAAAAAGGCTGGTTTAGAAAAAGCGGTAAAAATACTCGAATCTGAGGTTGGAAAAGAGCTAAAATATGCTTATTTTTCAACAAATGACTTCAAATACAGGATAAGTATGTTTGACAAGCTTACTCGTGACATATTGGATTATCCACATAAAATCGTCCTCAATAAGCTTGGCAACCTCTAGGAACGTTATATAATATAGACATTATTCATTAATATTAGTTTTTATGATTTTATCTACATGGGGAGATATGTTAACCAGTTCATTTAGGGGTCTGTGGGGAGGCGTGATCTCTTTTCTTCCGAATTTGGTTATTGCTATTATTATATTATGCATTGGTTGGGCTGTAGGAGCTTTGGTTTCAAAAGCTATTGAACAGTTTATGAAATCTATTAAGTTCGATGAGGCTTTGGGCAAGGCAGGCCTTGAGGATGTTGTTAAACGATCTGGAATAAATCTAAATTCCGGCAAGTTTGTTGGTGGTTTAGTGAAGTATTTTATTATAGTTGCTTTTCTAATTGTAAGTCTTGAGATACTGAAGCTAAATCAAGTTACTTCATTTCTTCAACAAATAGTTATTGGCTATTTGCCACAGGTCATAATTGCAGTACTTATACTTCTAGTCAGTGGGGTAGTTGGTGATATCCTATCTAAGATTGTAACTGCATCAGCAAAAACTGCTAATCTTTCATCGGCTAATACGCTAGGTGTTATTGCAAAATGGGCAGTATGGATTTTTGCCATCCTTGTTGCATTGTCACAAATGGGTATTGCAGGTGCGTTTATTCAAACACTCTTCACAGGGTTTGTTGTGGCAGTGTCTCTAGCTCTTGGAATTTCCTTTGGGCTTGGGGGACAGACGGCTGCGGCGAGGGCCATTGAAAAAGTTCAGCACGACATTAGCCATCACTAGAAGCAGATAAAATCACTTCATCAGCGTTGTTGCAGTTCAATTTTGTTCGTTCACCTTATATCCAATAAGGCTCACTCACAAAATCTCCTGCGCCTAGCATCTGAAGCGATTTTCTCAGCTTCAAATCTTCAACTTCGGATTTCACCACAGGAGTACTTCCATTTTCTAAAAGCAAAGCTTAAGAAAATTAGGTCGTATCCAGATTGTGAAAGTTTTTAGTCCCGTCTTTAACTCGAACAAAAATCTTCACAAAAATCAAAAACTCCCACTAGGGAGTTTTTGATTTAGAGTTATTTTATCCCCAATTTATCCACAAAATATGAACAAATATAAAGATATAATCGATATTTGACATTCAAAAAGCTTTCGTATATACTCCAGAACATCACAGATATGTTAAACATTAACCTAATTTCACAGCGATTTAGATAAACGCCTAGTTAGGTGTTTGTCGGAAAAATCGCTCTGAAATGAGCGATTTTTCGTTAACATGTTCTGTAAGTAACTTGAAAATATTCCCCGAAACGAACCGCAAGTTTGTTAGGAGTTCATGCCATCACATTTTTAAGAATTTCGGACATTCGTGTTCGGGGTCTTTTCGGAAAATGTAGATGGAAAGTAAAACCCCCGAACTAACTTTGCCATTGTTTTTATGTTCTGACCTAGATTAAATAATTAATGTATAAATCTAGCTTGAATATTAAAGTAATGGTGATTACGTTTTGTAAAAACAGAACGATGGCAAAGTTAGTTCGGGGGTAAAGTAAAACAGTTCTGCATTCTGATTGTAGGAATGTAGAACAGATCCCGTGCGAAATAACTGAAACTAAAGTTTCAGATTTCTAACGGGATAAAACTGTTACATAATTCGAACTGCAACTTTGTTGCGGATAAATTCATAATATGTAACAGGATAAAGTAAATTCTCAAACTAATTAATAATTAGTTTGAGCAAAATAACTTGAATCTGCGAGTGGTCGCAGTTTTCAAGTTAGTGGTTTTTAAATTTCCTAATGGGAAATTTAAGAGCGTATGGTGGATGCCTTGACTCAAAATAGCGATGAAAGACGTAGCATGGCTGCGATAAGTTACGGGGAGGTGCCTAGCAACCGTTAATCCGTAAATCTCTGAATGGGGAAACCTGGCGACTATATGTCGTCGTCATATGAATTACATATGATGTGCACTCGGGGAAGTAAAACATTTCAGTACCCGAAGGAAAAGAAAACAATGTTCGTAAGAACAATATTGCGTAAGTAGCGGCGAGCGAAAGCGTAAGAGCCCAAACCCCCGAACTAACTTTGCCATTGTTTTTATGTTCTGATCAAAATTATTTTCTTTAAATAAATTTTGGTAAAGACATAAATTAATTAATGGTGTCGTTTTGAAAAAACAGAACGATGGCAAAGTTAGTTCGGGGGGGTTGTAAGGCAGAAACGTCATAATTTATTATGAGAGAAGTTACAAAATTTTTTGTTAACCGAATGTGCTGGAAAGCACGACCCTAGAAGGTAATGGTCCTGTAGGTGAAAATAAAAAATCTTCTTTGTTTCTGTTCTTGAGTACTTCGAGACACGAATAGCTCGGAGGAATCTGCCGCAACTAAAGCGGTAAGGCTAAATATATTTTGAGATCGATAGTGAACTAGTACCGTGAGGGAAAGGTGAAAAGAAGTCCGATGAGGACAGTGAAATAGATCTGAAACCATATGCTTACAAGGAGTCAGCGCCGTTGCGTCTCATTGTATTCGACACAACGGAATGACTAATTACTAATTGACCTAATTCCTAAATAAATTCGTTTAGAAATTAGAAATTAGAAATTAGAAATTCCGTACGTCGAGTTCAGCGAGACGTGACGGTCATGGCGTGCCTATTGAAGAATGAGCCAACGAGTTAATGTATGCGGTTTTGCCTAAATCCTTTGCCGGATGGAGGCGCAGGGAAACCGAGTATGAATAGTGCGAATATATCGCATGCATTAGACCCGAAGCCAGAGCGAGCTTGTTATGAGCAGGGTGAACTTTTGAGAAATCAAAAGGGAGGCCCGAACCCATATGCCGTGCAATACATTGGGATGACTTGTGATAAGAAGTGAAAAGCTAATCGAGCCTGGTAATAGCTGGTTCTCTCCGAAATAGCTTTTGGGCTAGCGTCGTATGATCCCCTGAGGGGTAGAGCACTGGAAGGTTTGGACAGGTCGAAAGATCGCTAAACCTATCAAACTCCGAATACTCAGGATTATAATACGGCAGTTAGACGGCGGGGGCTAAGCTCCGTACGTCAAAAAGGAAACAGCCTAGATCTCTATTTAAGGTCCCTAAATCTATGTTAAGTACACTTAAGGTGGTGGAATTTCTCTGACACTGAGGAGGTTGGCTTAGAAGCAGCCATCCTTTAAAGATAGCGTAACAGCTCACTCAGTAAGAGATTCTGCGCCGCAAATAATCGGGGTTAAACATAGTACCGAAACTGAGGATTGTTCGTGCCTCACTTTGCGATACGAATGATACGAATAAACATACGAATAAAACGAATGTAAATACACTTACGAAAAGTGTACGAATATTCGTTTCATTCGCATAAATTCGTATATTGGCATCGTGTAGCGAGGTACGAGCAGTGGTAGGAGAGTATTCGCATCTGCACTGAAGGCAAAGGGGTGACCCATGCTGGAGCGTTGCGAAGTAAGAATGTTGGCACAAGTAACCACAACGAAGGCGAGAACCCTTCGCGCCGAAAGACTAAGGTTTCCTGTTCAATGTCAATCAGAGCAGGGTTAGTCGGGCCTAAGGCAATGGCGAGAGCCGCAGCCGATGGACAGCAGGTTAATATTCCTGCACTTTTGCGAAATGCGATGGAAGGACGGAGGGTAGTATGTACAGCTCATTATTGGATTTGAGTATGTACTGTAAGGTAGCTGTGTAGGTAAATCCGCACACTTTCTTAAATGATAATACCAAGTAGTATTTAAACCTGGCGATACGTCAAAGGGGATTGTACAAAGCACGCTTCCAAGAAAAATTTCTAAGCTTAATTTCGTGAAATCCGTACCGTAAACCGACACAGGTAGTCAGCTCGAGTAGAGTAAGGCGAACGAGTGAGAGATCCCCAAGGAACTCTGCAAAAAAGCAGCCGTAACTTCGGAATAAGGCTTCCCTTGTGCGTAGCACAAGGAATTTCTAATTTCTAATTTTCTAATTACTAAACAATGATCAAATTATTTAATGACGAGTTCAAGATAGGAGTAATTTCTTGTTTTGAGCTTGGATATTTGGATTTGAGATTTATTTAGGTCAATTAGGAATTAGGTCAATTTAGGACTTCCTCGTGCTGCGTGCGAGGGTGCAACAAAAGTATCTCTGGCAACTGTTTATCAAAAACACAGCTTCCTGCGAACACGTAAGTGGATGTATAGGAGGTGATGCCTGACCAATGCCAGAAGGTCAAATATAGTAGTTGAATGTCGCAAGACGCTAGATTGATTATATAAGCCCTGGTGAATGTCGGCCGTAACTATAACGGTCCTAAGGTTCTTGACTTATTATTCAATTTATGTTGTAATAATGAGTCAAGTAGGACTGGGACCGTCATAGCCGTCGTTTTACTTAGGTAAAACATTGATAAACAAGTTAGAAAAAATAATCATTATACAATTCAAAGCTGTCTCGTTGCACAGTAATGTGTAGCAGGTCCAAGACATGGCTATATTCGGGGAAGTCTTCTAATTTGGAAGATGATCCGAAGGGAAGTCATACGAAAGTATTGACCCCTCAGAGACTACACGCCATGCACCCCCGAACTAATTCTTCGGAATTAGTTCGGGGGTGAAGATATAGTCCTAGGTAAGAAGAAACCTAAAGCGAAATTCCTTGTCGGGTAAGTATCGGAACTTGCCCCTTGATTGAGTAATCAATCTCGATAATTTGCTGTATCGGTGAAGCCTAAGTTTAAGAAATTAAATAAGGTAATACCGAGGGAACCTAAGATTAGTTTGGGATTTATCCTGAGCGAAGTCGAAGGACGCCGTAGAGACTACACGCAAATATCCTACTTGGAAGCTCGGCTTCCAAGTAGGATAAAGATATAGTCCATTCCTTTAGAAATAAAGGGTTCGCATTTATTCGTGTCATTCGTACTAATTCGTATATTGGTATCGTGATACGAGCGATAGCGAGTAATGAAGTTCCGACGTGCACGAATGGTATAATGACTGGAGAACTGTCTCGGGGATTTGCTCGGTGAAAATACAATACCGGTGAAGATGCCGGTTACCTGCAGTTAGACGAAAAGACCCCAGGA
>JBAQUS010000005.1:0-2908 GCA_049297675.1 Minisyncoccia bacterium | reverse complement strand
TAGCCCTCTCCACCAAAATCCAAAACCCCAAACCCGCCCGCATTCCTCCCCAGACCCCTCCTGCGGGCGGGAAATCAGCCGAGGCAAAGCGAAAAATCCTTTTCCCCAGAAAAACAGATTTTCGCTTTGCCGAGTCCGTATTGAAGCCCCGCCACACTGCCCGAATACTTGGAGGGCAGAACCCAAAAAAGAAAAATGTCCTTTCCATTTTTAGAAAAAATCCACCCCCGCGAAAATCAAAAGAGCAAGGAACATTTTTTCTTTTTGGGGTTGTCGAGTGAAGCGAGGCGGTGGCGGGGCTTTCGTGGAGCGTACGATTTAGTTTAGAGCCACTGCGCGCTCCGCGCGTGCGATTAGTCGGGATTGCTTTCAAAATAAGTTCGAACTTCGTTCAATACACACCGCCAACACAATTTAGTATCGGTGTGACCCGAAGACTTGGGTAAGTAGGGCGACTCAGTTGCCTCAAAACGGCAGATTAACCTGCTGTTTTTTGGTAAAATGTAACTATGGAAGAAAAAAATAATCTCGATGAAATAATAAAGAGTACCCCAATCATGAAGGAATTGGAATCTAATTCTAAGAATTTTACAAAGAGTAAGTTTCCTAAAAGTGCCAAAGCTCTAACAACATATTCCCTAAAATTACAATATCTCAGTAATTCAATTAATCTCTGTAAAGCAACCAACGATTATTATTCTCTTTGTGTTCTCTTTAGGTCATTGCTTGAACACTATTTCAGACACCTCTATATCTATTCTAGGGCTTTAAAAGAAAACAGTGACGAAGTTGGAATTGAGTATTACGGAAAATTAAATGGGCATGAAGATCTGTGTTTTTTAAGGAGTAATTTTTCATTGAACACAAAATTAAGTGGAGAAAAATCTATTTGGAGTTTGAGAGATGAACAGAATAAAAAATTAGATGATGTGGCGCAAAACTTTAAAATCAACAATATCCTTTCTTATTTGAATAGTGGTATTGGAGAAAATAAAGAAATAAAGGCAATATCAAAAGAATTTTTTAACAAATACTCCAGAAATTATTCTACTCTATCATCATTTGTTCATGGTGGTCCTTTTGCAGAAAAATATATGGAGTTATATTCAAAAGATAAGACTGGGAAAGAAAAAGATATAAAATATCTGTCCGATGAAGCAAGTTTTTTAACAAATCAGGCAAGACAAAATACCTCACTATTTATCGAAATAACGATGGATGAAAAATCTATTAATGGAGAAATTAGCTAATCAGGCTCAACATCTTATCTTTATACATAATTCTTGATCTCAAGTTGGCTAACAATTCTCGCTTCTCGATAGTTGTGCCTTCCTTGAGAATATACTTTGCATAGTTCCGTATATCTGTATCTTTATTATTTTTAATCTTCTCCGTTGCTCCAAGAACCGATCTCTGAAATATATTGAATCTAGCAATTTCTTCTTCCAGTTTCTGTCTCATGCCAAGCTCGTTGATATTTACATTGTCTAAGATCTTTAGAAGTTCAGTAATCAGATCTTCTTCTCGTATATACATATTCTTGCAATTCCTGTCTCTTGCTCGTGAGCAAGAGTAGTAGATGTATCTATTGGCTCCACCTGACTTAAGCTGTTTCCATTTTTCTTCAGCTGATATACCAGAGCCACAATATCCGCAGGTAAAGAGTTTGGTAAATGAGAATTCTTTTGTTTCTCTGACAATCTGATCTCTTTTAAGTTGAGCTTTAACTTTCTCAAATAATTCTTGAGTAATAAGTGGTTCATGTTTTCCTTGATACCAATTACCACTACCAATGGGTCGTTCAAAAACTCCATAATAAAATGAACTTTCCAGTATTCTGTATATTCCACTTAATGTCAGAGGTTTGTTACCTCGAGTATAGAAATTCAGTTCAAATTTTAACCAGTTATATATTTTTCTTCCAGAGTATTGCTCATATGCAACCCTCTCAAACATTTTCTTGATAACTGGTGCACGTAGTGGATCCAAAATAACCTGACATTTCTTATCCATCCGATTTTGATTCAAATATCCAAGTGGTGCTGTACCAGCCCACAGTCCCATCTCAGCTCTTGTTCGCAGACCTCTCTTTACATTGATACCTCGGTTATCATTCTCTAGCTTTGCTTGAGAACACAGAATCATCAGCATGAACTTATCATTTGGAGAGTTCATAAATCTCTGACCGTAGGTGCGTATGTCTTCCAATTTCTTGGCATCCATGAGATCTACCACCTTACCCAAGTCTCCTGCATTTCTTGAAATTCTGTCTGGTGCCCACGTGAGTATTCCATTGTATTTTCCTTGCTTAATTTCATCCATCATTTCATTAAAGACTGGTCTTTGATCAGTTTCTTTAGCTGAGTGACTTTCTCTTTTCATTGTTATCACTTCCAAGTTTTCTCTTTCAGCTAGCTGAAGCATCTCCTTTATCTGACTATCTATAGAGAGGACTTGTCTCTCTTCTGACTCTGTACTTTTTCTTGCGTATAGACAATATTTTACCTTTACGGGGACTACTATTCTTTGAGCCGGTAGTCCCGTCGGACTTTGTATTATATTTGTCATACACACATTGATGACGCAGACCTCTTTAGGAGTCCAGAGCGTCCCAACATCCAGATGTAGACAACTTTATGAAGCAGAAAGGTCAATGAGTCCAGACGTTTGATATCCTATTGGTATGAACTTAAAACAAGCTTCAAGAATTTTAAATGTAAAATTAAAAAAGAAAGACCTTGAAACTTTTAGTAGCACATGGATATACAAAAATGCTCAAAGAGTGGCCCGGACCCCAAAATTTTGACACCGATTCTGTATAATTAACAACTAATTAATATGGAATAATATGAAGAAGCACAAAATATCAAAAGAGGTTAAGGAACAAATTTTAAATAGAATAAGAAAC
>JBAQUS010000004.1:0-83196 GCA_049297675.1 Minisyncoccia bacterium | reverse complement strand
ATATATGGTTCTATCTGCTATTCCGTGGTCTTTACTAGCTTCCTGAACTGTGACACCATCGTTTCTTATTCTATTTAAAATTTGTTCCTTAACCTCTTTTGATATTTTGTGCTTCTTCATATTATTCTGTATTAATTAGTTGTTAATTATACAGAATCGGTGTCAAAAATTTGGGGTCCGGGCCAAAGTCTCTGAATGTGACCCTACGCGGAATCGAACCGCGCTTCCATCCTTGAAAAGGATGTGTCCTAACCGATAGACGATAGGGCCATGAAACAGAAGCTAGATGTTAGAAGTAGGAATTTGGGAAAATTCCTAAAAAACATAACTTACACTTCCGGAATACTCTAACATTTTTTTGGCAAATTGCAAAAAATATGATAGGTTAATGAAATCAAAATTTATGCGTGGATAGCCCGCCCGGATGGCTCGGTCGGACGGGCTCATTTGGTAGAGATTAAATCCACGTAGTGATTTTTGAAAATATGTTTACTAACATGCGCGGTTAGCTCAGTTGGTTAGAGCGTGTCTTTGACGTAGACAAGGTCACAGATTCGAATTCTGTACCGCGCACATGTCTAAAAAGTTATCCACAGGTGGCTTGTTTGACGCTTGACAATAAAATTGGAAAAGACTACCATATGAGTGTGGTTGAGGCAAAGTAGAAAGGTTGGAGGAGGCATTACGCTTCCAAAGACACAGACGAAAGTCTCCCACACAAGTTTAGCTCTCTGAGCAATCAGATAGCAAAACAGTTCCTGGAGCCAAGCGGTTCCAAAAAATTTCAAGGCCTAGCTCACTGTGAGCGGGGCCTTTTCGTTTACTGACTTTATCATTACAATACCATTTCGAATTTTGGAATGATAAAGTCAGTTATTTCTCAGGATTTTTGATCAAAAAGTATTTTGCCAAATTATAAAGTATACTGACTTTTTGCGATCGCAAAGAGTCAGTATACTTTGGAAAGTATTAAAGTGAAATTATTTTGTATGTAGTGTGATGTAGATATCTTCAAGGGCTTTAACAGCGTCACCTGACGCTATGTTGTTTTGGTGATATAGGCCGTCTGTGCAGTCTCCGGCCGCCCAAACCCCCTTAGTATTTGTTTGCTGTGTTTTCGGATCGACAGGAATTTGACCGATTTTGTTTAAATCTAGAATGTTTTTGACAAAGTAAGTTGTTGGTATGAGACCAATCTCCACAAAAATTCCGGGAGTAATTATTTCATGGTCTTCATTGGCACTACTATCAGTATAATCAGTATAAACAATACTTTTCACTAATTTTTCGCCTTTTATTTCCTTCGGAATAGCATTAAGTATAATTTTAAATTTAGGATTGCTTTTTAGTTTCTCGATTGTCACTTCATCGCCTCGTAAAGTTTCACTTCTGTTTAAAAGCGTAACGCTTTTGCAATAGGCCAAAAGCTGTGCAGATGTCTCTAAAGCAGCATTTCCACCACCTATGACCACCACATCTTCACCAGAGAAAAGAGGACCATCGCAAGAAGCACAGTAAGTCAGGCCCTTGTTGTCAAATTCTTTGGCACCCGGAATCTCCAGTTTTCTTCTTGTACTGCCGGTGGCTACAAGAATAGTTTTTGTAGTGTATTTTCCAGAATCGGTTGTAACTAAAAAACCACCATCAATTTTTTCTACATCCTGTGCACCCTCACCTTCAAGCAAAGTTACGGAATCACCAGCATAAGCTAATAAGTGTTTTTTTAAATTTTCTGCAAGCTCTGTCCCGGAGATTTTAACCGTGCCAATCCAGTTCTCAATACCCTCTGAAACAACAGATTGTCCACCGATCTCTGGGGCAATTAGTAGAGTTTTTAATTTTTTTCTTGCGGCATAAACACCCGCAGAAATTCCAGCTGGTCCACCACCAATTATTATCAAATCATAAAACATGAACCTATTTTACACTAAACGTTCTTATTATTCTATTTCAACTTACTTCGGCGGAGGAATGCTGGTACAGCTCCCCATTCGTCGTCAACATCCCCTAAGTCTGGTTTTGGTTGTCCCTCAGTCTGTGTTGGAATTGAATTGTATATTTTTCCCTTGTCTTCTTCTTTTGCAGATTCCTTATTTCCTAGTGGTGTAGACTGAAATAGAGTTTTCTTGGTGTAGCTCTCTGGAAAATTTGAAGCAATAACAGTAATTTTAACTTCGCCTTTTTTGAGCTTTTCATCACGAACAGTACCGAAAATAATTTTGGCGTTAGGATCGACAGATTCTGTGATTATTTTAGCGGCATCTTGTATTTCAAACATTCCTAGATCATCTCCTCCAGCGATAGAGAAAAGCACACCTCTTGCCCCATTTATTGAGACTTCAAGTAGGGGGGAGTTAATTGCCATTTTGGCTGCTTCCTCTGCTCGTTTTTCGCCAGATGCAATCCCAATTCCCATAAGTGCAGGTCCTGCGTCCATCATTACGGCCTTTATATCAGCGAAGTCTATATTGATTATGCCAGGAGTAGTGATAAGGTCAGAAATTCCCTCAACCGCAGATTTGAGAACGTCATCACACATAGCAAAGGCACTCTTAGCTGTAGTTTCTTTTGAAATAGTTGATAGTAGCCTATCGTTTGGAATGACTATTATGGCATCTACAGCACCCTTGAGTTCATCCAATCCTTGTTCAGCAAGTTTCATTCTCTGTTGTCCTTCAAAAAAGAATGGTTTTGTCACTACTGCAACAGTTAAAGCTCCCATCTCCTTTGAAATTTTGGCCACGATAGGTGCGGCTCCTGTGCATGTTCCTCCACCAAAACCTCCTGCTATAAAAACCATATCAGCACCTTTTATTGCCTCCTGCAATTCCTCTTTAGTTTCTTCTACTGCTCTTTTGCCAAGTTCAGGATTCATGCCAGCTCCTAGTCCACGGGTCAAGTTTTTGCCGATATGGATTTTCTTTTTTGTTAGAGAATGATGTAGGTCTTGAGAATCTGTATTTACAGCAATAAAGTCAACTCCTTTTACTTTGGAGTTTATCATGTGGTTTAGAGCATTCTTACCAGAACCACCAATTCCAAGTACTTTTATTCTTGCAAATGTTTCGACATCAGGTTTGATTTGAGGCATGTTTGTAAATTGTTGTGAATTAATTCTTATGAGTAGGGCTACTATACCAGAAATGAATTTAAATACAAACAATTGACCCAGTCAGAGTTTTATGTTCGATATTATAAGGTAAATGTGGAGTTTTTATTCTAAAAAATAAATTATTACTTAATTTTTTAAAAACTCTAGCGGGTTTGACATAGCTCAATTATCTTAAGGTAAATTTTATGGCAAAAATTGTTTAATCCATCCTAAAATTTTCTCTTTTGATTTTCCCACTCTATTTTTCATTCCAAGATTTATTTTTTCTTCCTTTGAGAGTCCTAACATACATAGCCCGTATGCAACTGCCCAGGTAGAATCCTTAACTGTGGTTTTTTCGCCATTTGGGTTCAATGTGGCAATACGTGACGGAAGTTTTAGAGAATTTTTTGCAAAATCCTCAATTGCTACTATTCCACTCCCTCCACCAGTTATGAAAATCCCAGCAGGCAAAAGCCCATTTCGGCCAATTTTTTTCAAATGGTTTTCAATAAGTTCAAACATATCTGACAATCTAGCTGAAACAATCTCTTCAATTTTTTTCTTGGAGTAGTTTGCTGAACCTAAACCTCCAATTTTTATATTCTCGGCTTCTTCAAGTGGAATTTTCAGTCCTAGAGCAATATCGTTTGTTATGTCAGTCGAACCGATAGGGAAGACCTCAAGAGAGATCGGAATGTTATTTTCAAAAACTACGATTGAAATAGTTTCAGCTCCTATGTTTGCTAAGACACATCCAGCTGTTTTCTGAACCTTAGACAAAGTAACAAAAGAAGCGGCAATTGGAGAAGCTAAACAATCAATGATTTCAATCCCTGCCTCATCCACTGCTTCAAGCATGTCGTTTAAATGTGGTTCTAAGCATGTAATAAAGAGCATTTTGACCTCAAACTTTGTTCCTTTAAGGTCGATTGGATTTTTTGCCGGAATAGTTTTTCCGTCGAGCTTGTACCAGATAGGGATACTGTGAAGAATTTTCTGATTCTGAATTAAATTTGTCGGCAAGCCTTGTTCACAGAGTTCATTCAGTTTTTCAGTGTCTAGCTCAGTAACGCTTAAATCAGCTCGTCCGACAACAGTGCTTGCTGTGCCAGTAATTCCTGAGAGACCTATCCCGCCAACAGCCACATATGCTCGATGGATCTTCATTCCGGATGTTTTTTCAGCCATTTTCACTGCAGTTTTTATACTATCAGTGACGTCGTCAGAATTTATTATATAACCGTGACGCAATCCTTTAGACTCTGTAAACCCAGTGCCTAAAATTTTTGTAATATTTTTTCCGTTTTCTTTTACTTGTTCAGAAATAACAACCTTGACTTGGTATGTTCCGATGTCTATTCCTGCTGTAATGTTGCGCATCATGTATAAAGTGTGAAGTGTGAAAGTAGAAAGTGTGAAAGTAAAATTTCTTTCTCATCAAACCTTTTTCCAGACCGTATAAATCTCTGGTGAGATTTTACTTAGCCTCGGCACTCTAAGAGACTGATCAAAGGATTACCTTTGTCATTCTCTAAAGTGCCTGCGGAGTCTTCCAAAAGGTTTGATTCGACGAAATTTTACTAAATCCTAAACTTTCTTCTAATTTTCTCTTCCGCTTTTTCCATTTTACTACTATGTTGCATTCCTTTCAAATGCATTATTCCGTGGATAAATAGAAATGTCACAAAATCATTCAAATTTCTACCGAAAGTTTTTTTCTGTTTGTCAGCCAGTTTCAAATTAATAAAAATTTCTCCTTCTTTTTTACTCAGAGGAAAACTCAAAACATTTGTCTCTTTATTCTTACCTCTGTATTTTAGGTTTAGTTTTCTCGATCTTTCTTTTCCCACAAAAACTAAAGATAAGTCATATTTCTCTCCCAAGACAAAATTTTTAATTTTAACAAAAGGCACTCTGGGAAGAGTGCTTTTTGTTGTGTTTGTTATGCTGATTCTTGGCATCTACTTTCTTACTTTCACACTATATTACTTCTTTCCTCGAGTGGCTCGTTCAACTACCTTTCCCATTTTAAGAAGTTCAGCGTAGTTTTCTCTCTTTTTCAAAACCTTTAGAGTTTTCTTCTTCTTAACATATTCTGAAAGTTTTCTCCCAGAATATCTGATAGATCTGATTCGTGGTAAAACTCCAGATCCCTGGACTCTCTTGGTAAATCTCCTTATGAGATTTACATTGTTTTCACTGCCTGATTTTACAACTTCTACGTTTATTGCCATGCGTCACACATTAGCACAAAGTAGGGTATTATGGCAAGCAAAATAGCTATCAAATTAGCCCCCAAATCAATCATTGACAAGACTGATAATTAGGTATGTAATTAGCACCGGATTGAATGCGAATTTGCTCGAAAGAGCGATGGGGGTTCAAATGGATCTCAAGGTTAAGCTTCGTGCGTTTCAAGTCATCAGGAAGTACATGGAATCACAACGACTTGCGTCAGAGGAAGCCTACAATCTGCTTCGTGAGTTTCGCATGATCGCCTACGCACAGCTTCATGAAGAGCCAAGCGAGATGATCGACTTTGGCGAATTCTCTCGGACAGAGCTCGGCCAGCAATCTCAATACGGTGCGAGATATCTCACTGGTAACATCGAGGGCTACCCAAACTTGGCGACAGGGCTTCGGGTAACTGGTAACGAGTATGATTACCACTCCCATCGCATGCACGTCGACGACGTTCCAGAGTTTCTGAGACGTTATCGAGAGTTCAGTCAATCGGAGCTTCGCCGATAAGAGGTACGGAGCCAACTGGCTCAATGGAAAAGCGTTTGATGCTGACCATCGAGCCCTTTTCCATTATTTTCTTTTACATCTGCTCTTCAAAATTTCGTCGAACCAAAACTTTTGGAAGACTCCGCAGGAAATTTAGAAAATTAAGGAGGTAATCCTACTATTATTTTCTTAGATTTTCGAGGCTAAGCAAAAAGTTAGCAAACTTTTATGCGGTCTGGAAAAAGATTTGGTGAGAAAGAAATTTTGAAAATCAACTATTTCTTCATCTTTTTCTTCTTTACCTCATCTTTATCCAAACTTTTTAAAAACTCAGGTAGTTTCTCAAGTGAGACAGTTTCTTGTTCTCGGTTTATTAGGTTTCTGACAACGATACTGTTTTCTATGGCTTCCTTCTGACCCATTATGAGAACGTGAGAGGCTTTCATGTATTCAGCCCCATTTAGTTGTCCCGTGATTTTGTCTTTAGTTATAGAGTGATAAACGCCGATTTTATTTTTACGAAGCATTTCAACAACGTTTAGAACTTTTAGTTTAGCAATGGAGCCTAGCTGAACCAAGTAAAATCTTGGTTTCTTTATATTTTTTATAGCTACTTTTTTTGTAAATGAGGGGTGCTTTTTTACAAGGATTGTGCCACCGACACTTGATATATCCTTTTTTCCTCCTATTTTCTTGGCCAAGTGGTTGTATCTGTAACCGTAAGCCAAAAGGATTCCATCCTCCTCTTTTTTCTCTGAAATTTGTCTAACTTCAAATATTGTATAGGAAGCATAATGTTTGCTTGCTATTGCGTGTGGCTTAATTTTGTAGGACACGTCAAAAGCTTCAATTGACTCTAAAACTTCTTTAAAGTGAAGACGGCCTGCTTCAGAGAGAGTGCCGACGGTTTGTGGAGCATTTTTTAAAAACTCTTTTGATTCAGGGTGGTTTTCTATGACAAAAGAGTAATGATTCTTTTTAAAATCATTACGTAGTTTGGCTGGTAGTATGTGTTGATTTTTTCTAAAGTATGACTGAAGCTCTCTTTCAAATCTTGAAATAGATTCTCTGTCACCTATACTATTTATGTCTAAATACAAATCCCTATATCCCAAATCGTCTAAAACTGCCAAAATGGTTTTTAAAATCAGAGCTTCAGAAGTAGCTTTGGTGTTACCCATTACTTCAAAGCCATACATCTCAATGTTTGGTTTTTTCTTTAAGTGTCCTCCCAGAAGAGGCCGTTTATAATGAATTGTAATAGGTTGGGCTTCTGTTTCAAGTCTGTTTTCTATATACCAGCGAGTCAAAGCTATTTTTTCTAGTGCGTCACCGTAGTGATCGGATTCTTTGAATTGTTTATACTTTGAAATATCATCAGATGTTATTTGGGGAGGTCTGACAACCGTAAATCCATAGTGAATTGCTGTTTCACCAACCTTATCAGTAACACTCTCTAAGTGCGATTTAGACTGCTTTTCACCGGAGTTTTTTCCTAATTTTTTTGTCATCTTTTTCTAATTACTTGCCTAATTACTTAACTTGCAAAATGCCTGGCAAAAGTTCAATTTTATTTAGTGGCCAAAGCCTAATAAGTGGCTCACCAGATACGTATTTTTTGTTAAGCGGACCCCAAGCTCTCGAGTCAAAGCTTTCAGTTCTATTATCTCCCATAACAAAATATTCATCTTCGGAGAGCACCCTCTTAATATCCTGTTGAGAGGTATGTATAACATAAGATTGGTCTAAAACCAAACCCTCTGGATTTTCCTTGTTTTTTATTGTGACAGTGTTGCCCTTGATTTCTACAGTCTCACCAGGAAGCCCAATCACTCTTTTTATAAAGCTTTTTTTGGGATCGTTTGGGTATTTGAAGACTAGAACTGTATTTCTTTCTGGAGTCTTGTATCTGTAAAGTATTTTGTTGACTATCAGATAGTCTCCTGTTTTAAATGTCGGATCCATTGACCTGCCATCAACTAAATACGGCTCAGCCACATACATTCTAAAAGGTAAGACAATACCAAAAGCAATGATTACAAAAATAACTATTTCTTTGACAATGTCTTTCCAAGTACTTTTCTTTTCCTGATTTTTTTCAACAACAATTTTATCTGGATTTTCAGAATTCATAAAAAGAAGTATACAAGCAAAGCTCGTTTGACACAATAGAAAAAGTTAATTTTTAATTTCAAATTTATAATTTTTAAACTTAGACACGTAATTTTAGTAATTAGCAATTAGAAATTAGTAATTGGAAATTTTTGATTATCTTATGCTAAGATAATCAAATGTCATATATTTTTGTAGGTCTTGGTAATCCGGGAGAAGAATACAAAGACACTCGTCATAACACTGGACGGATGCTCCTCACATGGTTTGGAAAGACCCTTGATGCAGAGTGGAATTTTGATAAAAAGCAGAATGCTACATTGGCTAAGGTAAAAGTGGGTAAATCACCTGTGACTCTTGTTTTGCCAGAAACTTTCATGAATAAATCAGGGAGTAGCATAAAGAATCTTGTATCTAGTATTAAGGGAGCAGAAAAAATGGTTGTGATATACGATGATCTCGATTTATCTTTTGGAAAATCTAAAATTTCCTTTAACAAATCTTCCGGCGGACACAAGGGACTGGAATCAATAATAAAGGCTGTCAAAACAGAAAAATTTGCACGTATTCGTGTTGGGATTTCGCCTGTGACCTCTAGCGGAAAAATCAAAAAACCAAGTGGTGATGAAGCTGTAACAAAAGTTATATTAGGAAAGTTTAAGGACGAGGAAATTAAGGAACTGAAAAAGTTATCAAAGAAAGTAAACGAGTCATTAGAGACTTTCGTCACTATGGGACTGGAGAAAACCATGACAGGGTTTAATTGAATCTAAATCGTTAGACTCCCTTGTTTTTGGTGTTATGTTGTGGCATAGTCTATGTCAGAACTTCATCCTGAGGAGGGTGAAAATGTGTATGAATTCTCGTTCTAGTGAGTCTCAGAGTGATCCAGTAATACTCTTTTACTACATTCCTGACCCTAGATCGTCTGTAGGCGAGTGGAAAGTAGTAGAAATTGGCTTTTCCTCGTATGAGATGGCATTCTTGACTACTCTCACACTTGACCCTAAATCATGGGGGAGAATAGAAAATTTCCATGGTATAGTCCTGAGACGTTTTGGAGTTGAGGAAAGATAGGGGGAAATATGTCACATCAAGAAATCGAAAAAATGTGGAGGAGAGGTAGTTCACAAGAATCATCCAAGTCTCTCTTGTCTCACCCTCCAACCTGGCGAAGGTCGGATCAGGTCACAAGCAACGAAGCTGCCGAAGTCATTTCTACTGCCAAGCAATCTCTCGTAAAAATTCTAGAGGCAGTTATCAGGACGAAGTAAGTATTCGTGCCAAAGGGCGACCCACAAGGTCGCCCTTCATGCCACTAGTAGAGTGGAGATTATCCTACAAAATTTAATGTCATTTTCTGTTCCTTTGAGTCGAACATACTAATCTTGAACTTGTAGTTCTTACCTAGCTCAAGTTTTTCATGTAGTGTTTGGTCACTTCCGAACTCTGAAATATGAACCAAGCCTGCAATGCCTTCTTCTATGGATGCTAGAGCTCCGTGTTTATTGAACTTAATAACCACACCATCCACAATGTCGTCTTTTTTGTATTTCTTTTCTGCATCTTTCCAAGGATTTTCTTTGAGAGCCTTTATTGAAAGGGAAATCTTCCCATCCTTTATTTCAATTATTTTTACTCTGACTTTTTCGCCAATATGAAACATAAGCTTCGGATTCTCTACTAGCGCCCAATCAATTTCTGATATGTGTACCAAACCTTCCAGTCCCTCCTCAAGCTTTACGAAAACTCCGAAGTCAACCATACCAGTTACTTCTCCAGCAACTTCCTCACCAAGCTCGTACTTTCCGATAATGTAGTCTTTATTTTTCTGCTCCGGACTTTTTTCAGAGAAAATAAGTTTTCCCTCTTTTGGACTGGCTCCGATTATGGTTACGGAAATTCTCTGACCAACAAGTTTCTTAAGCTCCTCTAGGATTCTGTCTTTATCGCCATCGGAAACTCTTGGGTAGTGTTCGGTTTTCAGTTGTGAGGCTGGTAGAAATCCTGAAATACCTTGCCATGAAAGTATAAGACCACCCTTATTTGCTTCTGTGACTGAGAGTTCAAAAACTTTCTTATCCCTTATTGCATCTTCTGCTTCAGACCATATAAGTGCCTGACGAGCTTCCTTAAGGGAAATTTCAATGTAGCCTTCCGTGTTTCCAAGTGATATTACTTTTCCAGCAACAGAATCACCAACATTTATTTTTTTTATAATGTCTCTTGCGTTTATATATTCCTTACCGAAAATGATTCCCGTACCGAATGGGGGAATATCTATGTAAACTTTTGATTTTTCAATTCCTATGACTTTTCCTTCGACAACATCATCAATTCCCGGGGGGATCATGTCGTCGTTTAGCATTTTTGACATTACCCCCTCCTCCTTTTGCTTGGCTTCTTTTTCAAGCGCTTCGCTCTTAACTTCCTCCTTTATTTTTCTTGACATTAGTATTCTTGAGTATTTTAGAGAGGAGGCTATCACATTTTCCCCTAGGTGACACCTAGGGGATTACACAAATGTGATGGTTTAACTCCTTTTAGACTCTGCTTGTAAAATACCCAAACAGTATACAGAAGTAACACATTTTTACCATCTTGACAAGCGTTGTGTTTGGGTGTATAATGGTTGCGGAGGTTTCAACCATGAGCATCGTCAGAGATTTGATCGAAGATTTGTCGAAGGGTCTTGGGATTGGAGTTCCCCCGTCCCTCAAAATCAAGTCGTGCCCTGAGTGCTTTTCTAGAAAGATTAGCCAGGAGGCACGTAATACTGAAGACAAGATGTACACGTTTGTCTACTCAACTTGTACATATTGCGGGTGGAAAACAATGAGCGATTCGTACTGACAATGGAAATCACCTCAAGCGACGATTATGAAACCCGTCGGCATCGGTCGGCGGGTTTTCTGTTTCTCTAAGTATTTTAAGCGAGTAAGCGAGGGGAGTCCTCGCTTTATTTTCTACGACTGATTTCTACAACTGAGTAGTCAAATAAATAACTTTCAAAATTCTTAGGTACTTGGCGGTTAAACCGCCAAGTACCTGTTAAGAAATTTAATTTTGAAATTTCTCAGTTTGAAAAAATAAATTTTTCTGTTAGACTAACGTTATGATAATCACATACCACGGAGCGGATTTTTTTAAGGTTTCTTTTGGTGAGACCACCATTGCTGTTAATCCAATTTCCAAGGACTCCGAAATAAAAGGCAAGAGTTTTGGAAGCGACATTACTCTTGTTTCCCTCAATTCTCCGGAGCACAACGGCTCTGACTCAACTTCTCGTGGAGAAAAGGAATCATTTCTTATAAACGGTCCGGGTGAGTATGAAGTCTCTGGCGTTTTCATAAAAGGTTTTTTATCAAAGTCCAACTACGGAGGCAAGGAAAGGATTAACACGATATATACTGTCTCACTTGAGGGAATAAGTCTTTGTTTTCTTGGAGCACTTTCAGAGAAGGAATTATCCTCTGAGACAAAGGAGGGAATCGACGGCGTGGATATTCTTTTTGTGCCAATAGGTGGTGGAGATGTCTTAGATCCCGCTGTAGCTCACAAGGTGGCTGTGCAGTTTGAACCAAAAATAATAATTCCTAGTCATTTTGAGGAAGTAGGTGAAAAAGATTCATTGAAAAAATTTCTAAAGGAGTCTGGTGAGGAAGGAATAAAACCTGTCGACAAACTGACTGTCAAAAGAAAAGATCTAGAAGGCAAGGAAGGCGACGTACTAGTCCTCGAATCCATCTGATTTAATACCAACTTTATAACTTTCTACTTTAAACTTTATAACTATTAAATGCTCAACCTCATTGAGAGATTAAGAGAAAAACCCCATAAAATAAGAAAAAAAATTGCTTTACTTATTGCTGTTACTTTTTCTGGGATAATCTTGCTTATGTGGGCAATTGTTATATATCCCAGTTTTAGGGAACAAGAGAAAAGAGACATTGAGGCCATAAATAGTGAACCAAGTCCTTTATCGGCATTTTCTGATTTGGTTTATTCATCCCTTTTGACATTTGGAGGAGAGGTGGCAAATTTTAAAAATTCTCTAGGTGGTTTGTCTGGTTCTGAGACTTACGTTCAAAACAATTCAGAAAATATTCCAAAAAATACCTCTAGTACCTCAGATTTACTAATAGAAAATAATCCTTCCTCCGATTAAAAAAGCTTTGAATTTGCCTTTTTGTTGTGCTATAATCCACTGATTAATTTAACTTACCACCTAAATGTCAGGTAAAAAAAATAATCCAGAAGAGACCAATTCGGCTTTAGCTGTAAAAAATGTTATCTCGCAGGAAATAACTTCTGAGATGAAGACATCTTTTATAGATTATGCAATGTCTGTTATTACCGATCGTGCATTACCAGATGTTCGTGATGGACTAAAACCTGTGCATAGGAGAATTCTTTTTGCTATGTCAGAACTCGGATTGACATCTGGTGCCAAATCCAGAAAATCTGCTGCGGTAGTCGGAGAAGTTTTGGGAAATTATCACCCGCATGGTGATGTAGCAGTTTATGATTCAATGGTTAAGATGGCGCAGGATTTTACTATGCGTTACCCTCTCATATTAGGTCAGGGAAATTTTGGTTCGATTGATGGAGACAATGCGGCAGCCATGCGTTATACGGAGGCAAAAATGACTAAATTGGCATCCGAACTTCTGCACGATATTGAAAAAGAAACTGTTGATTTTGTGCCAAATTACGACGGCACAAAAAAGGAGCCGAAAGTTTTGCCAACCGCTGTACCTAACTTGCTTCTAAACGGCACACTAGGTATTGCCGTTGGAATGGCAACAAATATTCCGCCTCATAACCTAAACGAAGTGATGGATGCGGTTATCCATTTGGCAGATAATAAAGATGCTACAACAGAGGATCTTCTGCAGTTCGTCAAAGGTCCAGATTTTCCGATAGGAGCAATAGCTTTTGGAGCTAAGGACATGCATCATGCTTATTCTTCAGGAAAAGGTGGTGTAGTTGTGCGTGGTATGGCAGAAGTTGTTGAGACAAAATCTGGACAGTATCAAATCGTTATTACTTCGCTACCATTTAGAGTAAACAAGGCTGACCTAATATTAAAAATAGTTGATCTTCACAAGGAGAAAAAAGTCGAGGGAATAAAAGACATTCGTGATGAGTCTGCAAAAGATATAAGAATAGTTATTGAGTTAAAAGGTACAGCTCATCCTCAAACAGTTCTGAATTATTTATATAAACATACTCAACTCGAAGACACTTTTCATTACAATATGGTTGGTCTCGTAAAAGGGATACCAGAGACAGTCTCCCTAAAAGATATTTTGGAGGAATTTATTTCTCACAGAGTAACAGTAATAAAAAGACGAACAGAGTTTGATCTCAAAAAAGCACTGGAAAGAGAGCATATTCTTTTGGGATTGAAAAAAGCACTCGATCATATTGATGCCATTATTAAACTCATCAAATCTTCCAAAGATACTCCCGAGGCTCACATGAGATTGATGAAAGAGTTTAAATTCTCGTCAATTCAAGCCAATGCTATTTTGGAAATGAAGCTTTCACGTTTGGCCGGACTTGAGAGAAAGAAGATAGAGGATGAACTCAAGGCAGTGCAGATTATGATTGAGGAACTAAAGTCCATATTAAACTCTCCAAAGAAAGTTATTTTAATAATAAAAAAAGAGTCGGAAGATATTAAGGAAAAATATGGTGACGAGAGGCGCACAAAAATAATAAAGGGTGGAGCACAAGTACTTTCCGTCGAAGATCTCGTTCCTGATGAGGAAAACGCGCTAGTATTGACCGCTGGTGGATACATAAAGCGAACCAATCCAGATGAGTTTAGAAAACAAAAACGTGGGGGAGTCGGGGTGATTGACCTGGACACAAAAGAAGAAGACTTTGTTACAAATCTACTCATAACTTCTACTCACTCCGATTTGCTTTTCTTTACTAACAGAGGAAAAGTTTATCAGACAAAAATGTATGACATTCCAGAGGGACGCAGGGCTACTCGTGGGAAATCAATCATGAACTTTTTACCACTTTCAGAAGGTGAGAAAATCACTTCTATTTTGCCAATGCCAAAGAAAGTTAAGGGCGAAGAGTCTTCAACAATGATGGTTACTAAACAAGGCTCAGTAAAAAAAGTAGCCACTGCTAGTTTTCACGATGTACGAATTTCGGGTATTATTGCAATAAAGCTAGATGACGGTGACGCACTCATCTCAGCTTCATTTACTAGAAAAAAAGATACAGTTATCGTTGTAACAAGCAAGGGACAGGCCATTCATTTCAAAGAATCAGATATTCGTGAGATGGGAAGAACCGCTATGGGAGTGCGGGCTATTAAACTAAAAAAGGGTGATGAGATTATTTCTGCTGAGACAGTTCCAAATGATCTAGACAATGCAAACGTTATGGTCATCTCTGCAAACGGGTATGGCAAGTGCACAGATATTGATGAATACAAAATCCAAAACCGCGGTGGCTCGGGAATAAAAACTGCCAAAGTTACTCCAAAAACAGGTAGTCTGATTTCCGCTAAAGTTTTTGCTAGTGTTGAAGGTGAAATTGTGGCAATATCTAAAAAATCACAAGTCATCCGAGTGGACAGCAAAGAAATCCCAGTTCTTGGTCGTCAAACTCAAGGTGTCCGTATCATGAAACTCCGCGAAGGAGATAGTATTGCCTCACTTATTTGTTTATAATGTATGTGGAAAATTTGAGGAGGTTAATCATGGCGAATCGTGGTACTGATCCAGAACCAAACCCAGAGTGGCTCACTCGTATGTGCAGAGCGTCAGAAGCACGGGAACGTGGTGATGCTGCTGAGGCTGACCGTCAATGTCTACTTTACAAAGAAGCCGTGCGTCAGCAAAGACGTGCCTCAGGTCAACTCCCAGGTTCTGTCACTTTCACACCACAAAAACCTGAGAAGGAAGAATAAAAAGCAGGTAACAGCCCTGGGACCATGAAGTCTCAGGGCTTCATGGTATCAAAATTTCATCTTACTAGGGTTACCCTAGTAAGATGAGAGTTGTTAGTATATAGTGCTTCTATGCAAAGAAAAATAGTCATATCTGAAGGCGAGTTTTACCATATATATAATCGAGGAGTTGAAAAGCGCGATATTTTTATTTCACAGAATGATTATAAGAGATTTATTAGACTCTTATATCTTGCAAACAATACTCTTCCTTATAGGTACAGCACAACAATAGACTTACCATTGAAAGATATTAACAGGGGCGAGCAACTCGTTGCAATAGGAGCATGGGTTTTAATGCCAAATCATTTTCATATTCTTGTTAGAGAAATTGTTGAGGGCGGTACAGCTATGTTTATGGAAAAATTGACTACGGGCTATTCTACCTACTTTAATAAATTAAATGATAGAGTGGGTTCGTTGTTTCAGGGTACATATAAAGCAGAACATGCTGACTCTGATGAATATTTGAAATATTTATTTTCTTACATTCATCTTAATCCAGTTAAATTAATTGAATATGACTGGAAAGAATCTGGAATAAAAAACATTAGTAAAGCTAAAAAATTTCTATCGAATTATGATTGTTCTAGTTATTTAGATTATGTCGGACAAAAGAGGGAAGCGGGTATGATTTTAGACAAAACTAATTTCCCTGAGTATTTTTCAAGTATCTTTGATTTTAATGATAATATAACTGATTGGTTAGAATATAAAGATAGTTACTAGTAATTACTAGGGTTACCCTAGTAAAACAGGTTTTTTATATTGAGTCCTTATATAAAATTAACAAAATTTAAACTCTAATTTGTGAACAACTATAGTGTTGATTTGGTTTTTTGGTTGTATAATAAATAGCACGTAATTTTGTTAGTATACTGTTTGTATTACTTCTAACTTTTTACTTTCAACTTCATAACTAGCCAATGTTCTCCGATCCAATAAAAAACATAGAGCAGTGTGGAATACAGGCCGGGATGGATATTGCAGATTTTGGTTCTGGCTCGGGACATTACTCCATGGCTGCTTCAAGGGCGCTCATTTCAACTGGTAGGGTTTACGCTATTGACGTAGATAAAGAGCTACTGACCAGATTGAAAAATAACTCAACAAAAGAAGGCCTTTATAACATAGAAGTAGTATGGGGTAATGTCGAAAAGCCAAATGGAGCAAAACTTAGGGATTCTTCTGTTGATCTGGTTTTTATTTGCAATCTTCTTTTTCAGCTAGATGATAAAGTCGGGGCAATAAAAGAGGCCAAAAGAATTTTAAAACCCGGGGGAAGGGTATTGGTAATAGACTGGTCAGATTCATTCGGTGGAATTGGTCCAAAACCGATCGATGTTGTTAAAAAACCAAAAGCCAAAGAGCTTTTTGAAAAGCAGGGCTTTAGTATAGACAGGGAAATTTCCGCCGGAGCACATCACTACGGATTAATCTTTAAGAAGATGTAATTTTAGAAAAAATGATTTCTTGTTATAATCAGCGAATATGAGTACGTTTAAAATAGCTGTCATAGCCGTCTTCTCTGTGGCCATAGTTGCAGGTATTATGGTTTTTGCCTTGAGTAAAAATACCGGTACAGCAAATGTATCTGCTGGTCTAGTCGCATGGGGAACTATTTCGGACGATGCATTTACAAATGCTTATATAGCTTCGTCACTTTCTGGAAATAAAAACATAAGAGTGATGTATGTCAGAAAGGACCCATCAGATTTTGATAGAGACTTTGTCGAGGCTCTGGCAGAAGGTAGAGGGCCAGACATAGTTATTCTTAGAGAGGATTTGGTTTACAAAAATAGAAATAAACTTTATCCAATACCATCGGAATTTTATCCAGAGAGGGATTTCAAGGACAGGTTTATAGAAGAAGGGGAATTGTTTCTTACTCCAGAAGGCATATTAGCTTTGCCATTCATTATTGATCCCATGGTTATGTATTGGAATAGAGACTTATTCTCCAGCAACTTTATTGCGTCCCCTCCTAAATACTGGGACGAGATTCCAGACTTGGTTCCAAAGATCACCAAAAAAGACGGTCAGGCCAATATTTCTCAATCAACTATAGCTTTCGGTGAATGGAGAAATATCACAAGTGCCAAGGAGTTACTCATAATGCTCATGCTCCAAGCTGGAACACCAATAATACAGAGGGAGGAAAATGGGCTTGATACAGTGCTTAACCTTCAGTTCGGATATCCTAGGACTCCGAGCCAGTCAGCAACAGATTTTTACATCCAATTTTCTAATCCAAACCTTGTCTCATATTCCTGGAATAGGTCCCTTCCATCTTCATCCAACTTCTTTCTCTCCGGAAATTTGGCTATTTATTTTGGTTTTGCTAGTGAGCTAGTTGGTATTCAACAAAAAAATCCAAATCTAAATTACGGTGTCACTTCGGTTCCACAAATAAGAGATAGCAAAAAGAAAGTAGTTTTCGGACATCTCTACGGTATATCCATTGTAAAGCAATCCAAAAATATCCAGGCCTCCTTTATAGCCCTAAACGCTCTGACAGAGGTCGAAGCTATAAAGGGAATAGGTGGCATTACAAACCTACCTCCTGTAAGAAGAGACATGCTTTCTGTGAAGCCTCCAGAGGCTCACATGCAAGTATTCTATGATTCTGCCTTAATCTCCAGGTCGTGGATTGATCCTGAACCACAGGCAACTTCAAATCTGTTTCGTGATATGATTGAGAGCATAACTAGTGGAAGGTCTAGAGCATCTGATGCCTTAAACAGAGCGGAAACAGAACTGACTGCTCTAATCAAATCATAATGTTTAACAAAATGAGAAGTACATTTTTAAATAATTTGGCATCAAAAATTCTCCTGTTTCTTGTTTTTCTTTTTCTTTTTACACCACTAGTAAGCCATGCCCAGTTTGTTTACGAGTGTCCCGGAGTTGGTGGGATAGCAGGAGAGTGTACATTTGATGACCTGATAAGAGCCGTAAGACGAGTGACAAACGAAGGAACTAAGTTTGCCCTAGGTTTTTCTGTTATAGTTATCGCTTGGGCTGGCTTTAGGTTTATGATGGGTGGAGAGAGTGCTTCGGAGCGGGCAAAAGCCGCGGGTATGCTTCTTAAAGTTGTACAGGGTATTGCTATTATAATAATCGCCTGGGTGTTAGTTAGACTTATCACCACAGCATTATTAGATGATAATATTCCAACTTTTCTAGGTTAATAATATGAAAATATATAAAAAATACACAAAAATTCTTCTGATACTCGCTAATATTATTTTGCCAGTAGTTTTGTTCGCTCAAAATATTACCATTACCAATCCGGCCACCAAAGCAGGAAGCAATCTCATTGATATTTTAACTGCACTCCTTAACAACGTGGTTTTGCCTATAGGAGCCGTGGTGGTTGTAATGTACATTATTTATGCAGGCTTTACTTTTGTAACTGCCCAAGGTAATGAGAAAAAACTTGGCGAGGCAAAACAGAGACTTCTCTGGGCTCTCATAGGCGGAGGAATTCTCCTCGGAGCTGTGGCCATATCAGAGCTGGTTAGAAATACGGTTAGTCAACTAATCACTGTTGGTTAAAATTTATCAATAATGAAAACTTTTTTTTTAAAGCACTACAGGTTCATTTCAAACCTTGTTGTCAGTGTTTTTCCGATTATTGCTTATGCCCAACTTATACCTCCGGGTGGCACATTTGGAGATGCCGCCTTCACCACAGGAGAACTTATTTACAACACAATCCTGCCAGCCTTTCTTTCTTTAGCTGTTTTAGTATTTATTTGGGGTCTTTCTAAATTTTTTATTCGATCTGGAAATAAAACGGAAATAGAAAATGGAAGAAAATATATGCTTTGGGGAACAATTGCTTTATTTGTCCTACTATCTGTAAGAGCAATCATTGGTGTTGTTATAAACGCTGTAGGGTTGAATGGCTCTACTGATGCTGATCCTGCCTTTGTTTTCATTAGATTTTAGCCTTGTACTTTTGTGTTGTATGTATTATAATGCATAACTGATAGTAATAAATAGAAATAAATAAAAAATATGAAGAAAAATCTAAAATTTTTAATTTATGCACCACAACTTTTATTTCCTGTTTTTATTTTTGCCCAGAGTCTAGCCGTGGTAAGAACACTAGTGACTGAATTCGGAAATATAGTTCGACTTCTTATACCCATCGTCTTCGGTTTGGCTTTTATGTTCTTTATGTGGGGTGTAGCTACATTTATTCTAAATGCTGGCGATACCAAACTGAGAGAAGAGGGAAAACAAAGGATGATATGGGGTGTAGTTGGTATGTTCGTAATAATGTCTATATTCGGAATAGTGGCATTTATAAATACTGCTCTAGGGATACCACAAACAGGGTGTCCAATCGGGTCAATGATCTGTACTTCTTTATAATAATTTTGTAACATTAACTATTTTGATGGTAAGAAAATTTATATTTTCTCATGGTTACACCAGCAGAATATTTTTTGTAGTGTCTTTGTCTTGGTCTATTTTTCCAACCATTCTTTCGGCTCAAACTATTCAGACTTTTGCTCAGGAATTTAAGGATTTAGTTGATATATTAGTACCAATCCTAGGCAGTGTTGCTTTGCTTTTCTTTATATGGGGTGTGGCACAATTTGTACTAAATTCTGGTGATTCTAAATCCCGTGAGGAAGGAAAACAAAGGATGTTATGGGGTATTATAGGCATGTTCATCATTCTATCATTATTTGGAATAGTGGCATTTCTTGGAAATGTCTTTAGTATTGAGTCTTGTACTAACTTTGAAACATGTTTTAGTCCAAACTAAGTATAACTGGAAGTAAACTAATCCACAGAGTCTATTTGACCGAGGACTTGCATTATTTTTAAAAAGTACTATAATAGCATTATTAATCGTAATATTAACAAAAAAATGAAAAAAATTGTCATTTCAGTAGGATCTTTTCTTGCTCCAGTCTTGGCTTTCGCCCAGACTCCAAACTTAACAGGTTTGCAAGCACTTCTTACTTTCATTGCAACAACAGTTAGAACACTTATCCCTATAGTTTTCGGTCTAGCGATAGTGTTCTTCTTCTGGGGCTTGGTTACATTCCTACGTTCAGCTGGGGATCCTAAGGCACAGGAGGCAGGTAGAAACCAGATGATTTGGGGTGTGATTGCAATAGCAGTCATGATCTCAATCTACGGATTGGTTGCATGGTTACAATCTACATTTGGTGTTCAAAACATCACAACTGGTACAGTTCCAACAGTTACAGGTCTGTAATCAGTCTAGTTAACGAAACTAGTACATGACTATTGTTCCTTTTCTACGTAATGTAGCAAACGTTATACTGAATCCATTGATTTTCCTCATGTTTGCTATAGCCTTTCTGTACTTTGTATGGGGGGCCATCAAGTTTTTATCTTCTGATGCAGACGATAAAGGAAATACCAGAAAGGAGTCCAGAGATTCCATGGTCTGGGGAATAGTGGGAATGGTCATAATGTTTTCGGTTTATGGGTTGGTTCACTTCGTCCTTAACACTTTCGGGGTGGCACCTAATAACGCAGCAGTCAACGCTATAATACGAAACTATTAACAAGTTAGTCACAGAAAACCGCTCACAACTTGAGCGGTTTTCTGTAGAGAAATTTTATATATCATCATGCATAAAAAGAGGCCGTTCCCTTATCGGGTAACGGCCTCATGCGAACATGTGTACTCCTCTCTAACTCTAGTTTATTTGTATCGTCTCACGATTGCGTAAGGGCTCTGACCCTCAGTCAGTTTTCCCCCAAACGTTGGGGAAAAGTATCTGACTGCAACGCATTTGAATCCAGCAAGTGAAGCAGTTTCTCCAGGCTTTAGGATGTTCGTACTGAAGTTTGTGTCACTCCAGTAAAATATTCCAGGCTCACCGACCGCCTCGATTTCTGCGTCCTCTTCGAGGTCGCAGGTCATGGAGGACTTGTCGGTGACCCATCCTGGAAACATGGCTGTGACAGACACCTCTCTTTGTGGGTTGCGTTGCTGGTGAATTGGCTCAGTTTGTGAGACCAGTGCGATCCCAGCCTGAACAGTCTCCTGTTCAGCCGGTGACCTCTCTGGAGTTCGACGTGCGTTCACAGTCTCTGGCGTTGTCCGCGCATTGCGGACAACAGCAAGAGCTGTGTTGTACGTACCGGTCCACTCGCGTGGCCCACGTGTTTCTGGATTCGTCCAGATCCACATGGCCATTCGAATGTTTTCGTCAGCCGGCCCGTCGATCCGGAAACCATCTCCCAACTCCTTGGACTTTTTCATCCATATGGAGTTGATCTGACAGACTCCGTAGTCGATTGACCCGTCATTGTTTTTGACGTTTCTGAGAACATTACCGTCCTCATCGAACTGACGAAACCATGCCGATTCCATACCGCAGATCTGCATGGCGAGGTCCCAATGGGTTGGGACAAGTTCGCTCTGGACGGCAGCCCGGACCATGTTGACCACATCACGATTTTCATCGGTGACGTGGTTTGACCAGTGGTTCGGATTGTCGCTCTCGACGAACCCGTCCGGTAGGTCAGCTGTCTCCTCTGGAGTTAGACCGATGTTTCCATCTGTTCTCCCGAAGTGAGAGGCGATCCACGACCAGGTGCTCTGACCGAACTTGGTGTTCGCACCGAGTCCGTAGACTGCGATCGCAATTCCAATGATGAGCAATAAAGGCCGGAGCCTGTACTCGAACGGCACTTTCTGCGCCGGGCCCAACATGAACCCAAGGCAGATAATGGCCAGAGCGGCAATTAGGTAAAGGCCGAAGCTAACCCACTGCGAACTCCACCATTCCCTCGTTAGAGGGAAGATCCAGACTCCCAGCCCGAAAGCAAGCAGTCCGGCGGAGACACGGAGGGTTGTTGACCTCCTCCAGTGCTGTAGCCACACGAGTTTGTAGTGGCCGACGTGCCACCACAGAGTGTGTTTTTCCGTCTCTGTTTTACCATTTGGCTTGGTATCAACGACCTCTGACTCTCGAATGTATTTGCTATCGTTTCCTTTCCTTCGTCCGAAGACGAGAAAGAGGAGTACGATAACGATTGCGACGATAGGCATGACTAACTCCTCTTACCCCCTTTCTTATGGCCACGTCTGTCGCCACGTGCAGGGGGTGTTGTAGTAGTTGTTGGTTGTGCTGGTTGGGTCTCTGTTAGAGCTTTTTCACCAGCTGGTTTTCTCCCAAGTGCGGCCGAAGCACTAATTGCTGTACCGACCGCTGCGCCAAAGAGTCCGAGACCGTCCCCAGTGTTTCCACCTGGGACAACAACTGTCGAATCTGCGCCAAACTGAATAGCGCGTGCCGCTTCCATAGCTTTGGCGAGTTCAACTCCCCCTGACCGTGAAGTCGCAGCGTCGACGATGTTGCGTAGTCCTACTGACCTCGCGTTGAGTAGTGCCAATTCAGCTCCAGCCACAGAAGCACCTTGAAGTTCGGTTGCCTTAGCTGTAGCTTTTGCGTCTCTAACCGTTTTATTCGCAAGGTTGACAGCTGCTGCCGCCTGCGCTCGCGATTCCGCGATTGTGTGCGAAGTCCCGATTGACTTCAAAGTCACGAAGTCGATCACGAAGCCGTACGATTGGAAAACACGGTTGTCCGTCTGTTCCTCAAGATGTACTGAAATTTCCTGTTTCAGTACTTGGGCTTCGGCAGCGGACATTTTCTGCAAAGTGCCCGTTATGAGCGTCTCTGCATAGTCTGTTGCCAAGTCGTAGGCTGCTTTGAGTGACCTGAGTCGAACGATAACACGTTGGATGTCGATGAATCTGATTCCGATCGAATACTCGACAGGAGCATCCGTTGCACTAAGAAGGTCATAGCCCTTTGTAATTCTGGTTTTGACCTCTCCTGTTTCAAGTGGCCAGCGAACTTCGAAGTCTTCATCGCTTGACCTCTGGAGGAATGGCACACGAATTGGTAGTACCATACCGTCCGGGATTTTCCCGTCTGGAAGTTTGCTTAGGTCTCCCCAGAAAATTTTTGACGGGTCACTGTGAGGTTGATCAAGTTCTTCAGTTGCTCTCGTTACCTTGACCAGATCGGTAATCCATCTCGGTGCGAGAGTTATCCCGTCAGAGTAGGACTCGAAACTACCAAGTACCACACGACCGCCGAGTTCATTGAACTTGACGATCTTGAATGTGTCCAAGAAGTAGGCTACCCAGAGAACAACAAGGGTCAGCCCAACTGAAGTTGCGTTGAATTCCAACAGGGTATTCCACGTGAGTGGCAGACCCGATAGGATACCCCACTCCAGAACGAAGACAGATATCATTCCGAGCGGAATTATTACCGCCCAGTAGATGATACGAAACGTGCCTTTTTTCCATTTACATGGAGGCAACGGTTCGGGTTCTCTTCCGCTATTTCCTTTCGGAGTATGGCGGGGAGGATTCAGTGTGAGGTCGACATCAATTCCGGATGTCGTGGTAGGAGTCGGGGAGGGTGTCGTCTCGCGACTATCATCCCTCCGCGCCCAATCATGAATGACTGGTGTCCTCCTCCGTGTCTGTACGACACGGAAGATAAGCCAACCGACGACGATCAGGACCGAGATTGTCACTGCAACGAGAACGGAAATTGCGATAGTGTAAAACATGCTAACCTCTTCTGCGCATTTAAGCGCTTGTAAACTAAAAACTAGAGTGTCAAGGAGCGACGAAAGGGGCAAGAATTGCCGCTCCCGTTCTGCTCACCATTCTATCACAATTAAATCCAAAAGTCAAGTCAAGGGTGTCGTCAAAAAACCCCCACCATTAAGCCGTTATTTGCAACAAGATCGATTTTAAAAAAATCACAAGCCTTTCTAATAATCGATCTTATCCATCTGTCAAACATCCGATGTTTGACAGATGGATAGTTGTCCATGTAGGATGAGAGGTTATGAGAAGAGATAATATTGAAATTGGGGAACACTATCATATATATAATCGGGGAGTTGGGAAGAAAATCATCTTCAAGGATGATAGAGATAGAATTAGATTTTTATTTCTCATTTTATACTTTCAAGCAAATGTTATTTTTCCTCAAGTTTCAAGAATGATCTCGAATTATGTCAAACATCGGATGTTTGACATTAACAGTGATGATTACGAAAAGATAATTTCGAAAAGATACGTTGACCTAGTTTCTTTTGCGATGATGACTAACCATTTTCATCTAATAGTTCGTGAAAATGAAGAAGGTGGAACTGGGAAATATATGCAACGTGTACTTAACTCGTATACAAAATACTTCAATACTAAATATAAAATTTCGGGGCATCTTTTTGAAGGTCCGTATAAAGCAGTTCATGTTGAAAGTAATGAACAACTACTACATTTATCTGCGTATGTTCATTTAAATCCAAAAGAGCTTTCACATTGGAGTAATAATCCAGAAAAATATGAGTGGTCTAGCTATCAGGATTACGTTACAGAAAATCGTTGGAAGGAAATATTAAAAAGGGAAGTAGTATTAGACCAATTTGAGGATAAATATGAATATTATAAATTTGTAAAAAATAGCGGGGTAAAAGCTGACACCAAAACTTTTGAAGTATAAAAAGTTTTAACATTTTCGGTAATAATCTACCCCTAACTTACTGTCAAACATCGGATGTTTGACAGATGAGAAATGACCTCTCTTTCACACAAGTAGAATGATTGGCTCGCACCTTTCCAACAATGGCTAAAAGACGCGGAATCATTGGACAGAATCGCTTCTGATTCAGATCTTTTTACTAAAAAGGTCTATGCCAAAGAAATCTTTGGCTCGAACCTGCGTCTCGACGAAAAAACCTTGCACGCTTGCACACCAAAATTCCCGAATTCTCTTGCAGAATCAGGCGAAAATCCTTGGCACGCCCTTCGGGCGTTCCGCTTGGGTTCGCATTCAGAACCCTTTAGTTCCTTATTGGTGGGCGAGAGAGGAATCGCACCTCCACCCCTTACGGGACCAGTTCCTAAGACTGGCGCGGCTACTGTTACGCCACTCGCCCAATTGTTAACTTGAAACTAAAACATTATATTGCTATCTTACTTTCACACACAAATTTGAAACCACGATTCAAACTATTTAGTAAACATGTTTTAATAACGCACAAGCCCGAAACCTCAACCAGAATCACCTAAAGGTATATTCTGGTTGCGCACAAGTCCGAAATAATCTAAAGCAGTTTAGATTATTTCGGCTTGTGCGCCCACCAGGGATCGAACCTGGGACCTTATCCTTAAGAGGGATCTGCTCTACCAGCTGAGCTATAGGCGCAAATTTTACTTTAAATTTATAACATTAATTTTAGTTTATTTCAATTTTGTGCTCGGGATGGGAATCGAACCCATACCCCTTTCGGGATTCGATTTTAAGTCGAACGCGTATACCAGTTCCGCCACCCGAGCAAAATTTGGTTACAACAACTCTCTGGATGAATTGTTCACCCAAACACTTACTGTGTAAATGTTTTAGGGAGACCTAGGGCGGAATCGAACCGCCGTATAAAGCTTTTGCAGAGCTTTGCCTTACCACTTGGCGACTAGGTCATTTTTCATTTAATAATCCGTCAATTTTTTGACGGTTTTTCTCTCCTAGATCAATTTCAAAATCAAACTGGGGGAGGTGTCCTAGTTTTGAATTTTCCTTAACGAATTCTCTAAAATCACTTCTTTTTCTCTTGGCAAACTCAAGAGCAGTTTTTTCAAAACTATTTGGAAAAACCGTAAAGAAAATAGTAGCATTTTTTCCATCCCTTGTTAATTCCAATTTTGTCACGGTTAAAAGCGAGGATTTGTTTCCATTAAGAAGCAGAAAACGGGCACCTAAATCTCTTAGAATTTCACTTAGTCTTTGATTTCTGTTACTCATTATTTTTCAACAATAATAAAACATTCAATCCTATCTCCCGGCACTATTTCGATTTTTGATTCTATCATTGCTCCAAATTCTTTACCCTCAACGACTTCACTGACTTGATTTTTCTGGCTTTGAAGCTCTCTTATTTTGCCTTCTGCAATTTCAGCCTCTCTCCTTAAAATTTTTACTTGAGAGCCAAGATCGATTTTACCTTTCTCAACCTTCCCACCGACAATCTGTTTGTCACGAACTTTACTAAAAATCTTCAAAATTTTAGCCACACCAACGCTCTCAGAGACTTTTTCCTTTGGCGTGTTTTCAATAAGTAGCTTACTTAACCATTCACTCATTTTATAAATAATGTTGAAAGTTTTTATTTGAGTTCCGTTTCTTTCCGATAAGTTTTTTGCTAGAGAATCGGTATCAACATTGAAACCAACAACAATAGCCTTTTTATTTCCACCATCGGCAAGTCTCACATCATTTTCAGAAATATTTCCTATTCCTGAGGCAATAATTTCCGGACATATTTTTTCAAGCCTAAGTTTATTTATTTCACCAATCATAGCTTCAAGACTGCTACCCGTATCCGCCTTGACTACAATTGCTATGGAATTTTCACATTTGAGGTCCTCACCACTTATTGACTTAGAGCTTTTATTTTCCACCTCTTTCTGTACAGCTTCTCTTGCTTCTTCCCTTGTTTTCCAAACATGGAAACTATCGCCAACCTCTGGAAGCGAATCCCAACCGATAATTTTTACTGGGCTTGGAAATTGAGCTGATTCAACTTGTTTTCCAAGAAAGTTTTCAATAATCCTAACCGGTGAACTCGAGGTTCCTGAAGTAATATACATTCCTTTTTGAATTTTGCCATCAATTATTATACAAGTCGAAGAGATTCCTTTTTTGGAGTCTCTATTACTTTCTATTACTATTCCTTCTGCGTTTTCATCTGGGTTTCCTGAAAGATTTTCAAGTTCAGAAATTAGAATAATCATATCCAATAGATCTTCAACGCCATCACCGTTCTTCGCTGAAATGTTTACACATGGAACATCTCCTCCATATCCCTCAATATAAATTTCATTTTCTGCCAGACTTTGTTTAGTTCTCTCTATGTTTGCATCTGGCTTGTCTATTTTATTTATAGCAACAATGAATGGAGTTTTGCTGTTCTTTATGGATTCCAGTGCCTCTTTTGTTTGAGGTTTCACTCCATCTTCTGCAGATACAACAAGAACAGCTATATCAGCCACTTTTGCCCCTCTTTTTCTTATTCCCGAAAACGCCTCGTGACCAGGAGTATCGAGAAAAGTTATATTCCTTGTTTTTCCCTCCTTGTCTGTGTGGGGGACTTCATAGGCAGAAATGTGTTGAGTGATACCTCCGGCTTCATCTAGAGGCTTAGTACTTTTTCTTATGAAAGAGAGGAGAGTTGACTTGCCATGATCAATATGACCCATTACAGCCACGATAGGACCACGCTTTTCTGAATTTTGATTTTCTGTTTTCATAGCAGTGTTTGGGCTGGTTCATGACCATCTGGCATTAATTTACTAAAACTTTCTTAGAATTTTCTACCACTTCTTTTTCTTCACCCGTTAGTTCGAAACTACTCTCAAACTTTTGAAGTGGTTTCGAAAAAATACTGACCCTATCTCTTGAATATAGACTGGAAATGACCACTCCGTTTCCGTCTTCAGATAAAAAAGAAGTGGAAAAACTCTGACTTCCACCATCCCCATTTCCTTTAAAGGGATTAAAACGGATTGTTTCAACAGCCTGCACGCTTCTTTTAAGTTTCTTCTCCATTTGGGAGAAATTTTCCAAAGTTTTCTTCTCGAAATTGTTAAGTTTTTCAAGATTATCCTTGGCAAAAAAGATGCTGTCTTCAAGCGTTTTGGCATTTTTACCCAAAAGTAGCCTTCCTAACTTTATTTCAAGTCTTATAATCCATCCAACTAAAACTACAAGTATTACTAAAGTAATATAAATTATAGTTAGTAGATCAAATGACATTTCCATAGTATGTCATAATTTGTTGTCATTTGCAAAATAATCTGTATCATAAAATCATGAATTTATTTAATTTATTAGGTAAAAAAGAGAGGATTTTTTTAGATTATGCATCGACCACTCCCATAGACAAGGAAGTAGTGAGAGTAATGCGTGAATATGAAGAGAAAATTTTTGCTAACCCTTCTGCACTTTACAGTCAGGCAATTACGGCAAAGGAAAATCTTGAAAAAGCTAGAAGAAAGGTTGCAGAAATTCTAAGCACTCAAAGTAAATCTATTTATTTCACCAGTGGTGGGACTGAGGGAAACAATATGACTATTTTAGGAGTTTTTGAAAAAAGCAAAAGTTTTATTTCTAGACCACATTTCATTACTTCACAAATCGAGCATCCGTCTGTCCTGGAAGTTTTTAGTGAAATAGAAAAAAGAGGAGGAGAGGTGACAAAACTTTCAGTAAATTCCGAGGGATTAGTTTCAATTAAGGACATAAGAGATGCAATAAAAAAAGAGACTGTTCTGGTTTCAATAATGTACGCAAACAATGAGATTGGAACAATCCAACCAATAAAGGAAATCAGCAAAGTGATTAAGGATTTTAGGATAAAGAACAACACCGAGTATCCTTATTTTCATACAGATGCCTGCCAAGCACCACTTTATCTCGATGTAAACGTTTTGAAACTTGGTGTGGATATGATGACACTTGATGGCATTAAAATTTATGGTCCGAGAAGCACTGGAGTTCTGTTTGTAAAGAATGGAGTAGAAATATCACCTATTATTTTCGGCGGAGGACAAGAGGGAGGGCTTAGGAGTGGCACGGAGAACGTTTCAAGTGCAATAGGATTTGCTAAGGCATTGGAAATTGCAGAAAAAATGAAAGAAAGCGAATCCACTAGACTTAAAGAAATTAGAGATTATGAAATTGAGAAAATTCTCAATACCTTTCCGAAGACTAGTCTAAATGGCTCAAAGGAGGAAAGACTTCCAAACAACATTAATATTTGTTTTCCGGGTTTGGATGCAGAGTTTGGGGTCATCTCACTAGATGTCGCAGGGATTTCAGCTTCATACTCATCGTCTTGTCGAACACTAAAAGAGGATTCATCTTCGTATGTGGTTGAGGCTCTCGGAAAGGAGGAATGCAAAATGTCTTCTCTTCGGTTTACTCTAGGAAGGGAAAGCACAAAGAGGGATATTGATGAGCTTGTTTCTGTCTTGAAAAAGATTTTTAAATAAACGAAAAGGGCTACCACCAAGGCATACTGGTAGTAACCCTCACTTTTTCTTACCTTCGTTCAATACACGATCTAAGCGACGTTCGAACTCAGCACGCGCCTTTTCAAGCCTGACCTTAGCCACTCCTCTATCCGTGGGTTTATTATTCACTGATATTGATTTAAGACCAGGTAAGGATGATTTTTTCATGTCTGACTCCACTTATTTTATATCATTATTTGGTCTATTTATCAATTACTTAGACCGACAACTTTTTTATGTATGTCTGAAATACTATCTCCATGTATTCTTTCTTCACGAATAATCTCAGGACCAACAGCAATTACTGAGTTTATATTTCTTACTGTTGAAAAATTTTTTGGAAGTTTTGCTTTTGCAATAACTTTATTTGTTAGTTTGCTAAGTGCTCCTAGTATTTCTTCAGCTTGATTAGCATCAAGAACTTGGTTTTTGACAGCACTAGCAATTTTTTCAATCATGATTTTTCCGTATTTAAGTAGCAACCACGCTTTTTGTTTGTTATTTAGATTTCCCAGATCTAATTTTTCAATGAATTTATCAGGTTTAAATCCGTCTGGATCAGTACAGACATCCACAAGTAAATCCTCGACATCTTGAGCATTTTCTAACATGATTTCTATAGTCAAATTATCAGGAATACCGTCAGTGTATTCTCTCTCAAAAGTCTCTAAATCCATCATAGAACTTGCTACCCAACTCCTATGGTCATCTAATATTTTTTCTATCTCGTTGTCATCGGGTTTACGCGATTTAATTTGTACTAAATTCATTGAATTTACTTTCCCGTCCAAATATAAAACTTCAATTAGATCAATTTTATATCTAGCATCTAGACTATCCTCGAAATAAAAACCATAATCCTGTTCAGGACCCAATTCGAATAGTTTTTTTCTGGACCTAATGTATTCAACTGCACTAATTATTCCTACTGAATTCATCCCAAGGCTATCAAGAGAAGAAAGTAGATGCTCCTTTCTTTGCGAGTCTATTCCTAATTTTGCATAATTTTTTATTAGATAATCTGCTAATCCCTTGTTGAATTGTCTAACCAGAGAGTCTATCTCTTGATCAGATAATTCAACACAGTTTGATAGAAATTCATTTTGTACACTGGCAAGCTCAACAGGGATTGAATCACTGCTTTTTATGAAGCCTTTTATAAATTTCTCGTATAGATCAGGGTTACCGAGAATTCTTTCTCGGGCTACTCTAAAAGCCTCAACCCTGTCTCTCCCAGGATTAATTTTTTCCAACTTTCTACTTAAGTGACCTTGGTCATCTCGACTACTCGGATTTTCAATTGTATGTAATTCAAAACTCATACATTTTATACTATCATAAATGTAGTCGTTTACCATTATAAAAAGAAATGATATTATGCAGCATATATGGAGGACCTTAACAAAAATCAGATTGTACTGCTGACACTTCTTGTTAGTTTTGTCACCTCGATTGCCACAGGAATAATGACTAATGCTCTTCTTCAAGAGGCTCCGATAGAAATAACACGAAACATAAACAGTATTGTGGAAAAGACTGTTGAGACGATCGTGCCAGCAACGCCGTCCATCATTCAGTCGAACCAAAAGGAGATAACTACTGTTGTAGTTAAGGAAGAAGACAGAATAATAGATTCGATCAACAAAAATTTAAAAAGTGTTGTCAGGATAAGGGAGAGAAATCCTTTCACAGAAGAGGCTAGTTTTTACGGGATAGGAATAATAATTGGCGGAGGGGGCATAGCTACTGACAGAAAAACTGTTTTGAAGACAAACAAATATTCTGCGGAACTAAGCGATGGGGAAGTTGTTGAAATTATTCCCCAAGGTATTGATAAACAGACAAACTTTATTTTATTTCTAGCTAACCTACCTGAGAAATCGGAAATAAATCTAGAGCCGAGTGTAATATCAGAAGCAGAAGTTAAGCTCGGGCAGACTCTTATAGGTCTTGGTGGTACTTCGGATAACTCGGTCACAGTAGGCAGAGTTACATCACTTTCAACCAAAGATTCTGGTGTTGGGACTTCAACAGTAAAAGTTATATCAAGTATAAATACTGATATTACTTCAAGGGATATGGTATCTGGTAGTCCGATATTTAATCTCTCTGGTGATGTTGTTGGGATAAAACTTTCAAACAACGAAACTAGGATTTTTACACCAATTTCAGTATTAAAAAATGAGCTAAATAGTCTTACTGAGACAGTATCCGAAAAGAAAACTGTAACTCAATAAATTTTTGATTTTGCAATAATTTCTGATATAGTGGTGTAATGAACAGCATGCCACCATTTGGGAAATTTACCACAAAGGCTAAAGAAGCTATAAGAAAGGCTCATGAGCTGGCTATTGAACGTGGTCAAAATCATGTTAATACCAACCATCTTTTGACAGCGCTTATTCTTCAGGAAGAGAGTATAGTCGCCTCTATATTGGACAGAATGGAGATTGATACAATATTACTGACGGACTCACTTCTTGAGCTCATAGAAGGTACTGAGGCCGGACAAACCTTATCTGCTTCGTATCAGATTTATCTCACACCTGATTTGGCACAGACCATAGAAATTTCAGCAAAAGAAGCATCTAGCCTGAAAGATGAGTTTGTATCGACAGAACACCTTTTTCTTTCACTTACGGAAGTTCAAAGTTCAGCAAGAGATTTACTTTTGAAATTTAAAATAAACAAGGATGCGGTTTTGAAGGTTTTAGAAGATATTCGAAGTGCTAAAACTGTTGAAAGTGAGGCTCCGAAAAAATTTAAGGCTCTTTCAAAGTATACTAGGTCACTTACTAAACTTGCCCAACAAAACAAACTTGATCCTGTTATAGGAAGAGATGATGAAATAGGTAGGATAATACAAATTCTCTCTCGAAGAACAAAAAATAATCCGATACTTATTGGCGAAGCTGGTGTGGGAAAGACTGCCATTGTTGAAGGACTGGCTACAAGAATGTCTATGGGGGAAGTGCCAGAATCTTTGAGGGATAAAGAGCTAGTTTCACTTGATCTAGGACTTCTTATTGCTGGAACAAAATATAGAGGTGAGTTTGAGGAAAGACTTAAAAATATTTTGAAAGAAGTCGAGAGAGCTGACGGCAAAATAGTTCTTTTTGTTGATGAAATTCATACTATTGTCGGAGCAGGTGCGGCTGAAGGGTCGCTTGATGCCTCAAACATGCTGAAGCCTGCTTTGGCTCGTGGAGAGTTAAGAGCAATTGGAGCTACGACACTTAAGGAGTACCAAAAGCATATCGAGAAAGATCCAGCTCTGACAAGACGTTTCCAGCCAGTTTACGTAAATGAACCTTCTATCGATGATGCTGTAACTATTTTACGAGGGCTTAAGGAGAAGTATGAACTGTATCATGGAGTTCATATCACAGACGAGGCAATAGTTTCTGCTGTAAATCTTTCAGCAAGATATATTTCTGATAGATTTTTACCGGACAAGGCAGTCGATCTTATTGATGAAGCTTCATCCTACTTAAAAATAGCACTAGAGAACAAACCTCCAGTTCTGCAGACTGCTCACTCAAAAATCGTCAAGCTCCAGATCGAGCAAGAAGCCTTAAAAAAAGAGACTGACACAAAATCAAAGACACGATTAAAGGAGATAGAAAAAAGTGTTGCCGATTTGAAGGAAGACATTAGTGAGATAGAGCTCAAATGGAATAACGAGAAAGAAACAGTTAATGATATTAAATCAATAAAGAAACAACTTGAGAGTTTGAGGTTAGAGGCAGATAGCGCAGAGGCTAGAACGGACCTTTCACGTGCTGCTGAGATTCGCTATGGTAAAATTCCGGCGCTTGAGAAAGAACTAGATGGCAAGTTAAAGCGATTAAAAAAACTTCAATCGTCAAGAAGAATTTTGAAAGAAGAAATAACTGAAAACGATATTGCAACTATAGTTTCAAAATGGACAGGAATTCCAGTTACTAGAATGCTAGAGGAAGAGGCAGAAAAGCTTGGCAGAATGGAAGAAGTCTTAACGAAAAGAATAGTCGGTCAAAACGAACCAGTGCAGAAGATTTCGGATACTATAAAGAGAAGTAGGGTTGGGATTTCTGACCCCAACAGACCAATAGGATCTTTTCTTTTTCTTGGTCCAACAGGGGTTGGAAAGACCGAGCTTACTAAAGCTCTTGCCCAATTTATGTTCGACGACGACAAAGCTCTTATACGTATCGATATGTCGGAGTTTATGGAAAAGCACTCAGTTTCAAAAATTATAGGTGCTCCACCAGGTTATGTAGGTCATGATGAAGGAGGAACCATTACGGAAATGGTTCGACACAGACCATATTCGGTTATTCTTTTCGACGAGATAGAAAAGGCTCATCCAGAGGTTTTCAATATTCTGCTTCAGGTGCTTGATAATGGCAAACTAACAGACTCAAAGGGCAGGGTGGTAAACTTTAGAAATACAGTTATTATTTTGACATCAAATATTGGCTCGAGATTCATAGACAAAATGGAGAAAATCGGTTTTGCCTCTGGTAGTGGAGAGAAGGCAAATTATGAAAATGCCAAAACTAATGTCATGTCAGCTCTTAAGGATCACTTTAGACCAGAATTTTTAAACAGATTGGATGAGATAATAATATTTGATATTTTATCCAAAGAAGCCATAGCAGAAATTGTTAATATTCAGGTAGAACAAGTCAAAGATAGACTCTTGCAAAAAGAAATAAAGCTGGTGTTTTCAAATTCCGTTATAGAGCATCTAGCAAAAGAGGGTTATAACCCACAATATGGGGCGAGACCTCTGAAGCGTCTGATTCAGTCCAAAATTCTAACACCCATTGCATCCCTCATGGTCAGCAAAGGCATTTCAAAAGGCGGAACAATTCATGTTGATTTAAAGGGAGGTGAGTTTAATTTCAACGTAAAGAAGGGAAGAAACGGCTCATTTGTTTCAGAAAGCTTCATTCCAGAATCTACTATGGCGTAAGTTTGTGAATATAAAAATTTGAAATTGTGTTGCTTTATGATATTCTCTAACTGTTGCGTCGGTGGTGGAGTGGTCTATCACAACAGACTGTAAATCTGTCGCCCTCGGGCTTCGTTGGTTCGAATCCAACCCGGCGCACACGACAAATCCCGCAAGGGATTTTTTCGTGTGTGCCGGAGCAAAGCATGCTTTGCGTGTTGGATTCGAACGACGGAGCGATTTCGGCTTTAGTAAAAGCCGAACGCGAGTCGGTGACCAGCCCGAGAGTTTGCGACGGCAAACTTGAGAGGCGAGGGAGAAATTCCAACCCGGCGCACACGACGAAACAAATCCCAACTGCTTGGGATTTTTTCGTACGGCACTTACATAGGAATTTCCTATGTATTCATTACTGAGTACGAGAAATTTGTCAGAAGTATTCAGCTCATACTGCCAGGAGTTTTTCCAGACGATGGTTTGTGATTTCTAGAGGCCAATCCGAACGGGTTGGTCTCCTTGCATTTTCTCTAATTTTATATTAATCTCAAGGTACTATGTCACAAGATAGATTAATACCACTTCGAAATAAAGAATCTGGGGAAGTATACTGGACCAGGAAAAACAAGAAAAAAGTCGAGAGAAAAATCGAACTCAAAAAGTACAGCAAAAAACTCCGTAAGAGAGTTGCTTTCAAAGAGGCAAAAAAGTAAAAAACGCTTAATAGCGTTTTTTTACTTTCAACATAATATTAAATGATTAAATCAGTAAATATTAAAAAAAAGCTAAGAACTTGGATTGAAATTGACGAAAAGGCGATAAAAAGTAACTACAAAACTTTTAGAAAAATTGCTAAAGGAATGAAACTCATGGGAGTGGTTAAATCAAACGCTTATGGTCACGGACTTCTCACAATTTCTAGTATACTTCAAAACCTTGCTGTGGATTTTTTAGGAGTGGATTCTATTGTTGAAGCAAGTGCTTTGAGAGAAAATGGGATAAGAAAACCAATACTTGTTTTAGGTTTTACACTTCCGGATAGAGTTAAGGAGGCCATAAAGAATCGTGTTTCTATTACCGTTTCTGATTTCGAATCTTTAAATAAACTTAGAAAGTCTAAGGAAAAAATTAACGTTCACGTCAAAGTTGATACAGGCATGCACAGACAAGGTTTTTTTCTAGAGGAAATTCCAAAAGTAATTGAGCTAATTAAAGTATCAAAAAATATAAAGTTAGAAGGGATTTACACGCATTTTTCCTCAGCCAAAGATCCTGATGATAAAACTCAGACGGAGCTGCAGGTAAAAAAATTCCAAATAGCCGTCGACTTTTTTAAAGAAGCTAGGTTTAAAAATTTTATTACTCATAGTCAATCCACAAGCGGAGCGATACTTATAAGTAATAAAATGGATATGCTTAGAATTGGTATCGGTATTTACGGTTTGTGGCCATCGAAAAAAATCGAAGAATATTACAAAAATAAAGTAATACTTAAACCTGTGTTAACTTGGAAAAGTATTATTTCCCAGATAAAAAACGTTCCAAAAGGTAGTGGCGTCGGATATGATCTAACCGAAAAATTAAAAAGAGACTCCAAAATTGCTATTATTCCTATTGGTTACTGGCATGGATATTCCAGAAGTCTTTCAAGCAAAGGGGTTGTAATAATAGGAAATAAATTTTGCAAAGTTTTAGGGAGAGTTTCAATGGATATGATAGTTGTAGATGTTACAGATGTAAAAAATGCAAAAATTTTTGATGAAGTTATTCTCTTGGGTAGATCCGGCAGTTTGTCTGTTTTAGTAAATGAATTAGCAGAAGTATCTGGAACTACAAACTATGAATTTGTTACTCGACTTAATCCACTAATAGAGAGGATAGTTATTTAGCTATATTTTGTTTTTTTATTCGCCAATCAGGCGTTTTTTTGCTATATTTTGTAAATCTGGGGGGTTAGTTAAGTGGTATAACTACGGTCTCCAAAACCGTTGTCGGGAGTTCGATTCTTCCACCCCCCGCCAAGTCGAGCGTCGCACGAGACGCGTCAATGTGACGTTTTTGCGAGAAAGTAAAGCAATATTTGAGACAAAAAATCACCGATACAAATCAGTGATTTTTTGTTATTATGATGATTATGAAGACAATTATCTATATGGGAATATCTGCTAATGGTTATATTGCTAGAGAAAATGGTAATTCAGAGTTTACTTAAGAAGAAGACTTGAAAGGATTTTACGAACATAGTAAATCAGCAGGAAATACAATAATGGGTAAAAATACATATATAGAAACTTCTAAGTATGGATATTTTCCATTTCCAGATGCTTTGAATATTGTAGTATCTAACCAGGAGATAGAAAATAAATGGGGTGACAATGTTTTGATTACAAAAAAGTCACCAAAAGATATATTGAATTTATTAGAAACAAAAAACTTTAAAACAGCGTTTGTGGCTGGAGGAGGTCAATTAAATAGTTCTTTTCTTAAAGAAAACTTAATAGATGAGATTTATTTAGATGTTGAACCATTGATATTTGGAAAAGGAATAAAAGTTTTTTCTGAGGCTGATTTTGAATACGATCTAAAACTTATGGAAGTTAACAAACTTAATGAGGATACGATCCAGCTACATTACAAGATCTTAAAATGAAAGTATGAAAAAACCAGAATGAATTTGCATATTTGGAGATAGTGCTATTTAGGAAACTCATGATCCAGAAAAGAGTGGATTCACACAGGACAAGATCGTCTGTAAATTAAGAAAATATTTTTTTAGCTTTTTCTAGATCCTCAAACGAGTTTATAGGTACCCACCTTTCTGTGACTACTGCATTGATAGGGTAGTCTTTTTGGGCAAGAATAGTTTGAGGAAGCCCTAATTCTCCGCCAAAAACTATCACTCCAGGATGTTTAAATATATTTGAATCCAAAACATAAGCTCCAGTTGCGACAAAGGTTCCATATAGTTTTTCCTTATCTGTTTGTTTGGCAAAACCAATAACATGTTTGTTCTCATCCACTGAAACACTATAATAGTTTGGCATTATCATTTTCTGTATACCGAAACTTCTTGGGTGTTTTAAATATTCTCTTAACTCAAACTTATCATGTATGTCATCACCATTTAGAACAAGAAATCTTTCATTTTCCTCTATAAAATTTTTTGCACTAAGTAGTGCACCAAATGTACCCCTTTTTTCTCCTTGAATGGCATAGCTTATTTTTCTTCCTAAAAAGTTTTCTACAAGATGAGATATGATTTTCTCTCTCAAATAATCCACAACCAAAATAACTTCATCGATTTCCTCTGGAAGAGACTCTAAAATTCTTTCAATTATTGTTTTGCCAGATACGTCAATGAGTGGTTTAGGCAAAGTAAAGGTAAGTGGTCTCATTCTCGTTCCTTCGCCTGCACAAAGTATCACAGATTTCATCCCGTTAGAAGTACCAGTAGCTGTTAACTCTTTGGTACAAAAATTAAATCTAGTTGATAATTATTTCTCAAGAATTGTTTTATATTACAACTTCTAACGGGATTCATATATATTAATCTACACTAATTCATATTAAATTTCATGTAAAATTTTAAGGGGCGTGCCGAGATTACTGGCACACCCCTTAAGTCTGAAGAACAAGTTGGTCTTTGTCTTTTAGTCCGAATCGTGGATACTCAACAGGTAAGGACAGTCGGAGGTTTTGGAATCCGTACCTGTCAGCACCGTCGATGCATCTCATGTACTTGAGAATCATGCGAAAGTAGCCGAGTCCGATCTCCTGTCGTTTTTCGCAGATGGATTTGGGTGCAAGAAGGGCAATCTCCTCTATTTCGTCACATCCTTCCCATCTGATCCTTCCTTCCAAATCTGACTCAATTGATACAAAAAGGTGGAGTACGCCACTGACGAAGCCACCCGGAGCTTCGTCATCCCTAACTCTCTGGATGAACGTTCCGATGAGTTTTGGAGCTTTGATATCCACTCCAATCTCTTGTCTCGTTTCTCTTATCGCATTTTCGATTGGAGTTTCACCGTCTTCAAGTCCACCTCCTGGCAGACCCCACGGACATTCGAGCCTAATGTCGTAGGCTTTCTGTTTGTGTTTGACAATGACTAGTCTACCATCCCAACTTCGGACGATAGTATTCGCTGATACAGTCGGCAACTTCATTCTGAAGACCTCCTTTTTGATTTTATATGTGTTACGAATTTATGTCAAAAATTTTTCCACAGTTCTTTTAATTGAGTTTTCCTCTGTGGGTTTGAACCACTTTATTTTTTCATCTCTTTTAAACCAAGTTACTTGTCTCTTGGCATAGTTCCAATTTCCATCCATAATTTTTTTAAACAATTCCACTTTTGTAATTTTCTTCTCTAAAAAGTCAGTTAAAAACCTATATTCAAGACCGAGCTCTTTCATTCGCTTGTATGTGAGCCCATTTTTGTGAATATTTTCAGCTTCTTTTATCATTCCTTTTTTTATTCTCAAAAATAGCCTGTTACGAATCTTTTTTTTCAAATTATAGTCATCAATCCTCAGTCCTATTTGGCAAAAATCATACTTACTTTCCTCCTTTTTAACTTTTGGTACTTTACCAAGACTTTTTGCTATCTCAATAGCACGGATTAACCTGACTTTGTTTTTTTGATCAATATTTTCCAGTCTATTTTTGTCTAATTTTTTTAATATTTTTACTAATTCCTCCAGACTTTTTTTCTCTAAGATTTTTCTCAATTTAGGATTTGGTGGAACTTCTGGTAAAACTATGCCGTGGACGATTGAGTCGATATAAAATCCAGTACCGCCACAGATTATGGGCAGTTTACCTCTTGATAAAATATTCTCGATTCTCTCGATTGCTATTTTTTGAAAATCTGACACAGAAAAAATTTTTTTAGGAGAAACCACGTCCAGGAGATGATGGGGGACACCTAGCATTTCCTTTTCTGTGATTTTTCCAGTGCCAATGTTTAGTCCTTTATAAACCTGTCTTGAGTCAGCGGAAATAATTTCACCATTAAATTTTTTTGCAAGCCTAACAGCTAGGTCACTTTTTCCCATTGAAGTTGGTCCGAGAATAACAAGGACTTTCGGAAGTCCATTTTTAACACTTGATTTTTTCATAAATTAAGAGATACTTTACAATGGATTGTAGATTCCCGCAACGTTGATTGGAGGAAAAATGATCAAGAAAATTGAGTCACAGGATGTTTTGAACAAGTCGATTCTAACTAAACTGCTCAATGCAGTTTGGATAGGAAGTAGGAGGGGGCAGAAAGTGGCTGTAGTTCGAATCTTTGAGGAAAGAATTGAAAGTCCACTACTTAATCTTCCCAGTCTCAAAAGACTTGAGGATGCATCACGTCAAGCGGTAATAGTTGTTAGTGGGATAATGTTAAAGCAAAGGGGTCCACATGCTCAAGTGGGCATGATCTTTAGCTGGAATCAAGAGCAAAAGGGGACGTCAAATGCTGGTCCTGGAATTCGTGGCCTTGTCTTGAGAGTCTCTTCGATCAATTGCATGAAGCCCGAGATAGTTTCTGAGATCAATTCACTCAACAAGAAATTGCGGAGAAGAAGGAAAGAGTGAGATAATTATAAGATGTTTAAGGGTTAGCGAGAGCTGACCCTGAACTTTTTTAAGACTTGTGATATATTTATTTTACAAATGCCGGGATGGCGGAATTGGTAGACGCACACGACTCAAAATCGTGCGGAGCAATCCATTGAGAGTTCGATTCTCTCTCCCGGCACCAAGTTTTTATGTTAAAATAGAAAGATATGAATAATGAACAAATAAGGAATATAGAGGAATTGAAACCAGATCAAATCCAGTCTGAACTTGAAGGTCCAATGGAGTCAGAAGAGAGTATTTTAGGTGCATTTAGTTCTGCAATAAAACATCTTATATACGAACCAAACTTGTACTATTTATACGTGTCAGAAGATAGTTTGTCTGCTACAGTTAAAAAAAAAGCTAACGATGAATCAGTGTATGATACCACTGTTTCTGCGGAAATCGACACACTTAGGGAGGCTGGTATTGTGAAAAAAGATGAAATAAAATAGTGCTTTTACTCCAATAGTTTTATTTTTGCGCCGATTACATTTAGTCTCTCTGCTACGTTCTCGTATCCGCGCTTTATAGAGTATACATTTCTTAGAATTGATGTGCCCTTTGCTCCTAGCATTGCTACGAAAACTATCATGGCAGGCCTGAGGGCTGGTGGACAAATAACCTGATTAGCTTTGAGTTCCGTCGGGCCGTTTACAAAAACCCTATGCTGATCGGCTAAGACAATATTGGCTCCGAGGCGATTCAGTTCTGTAAAGTATATAGCTCGGTTTTCCCACATCCAATCGTGAATAAGAGTCGTTCCCTTAGCTTGTGTGGCGATAGGCACAAAGAAAGGAAGATTGTCTGAATTTATTCCTGGGTAGGCTGAGGCGTGAATTTTGTCATACAAAGCCTTAAGCTTTGATGGGTAAACTGTAATATCGACAAGTTTGGTTCTTCCATTTTCTGAAGTGTATTCCTTTGATTTTAAAAATTTTAAACCCATTTTTTCTAACTTCAGGAGTTCTAGAGAAAGAAAATCAATAGGACATCGTGTTATTTTTAGTTTTGATTTTGTAACGATAGCGGAGGAAATAAACATCATGGATTCAATAGGGTCTTCACTATTGTGATACTCGATTTTTTTGTTTATTCTTTTTATGCCGTGAACTGTTAGTGTGGTTGTTCCGATACCTTCTATCTTTACTCCACATTTTTCCAGAAAAAAACAAATCTCCTGAACCTGATAGTTTGATGGGCAAAACTTTATAGTGGTTTTACCTGGTATAAGTGAAGATGCCATAAGCAAGTTTTCTGTAGCTGTGTCGCTAGCTTCATACATCACTATCTCTCCAGGTTTAAGGTTTCCACGACTTATCTCATAATATGATTCTTTGGTAACAATTTTTACTCCGAGGGATTCTAGTCCGAACCTGTGCGCAGCGATTGTTCTCTGACCCATTTTGCATCCACCTTCATGAGGAATTTTAAATTTTTTTTCAGAATGGATAAGTGAACCGATCATCATAAGCACCGATCGTATTCTCCCAGCAGATTTCATATTTATATTGTGGAGTTTAAATCTTTTCGGCGGTGTGATTTTTACAGAATTTTTTGCTATCCATTCGGTTTTTACCCCAATGCTTTCAAATATCTCCATTGCTCTAGCGATTTCCTCTATCCTAGGAATTCCATGAAGAATAGTAGTACTTTTGTTTAAAAGAGATGCGCAAAAAAGACCCATTGCACCGTTTTTGGAGTAGTTAGTTTTTATTGTTCCAGAAAGTTTTCTCCCGCCCTCTATCTCAAAATCGTCTGTGTTTTTTTGAGTTTTTTCCACGTTGGCGATTATATCATATATGGTATATTTGGGCTGAATATGAAGATTAAAGAAAATCATAGTCTTAAACCTCTAACAAGCATGCATGTAGGAGGTAAAGCAAGGTTTTTTGCATCAGTATCTAGTCTCGCTGAACTAAAAATGGCTTTAATTTTTGCAAAAGAAAAAAGAGTTCCAGTTTTTATTCTTGGGGGAGGAAGTAATATTATTGTTTCAGATAGTGGTTTTTCTGGATTAGTTATAAAAGTAAATTTGAGAGGTGTGAAGGTTGTGAGAGAGAGTAGTAAGTATAGGGATTATGAGGTTTTTTCCGGTGAAATTTGGGATGATTTTGCTAAGTTTTCAGTAAATCAGAAACTATATGGAGTTGAAAATCTCTCACATATTCCTGGAACTGTTGGTGCTTCAGTTGTCCAGAATATAGGCGCATACGGTCAGGAAGTTTCAAGTAGTGTTGTTTTTGTGAAAGTAATAAATAGAAAAACCCTAAAAGAGAAAATCTTATCCAGAAAAGAAATAAAATTTTCTTATAGAAAAAGTTGTTTAAATGATCCTAGAAAATATAAAAATAAATATGTTGTAACAAGTATAGTCTTTCGATTATGGAAAAAAGGAAAACTAAATTTTGAATACAACGATCTAAAGAAGTACTTTGAGAATCATCCTAAAATTATTCCTAGTTTAAAAACATTGAGGATGGCAATTATTTCAGTAAGAGATAACAAATTTCCATTTCCCGGCAGTCCTAAGAATGGTTCTGTCGGCAGTTTCTGGAATGCCAAATCCGTAAATTCAAAAACATTCGATTCAATAATTCATAAATTAAGAAAGATGGGTCACAATAAAAAGGCACAAGAAATGGTAGACAAAAAAAGTGTATTTAGGGTTAAGCAGGGTATGAAAGTTACACCAGGATTGTTTGTGGAGATACTTGGCTACAGAGGAAAATCCAGAGGGGGTGCAAAGATTTTAGAGAGTCATGCTGGGGTAATAAATAACTTTACTGGTCGTGCTAAGGCCAAGGATATTTACAATCTTTCAAAAGAGGTGTCAGAAAAAGTGTATAAAGAATTTGGAATAAGGCTTAGGATAGAGCCAGAACTAGTCGGAGATTTTGATTGAGCCAGATTTTCTTATGTGATAAAATGATCTCATAACTTTACAAACTTTATAACTTTACAAACTTTAACTATTTTATGTCCCAGTTTTATAAGGATTCAATTTTCTGGATAGATGTAGACAAAATAATTCCTAACCCCTTTCAACCTAGAAGGGAATTTAACGAAGCTGAACTCCAGTCTCTTGCAGATTCAATAAGGCAGTACGGAGTTTTGCAAGCACTCGTTGTCACTCGAAAGGAGATTCAAAAAGAAGATGGAGGACTCGATGTTCAGTATGAACTCATAGCGGGCGAAAGACGACTTCGAGCATCGAAGATAGCCGGGCTTTCTCAAGTGCCTGCACTTATAAAAGTAGGGGATGAAGAAAATGATTTATTGAAGCTTGAGTTAGCAATAATAGAAAATATCCAAAGAGAGGATCTAAATCCTGTTGATAGAGCCAGAGCTTTTCAAAGACTTATTGATGAGTTTGGTTTTAAACACCATGAGATTGGCAAGAAAGTTGGAAAGAGCCGTGAATATGTTTCAAACTCCGTAAGGCTCTTAGCCCTTCCCAAGGAGATTCTAGATGCTATCTCTCAAGGCAAGATCACAGAGGGTCATGCAAGACCCCTCATGATGCTGGGTGACAGACCAGACGAACAACAAACACTGTTTAAGGAAATAATGTATAAAAAATTGACCGTTAGGGAAACCGAAGCAATTGGTAGGAGGATTGCCTATGACAAAATAAAAAAGAAGGGAGCTACACTAGATCCTGAAACGCAGGAGATGGAAGAGAGACTAACAGAGACACTAGGAACAAGGGTTTCGATCGAGAAAAGAGAAAATGGCGGGAAAATTCTTATAGATTATTTCTCAAACGAAGACCTCCATCAAATTCTCGAACTTATAAAATCCAATCAAAAAATGACTGGCACAGAAATGTTAGATAAACATATTGTAGAAAATCCCATTCCCCCAAAAAACGAAAATGTTCCAAACTATATTAACGACTCAACTGCAGTTGACCTTACTATAAGCGACCTAAAGGAAATGGACGACCGAACACCTCTAGAGAAGTCTCGAGATGAAAATAGCAGTGATGAAGAATTATACTCCATCAAAAACTTCAGCATATAAAAACTTCAATTACAAAATCTCTTTTTCCTTATAATTTTTTCAGAACCATGATAAATTTCTGCTGAAATTTTCCTTTAAGTCTCGGTCTCTTCGGCTTCCGACATATTCTGAAAAAATTACAAGTCAACGAGATTTTATTCATCATGTTCTCATTGTGAGAATTTTTTGCCACAATTGTGAACAAGCGATGGGAGTCTTCGTTTATTTATTTGTAAAATATTTTTTGACAAAACTAGATTTGATTGGTATCCTTTTGCAAGAACAGGGAGGTTTAGCATGCGAAGTCTTATATCCGACGCAGTAGTCAGTGTGAACTCTTCGGAAGACTCCGCAGGCACTTTAGAGAATCACAAAGGTAATCCTTTGATGAGTCTCTTAGAGTGCCGAGGCTAAGCAAAATCCTACCAAGGATTTATGCGGTCTGGAAAAATAAATAGTGAGAAAGAAATTTTGTGTAGTGATTATTTTCTCTCGAGTGAATGTTGGATTTTTCGACGGGCAACGGTAGTCTTGCAGAACTCTAGCCACTTGGAGCTTGGCTTGGCGGATTTTTTGGTTTCTATCTCAACCCTGTCGCCGTTTTGAAGCGTGGTAGTGATTGCCACAAATTTACCGTTTATTTTTGCCCCCGACATGTGGTCTCCAATATCAGTGTGAACAGCATAGGCAAAGTCTATAACTGATGAGCCTTTGGGTAGGTCCATGACGTCTCCTATGGGGGTGAAAATAAAAATTCTCTCCTCGAAAAAGTCAGTCTTTATGTTTTCAATGAATTCGTCGCCAGCTTCTTTTTGATATTCTATCAAGTCTTTTATCCAGCCAGTGGCGGATTTTCCTCCTTGCTTGTACGATAAATGAGAAGCGATACCGTACTCCGCTTCCTTATGCATCTCCTCAGTTCGGATCTGGACCTCTATAATTCCACCATCTCCTGTGAAAATAGTCGTGTGTATCGATCTATACCCGTTTAGCTTAGGGGATGCAATGTAGTCTTTTATTCTCTCAGGAAGTGGTCTCCATGATCCGTGAACTACTCCTAAAACTCTATAACAATCGGAAATCTCTGGAACAGTTATGCGAATGGCTGAAATATCGTAAACTGATTCAACATTCCATTTGTATTTTTGTAATTTTTTATAAAGTGAGTATAGGCTTTTTACTCTGTAATCAATCTTAAAATCTGTAATATCGTTTTTTGCCAACTCCTTTTTTAATGACTTTTGAAATTTATCAAGATGTTTCTCGACTTCGTTCTTCTTTACATTCAAAATCTTTTTTATTTCCTCATATTCTTTTGGATATACGTAGCCGAAAGAAGTGTCCTCTAGATCTCTCTGGAGTTTCTTTATGCCCAGCCGGTAGGCGATAGGTGCATATATCTCAAGAGTTTCTTTAGCAATACGAATTTGTTTCTCCTTCGGAATGGCAGAAAGAGTTTGCATATTATTAAGCCTGTCACAGAGTTTTATGATAAGAACCCTAATATCTTTTGAAGTTGCCACAAAAAGCTTTCTTAGACTCTCGTTATATCTCTCAGTACCGTGATATTTCAATTTACCGAGCTTGGTTACACCTTCAACTAGGAACAATATCTCACTTCCGAATTCTCTCTCGATTTCCTCCTCGGTTACTTTTGTGTCCTCAATAGTGTCATGCAAAAGTCCAGAAGCTATTGTGGTAGCTCCCATGCCAATCTCAGCAATATTTTTCGCGGTGCCAAAAACATGGTTAAAATAAGGTTCACCACTTTTTCTCATACTACCTTCATGAGCCTTTTTAGCAAAACTAAAGGCTTTTTCGACAAGAGAAATATCATTCTCCGTCGGATTTAGCATCAAAGAGGTTATTTCTTTTAGATCATTCACAAGATATAATTATATAACTTTAAAGGAAAGTTACTAAGCTTTCTTTTTTCTCAAAAATCCACGCTTTTTTTTCTCTTCCTTCAGAATTTCTAGTGCTCGAGGAAGCTCGATTTCGTAAACATCATCCACTTTAAGCGAACGGAAGTCAGCTTTAGGTTTGGTATTATGAGCTATGTAAGGCCCAAAGCGACCTATATTTGCAGTAATGGTCTCACCAGTCTCTGGGTGTGAACCTAAAACTTTTGGAAGAGAGAGATATTTCATAGCATCTTCCATTGATACTTCGTTTAGAGGTTTCTCTTTCGGGATGCTTGCCATCCTGGGTTTCAATGCTTTCTTGCTTCCTTTTCCTTTCACCCTTTCACCCAACTGAACATATGGACCATATTTCCCGACTTGAATAAAAACTTGCAGTCCTGACTCAGGGTCGATACCAATTGGTTCATCTTTCTTTATCTCTAATCCATCCATCGTCAGTGCTCCCTCGCATTCAGGATATCGAGAACACGATAAAAATTTTCCATTTCTGGAAAGTTTTATTATCATAGAGTCTCCGCAAGTTGGGCATTTCATTTTCGGATCAGCATCACCCATGTTTGTGACTTTATCCATTTTTTCTTTGCTCTTAACTTCCTTAGAAAATGGTTTATAAAAATCACTTAGAGTTTTGATGTACTCTTTCTTACCTAGAGCTATCTCATCTAAATCATCTTCCATGTGTGCCGTAAAATCATCACTTATATAAGTAGGGAAGTTGTCCTCAAGAAAAGACGAAACCACATCACCCGTATCTGTTGGCACTAAAGCTTTGTTTATTTTCTCAACATAACCTCTATCCTCCAAAGTCTTAATGATTGATGCGTACGTAGAAGGTCTGCCGATACCTCTTTTTTCAAGCTCCTTTACTAGCCCAGCCTCCGAATATCTTCCTGGTGGCTCGGTTTGTTTTTCCTCAGTATTTATTTTTATTAAATCTAATTTTTCATCTTTCACTACTTTTGGTAGTTCCACTTCTTCACCACGAGAGGCTGGATCTGCCAAAAGCCACCCAGGTGATTTAACTCTCGAACCAGTTATTGAAAAGTCCGGAATTTGACTTTCATTCGTTTCATTCGCATTAATTCGTATATTAGTATTGTGAACGTTAGTTGAAATTTTTGTTCTTATCATTTGTGCATCAACCATCTGTGATGATAAGGTCCTCTGCCATATAAGTTTGTAAAGTTTTATCTGCTCTTCGTTGTGACCGGCGTTTTCTACACTAAAGTGTGTTGGGCGGATAGCTTCATGGGCTTCCTGTGCGTTTTTACTTTTTGTTGCATATTTTCTAATTTGTAAAAACTCCTTTCCATATTTTTTCTCAACAGTTTGACCAATATCTCCCAGAGCTTGATTTGAAAGATTTGTAGAGTCTGTTCTCATGTATGTAATATATCCAGCTTCATAAAGTTTCTGAGCGATACCCATTGTTCTCGATGGAGAAAATCCTAGTCTCGAAGAAGCTGACTGCTGAAGTGTTGAAGTAATAAAAGGAGGCTTTGGAGTTTTTTTGGCTTCAGTTTCTTTAACATCTACAACTCTCCATCTTTTTTCCTTTCCGGCTTTTTCCGTAAGCTCAACAATTTTTTCAAACTCCTTCTTATCTCTCGGCTCTTCCTCACATATTGTTGTGAATTTTTCCCCTATATCCGAAGTAGGGGAAACTAAGGCGGAGATAACCCAGTAATCTTCAGGTTTGAAAGCTCGGATTTCACGCTCACGCTCCATTATTATTCGAAGAGCAGGGGATTGAACTCTACCAGCTGACAGACCGTAACGAACCTTTTTCCAAATAAGTCCGGATAGGTCGTAACCCACTAAGCGATCTAAGACTCTCCTTGCTTCCTGTGCTTCCTTGAGATTCATATCTATCTTTCTAGGATGCTCTACCGCTTCAGTCACTGCCTCTTTAGTGATTTCGTTAAAAACTACTCTCTTCGGATTTTTGAGCTTTGTGGCTTGGGCAATATGCCAGGCGATAGCTTCGCCTTCTCGGTCGGGGTCAGTTGCCAAAAGTATCTCATCTGCTTTGTCTGCAAGATCATGGAGTTCTTTTACAATACGTTCTTTACCTTTGGATATTTCGTAATGCGGAATAAACCCACCCTCGATGTCGATGGCTTTTTTGTTTGATTTTGGCAAATCGCGAATATGACCAACAGATGCGACCACTTTATATTTGCCATCCAAATATTTTGAAATGGTTTTAGCTTTGGCAGGGGATTCGACAATAAGTAATTTCATACTATTTTATTTTGTTTACTAAGTATTACAGAAAAATATTATAAAAAGCAAATTTATATTTAAATTTCTAATTTCTAATTAACCTAATTTCTAAATAAGTCACAATACTCAATTAGCACTTTTTGTATATCGAATTAAAAATTAAGTTTATTTCTTTTGCCTCTAACCAAAGTTTTGTTGCACTCGATTTAGTTTCTGGTGCTGCTGTAACCACCATTCTTAAGAAATGTTTTGATTCTCTTGCTTCTTTTTTACAAATTCCAATTTTATGTTTAAAATCAGCTTTACTCTCTGCATCGTCTGCTTCGCAATAATTTGCACCAACACTGGTGCCACATTTTATTAGTTGATTGATTAAGGGTTTGGTTATTTCATTTTTAGGCAAGTCTTTACAAAATACTATTATATTTTCTCCAAACTTTGCAGTCCTCTCTTCGAGATCATATTTTGAGTTGTTGTTCATTGTTTTTATTTAGAAATTAGAAATTATGTTAATTAGAAATTTATTTTAAGTGTATTTCTCCCATTGTTTCCTCTATTAGTCCTTTGATCTCCATTGTGGCTAGTATGGTCTGAGTTACGTAAACAGGCTTTTCTAGTTTACGAATTATTTCATCGCGGGAAAACGGTTCAGAAAGTAGTGAAATGACTTCATGTTCATCAGATGAACAATTTTTATAATCTCTCTTTTGAAATAAGTTATCGTGGGGAGTTAGCCCAAGTGCTGAAACAATATCTGCTGACTGTGTTATTGGTGTTGCACCAAGACGCAGGAGCATGTGTGGACCTTCAGATGTTTTGGAAAAAATGGAATTTGGAACTGTAAAGACGTCCCTGTTATATTCTGTGGCTAGTTTGGATGTGATGAGTGTACCTGATTGTAGTTCCGCTTCAATAACCAGGGTAGCATGTGACATTCCAGCAATGATCCTGTTTCTTTCAGGAAAATTTTTTGGTAGAGATGGATAAGTATCAGGGAATTCAGAAAGCAAACATCCGCCTTTCTCAACGATCTCTTTTGCTAAATTTTTATGACTGTGTGGATACAGGACTTCTTCTGCTAAACCTGACCCTGGGATAGCGATTGTTGGGAGTCCCGCTCTTATCGCCGACCTGTGTCCGATTGAATCAATACCAAGAGCCAAGCCAGATACTATTGTAATAGAGTATCCAGAAAGTCCCTCGATAAGTTTTTCACAAACATTTTTGCCATACTCACTGTATTTTCTTGAGCCGACCACTGCCAAGTATTTTTCGGTTTTAGGTAATTCTCCGACGATTCTCAAGGACTTCGGCGGGTCGTTGATTTGGAGGAGTAAGGGCGGAAAGTCTTCTCTTGGTAGGTTCTTAATTATCATGAACTAAATAGTACACAAATTCCCGAGACTTTGAAGTTGATTTTATTACTAAAAACTGCTGAAATATAGAAGGAGGCAGTATGGAACCCAAGGCTTACATTTTTCTGTCAGTAGTGGCGATTCTGGTTTTTGTGGCGTCGATGCGAAACATAATCGGCTCTGAGGAGGGTCGAGAGTATATGTCAAGAGGAGATAATCAGGCAGTTGTAATGGGTTGCATGGCCGTAGTGATAAGCCTAGTTGTCTCGCTACTGGCCGGTCTTACTGTCTGGTTAATTTTTTCAGGTGGACTACTGTTTTTGTTTCGTTTGTTTTCCCCCGCATGAGTTTGGTAGAGAATGTTCATTTTCTACCAACCTCTGCGGGGGTTCTCATATTAGTGAAATTTTGTTAAACTGATAGAATCATGCTAGATATTAAATTTATTCGAGAAAATAAAGATACAGTGGTTATGGGTGCCAAAAAAAAACACCTTGATTTTGATGTTGATAAACTTATTTTAGTTGATGATAAAAGAAAGGATTTGCTTACCTCAGTTGAAAAAAAACGTTCAGAGCAAAATGAAGTAAGTCAAAAAATTGTAAATATTAGTAATGAAAATGAAAAAAATGAGATGATTGTAAAAATGCAATCACTTAAGCAAGAAATGCAAAAAGAGGAGGAGGAACTAAAAACAGTAATGCATGAATGGCAGACTCTGATGATTGCAGTTCCTAACGTTCCAGATATTTCTGTGCCAGAAGGGTTGGATGATAAAGATAATAAGGAAGTTAAAGTTTGGGGAGAAATTCCAAAGTTTGATTTTATTCCCAAAAGTCACATTGAGATTATGCAAAACTTAGATATGCTTGATTTGGAAAGAGGGACAAAGATCGCTGGGTTTAGAGGGTATTTTTTGAAAGGCGATGGAGCAAGTCTGCAGTTTGCCTTGTGGAGATTTGTTCAAGATTTTTTTGCAAAAAAAAGTGGATTTACTCCGATGATCGTTCCTTCACTTTTAAAACGTGAATTATTACTAGGAACTGGATACATTCCACAGGGAGAGGAGGATTTGTACAAAACTCAAGATGGAGAATACCTCTCAGGAACTGCAGAGGTTGCCACAATGGGTTATTTTATGGACGAAGTAATAGACAAGAAAAGTTTACCCATGAAGTTTTTGTCATTTTCTGACTCATTCAGAAGAGAAGCGGGGAGTCATGGAAAAGATACAAAAGGAATTCTAAGAGTCCATGAATTTTACAAGTTTGAGCAGGTTGTTTTGTGTGAAGCAAGTCACGAGGAGTCAGTAAGATTACATGAGGAGGTTCAAAGAAATACTGAAGAAATGACAGAAGTACTCGGACTTCCTTATCATGTTGTAGCAAATTGTGGAGGTGATTTGGGATTAGGTCAGGTAAAAAAATATGACATCGAGGTATGGCTTCCAAGTGAGAATACATATAGAGAAACTGGTTCAGCTTCGTATTTCCATGATTTTCAAACTAGGAGACTAAATATTCGCTACAAAGATGACAACGGGAAAATGAGATTTGTTCACTCTCTAAACAATACTGCTCTCTCTGGTAGACCACTCATAATGATTATTGAGAATTATCAGCAGGCAGATGGCTCCGTAAAAATTCCTGAAGTACTAGTGCCTTACATGGGAGGGAGGAAAATTATTTCAAGAAAATAATCTAAATTTCTAATTTCTAATTTTTAATTTCTAAAAAACACTCATTAAAATTTGAAATTAGTCACATGCCAATAAGCAATTTAACACACAGAGAGGAATATTTAAGAAAAAAAAGAAAACAAAGACAGATAAAATTAGGACTTTCTGTTTTGCTTGTCATTATTTTTATTTCTGCCTTCTCCTACATATCTCATCGTTCTGAATTTCGAATATCAAAGATCAAGCTTTCTGGGGGTGTTTTAGTGACAGAGGAGGAAGTAGGAAAAAAATCAAAAGAATATCTGGAAGGATCATACCTGTGGCTTTTTCCAAAAGACAACTTTTTTTGGTACTCAAAGACTGGTTTAAATAATCATTTAAAGGAATCATTTAAAAGGATTGAAGAAATTGATATCTCATTAACTGGTTTTAAAACACTTATAGTCAGTATTAGAGAGAGAAAGCCCTATGCTATTTGGTGCAACACAGTTCCTGGAAGGGATAATGCTACAATTGAAGGTGTGATAAGTGAGGTTGCTAGTTTGGAGAATTGTTATTTCATTGATCAAAATAGCACTATTTTTGCCATGGCACCAAATTTTTCCGGGGACGCTTATTTTAAGTATTACGGAATAATTTCAGGTGAATCTATCTTAGGAAAGGAGTATATGGCATCTAGCACTTTGTTTAGGGACATAAACATTTTTGTTTCAAAAATCAAAGAGCTATCTCTAAATCCGTTATACATAGTCGGAAATGATAATGGTGAGTTTACATTAACTCTTTCTGGTGGAACGGAGATATATTTTGACACAGCCGAGTCGCTCACCAAAGTTTATGATAATCTCGAGGCTTTACTAAAAACTCCAGATCTGAATTTAACTAATGATGGGGATTTGCCTGTACAATACATTGATTTGAGGTATGGTAATAAGTTGTTCTATAAACTTAAGGGAGAATAATGATCGCTGACGGAAAACAAGTCGCTTCTTTGTTAAAAGAGCAAATAATAAATAATCTATCAAAAGCTTCTCAAAAGAAGGTTTGCTTTATTATATTTGGAAATGATCCAGGTAGTAGACAGTTTATAAATATGAAATGTCGTTTTGCTGAAGGTTTGGGTATTAAAGCAATTGTTTCAGAACATCCGGAGAACGTTACTTTTACAGATGTAAAAAGAATTATTGATGAAATTACATTGAGAAATTATTCTGGTATTGTTATACAGCTTCCATTACCTAAAAATCTTGACACTGATCAAGTTTTAAATCTAGTTCCAGTTGATTTAGATATTGATGTTCTAAGTGAAAATGCTAAAAGACAATACAAGTTAGGACAAACAGATAAAGTCCCACCTGTTTCGAGAGCCGTTGAAGAAATAATAAAATATCACGGTATTGATTTAAGTGACAAAAAAATTTTGATTATTGGTTCTGGAAAATTGGTGGGTGAGCCTGTTTCAAACATGCTTAGTATGAAGAAAATAAACTATGCTCAAATAGATAAAAATACTGATCCAACAAAAAAAGATGAATTACTTAAAACTTCTGACATTATTATTTCTGGTGCTGGTGATTCTCATTTTATTAAACCCGACATGATAAAGGAAGGAGTGATCTTAATTGACGCAGGAACAAGTGAGTCAGAGGGAAAAATTGTTGGTGATGTTGATCCAGATTGTTTTCCAAAGGCTCTACTCGTGACTCCTGTTCCTGGGGGAGTTGGTCCGGTAACTTTATCTTGTTTGTTTTTAAACATATGAGTTTTTGGGATCAACTTAAAAAACCGATAATGACTCTAGCACCTATGGCGGACGTTACTGATCCGGCCTTTAGGTATATTATTGCAAAATATGGTAAACCCGATGTAATGTGGACTGAGTTTGTCTCTGCTGATGGTTTGTTTAAAGGTGGCTATGATGTATTAATAAAAGATTTAGCTTTTGATGAAAGTGAAAGACCAATTGTTGCTCAGTTCTTTACATCAAGTCTTGAGATGATGGAGAAGGCTGGAAGATTAGCTAATGAACTTGGTTTTGACGGAGTGGACATAAATATTGGTTGTCCAGATAAAAGTGTTGAGAAGCAGGGTGCTGGTGCCGCACTCATTAAAAACCCAAAACTTGCTCAAGAGTTAATTTTGTCAGCTAAGAGGGGTGCGGGAGATCTTCCTGTTTCTGTCAAAACTAGAATTGGATACAATAAAAATGAACTCGAAACGTGGCTACCTACTTTGCTTGAAGCGGAGCCTGCTGTTATAACAATTCACGCACGTACCCGAAAGGAGATGTCACTCGTGCCAGCTAGATGGGAACATGTAAAAAGAGCTGTTAAGATTCGAAATGCGTTTGTAAACTCAAATGGTAAGAAAAGTAAAACTCTAATTTTTGGAAATGGTGACTTGATTGATATTGAGGACGCTAGAAGAAAGTGTCTTGAGAATCGTTGTGATGGTGCAATGCTCGGAAGAGCTATTTTTGGAAACCCATGGCTTTTTTCTGAATCGAAATTACCAATTAATGTAGAAGAAAAACTGAAAATTCTGATTGAGCACACAAAACTATTTGAAGAAATGCTACCTCATAAAAATTTTTCAATTATGAAAAAACATTTCAAAGCATATGTGACGGGTTTTGATGTTCATCTAAGTGGATGGAGTGCAAAGGAGTTAAGAATTAAACTCATGGAAACTAATAATTCCCTAGATGTAGAAAAGGTAATCGAAAAATATATTAAAAAAATTGACGACTAATATTTTTTATAGTAGTGTGTAATTGACTCGGTGCATTGGCAGTCCGGCGGGATTCTCCGCAAAGCTGTCCATAACCAGGGGTGGTGAGGGCTTTGTGCACCGAGTCGTTTTATTCAGTTTTGTTTTGTCTGTTTCAAGGGGTCACTAGACCTCTTTGTTTTTTTACACAAAATTGTTTGACTTTATTTTTAATACAATGTTACTGTTCTACTAGAAACAGGGGGCCATCATGAGATCACCTTTGGTGTTCAAAACCAGTTTCCCCAGAATGGATTGTGTTGCACATGTTTTCACAAAAAAGCGCAATATTCCATTTAGATACATCAAACGAAACGGAAATGTCATAATGGTGCGTTTCCGACGTAATCACACACTTCGTGGTCTCAGGGTAGAGAAGAAGCCGCCTATGTAGTTCAGCATTCAGATTATCAGACCGCGTGTGTACTCCGCGGTCTGATTCGTTTATACTACTTTCATGTCAGAGTCACTATATCGTAAATATCGCCCAGCAAAATTTAAAGATGTTATTGGTCAGGACCATGTTGTAAAGGTTTTAGAGGCTGAAGTAGGCTCAGGTAACATCTCCCACGCCTATCTTTTTTCTGGTACTAGGGGGACCGGTAAGACTTCGGTTGCCAGAATATTTGCAAAGGAAATTGGCACAACTCAAAACGATATATATGAGATTGATGCCGCTTCAAATACTTCAGTAGATGATATTAGGTCACTGAACGAATCAGTTTTTACATTACCTTTTGAGTCAAAATACAAAGTTTACATTTTGGATGAAGTTCACATGCTCTCAAAGTCCGCTTCAAATGCACTACTAAAAACTTTGGAGGAGCCACCCTCTCATGTTGTTTTCATTTTAGCCACCACGGAAACGCACAAAATTCCAGAAACTGTTCTCTCACGCTGTGAAGTCTTTACTTTCAAAAAACCAAGTGAAGAAACATTGAAAAAGGTTGCATTGAATATATCCAAAAAAGAAGGGTATTCGATTGAAGATTCTTCTGCCGAGCTCATCGCACTTTTGGGAGATGGTTCTTTTCGTGATACTCAAGGAATTTTACAAAAAGTCTTGTCTTATACAAAGGACAAAAAAATTTCAGAAGAAGAAGTCCGGCTTGTTACAGGAGCACCATCTGTTGAGTTAGTTCATGAAATACTTGAGTCAATTAGCGAAAAGAAACTTGAAAATGGACTTAATGCAGTAAAAAAAGCTGTATCACAAAACATAGATATGTCTGTATTTTTGAAACTAATACTACAAACTACCAGAGCAGTATTACTTGTCCGCTTTGGGACAGAAAATTCAGTCAAAAACAAACTATCAGAAAAGGAATTTGAGTTTGTATCTAAAATAGCCAAAGCTTCAGGGGATTTTTCATCCAAAACACTTATTGAACTTCTAAATTCTTATGAGAGAGTGGGAACCTCATATATTCCATCTCTTCCACTTGAACTTGCTCTTATAAATATTATAAATAGTTAGTCACTTCCTAGTAAAATTAAGACAATTGTAATTATTATTTTTTTTATTTATTTTACTATATTATCTAAAACATCATTCCATGTAGGGCATGTTATAACATGATTCATGTGATCAAACTTTGTTGTTTTGGTTCCATAAAGATAGAGCGTACCTTTGTAACCTAGATCGTCAAGTGATTGTGCTAATAGCAAGTTGTCATCGATAATTCCTGAAACATATGGAAAGAGATCAATTAGGATTTTCGCTTTCCATTTGTTTCTGTCTATAATATCAGTTACAGTAGCTTGTATGTCATGTGGGCGAGTTATCAAGTCAACCGCAGGAAAGTCATGTCTTTTTAGCCATCTATTTGTGGCGTTAATCACAGTGCTAGGTCTTGCTGTTATATAAGCAACTATTGGAATTAGCTTGTCTATTTTATTTACAATATGGTTAGAATCTTCAATTAGAGGAACTGACTCATTGAATTCTTCCGAATGGAGCATTTCCTGCATGAATTCAAAAGCTTCTACAGTAGACCATTCAGGAACCTCCTCCACAAATTTATGTTTACTCATGACGTCCTTTAGATTCAGTCCCTCTGGTGCGTGGAATTTAAACATATTTTCGAACCAATGTGTGTTTGAATCTGCAAGTGTTTCATCTATGTCTAGAGCTAAACCTGAAATCCTACTACCAATTAATTTATTTTTTAATTTCTCTACTTGGTCCACATTAGTTTGCATTATCGTTTTCTTGAATTCTACGAAGGATTAGTAACATTTGTAATAATAGCAGAATAAATAAACTGATTATAGATTCATAATATATTATTGATAGTCCTAGACAAACATATTAGCACACGAATTAGACACACTAACGCATATTACGTAACTATCATATACACTTAATCAGTGCTATAGCACTAGTTAAGTGTATATGATATATTCGAATAATGGGGGATATAGAGAATAAATCAAGAAAAAGGAAGGCAAGAAATGATCTCAAAAAAATAATACTAACCTCAGTAAAGTTAGCGGGGTATGTCAGTCTCGCACTGCTTGCTCCTAATGCCGTTCAGTATCTAGAGAAAGCAGGTTTTAAGCCGATAAAGAGGCAGAGAGAAGTAATGGCTAGATCTCGTGATAAATTGCTACAAAATGGATTTTTAGGACGTGAGAACGGGTTAATAAGAATAACTGAAAAGGGACTAAAATATTTAGAAGGCATGGAAATAAGGGATTGGAAAATTAGCAAACCAAAGAAATGGGATAAAAGATGGAGAATGCTCATTTTTGATATTCCCGAAACAAGAAAAATTCTTAGAAACAAGGTCAGGTTGACTCTTAGTAGTGTTGGTTTTCTGAGATTACAAGATAGTGTCTGGATTTACCCTTACGATTGTGAGGACTTTATTAATTTACTGAAAGCTGATTTCAAAATAGGGAAGGATCTACTTTACATAATTGCAGATTCTATCGAAGGTGATAAGAGAATTAGAAAATTATTTTCTCTTTCTCTCGATTGAACTTAAAATACTATACTAAGACTACATACACTTAACTTATGCTATAGCATAAGTTAAGTGTATAGCAAAGTAAATTAATTAGTAGTTAAAGTTTAATCAATTTATATTTGTATGTAATTGTGAATTGGATTAGACTAATAGTTGAGGATGACAAAAAAAAGTGTTACTGTATTGCATATTGGGAGACGCCCCACGCTAGAACAGAGGCCTTTGAAGCCTTTAGAGGGGTGAGAAAACATGTTATGTTTTTGCAAGGCCGGACTGAGTGAAGACGAAGGAGGCGGGGTCGCGAAAATTTTCATCAGAAAATTATTTGTGACCGATTTCCTGATTCTAGAAATTTGGGGGGTCGTCTAATGGTAGGACAGGAGCCTTTGAAGCTTCTAATGAAGGTCCGATTCCTTCCCCCCCAGCCAGCTTGAGATAGTTTCGGACTCCGAGGAGGGTCGAAATGGCTCAAGTACCTATTCCGACATAGCATACCTGCTGAGTGCAGTATTCAAGACAAAAAATCACCGATACAACTCGGTGATTTTTTGTTATTATACTAAATATGAAAGAAGAAATGCTTGAAGTTGTAAATGAAAATGATGAAATAATTGGTCTTGAACCAAGGAAAACTGTTCATGAAAAAGGATTATTGCATCGCGAAATTCATATTTGGTTTATAACTCCAGATAGGGAGATTGTTTTCCAACATCGAGCAAAAGATAAAGACACATATCCAGATCTTCTTGATGCAACTGTTGGTGGGCATGTTGATCCAAAAATGACTTATGATGAGACAGCGGTTAAAGAATGTAAAGAAGAAACTGGAATTAATGTAGATCTTTCAAAATTAAAGCTAGTAAAAAAGATGTTTAAGAAAAGTTTTGATGAAGTAACAAAACTTACGAATAATACTATTCGTTCACAATACGTTTATCTTTTTGATGGTAAGGTCAGCGACCTTCAGGTCGAGTCCGGTAAAGCGATAGGCTTTGAAGCTTGGAAGATTGATTCTCTAAACAATCTTACTCCAGAAGATAGACAAAAGTTTATCCCACTCATTCTTTCGAAGGATATGCTCGATTTGTTTGATGAGGGTCAAAAATTATTCGGATTAAAATCATAACTTATGAAAATTACGCTTTGTGGATCAATAAAGTTTTTTGATAATATGATTGAAATTCAAAAACAACTTGAGGCCAATGGTCATGAAGTGTACAGACCAATAAAGGTTGAAAATGTAGATTATTTCAGTGAAGATGGCTCGAGTCGTGTGGAAGCAAAGAAAAGTTTAAATTTAGCAAAAGTACATTTAGACAAAATTGAAGCCTCAGATGCTATATTAGTCTGTAATTATACAAAAGGAGATATCGAAAATTATATTGGCGCTAGCACTTTTCTTGAAATGGCGTTTGCTCATTATAGAGATAAGAAAATTTTTGTTCTTAATTCTTTACCACATCAAAAATACATTGACGATGAACTCCAGGCTTATGACGCTATTATTTTGAATGGTAATTTAGGTAAAGTTATATGAAAACAAAGTTTATTCTCCATGGGGGGTTCACTCCTGGTAATCAAGAAGAGAATAATTCAGATTTCTATAAGGAAATCCTGAAAGATGCTCCTGAAAATGCAAAGGTTTTGATTGTTCCTTTTGCAAAAGATATTGAACGAATACATATCACCACAGAAAGAGTTAAGGGTGAATTTAATCAAAATAAACACCAAGAGAAACTTAACTTTGAGGTTGCGAATGAAGAGTCTTTTATTGAACAGGTAAAATATGCGGATATTATATATTTTCAAGGTGGCACTTCTCTAAAACTACTAGAGGCATTGAAAAAGTTTCCTGAATTGAAAGACTCATTGAAAGGAAAAACCGTAGCTGGAGAGTCAGCTGGTGCGAATGTATTTGGTAGATTCTTCTTTAGTCCAAGTGCAAATCAAATAATGGAAGGTCTTGGTATTCTTCCTCTTAAAATCATTCCCCATTATAAAGAGGAATATAAGGATGTATTCAAAGATATAGCACAAGACTTAGAGAATTTATTTCTTAAGGAATATGAGTACAAAGTAATTAACTTAGATATATAAATTTATATGAAATTATTTTTAGTTAGACATGGAGAAACTGAAGAAAATGTTGCGGGGGTATTGATATTTATCCTTTAGAAACTATATGAAAAAGCCAGAATCTATTTGTATATTTGGAGATAGCACAGCTTGGGGCGCTTGGGATATGGAAAAAGGTGGATGGGTAAATCGTCTTTGGTTTTATGTTGCAAAAAGAGACGAAGATTATGTAGAAATATATAATCAAAGTATTTCTGGAGGAACAACAGAGACAATTTTGGAGAGATTTGAAAATGAAGCAAAGATAAGAGGTGCTGATGCAATTATATTTCAAACTGGTGGTAATGATGCTTCTTATGATAAACCAGGTAATTTTATGGTTCAGCCAGAGAAATTCAGGAGTAATCTTGAAGAAATAATCAAAAGAGCAAAAAAGATTACTGACAAAATTGTTTTTATGGATTTGAAAAACTGTGATGAATCTAAAACAACCCCAGTACCTTGGATTCCTATTTATTACACAAATGAGAATATAAAGAAATATAGCAAGATAATGGAAGAGGTTTGTAGAGAAAACAACGTTCCTTTTCTAGATGTAGGGTTACTTGAAAATGAGGACTTTGATGATGGTCTGCATCCCAATGCTGAAGGACATCGTAAAATATATGAGAAGGTTAAGGGTTTTCTAACGGAAAATAACTGGATTTAACAGAGGATGTAGAATTGGTTGACAATTGGTTGACAATTGAAAAGCATTAGTTTACAATTATGTTTACAATGCTTACTAAAGCAAAAATAATACAAGAGATAAAAGAAAAGGGAACGGTAAGGTCTTCGGATTTTATTGAGCCTTTTGGTGTGTCTAGGCAGTACGTTTCAAAACTTCTATCAAGTTTGGTGTATGAAAACATGATTATTAAGATTGGCTCAACACGATCAGCCTTTTATACTACTGAAGAATTTTTGCAAAAGAATACAAAACTTGCGCCAAACTCATACTCAAAAATCCTAACAAATAAAAATTTAGAAGAACATAAAATTTTTAATGATATTGAAAAGCAATTTCTTCCAGTGTTAAAAATATCTGAAAATGTAAAAAGTATTTTTGAATATGCGTTTTCCGAAATGCTAAATAATGCCATTGAACACTCAACTTCAAAGAAAATAAAGATATTTGTTTCTCTTAATAAAAATGTCTTAACTTTCATTGTTGACGACTTTGGTATTGGTGCTTTTAGAAATATTATGCAAAAAAAACACTTACACTCTGAAATTGAAGCTATACAAGATTTACTTAAAGGTAAAACTACAACAGCCCCTAAGCTTCACTCCGGTGAGGGTATTTTTTTCACTTCGAAAATTGGTGACGAGTTTATACTAAATAGTTATGGTTATCAATTTATTGCTAATAATGTAATAAAAGATATTTTTATTAAAAAAGTCAAAGGTCAGAAACAGGGCACGAAGGTTACTTTTCGTGTGAATGTTGGTGATAGACATCATCTGAGTGATATATTTAAAAAGTATACAAACGTAGGTGAAAATAGTGACTACGGATTTGATAAAACTGAAATAAGAGTTAGATTGTATGTTATGGGCGGAGTACACATATCTCGATCACAAGCCCGCAGAGTTCTTTCTGGTCTTGAGAAATTTAAGGTGATTATTATGGATTACGATAAAGTTCCTACGGTTGGACAAGCTTTTGCAGATGAGATTTATAGAGTTTTTAAAAATAAGAGACCTAGTATTCAGATACAGGATATTAATATGAATGAATCAGTGAAATTTATGGTTGAAAGAGCAAATAATGAAGCTAAGAGGGAAAATTAAAATAAACGAAACAGAAACATTAGCAGAATAAAACTGATATAATGTATACATGATTTTGGCAGAGGTATTTAATAGTAACCAATCTAGTTGGAATGAAACAAAAGATTCTATTATTTCTTTGGAAAATGAGGCTTTTGAACAACATCCTTTTACTGAAGATGAACTGGAGAAAGATTTTATAAATTCTGAAAATACCATTGTATTATTAAAAAATCTTGATAATCAAGAAATAATTGGCTTTGCTTATGCTAAACCAATGGAACCAGAAACATCTGGTAGTCCAGCCTTACCTGGAGAAACTGCATGGATGTGGGACACGGTGATTAAAAAAGATTATAGGGGTAAGGGTCTACTCGGGGTTATTATGGATAAATTGGAAAATGAATTAAAGATTCGTGGCTTTAAATATCTAGAAAGAAATGCTCTTATTGCAAATGACTTTGCTGAAAATATATCCAGGCATTATAAGGAGAGGATTATTAAAAGTTTTCCCTTGGAATCAAAATGGGGACCACAAGTATTTTTTCGTATAGAGCTCTAAACAGTCTAAGCGAATAAGCGAGGGGATTCCCACTACTACTGTTCAAAATCCTAAAATAACCATAAAATGTAGTCGAATAGTGGACACTCGGTGTCCACTACTCCCAACAAACTTGGTTTTGTAGACACAGGAAGAAGATTTAATGATGAAAGGTTTAGGATGAGAAGTGGAGCAATATTACCTGAAATGGAAATGATTAAAAAGCATGAAAGAAAATCTACAACTTAGTCAAAAAATAAAAGAAATTGTTGAAAATTTCCATCCAAAACCAAACGAAATATCTTTGGCCATCATTGATTTAAAAAATCCTGAAGCACAAATTGCTGGATTTAATATGGATCACTTTATTTACCCAGCAAGTATATACAAGGTTTTTGTTGGAGCTGAAATATTGAGACAAATAAATGCTGGTTTGAGAAAACTTGAAGATGTCGTAGAGATTACTCTTGTAAATGAGGTTGATAAAAACGTAAGATTTTTCCCAAAATGTACCCACAAAGATTATAGACCTCTACTTAAAACAGGAGATAAAGTCACCACAGACTACCTTTTAGACCTCATGCTTACAAGGAGTGATAACACCGCCTCAAATGTACTTATTGATATAGCCAATAGAGAAAATATTAATAACAATATAATTTTACCGAATGGATGGAATGGGAGTGATGTAACTAGAAAGTTCCTAGACAGATTAAAAGAGGAAGGTGAATATCGTGTTTCTAAGATTACAGTATCCAATGCACGTCATTTAGCTGAATTTTTCTATAAAGTGGAGCAAGGACAATTAGTTAATCCGTGGGTATCAGAAAAATTAAAAAGCTATTTACTAAGATGGAACAGGGACAGAAGGGGTGGTTTAAATCTCAAAGATTTTAAGAGTTACTACCGTAAAGGAGGATGGTTAGTAATTAATGGATATAAATGGAACATATACCATGGTATTAGAACTGCTTTTAATAAAGGCTATGCTGTTATTAAATATAGTGGAGATGCAGGAGTTGTGGAAGGTAAAAATTCACATTATGCTATTGCTGTTCTGACCATTACTAAAACTAAGTGGCCTTGGCAGGAATTTTCACTGAAAAAACTCTCAAGAGAGATTTACGACCTAATGGAGTCAAAAAAGAATTAAATTAACACTCAGATAATTTTACTCACCTAAAAGTTCTAAAAATTTCATGGCGTCTATGGAAATATCCCAAATTCTGACTGTCAGATGAAGATGTGGGTTTAGAACATAACCAGTGTCACCACTTAGGGCAATCATGTCTCCTCTTTCTACCATCTGGTCTTTGGCTACTTTAATTTCTGAAAGATGCATATAGACAGTTTGCAATCCCAGTCCATGATCTATAACCACTGTGTTACCGTAGTTGCGAAGATTGTCTGTAAATTTAACCAAGCCGCGATTCATAGCATAGACGGGGGTGCCGATAGGTGCTCTTATATCCGTACCTTTGTGAGGCATGGTGGAGTTTCCGGTAATTCTTGTGTAGCCATAAGGATCTTCTACAACAATAGGAGTGTCTAATGGCGATCTAAATTTATCTGTCCAGAGTCTAGTGTAACCGGTTGGAATGGCGTTAACAATTTTTGCCTCCTGCGCAAGTGTTGCGAAAAGAATTTTGACGCTCTGCGGTGTATTACCGCCGAGTTTTTCAGGAATATCAAAAGGAATTCTGACCACGGGGCGTGTCTTTATGACAAAATCTTGACGAATTTGCTTACCGTCTTTCATGGTTAGTACAAGTGGAAAAGTACCGGTTGCATAGTTTAGATCTACACCGAGAAAGGCTGTAACTTCATCCTCATAGAGAAAAAAGATAAGAGGGCGACTGTCGAACGTGAAAGACTTTACGTTTGTTGTCGATGACAATCCATTTACTTTTATAATAGCTGGTTCTCCCTGCATAATAGAATCTGGAAAAACGGAGATACTCATTTCGCCATTTGTCTGTGGTTTGATTTTTTCAGGTTTAACTGTTGTTTTTGGTTTTGTTATTTTTGTTGTAGTGGCAACAGCAATTTTTTCGTTTACTACGAGTGAATCCTTATTGCTAAAATACATTGCTATCAAAATAGTTGAAATAACCAAAAGTGAGACAAGCCAAAAAACTTTTCTCCTTTTCCTTTTATGATTGTGATGAATATGGTGTTGCATAATCAAATAACTTTTTCTATTACAGGTGTAGGCGACGACCCTTTCTTACCAAGTTTGATTTTCTCTATGAACCTGTGTTCAATGAACCTATAAGATAGAGCCGAAACAACAATAACTATTATTCCAGCAAAGAGAATGACAGTCCAATACTGAAGCGGACTAAGAGATGCTACGGGATAGAACTTGTTTACAATATTTAGAACAATATACAGGACTATTCCATGTAAAAGATAGACACTGTAACTAATAGTGCTCAAAAATTTTGCGAAAGGCGTTTTCAACAATCCAAATAAATTGTTGCCATATACGAAACACAGAAAGACTATCATACTGATAAAATATTGAACATAAGAGTATGGTTTGTAATTTATTGAGTACACAAGAAACAGGCCCACGAGTGGAACCAAAGCTGACCAATTATTTTTCTTAAACCATGGAATAGATGGGTAGTAACTTACAATATAGGCGGAGAGAATGCCAAAAAGAAATATTGCCCAGTATCCTCTGTCGGGAAGGGAGAATATTCCTATCAAAATAAGAACTGAAGCAATTTTACCAAGTGAATTTTTCATCAAAAATGCTACTAGGGGTAGTAAGAGATAAAATGCCCATTCGTATCTTAGTGTCCAGTGTATTCCGGCATTGATAGGTATTATGTCAGTGCCGTTAAAGCTTTGGATGGTGTGTAGTCCAAGTGTTAGCCAATAAAAAATATCTCTAAAAAAACCACTTATTGAAATAATACTGAAGTCAACATTATACAGGGCAATAATACTGACCAATAGTCCCGAAAAAAGATAAAGAGGAGCTAATCTAAGTAACCGGCTTCGATACAACCGAAACATTTGATTTTCACCGTGACTTTTTACTAAGACCAGTTTTGTCCAATATAAAAAGCTTGTGGTAATGAAAAATAATATAACAGCTTCTCCCCCTAAAAATCTGTAAAACCGTGAGTCGGTGATTACCCAAACACCAGTTTGAAAGAAAGAGAAATTTTGTACAGCATGCTGAAAGAAAACCCCGATAGCTAGAAACCCACGTAAACCATCCAAGGCTTCGTATCTCTCAGATACTTCAGCCTCGGCTATTTTTTGAAAAAAACTACTTCTTTTTAACACAAAAATAGAAAATGCGACCATAAAGGCACTGATTACAAAGTAGGGAAAGATGTTGGTATAACCAAATTGCATTGTTTTTTGTTATGGAACATGAAACTCTTACTCAACACATATTTTATGGTGCCGGAATAATTTTCTGCTGAAAATTTTCCTTAACTCTCATGCTACACGCATTCCGAGATACGCCAGAAAACATGTGTTTTCGTCGAGTTTCATAGTTCAAAGTATGTTAAGAATTATATCATTTTTATTTACTAACAAAGCGTTTATTTCGGCTTATTTGACAAAAATATGTGGATTTGCTATAATGGTGGGATAACTTAATATCTCAGTGGTTTCAGGGACTTTTAACTCTCTAATTGCGAAGGCTAGACCTTCATAAAACCCTTGAGTCGGAGCAAGATTTTAATATAACGCTCAGGGTTATAGCGAGTATTCGCTAAATAATATGTACAGAAATAATGGAAATTTTGGACGTGGAAGTTTTTCCAGTCCACGATTTAATGGAAGAGGTAGAGGTAGAGGAAAATTTGCACAAAAAAGCATTGATGTCTCTAGATATATAAATACTAAAGTTGAAGTAGCGAAGGAAATACCATTCGTGCCTAAGCATAGTTTTGCTGACTTTAAAATTGTGGAAGGTTTGAAGGGTAACATTATAAAAAAAGGTTACGTAACACCTACACCTATTCAAGACGGTGCCATTCCAGAGATTTTAGCTGGCAGAGATATTGTTGGAATTGCAAATACAGGTACAGGCAAAACTGCGGCTTTTCTTATTCCGCTTATTCATAAAGTTTACAACGGTGTCAATGAGCAGGTTCTTATCATAGCTCCGACACGTGAACTGGCAGTACAGATAAACGATGAACTTAAAGGATTTGTTGGCAATGTAGGCATTCATTCGGTTTGTGCTGTTGGAGGAGTACCTATTGGCGGGCAAATAAGACAGCTACGATTTCACAATCAATTTGTAATCGGTACACCCGGAAGAATAAAAGATTTAATGGAAAGAGGAGTTCTGAATATTTCAAATTATAGATCTGTGGTTTTGGATGAAGCAGATAGGATGCTAGACATGGGTTTTATAAACGACATGAGACTTGTTATGTCTAAAATGCCAAAAGAAAGACAAACCCTTTTCTTTTCAGCAACGCTCTCAAATGAGATCGAAAAACTTATTTCTGAATTTTTGAATAATCCTGTTAGAATTTCTGTTAAAACAGGTGATACTGCAAAAAATGTTCATCAAGATGTTGTACGGGTTAACGATTTGCCAAAAGTTGATGTGTTACACGGATTACTCTCAAAAGATGAATTCGAGAAGGTTTTGGTTTTTGCTAGAACAAAACATGGTGTTCAAAAACTATCTGATGAGCTCTCAAAAAGAGGAGTCTCTTCCACAGCAATACATGGAAATAAAAACCAAACTCAAAGACAGAGAGCTCTAAATGATTTTAAAGCAAACAAAACTAAAGTACTCGTTGCAACAGACGTGGCGGCAAGAGGCTTGGACATTCCAAATGTAAGCCACGTTATTAACTTCGATGTACCGGGCACGCATGAAGACTACATACATAGAATAGGACGAACAGGGAGAGCCGGAAAGCTTGGTAAGGCACTAACTTTTATATAGTTCACTTTGTATTTATCTAAAAGGTGTATAATAAATAATTATCATTAACCAAAATAATTATGATTATCGTACATGATGTATTTGTTTGTAAGCCTGGTAATGCTTCGAAAATGGCTAAGTTATTTAAAGGGGTGATGGCTAGTGACAAGAATCTGGTCAACATAATGACCGACATGACTGGTCAATATAACAGAGTGATTATGGTTTCAAAATATAAAGATCTGACAGCTTATGAAAAAAGTTGGGAAAAATACAAAAATCCGACAAAAGAAATGAAAAAGGCTATGGAGAAAATGAAGGGTTATACTGAGATGTACCTGACCGGCTCAAGAGAAATATTCCAGGTTTGGTAGTTCTACAGGTTTTGCTCCAAGATGGAGGAAAAAATCATGAAAAAAGTAATAGCCATATATCATAAGGATTGCAATGACGGGACAACTGCCGGAGCGGTGGTTTTGAGGAAATTTCCTGAGGCAAAAGTTTTTCCACTATCTCACTCACACACGAGGGAAGAGTTGGAGAATATTTTGTCTTTGATTGATGAAGGCACAGATGTCTATACAGTTGATAATGTTTTGGGCGTTAAGGAAATTTTGAGTCTAGGTTTTAAGGTTACATCAATAGATCATCATATAGGTGCAAAGGAAGAATACGAAAAGTTGGCGATTGAAAACAAAAATTTCACTTTCATTTTTGATAATGATAAGTCGGGGGCATCATTATCATGGTCATATTTTTTCCCTGATGATGAAGTTCCAGAACTAATAAAACTGGTTGAAGATGCTGACTTGTTTAAGTTGAAATACAGAGATGATACAAAAGATATGGGGAATTATTTATCAATATTTCAAAATGATTCAAAAGCTGTAGCTGGTTTGATAAATTCTGATTTAGATGAAAAAAAGGATAAGGGTAGAATGATATCCATATACGAAGACAAGAGGCTGACTAAAGAGCTCGAGAAACTGCCAATTACTATAAAAATAGGTGATTTTGAAGTCCCAGTTTACAACATTGACTCTGGTTTGAGATCGGTTGGAGGAAATATTCTCTCTAGCCAACAAAACAAAACCGTAGGTATATTTGGAATAAGTGGTAACACTGTCAAAATAAGTTTTCGAGGAAGAGATGGTCATGAGCCAAACGCCTTGACCTTGGCTCAGATTTTGGGAGGAAATGGTCACAAAAAAGCCGCTGCAGCATTCATCTCACTTTCTAAATTTTTAGAAATGATAGTTAAATAAGATTTTTTTAAATATCATGCAAACTTTTTCAGAAAGAGTTGTAAAACTGGCAATGTCTATTCCAAAAGGCAGAGTGACGACTTACGGTAAAATTGCTAAGGCAGGGGGTGGGGGAAGCATGGCTTCGAGAAGTATCACAGGCATTTTGTACAAGGCTTGGCAGGAGGGCAATCATAAAATCCCATGGCATAGGATAGTTTATACTGACGGCAAGTTCTGGACGGACAATAAACACAGAAAAGAGAGGATGGCATTGTACAAGAAAGAGAAAATAGAAGTCGAAAAAGGCAAAATAATAAATTTTAAAAAAATTGTTTTCGAGTTTAAGTGAGTAAACGTCAGTATCGAAATTTTTGTAGTCAGAATTATTCATTATAAATATCCAAATATAACTTATTCTTAAATTCTTGAGAATTTAAGAATAAGTTTACAATATATGGAATTGTGCTAGGATGCTGTCAATCTATGGGAGCGGGATTAGCCTTCAAAAAAAGTAAATCAAAAAAATCATCTAATGGAGGAGCATCTTTTTATCGTGTTCCAAAAACAGCCAAACAAATGGAAAGGCACTTAAAAGGAATCGCAAATCATTGGAGAATAGCCATTTTACTTCTAGTATCAAAAGAAAAGGGAGCAAGTGTTGAAAATATTGCGTCAAGCCTAAAAGGCAATTTTAAAACTATATCCGAACATTTACGTAGGCTTTCAGGCGCAGGACTAATAAATAAAAATTATAAAGGTCATAATGTTGTTCACTCTCTAACTCCTTACGGAGAAAGATTTGTCAAATTTTTAACTGAATTCCAAAATTCTTGAGAATTTTGGAATGAATTTTTACATATTTGTTGCAGGTATTCATGGGATTAGGTTTGTCTTGAATGAAAAAGATGTGGGTGTATAATATAAACATTAAAATTAACTATTAGAACATGAAAAAATCATATCTTTATTTCTTGTCGATTTTGTTTGTTTTCATCCCTTTACTTGCCTTTAGTGCTGAGTTTCGAGGTGGAGAACAGCCCACTATCGGATCGGGGGAGAAAATTACTGGAGATGCTTATTTGGGTGGGGGAAGTGTTACAAGCATGGGAGAAGTAACGGGAGATCTCATAGTTGGTGGTGGAAATGTTTTGGTCAGTGGTACGGTCGGAGCAGATCTTTTGGCTGGCGGAGGTAGTGTGACTGTGGTCTCAAATGTATTAGATGACTTACGCATAGCTGGTGGCAATATTGTTATACAAGGAAAAGTTTCTGGGGATGTTGTAATAGCCGGTGGCCAGGTTACCATAGGAGGAAGTGGTGTAGGAGGGGATGTCACTGTGGGTGCGGGGAGCATCAGAATTGACGCGCCGGTTTCCGGGAAAGTAAAAATTGCTGGAGGAGAAGTTTATATTAATTCACCGATTGAAGGCGAGATTAGTATTATGGCTGAGTCTGTAACTCTAGGTAAATCAGCAATTATTAAAGGCAAGTTGTCATACAAGGCCAATAGTGAACTAATAAAAGAGGATGGAGCAGTAGTTTTAGGAGAGATTGAATTTAAGCCTCAAACTAAAAGGCAGATTCCTAAAGATGTACTCCTGGGAGTTCTGTCACTATGGGTTATTGGGAAATTCCTGGCACTATTTGTTACCGCTTCTGTAATCGGGCTAAATTTGAAACGATACAGTAGCGAAGTTGTAAGTAAGGCAATGGAGCGTCCAATGCTTGAGATTGGAAGAGGTTTACTTATTCTACTTCTATTACCACTACTTTCAGTTCTTTTGATTATGACTATTATAGGAGCTCCACTTGGGCTTATGGGGATAATAGCATTCGTTTCTCTACTTTTGTTTGGATGGGTAATCTCACCTATAATTGTCGGAAGTTTGGTTTATGGTTACTTTAAAAAAGATGAAACGGAAATCAGTTTGAAAACAATATTTATTGGTGTCGTCGTCTTTAAGGTTTTGGGATTAGTTCCGTTCTTCGGTTTTATCTTCCAGGTGATTATGATGTTACTTTCAGTTGGTGTTATAGGTTCTATAAAACACCAGATCGTCAAAGAATGGAGATAGTGATATTATAATTATAATATAATTACCTATGGATTTCATTAAAAACTTCACTTTCACACCCATAAACGTACTTAAGGCTCTTGGTGTTCTGTTCGTAAGCCTTTTTGTTATTGTTTTCTCGTATAATCTTTTTAACTCTAGTTTTCCTTCGACTTTGACTACTGGAAGTTATCCTAGTGTTAGTTCAATAGCACCTGGATATGGTGGAATGGCTGAGATGCCTGTCTATGATTCGTATGCAGATGAAATGTATGAAAAATCCGCTCCTACTCTTTCAACTCGAAACATGATATATCCACCAGTTGGCGGTGGTGGAGGTGGGGTAGGTGACGGAGCAGAAGATTTTGAAGTGACGGATTATAACGCAAATATTGAAACCAGAAACAAGTCGAGAGATTGTCAGGAGATTTTGAAGCTCAAATCACTAGCCTATGTTGTCTTTGAAAACAACACAGAGTCTGAGACGAGCTGTAACTACACGTTCAAAGTATTGCACAAAAATGTCCCAGAGGTTGTCGAGGTAATAAAAAGTCTTAACCCTAGAGATTTCTCAGAAAATACATATACAATAAAAAAGCAAGTTGAGGATTTTACAAGTGAGATTGAGATTTTGAAGAAAAAAATAGATTCAATAGATAGGACTATGACAAGTGCTCTTAGGGCATACGATGAGATAACTCAGTTAGCTACTAAAACCCAAGATGCCTTTAGTTTAGCAAAAATAATCGAGGGAAAAATCCAGATCATTCAAAGACTTACAGACGAGGGGATAAATGCAAGTAGTCAGCTGGAGAGACTTACTCGAGCAAAAGCTGAACAGGTTGACAGGGTTGAATATACTTATTTTCATATAAATATTTATGAAAATAAGTATATTGATTGGAAGAACATAAAGGATTCTTGGAAAAACTCAATTAGAGACTTCTTCTACACAGTAAACAGAATAATTCAGGACTCGACAATAAACGTGGTGGTTTTCCTTCTTACCCTCATACCATATCTTATCTACCTAGGTATACTCCTTGTTGCTGGAAAATACTTCTGGAAATTTGCCAAACACATCTGGCAAGATGGTAATAAGTCAAATGGGTAACAATCTAAAAACAACAATTCTTTTGGGAGCCTTGACCGGACTAGTTTTGTTTTTTGGCTATAAAATCGGCGGACAGCAGGGGATGTTTCTGGGGCTAATGATTTCAATGGCTATGAATGTAGGTTCGTATTGGTTTTCAGATAAGATAGTATTGTCGATGTACAAAGCAAAGGAGATAAAACATGAGGACAATCCAAAAATATATAAGATGGTCTCTGATTTAGCAAACAAGGCGGGGATACCAATGCCAAAGCTCTACATAATAGATCTTCCTACTCCAAACGCTTTTGCAACTGGTAGAAATAAAAATCATAGTGCAGTGGCCCTAAGTAACTCAATAATCAGTCTTCTTCCCGAACCAGAGCTCAGGGGTGTTGTTGCCCATGAGCTAGGACACATAAAACACAATGATATTTTGACGTCCACTGTTGCTGGGATGCTTGCAGGTGTAATATCATATCTTTCACAGATGTTTTTCTATTTTGGATCATCTAGAGATGATAGGGATGGAGGAGGAAATATTTTGTTTCTTATTTTGACACCGATCATTGCCAGTTTACTTCACTTGGCTATTTCGCGATCGAGGGAATATGCGGCAGATGAGTTTTCGTCAAAAATTACAAGAGAGCCACAGTCCCTTATCGAGGCACTTAAGAAAATCCATCTTGTAAGTAAGAGTCATCCACTTTTGGCTAGTCCAAAACATGAAGCTACCGCTCACCTTTTTATTTCCAATCCCTTCAAACCTTCTCTTCTGACCAGTCTATTTTCCACCCATCCACCGCTTGAAGCCAGAATCGAAAAACTCCAAAATCTAAAAATATAAGCAAGATTTTTGTTCACCCGTAAACTTGCTTGTTAAACATAACCGGTATATCCTACAATATAAAGTAAAACTAAATTTAACTATGTTTAATTTTAATAAGACAGGAACAATTAGTGATTTTCAGGGTTTCATTTCTGATGTATATTCACTTCCAGACGATAGACTTTACTCAATATGGGATCTCTTGGTACAACAGCAAAGATTTACAATGAGATCAATTAAGGGGATAAGAAAGGGAAACATAGAAAAAATTAAGTACAATCTTCTGATTTCTCTGTCATGGCTGATGGCTATATCAAATCGTCTTCATATAAATATTGAGGATGAAGTTTGGAAACGGTTTCCAATGCTATGTTCCTACTGTGGGAAAAAACCCTGTGTATGTAAAACAGTAAAGGCTACTAAAAGAGTTAGAGTAAAAGTTGATAATACATTAAGACCTCACAGTATGTCAGCTTTTCAGAAAATGTTTAATGAGATTTATCCTTCGAGCGGACGCACACTTCCCGATGCAGGAGTTCACCTTGCAGAAGAAATGGGTGAAGTAAGTGAGGCTATACATAATTATTTGGGTCAACACTTACAAAAACAATTTGACGAAGTTAAACTTGAAATGTCAGATTTTGTTTCTTGTATTTTTGGTGTAGCGAACTCCGCGAAAATTGATATTGCAAAGGAATTATCAATTACATTTGAGAATAATTGTCATGTCTGTCATAAAGCCCCATGCGTTTGTGGTTTTTCCACTGTCATACAAATAAAAAGCTAGATTTGATATAATTTTGATATGAATTTGTTCATACATCTTTTGGTTTCGGTGCTGGCTATAATAGTCTCGGCTTATTTAGTGCCTGGAATTGTAGTTACACCTATAGGATCGATAGTTTTGGCCATCGTCTTGGGAGTCATAAATGTTTTTATAAAGCCAGTTGTTAAACTAATTGCTCTGCCGATTACTGTCCTAACCCTAGGGCTATTCTCACTTGTTATAAATGCCTTGTTTATTATTCTTGCTTCAAAAGTTGTACCAGGATTTTTTGTCTCTGGTTTTTGGCCGGCTTTTTGGTTTGCCATTGTACTTTCATTAGTTAATGCTTTCTTTAATATTTTAAAAAATAAAAAAAATGATTAAAAAAATAGTAATTTTAGCCATACTACTCATAGGTTTTTTTGCTTTCAATAAATACATATATAATGAAAAGCAAGGTGAGGTAACACAAACACAAACAATGCAAAATGAAATAAAAATCACACCGATTTCCCATGCTACTATGGTTTTGGAATGGGCAGGGAAGGTTATTTATACTGATCCAGTAGGTGGAGGGAAGGCTTTTGGAAGCAGTACTTTACCAGACATCATTTTAATTACTGACATTCACGGAGACCATCTTGATCCGGAAACATTGCTTTTAGTTTCAAAAGATACAACAGTCATTGTTGCTCCAAAAGAAGTTGTAGCAAAATTGCCAAAAGGGTTAATCGGAAAAGTTGTTTCGCTTTCAAACGGAGAGAAAACAGAACAAATGGGATTCTCTATCGAAGCTGTACCAATGTATAATATCCCTGAAAAAAAGGATGCATTTCATACAAAAGGCAGGGGAAATGGTTACTTAGTTGTGGCGAATGGAAAAAGAGTTTATGTATCGGGAGACACAAGCAATATTCCAGAGATGAAGAATCTGAAAAATATTGACATAGCTTTTCTCTGCATGAATTTGCCATACACCATGAGTATTGAAGAAGCTGTAGAGGCTACACTTTCTATAAAGCCAAAAGTAGTTATCCCCTATCATTATAGAGGACCAAATGGGCTAAGTGATACAGAAAAATTCAAAGAACTTGTAAATTCGAAAGATGCTAGCATTTCTGTCAATCTTGTGAATTTCTACCCGTAACGACGTAATTTCTTGCTTTTACTTTTTGTGGTATAATTGAGTAGTAGACAATTATGGTCAATTTATAAAGTAATCTTTCCATAAATAATATGAAAAATACTTATTCGTTTATGATAGTTGGCTTATTTTTAATATCCTCATCTCTGTTTTTGGTAGGTGAAAATAGTTTAAAGGCTGCAGAAAATATGAGTGTCGGTGGTCAAATCTTTATTGCAAAATTGGAGAAGGTTGACACAGGGTGCTTCGCTGATGGCGAATGTTTTGTTGAGGTTGGTGGTAAGCATGTGACTGTTCTAATCGGTTGGAGTAGAGATGTAGTAGGTCAGGTTTTAGGAGTGGAAAGTTTTGGTGATTTAGAAAAACATATTGGCAAAAATGTTGAAGTTTATGCAAGAATGCTTTCCGATGGAAAGTATACGTTATATGGAAATCAGGGATATTACGTTAAGGTAGTCAAAAATTAAAAGTAAAAAATAAAAAAAAGAAATGAAAAAAGCATCAATAATTGTTTTTGTCCTAGTTATTCTCAGTTTGGGATATTGGGCCTTTAGCAAGAAGGCTGATGCGCCAGTAGTTAACAGTATTCCACAAGATAGTCAAATGGTTACCTCTCCCACAGGCATAGTTATGGAAGACGGCAGTATGATGGACTCCACTAAGGATTCTCTTGTGGGATATTATGAAGATTATTCACCAGAGAAGCTGGGAAGAGCAACAGATGGTAAAGTAGTCTTGTTTTTTAAGGCGTCGTGGTGCCCGACATGCAAGGCTGTAGATAATGATATAAATTCTCATCTTAAAGATATTCCAAAAGGGGTATCAATTCTCAAAGTTGACTATGACAAATCTACCGAACTAAAGAAAAAATACGGCGTCACTTATCAACATACATTTGTTCAAGTAGATAAAGATGGAAGCCAAATCGCAAAATGGAGTGGAAGTCCAACCCTCTCTGAGTTTCTAACTCACCTAAAATAGACTGGTAATTGAAGGTCACGGTTTTTGTCCTAAAAAATGAAAATTCTATATATTTCTATGGTAATTGTTATGGTTTTACTGACTGGCGGTTTTTACTATTTAAAAAATATACAAGCCAGAAAAATACCAGAACAAATTTTGAATTTTGAGGACTGTCTTTTGGCCGGAAATCTAATTATGGAAAGCTATCCGAGACAATGCAAGACTAAGGATGGCAGAACTTTTGCCGAGGAAATACCTGAGAAAATAACATATAACAATGCTACACCAGATTCAATCTCGGTTGAACTACCATTTCCTGGGGCAGTGACAGGAAAAGAATTTAGCATTATCGGCAAGGCCAGAGGAAACTGGTTCTTTGAGGCATCTTTTCCTATCTTGATTTTAGACAAGGATGGAAAGGTAATATTTGAGGGACCTGCTACAGCCCAGGGGGAGTGGATGACTGAAGATTTTGTGCCGTTTAAAATTGATGTAAAAGTACCTGAAAGTTATATTGGTCCAGCAACACTTGTTCTTAAGAAGGACAATCCGAGTGGTGAGAGCCAATTTGACGCTTCTATTTCCTTTCCCATAACTATTGAATACTAGATAGTTGTAAATTACAAAACTCTTACTCAACACATATTTTCTGGCGCCGGAATAATTTTCTGCTGAAAATTTTCCTTAGCTCTCGGCCTCTTCGGCCAAGGGGATTGCCATAAAATATGTGTTTTCGACGAGTTTTGTAATTTACATGACATTTATATTCCAAGTTGCCAGTTTTTTATTGCTTCAAATGGATAAAGTAACATAATTATATTCAATGCTAGATTATCTCGAATAAAATAGAGAACAAAAATCTCCATAAGAATCACAAGAATTACAGAAAGCCAAATTGGAATTTTCCAGGCCAAAATGAAACCTAGAACCATATAGATAACATCAAACATAGAGTTTATGATACTATCTCCAAAATACATAAGTGAGGCGGTTTCTCTGTAACGATTTATAATTAGTGGGCTGTTCTCAAGTATTTCCCATCCAGATTCTATTGCAATTGCTAGGACTAAATATGTTCCAAGTGAAAATTTATTTTTGGTGAATTTTTTCAGTAGCCAATAAAAAACAAATCCATGAATTATGTGTGAAAAAGTATACCAGTCAGAGAGGTGTTGTGAATCTTCCGGACTATTTATTGCCCCATGCCAAAACTTAATAAATCCACATTCACACATATATACGTGACCCTGATAAATTTGAGTGAAAATCTGGACGGTTAGGATTAACACTATAATCAGGACATACCACACTAAATTCGGTACCTTTGATTCAGTCATTGCCCAATTATATATTTTAATGTAGTTGTTGTATAATACTTTAATTATTAGATAATTAATAACTTTTCATGAGTACAAAAACGATAGGATCAATTGTAGTTGTTTTAATAGTAGTAGTCGCTGGCTACCTATTTTTTGGTAACAAGTCAACAGACGATAAAGTCATGGAATCTGGTGAGGTTATGGAAAATAAAACACTAGAAGTATCGACAAATACTACTGGTAATACCACAGAGTCCCAAATGGGAAAGAAAATGGCTTTTTCCGATTATATGAAGGGTAATGGATCATACAAGTGTGATGTACATCAGGATTTTTCCGGAACAGATTCACATGGTATTATATATATAAGCGGTGGCATGGTTAGGGGTGATTACGAAACTTCGATTCAAGGTACAACTATGCAGATGACTATGGTAGTTAAAGATGGTTATTCCTATACATGGAATTCTATGATGCCAGGATCAGGATTCAAATCTAAGATAACAGAAGGCAGTAACAGTACCAAGCAAACTCCTAGTAACTATTCCTTTGATGCTAATCAAATTGGTGAGTATGATTGTCAGAGTTGGACACCAGAGTCCTCTAAGTTTTCTGTTCCAACAAATATAAAGTTTCAGTCAGTCAATTAACCAATAATTCGACAATAAAATCAAATCGTGGGATGGAGATAAGAGCACTACCCAGGGGAAAGAGAGGGGTGTATAATGATTGCATTAATAATTAAGGGAAAAATATTCTAAAAATATGGCAAAATCAAATTCAGCATTTATGAAACCAATGACTATAAGTAGCGACTTAGCTATGGTTGTTGGAAAGGGTCCTATGCCAAGGTCTGAGGTAGTTAAAAAACTTTGGGTGTATATAAAGAAAAATAATCTTCAGGATGCTAAGAACAGAAGAAACATAAATGCTGACGTAAATCTAAAGAAAGTTTTTGGTGGAAAAGGAACTGTAAGCATGTTTGAAATGACCAAGCTTGTCTCAAAACACTTGAGTTAAAATTTCTATATTTCACTTAAAAACAAAAGACACCTATTGGTGTTTTTTGTTTGGATAAAATGTTAAAATTTAGTTATGGAATCTATAGTTCTATTTATTTCTACTTTCGGAGTTTTGACATTTCTAATTGTGTTATTTTTTGACTTTTTTATTGCCTCTCCATCTTACAGAGGCAGGATTACTGATCACTTTGACGGTAGGGCATTTCACGGCATGAATATGTTACATAGGATAATTGATGACTATCCAAAGGTAAAATTTCTACGAGCACTATTCTGGCTTTTACTGAGACCAAAAAGCAAGTGGCAGTGTAGGAAGAATAATCATATCTCTATGCCAGAGAAAAGGGTTGAGAGTGAAAAAATATCTGTTACTTTTGTGAACCACTCCACAGTTCTCCTTCAGGCATATGGCCTTAATATTTTGACTGACCCAGTCTGGTCTAGAAGAGTTAGTCCCTTTAGTTTTTTGGGACCAAAAAGGTACATGGAACCCGGGGTCACTTTAGAGAATCTTCCACGGATTGACTATATACTGATATCCCACAACCACTATGATCATATGGATATAAATACATTAAGGAAAATATATAAAAAATATAGACCAAAGATTTTCGTACCACTTGGTAACTCTCTCTACTTAGCAAAAAAGGGTATTATTGGGGCAGAGGATATGGACTGGTGGGATAAAAAAAGTTTAACTGAGGAAGTTAAACTTACATGCGTACCGGCAGAGCATTTTTCATCCAGAGCCTTCTCTGATAGAAATAAAACGTTGTGGTGCGGGTTCGTTTTAGAAACTAAAAGAGGAAATATTTATTTCTCAGGCGATACAGCTAGTGGTAAATTTAGTGATAAAATAAAAGAAAAATACGAAAAGTTTCTCTTAGGCTTCATTCCGGTTGCAGTTTGGAAACCAGAATGGTTAATGAGACCAGTTCACATTTCTCCCGATGATGCTTTTGATTTACATAAGAAACTGAATATTGAAACTACAATTGGAATTCATCATGGTACTTTCAAGCTCTCTGATGATGGTCAAGATGATGGACCAGACAGGATAAGATTTCTAGTGAAGAATTCTTTGCCTAAAATAGTTGATTTCCGTATACTAGAAAATGGTCAAACAGTTTTGATCTAGCATATATATGAGCGAAAAAAAATTATGGATAGCGGTATCTTTTCTTATAGTATTAGTTTCTTTTGGTGTGGTTTCTACTCTGAATTATTGGAATGTCAATAATTCTTCAGTTCCTAACTCACCTGGAGAAGTTTTCTGTACTATGGAGGCTAAGCTTTGTCCTGATGGAGTTACTTATGTTGGTAGAAGTGGCGACAAGTGCGAATTCAGTGAGTGTCCAAAGATAGATTTACTCCAAAATAGGGTAACTGTTGGTCAGGAGATTGTGTTAAATAAGGTCAAAATTACACCACTTAAGGTTCTCTCAGACAGTCGATGTCCAAAAGATGTTGAGTGTATCTGGGCAGGTACGGTTAGAGTTTTAGTTAGACTTGAAAGAGAAGGAGGGATTCAGGAAACTGAGTTGGAATTAAACAACCCCATTACATTTGTTGGAGGCAGGGTTTCTTTGGATTCAGTTTATCCAGAAAAGACTCAAAGTGAAATTAGTCAGAAGGAATATCAGTTTGTTTTCGGTGTTTTACCAGGTGATGGTGAGTAAGAAACATGAAATTACTTTTTGAATATGTTAAGAAACAAAAAAGGACACTAGTATTAGCTCTTTTTCTTGCTACCATAAATCAAGTATTTTCTCTTCTTGATGTACAAGTCTTTAGATTAATTGTTGATAAGTATGCTTCCAAGGCAAGTGAGTTTACAAGAGTAGAATTTTTCAAAGGCGTAATCCTTCTTTTACTTTTATCAATGCTTGTGGCTCTCATTTCCCGCATTGCCAAAAACTTTCAGGACTACTACGTTAGTACTATAACTCAAAGAGTTGGAGCAAATTTATATTCTCACAGTATTACGCACTCTTTTTCTCTACCATATTCTGCTTTTGAAGATCAACGCTCAGGGGAACTTTTACAAAAACTTCAGAAAGCCAGGACAGATGCGCAAGGACTAATTAACAGTTTCGTCGGAATAATATTTTTGACCTTAGTCACCATGGTTTTTGTAGTGGCATATGGTTTCTATGTTCACTGGCTTATTGGTCTTGTTTATCTATCCATAATTCCTCTAGTTGGACTAACCCAGTTTTATTTGTCTAAGAAGATAAAACTAGCTCAGAAGCAAATTGTTACTGAAACTGCTAGTCTAGCAGGAGCAACTACAGAAACGCTGAGAAATGTTGAGCTTGTTAAAAGTCTTGGACTTGAGGATCAGGAAACTGAAAGACTAAATACAGTAAATCAAAAAATTCTTGACCTTGAGCTCAAAAAAATTAAACTAATCCGCTATTTAAGTTTCATTCAAGGCACTTTTATAAACTCAGTTCGATCGGGTCTGCTTCTTCTTATGATGTATCTCATCTGGAGAGAATTTATTACTTTCGGTGAATTCTTCACACTATATATTTACCAGTTTTTTCTTATTGAGCCCTTGGGTCAGCTTGGTATGATAGCAAACATTTATCAAGAAACTTCTGCAAGTATGGAAAAGCTTCAAAACATTTTGGATATGACTCCAGAAGAGAAGCCAGAGAATCCTGCAGTTGTTGGCAATCTGGAGTCGATTGTTTTTAATGATGTTTCGTTTACATACAAAGAAACTGGGGTAGCTTCAGTAGAGAAAATTAGCCTAGAAATAAAAAAAGGGGAGACTGTAGCTTTTGTCGGACCATCTGGAGCTGGGAAAACTACCATGATAAAACTTATGCTTGGACTCTATAAACCAACGAGTGGAAGGATTTTGCTAAATAATGTTGATTCCAAAGATATTGATTATGATTTATTGAAAAGGCGAGTTGGGTACGTTTCTCAAGAGACACAGCTTTTTGCTGGAACTATTCGAGAGAATCTTCTCTTTGTTAGACCAGATGCCACGGACGAGGAATGCCTTACTGCTCTTAAGCATTCATCTGCAATAAAAATAATAGAGAGAAACGGCGGAGGCTTAGAGACAAAAATCGGTGAGGGTGGTATAAAAATCTCTGGCGGTGAGAGGCAAAGACTGGCTATTGCTCGGGCACTTTTAAGAAACCCAGATCTTATTGTTTTTGACGAAGCCACGTCGAGTTTGGATTCTATGACTGAAAAAGAAATCACAGAGACAATAAAAGATATAATAAAAGTTAAGCCGAACTTAATAACAGTTATGATTGCTCACAGACTCTCAACTATTCTCCATGCCGACAAAATTTTTGTTCTAGAAAAGGGTGGGCTTGTAGAAGAGGGGAGACATGACAAACTGGTCAAAGTGGATGGACTTTATCATGCTCTCTGGCGCGAACAAGGAGAGTAAAACTTAAATGATTTTCAAAAATTTCTTACTCACTATTTATTTTTCCAGACCGCATAAATCTCTGGTGAGATTTTGCTTAGCCTCGGCACTCTAAGAGACTGATCAAAGGATTACCTTTGTCATTCTCTAAAGTGCCTGCGGAGTCTTCCAAAATAAATAGTTCAACGAAATTTTGAAAAGCTAATTTAAACTACTTGGAAGCTAAGCTTCCAAGTTTGGTGTCAAGGGGCACCCTTGGCATTGGTCATCTTTTGTCAATACGTCAAGATTTGGTAATGTTTCAATACCTTTGCAACACTTAACAGTTATAATAGAAAGGTGTTGAAACAATACGGAAGTTTGACATCTTTTTGCAATATGTCTTGGTTTTTTTAAGTTGTAACTTACATATAATAATATCGTCTGTTATGGTGTCGGCGAAGTATTAATTTAATTCAAAAACATGAAAAAAATAGTCTTGAGAAATGATATTAGAACACTGGAATTTTACGGGGTAGTTTTTGCACTATTTCTAGCAACCACCGTTTCAGCACAGGTTGCCCCGACGGTTTCGGTGGTTATAAAAAACCAATCAAACGCTACCACAACAGAAGCCTTAATTGGTACTGTAGTTAGGGGGAATGCTGAAGTAGCATCGAGTACTGGGGCGACACCTCTTGGTACAGTAGATTTCAATTTGTACCAGAATAGTACTTGTTCTAGCACATCCACAGTCGAATCAAATGTTTTGCTTGCCAGTGGATTGGCTGATTCAGCTACCACAACGGTTGGTGCCACAGGTCTATCGTATAGGGTTCATTATGATGGGCAATTAGGAGTCTACACTGAAACAGATAGTAGTTGTGTCTCGGTTACAGCTAAGTCAAATACAGTCGGGATTAATTCAGCACTTTCAAGTACAAGTGTTCTAGTCGGTACATCTGTTTTTCAAAGTTCAAATTTAACTAGTGGAACTGCAAATGCAACAGGTACTGTGGCTTATAAGTATTACACTAACAATGCCTGTTCTTTGGGAGAGCAAAATGCAGGTGTAAAAACTGTGACAAATGCAGTAGTACCAAATTCTGACTCAATTCAAATGAACACAGTGGGGACACTTTACTTCAAAGCTGTTTATTCAGGGGACTTAAATAACAACAGTGCAAGTGGTCTGTGCCAGTCTATAAGTATTTTGGCGACATCTACACCAGTTACACCACCACCGCCTCCACCACCAACCCCAATCCCTGGACAGGGCTCAATTTCTGGAAATTCCTTTAATGACCTAAATAAAAGTCTTTCAAAGGATAGTGGAGAAAACGGCATAGGAGGGTTTACTATAAATCTTTACGGTGGAACATTCTGGTGGAATTGGGGAAGAATGTCTCCAATAAAAACTACTACCACTGATGCAAGCGGAAACTACTCATTTCCTAGTTTAGCTGATGGTTTTTACCAGATTGAGGAAGTAAAACTCTCTGGTTGGAAACAACTCTCAAGTGATTTCAGATGGGTACTGGTTCTAAACGGCCAAAGTCTCCAAAATCTAAATTTTGCCAACATCTCAATTTCAAGTTCGACTAACCAAAATAGGGCAACTAGCACGAAAGCCTTAGAAAGAATTGAGAAAAAGATTGAAAAAGAGAAAAAGAAGCAAGAAAAAAGAGAGGAGAGAATAATAAAGAAACAAAACAAATTACTAGAGAGAATTCAAAAACTTCAGAGTAGGTTCACAGGGAATTCTAATGACGACGATGACTAATCCATAGATTCAGAATATTAGAGAGAAAACCGCCTGAAACTGGCGGTTTTCTATTTCTCGTCTTTCGTCTGTGGTTAACTTCTTTGACTCTAACCTATCATAAGTTATACAATCTATGTATTAATGTTAATTAAAAATTAATGGCTAAACTTTTTTCTCGTTCAATATATTTTCTTGCCAGCGCTTTTTTTCTTATATTATCAATTCTCATTTTTACAGGAGAAACTAATGCCCAAACTACTAATTATTCTCTAGGAAGTAATGTAAGTGTTATTTCTAGAGTCAGAGTAAGATCTGCCTCATCCCTCTACGGTACAGTTCTTGGTTTTCAAGAATCAGGGGCAAAGGGCAAGGTTTTGGAGGGACCAGTTCTAAGTGAGGGCGTCAACTGGTATAAAATCGATTACACAATAGCTCCAGATGGCTGGTCATCGGGAAGCTATTTGCTATTGGATAATGACCCTGACGACGAAACAACTCCACTAACACCCACTCCGTCTCCAACGCCTGGAACAGCTCCAACTTCAGGTAATGTTATTTATGATGACTCACTTAATTCAAGTTGGACAAACATATCATGGGGAGCAACCATCGATTTTCAAAGTATTTTAAGACCAAATACAGGTACACGCTCAATCAAAATTGATTTTAGTCCATGGGGTGGTTTTCAACTTAGAAACAATCAAAAAGTTGACCCACAAGGTTTAACTACTTTGAAGTTTGATGTTTATTCTCCTTTCTCGACTGTCATAGTGATTCGTTTACTAGACGGATTTACTCAAGTTTCTCAAGATTTATTCAAAAATATATCTACAGGTTGGAATAAAATTGAAATACCGATTTCATCAATAAATCCTAATAATGCTCCATTTAATATTTTCTTTATACAAAATTATTATAGTGGTCAGATAACAATACATTTAGACAATATAATTTTGGCTGGAAATTCAGTTACACCACCTCCATCCTACTCACAATCTAGTTATTACTCCCAATCAACTTACGTAACTCCACCTCCATCCTACTCACAGTCCACCTACTACTCTCAATCATCTTACACTACACCACCACCAACCACAGGCAAATTCAGAATCAGTCAGCGAATTCAGACAACTGCAAATGTAAATGTCAGAGATACTGGATCTTTAACTGGGACTCTCCTAGGTTTCCAGTTTCTTGGTTCTTTAGGAACAGTTACTGCTGGACCTCTATCAGCTGGAGGATACATATGGTGGCAGATAAACTATGATAACGCTCCTGATGGCTGGTCAGTTGAAAACTATCTAGAAAACTTTAGTTCTGATACTGCCAAACCGACAATCTCGTCTCTGGTTCCAACCTCAGGTCCAACAGGAACAACAGTTACGGTCAATGGATCAGGATTTATGTCATCAGGAAACGGAATCAATTTTGGACAAGGTTATGTACCAAGATCTACTTTTGTTAACACAGGTCAAATAAAATTCAATGTTCCTAGCACCCTTCCATTCCCATGTGAGTTTGCTAACCCTCCATGTCTACTTGGTGCACCAATTGTGACCACTTTACCTGGTCCATATGATGTATCTGTTATAAACGCAAACGGCACAAGTAACTCTATGTCTTTCAATGTGACATCTGGAACTACCCCACCTCCACCACCATCTTACTCACAGTCATCATACTACTCACAATCGTCATACGTTACACCTCCACCCCCTCCATCATATTCTCAATCTTCATACTACTCTCAATCATCATACACCACCCCT
>JBAQUS010000003.1:0-47721 GCA_049297675.1 Minisyncoccia bacterium | reverse complement strand
TCTCTCGGAAGGTCATGAATGATGTGGCAATCGGCGAGGGACATCGATGCTCTCGGTTAGAGCTAATCGACCTTGTCGAAAAGCTTGATCTTTCTAACGAGAAACGGCAGAAGGCAAAACACTTTGTCGATGTTCTCACTGGGTACAAGACAGCACAGAACATTGTGCCCGTCTGAGTTCTTTTTGAAATGGGCCCGGTCACAATGTGTGATCAGGGCCCATTTTCGTAGGTTTTTGTGTTGCAAATTTTGAATGATAATGTTTATATTATACATGGAAGGACTCAACATATTGTTGAGGACTAGTATGTAGGGGGGCTAGGATGAGCATTTCGCAAGTATCAAAAACGGAAGCTTCGGAGATCTTTGGTCGGATCATTCACGGAGTTGCCGTGGAGGTGGCGAAGAAGGTCGGCAAAGGAAAGTCTGAGCTGGCTCGTCGGATTGGTGCTGACAAAGCTCTGATCAAGACCATCACTCTCGGTGGTGCTCACTTGTACGATCGTGAGGTTCTCGATCGTCTGATCAGTGCCGTGAAGGATGACATTCATCCCAAAGAATTGGAGCGTGTTATTCAGCTCGTCGAACAAATCAAGCCCAAGAAATTTGACTCATAGTGTAAGGTTTTGAGACCCTGGTCGTGATTCCCACACGGCCAGGGTTTTTCTATATAGTATGGTATTTGCAAATTTTTGGAGACAGTATTAGATTGTATAGAGAAGTGTAAGTTGAATTTACCCCATATTGTGGAGGTAATTTGAGTACAAACAGGAAATCAAAAGCTGTCGAGTTTAGTAGGAAAGTCAGAAGTCTGCGTGGTCACTTTGCCAGAAGACACGTGGCCAATGTAGCTGGGGTCCAACTTTTCGTTGTTTGTGTTATGGAACACGGTAAAGTTCACGAGGCTAAAGTCGTAGATGTGGTCAAAGTGATCAATACCCTTTGTACCTTGAGGGTTGTTACTAGGAAAAGAGGAGAAGAGATTTATAAGTTGTTCAGAGTTCTTGTTGCTTACAAAAACAAAAAGACTCAAGAAAGATACTGTTGTCACAGGCGGCGACACTCGGTTCGGAGGTAGCTCTTTTGAAGAAGCTCTAGTCGCACATGCGTATGTGTAACTAGAGCTTTTCTCAACTTCTTATTTCTTTAAAATTTTCTTTCGGAGTCGAACGGATTTTGGAGTTATTTCAATATATTCATCACCAGACATTATTTCCATGGCTTTTTCGATGTCGAGTTTCATTGTTGCGGCGAGATAGACTTTATCGTCTGAACCACTCGCTCTCATGTTTGTTAGTTGTTTGCCTTTTGTTGGGTTTACGAATAAGTCTTCACCCTTTGATGTGTTTCCGATAACCATTCCTTCATAAACCTCGACTCCTGGGTCAACGTAGAGAGTTCCTCTTTGTTGTAAGTTATCGAGTGCAAAAGCTAGAACTTTTCCGGCTGTCATAGAAACCATTGAACCGTAGCTTGTCTTTTTTATATCGCCAACGTATTCACGGAACTCGATAAATCGTGAAGAGAGAATTCCTTGACCTTTTGTGTCTACAACAAACTGTCCGCGATATCCAAGAAGCCCTCGAGTCGGAATTTCAAAAATAATTCTTTGTTGGCCGTTGTTTTCTTTCATATTCATTAAAATTCCTCGACGTTCTGTAAGTCTTGAAATGATTGAGCTAGCGACGTCACTAGATACATCCACGGTCACTTCTTCAAACGGTTCCATTTTTACTCCGTTTACTTCTTTTATAATAACCTGTGGTTGTGAGACTTGTAGCTCGTAACCTTCGCGTCGCATGTTTTCACATAGGATTGCTATGTGAAGTTCACCACGGCCATATACAGTAAAATCTCCACTTTCGTTCCAATCTATCTTTAATCCGACATTTATCTCCAGCTCTTTTTCTAGTCGTTCACGGATTTGTCGTCCTGTGACAAACTTACCCTCACGTCCAGCAAAAGGTGAGTCGTTGACCAAGAAGTTTAGAGAGATTGTTGGTTCATCGATATTGATAGATGGTAAGGGTTCAGCCTTTTCGTCTTTGCAAATAGTGTCACCGATATAAACAGTAGGCAGACCAGCAATCATAGCTATATCTCCCGCAACAACCTCGGAAGTTTCTATTCGCTTTGTTCCTTCGAATGTAAAAATTTTTGTAATTTTCCCTGGAACTGTTTTCGGTGCGTTTTCATCGTGATGTTGTTTTACAAAAACTACATCACCGATTTTTATAATACCCTCGTAAACTCGGCAAACAGCTAGTCTTCCAAGGAAGTTGTCGTATGCAAGGTTGAATGATTGAAGTCTTACAGGAAGAGTTTTGTCACCAGTTGCTGGTGGAACTTCTTTCAAAATTGTTTCAAGAAGGGGAGTTAGGTCTTTATTTTCATCTGTCAGTTTCATCTTTGCAACACCATCTCGTCCAATAGCGTAAACAGTTGTGAAATCGATTTGTTCATCATTTGCACCAAGTTCTAGAAAAAGTTCCAAGACCATTTCATGGACTTCATCCGGCCGAGCAGCGGGCTTGTCTATTTTATTTATAATAACAATTGGTTTGAGTCCGAGTTCAAGAGATTTTTTTAATACGAATCGTGTCTGAGGCATCGGTCCTTCTTGTGCATCGACAAGTAAAAGTACTGTGTCGATGGAACGAAGTACGCGTTCTACCTCGGAACCAAAGTCAGAGTGTCCAGGTGTGTCCACAATGTTGATTTTTGTTACTTCTCGGCCAGAATCTTTCGCCGGATAGTAAACTGAAGTGTTTTTTGCGTATATGGTAATACCACGCTCTTGTTCTAGGGCGTTAGAGTCCATAGTTATACCTTCCTCAGTAACCATGCCTGTCTGGCGCATTAGGGCATCAGTAAGAGTTGTTTTGCCGTGGTCGACGTGGGCTATTATAGCTATATTCCTGATCTCCATATTTTTCATTCAAAAACCGGCCGGAGCCGGCGATTAGGCTTTAATTAAAGCAAATTTTGAGGTTCACGTCAAATCAAAAGATAATGAAGACAGCCGTATGGATTAACCAAACGGCTGTCGTGTCTTTACGGAGTTGGATTAATGACTGATAGCCACTTCGCATTTCCTTCGCTGACAAGAGGTTCTACTACCATAAGGCCCTTTGCTTCTAGTTTTCGCATGATTTCACTGAAATCAGGGTCTCGAAGTCCAGAAAGTTCCAGTGCGTTTTTGTACAATGTCCGTGGGCCCATACTTTCCCTTGTACTGTACTTCACTACTAGGTAGACCAGGCGTTCTCGGTCTGTTAGTTCTTCCCATCCTTCAAACATAATTGTCTCCTCCAAGGTCAAATAAAATCTCTCATTACTTTACAGTCAAAAAGATTTCTGTCAATATAGTATTAATAACAATGTTTTTGACTCCATCTCACATTCTGTCTATTCTGGAACACTATAAATATCTAGTCATTTTCCCAATTGCGATTATTGAAGGTCCGATCATAATAATTATTACGGGTTTCCTTACTTTTCTAGGTTTCCTTAATGGGTTTTTGTCTTACTTAATTTTAGTTGTTGCCGAAGTTATAGGGGACACACTACATTATCTCATTGGAACATATTGGCGTCGTGCGCCATGGGTAAAAAAATACGGACATTTTTTTGGTTATGACGAGAAAAATGAAAGTTTTATAGAGGAACATTTCAAAAAACATAAACTAAAGACTTTAATTATTGGTAAATTAACTTATAGCTTAGGGACTGCAGTTCAAATAGCGGCAGGTATTGCACACGTAAACTTTTATGAGTTTATTTCGGTTAGTATTTTAGGCACTATTCCAAAGACACTTTTCCTATTTATAGTCGGTTACTATGTAGGAAATTCATATTTAAAAATAAATGGATATTTCCATTCTATATCATTTGTGACCATAAGTATTGCACTTATTATGGTATTTTATCTTCTATCAAATAAATTGACCAAAAGTTTTTTGAATAAGGAATAATGTTCACCGATCTAAGCCGTTTCTATAGTAATACACAGCTAATCAGTATCTATTTACCTAAGTGTTGTTATAATTACCGATGTAACATCAACTTAATAATTTAATATATTAATATATGAAATCATTGCATATGGTGACGTTTATACTTCTAGTCGTTGGGGGACTGGAGTGGGGGCTACACGCTTTTGGGTATGATCCAATAGAAATGTTTGGTTCACAGATATCTATGATAGTTTATGTATTAGTCGGTTTGTCAGCAGTCTACGAAATAGTTACGCATAAAAAGAATTGTAAACATTGCGCAAAAGATGGACAGCAAATGTAATCAGTGAAAAGTTTTATAACAAAAATGTATGCCAGAAGCAGGTATTTTTGTTAATCAAAAAGACTCACTAGATATTTATCAATATCACGTTGGTCCATAGCGTAGAAGTAGAGGTTTTCATTGTGAAGTTTTGTTGCTAGAGTTATACCAACATAACGGAAGTGCCACGGTTCAAATGTGTAGTAAGTATTTTCCTTTGGATAAGACATTATGAAACCATACTCATGGGCGTGAGCTAAGAGCCATTTATATGCTTCAGTTTTATCAAAACCTACAAAATTTGCTCCAATATTTGGAGTTGTAAAATCTACTGTTGTCCCAAGCTGATGTTCAGAGTATCCCTGATCTGCTGAAAATTTGTTTGCCGTGCCTGTTCCATAAGTTATTTTGTAACTTGATTTGAGTATAGCTTGAGTTCCGAATGATCTATATGCTGAGATGACTTGTATTGCGACACTATCTTCCTGAGCTTTATCCATGAGTGCTTGCAGATGTGGCCAAACATCCGTGTGTATTTGTGTCAATTTGTCTTTTTCATATAGATATTTCGGATCTATGGTAGTCAGTTTTTTAGGAACATAATTTTCGTTCAAAAAGAAAACCTTAGAGTATTTTTTCAGTAATTCAGAGTCAGTCTTACTAAGTTTGTCTAAAACGCCTACAGTACCGGCAATATTGTTTATCTGGTCTGAAAAAAGAGCATTATTTGCTTGTTCTGTATGTAGTGACTCCGTGATTACTGTATTCTCATCCTTTACTTTTGTTGTGTTTTTCTGAGATATTGATAGCGCTTCTTCAAGAATCTCAATTTTTTTTGTGAGGTTAATGTTCTCAGTTCGTATCGACCAATATTCCAATCCGTCATATCCAATAGATGCAAGAATAATGATGATTAAACTGATTTGTTTCAGTTTATATTTACCTACAGTCATTAATATGGTATGACTAAAAGAATTTTTCATAACGTTGATATTACCACAAAAAACATTTTTTATTGAAAAGTAAAATTACCTATATTTATATCGTTGTGATGTGCAGTGTAAGTGACTTTACCTTTATGTATTATTACTATTTGAGGTGTTTCATGCCTGATTTCAAATATTTCAGATATTTTCTTTGTTAGAGCGGGTTTCTCTTGTACTACAACAATATATATAGGATATGATATGTTTTCCTCTTCTAACTTTTTATATAGACTAGCACTACTACCACAGTCGGATGAATATTTAAAAATAATTACTGGTTGTAAGTTAGATTCTTCTAATATTTCTGATAGGTGAGTTGTAATGCGAAAATAGCTCATATGTAAAGTATATCAAAAACTATAGTCTCGAACGTGCAATGCATCCGACAAGTTTACATCCACTTTGGGAAAAATTATACAATCAAAGTAAATAAACTACTAACGACAAATATAAAGGTTTAATAAAAGTGAGCCCGGCGGAAAGTTTCCGTCGGGCTCTTCATGCTTGATCGGCTAACTCGATAAGAGTCCGCTCCGTTTTTCTTACGATTTGCTCTCTTGAGAGAGCACTTATGTCTATCGGTTTCCCGACGACAAACTTCGCTTTTCGTATGAATGGAAATCCACAAACTGTTGTTGATTTCACATCCACCCAGACTGGTCTGAGAGTTGCACCTGATTCCATGGCTAGACAGGCAAAGCCTTCCATAAATGGAATACTGATTCGCTCAGCATTTTTGCTTGTAAGGAAGGCTGATCCTTTTGCCGTCCGATGTCCTTCCGGAAAAATGTTTATGTTTCCTCCGGATTTCAGAATGTTGATCCCAGTTAAGAGACTTGCTAGATTACCATTTTCCGCAGTGCGGTCAACAGGAATCAGATTGGGTCTCATAAGCCGAAACCTTGGGTTGTCGTAGTAATTCTTTTTGTCCGCATAAGTGTGCGGACCACACTTCCTTGGTCTGATAAGAAACTGATGTCCAAGGAGCGCGTTCACATAGATCTCCTCTCCAGTGTAGCGGTGATTGAAGACAAAAATATTTCTTGTCTTCCATAGAGGTAAGTTCATCCAACCTTTGACAGTCACCTTTCTGAGCAGAATTAGGACCAAAACATACAGCCAGATGGACAGACCGATGAGGAGTGTCCAAAAGAACGAAGTCTCTTTACTGTTCCTCTTCATCAAATGCCTCTCTTTGAAAAATGAATAGAACTTCTACCTCTTATAGTAATAGACTTAAGCGTCTATGTCAAGTGAACGAATGTTAGTTTTATTTAAAAATCATAACTCCACTATCAAATTTCAAATTGAAAATAAGTTCTCCTTTGGATGTGAAATGATAGCTTTGTATTTCACCTAGCATCCCTGTGAAGTCACTCTCTTGGGAAGCTTCATTACAATACATCATTGTGGACATCATTTTTGTAAACGATATTTTACTTCCATTTACGACATATTCACCGCTAGTATTATTACAGTCAGTAGTAGCAGAGAAAGTTCCGTCACTTCTAAAAGTTAGTGTAAACCTTTTTGGAAGTATAGGTTTTATTTCTTTGTCATTGTTATACAAAGTATTTATCCAATCCCAAGTTTTCATATTAAGAGTCATTTTTGCAGGATCAGCCTCACCTTCAAAATTTTGCGCTACTTCGCCGAATTGCATAGTGACAGGATCAAGTTTAAGCCACACGCTCTTGCCGATTGAGGGCGAGGTGGTAAAAGGTTCATTGGGTCGACGGACGGCGTAATTAACAACGATAACATTTTGCCGGTAGGTGCCTATGGTTGTTTTACCTTCGTCCATTACGGTTGTCTGGGGGGCAATCCGATCACCCAAGAAAAAAGCTTTTGAACCAACATATCCTGTTGGAGTATTTAAAGCGGCTACAACATAGAAAAATACACCGCTACCACCAGTTTCTTGAGTCAAAAGAAAAGCCACGTCCTCTCTACCATCATCATTAAGATCGTGCTTAACTTCGTTACCGAAATATTGAGTTATCACCCTCGAGGCTGAATCAGGAATAACTTCAAGCTCAGATAAACCATTTACAAGAGTTACATTTGTTCCATCTATAACATAGGTAGCATTTTTGGGGTCAGAAGCAGTCTGACTAATAGGGGTTTTAGGAGTAAGTAATAATTCGTTTTCATTTTTCGTATAAGAAAAATAAACACAAGCTCCAAAAATGATGATTATTATAATTACGATAGTTCTTTTTGAATGCATATATTATTTTAAATCGAAGTTTCTTTTTTACTATTTATTCCAACTATTATGAATGCTACACCTAGTGTTAATAGAAAGATAGTAACAATAATAATGATGTATGTAGTATTAAGTAGCCCAGGTTTTTCTACTTGTCCAGATTGAGTAGGGGTTATAGTTGATAATGTAGCAGCTTCAGCAGTCTTTACAAATGAAAACCCTGGACTTTTAGCTAAGATTTTTCCAGTATTATTGACTGTCGCTGTGTAAACAGTGTGTTCTCCAGAGTTCAGTTCTTTGTCAATCGTATATTCCCATTCTCCATCGCTATTTGTTTTAACTGTTACAATGATTGGAGTACTATAAATATACAAAGTTACATAACTGTTTGGTAGGGCTGTCCCTTTCAAGACAACTTTATTTTCTTTGGATAATTCAACATTATTTACTTTATAAGATGATGTCACTGGTACGTCAGAGACATTTGGTTCTTCAGGAGTCACTCTGACCAGCTCTGTCTTTCCTGGGTCAAACCCAAGAAGAACTTTTTCTCCAGCGGTGATTTGTTTACCTTCATAAACCGTTGTAGGAGAGGGTTTAAGTGGGTCTATGTTATAAACATGTTTAGATTCATAGTCAGAAATACCGTCATTGTTACTATCTTTATAGAGTAAATCACCACCTTGTGCTTTTAGTGCTTTTGTCCCATCTAGAACTTTAACTGAAAGTGTGTTTAGAACTTGATTTACTGTATTCGTTTCTACAGCGGACAGTGGTATTTGAGTAGTATTTTCCTTATGAATTATCAAGTCGATTTCTTTTAGACCGTTTTCAACTCTACCTTTTATTTCAGAAATTTTTTCAGGAGTTAGGTCTGTTAGTCCGACTAATTTTAAATTGATTTCTTCTAACAATTTGTTTTTATGTAATTCAATTTCATCACTTGCCTCTAATATCTGGGCAGGACTCAAAGTTTTGGTAATATTTGAAATTCTTGTATTTATTACTTTTTCAATTTCTTCTTTTGCTGAATCAACAGCTATTTTTGTTGTTTCAATTATCGAACTAAAATTTTGAATTTGGTTTGCGGTTTCTAAGGCGAACGGTTTTGATGATGGTGTAGTTTCTACAGGGTGTAATAGTTCTGTTTCATCTGGTTTTAATACTGTAGTCGAATCACTCGTTTTAACTACTTCAGTTTTTTGTGTTGTAGTAGATGGAGTTTGTGCAAAGGTTGCATTGGTTGGAATTGGTAATGCAGTAGTGTTTTCAGCTGGTTTTGGTGGAGTACCTACGCTTGTTGTGTTTGTGTTTACATCAGGAGGACATACGCCTGGGAATTTTACACTCAGTGTAGTTCCTTCTCCTCCACCATAAGAGTTGTATGCTACGACCCTGTACATATAGGTAGTATTATTCAAAGGTCTAGTGTCTTGAAAATAAGAGTTCGGTCCATCATAAATATTTACGTCATTAACATACAACCTGTAACCAGTCGCGCCAGATGAATTTTGCCAATGAAGATAAATCTTACCCGTTCCACATGAACCAAGGTTCGAGTATATTGCGGTTGGTCTTGGTGGAATTCCTCCAATATTTGGGTTTACCCCAGTTTCACTGGTTGTCGCATTTGTTCCGGTCGGTATAACAACAGTGGTGTTTGTCAATGAAGTTCCAACTGTGGTTGTTGCAGTAGCTACATCACAAGCTTTTGGAGATCTAATATTTACTGAAGTTATGCTAGACGCTCCATATACATTACGCGCTGAAATACTGTAAATATAGTTTGTATCTGCTGTTAATCCACTATCGAGAGATGATAGATTTGGTCCTTCATATACTAGTTGTGCGTTGTTGCGATAAACGACATAATTAGTCGTTCCTGATGAATTTTGCCAATAAAGATAAATCTTACCTGTTCCACATGTTCCAGGAATTCCACTGAAACCTGTCGGAGGTTGTGGCACTAAAAATCCTGAACCTCCAGTTTCAGGGTCTGATGTTCCAGAGCTTGTTGAATTTTGGGTTGCTGTTCCTGTAAAAAGTGGTGTAGATGTAGATTCGGCAAAGATCGAGCCAGTAGTTAGTATTTGTGCAAATATATAAACAACTACAACTAACGTTGCTAAAAAACTGATAGGTAAGTTAATTTCCTTATTTTTTTCTAATAGTTTTCGAAAATATCCATCCATATTTATTTAATGATAGGGAAGTTGACTATGAAATGCGATCCTACTCCCTTTATCGATTCTACTTCAATATTACCACTCATTTCTTTAACTATCTTGGCCGTAATCCACAATCCTAAGCCTGTTCCTCTTATAGCCTCAGTTTCTTTTGTTTTTATACGGTAAAATTTTTCAAATAGTTTCTCTTTTTCCTCAGCACTCATTCCTATACCCGTATCACTTATACGTATGTAGAGTTTTCCTTTATCTTCATATTGTCTTATTTTAATTTCGCCCTTCTCTGTGTATTTAATGGCATTACCGATGATATTTACAAAAACTTGTCTTAGACGTTCTTTATCAGCCTTTATGTAAAAATTACTATCAGAGTCAGATTTTTCGATTGAAATTCTCAATCCCTTTTCGCTCACTGGCTGCTCGAATGATGACACTATATTTTTCAGAATTTCGGTAGGATTTAGTTTCTCTAAGTTAAACGACATTCTTCCTTGTTCTATTTTTGATACATCTAGAATATCAGCAACCAAAGAATCTAAATCTTTTGTGGCTGTGTCAATTTTAACCAAGGAATCTTTCATCTCATTCGTAGTTTCTGGAATTTCTTTTATAATGCTTGCATAACCTCTAATGATGGAAAGAGGAGTTCTGAGCTCGTGTGAGGCCATAGATACGAAGTCGTCTTTTAGTTGGTCTACCTCCTTTAGTTTTTTATACAAACTCATATAATCGATTATTTTGGAATGACGTAAGAACAAAAACATAATAAGAATAATTATTATTATAAGAATAACAATACTGTTATTTATGTTACTTTCTATAATTTTGTCAGCCAAAGACAAAGTCTGAGTCGTTTCTACTACACCAAGTATTCTTCCTTGAACGTCTACGATTGCTCTAGTAGTTTTAAAGAATCTTTCACCATTATTTTCTAAAACTGTGGTGATCGAATGTGTCGGATCACTTGAAGAAAGTGTAAAAAGAAAATCAGCTTCTGGGTCTATCTTATTAATTTCATCAGAGTTATTTGAAGCTACAATAACATGAGCATTTGGTATTGTTGTGGAAGCTTCGTCCACTATAGTTTTTCTAACAATTATCCTAAAATTTTTTATGGTTTCGTTTGAACTAACAATCTCTTTTATTTTTTGGTTTAGATATTCTGTATTGTCAATTTTATCACCTGCAAAAGAAACGAAAGCATCCTGTAGGGAACCAATACGAACATTGACCAATCGATCTTGTGCATCAGTTGCAATTCCCACAAATCTCTGTGCTATAAACACAAAAGCTCCTGTGATAAGAAAAGCTATTACGATGGTATATATTAACTGAGGGTTTTTCTCTATTTTTTCTGATGCCTTCTTTATGTTCAAAAAAACAAAATTAAACATATTGAATTATGCTATGATATTTTTACTCTGGAGATGTTTGGTATACAACTCTTGAACTTTTGAGATTATTTCTTCTGGTGTGTATTCTGATTTGATAAGGAAACCAATACCTGATTTATTCTCACGAGCTTTTTCAGTCGAGTCGTCCAAATCGGCGTTAGTAAAGAAAATAATTGGTATATTTTTTGTCTGACTATTTTCTTGTAGTTTTTCTGCAGAGAAAGCACCGTCGGTTTTATTTCCTCCAAGGTTAATGTCCATTAGAATGACATCAGGATTAATTTCAACTACTTTTTTTACAAAATTATTTTCGGCGTCTGGTAGTTCAAAAAAATCAAAACCAGCATCCTTAAATTTTCTGGAGTATATGTCTCTAATAAGTTTATCGTCATCAACCAAAAGTATTTTTGACATTTTATTATAATTATTGTCTGTATGTGTATTATACCACCAGTGTTTTCTTTAACAATAGAAAAGCTCCACATGATCGAAACCACTAAATTTAGTTGTTTACATAGTTAAACACAATTTTTGATATGTCAGATATATTTGTAGACAAAGAGTTTAGATTGTTTCCACTTGTCATAACACAAAGTACATAAGGGTCATCTTTTTTATAAATAATTCCACATTCATGGAGTTCCTTTTTTAACGTATTACCAGAAGTGTCATGTATTTCTCTTTCCCCAAACTTTGAAGCTATTTCTATCTCCTTTGGAATCTGTTTTCGTAGCCCCGAATAAAAATCTGATTCAGTCATTATTTTTAATATTTTTTCAGAGTCCTCTCTGTTTAAATATGTGCTGTTGTACAAGATACGCAAAAATAGTGAATAGGTTCTAGTATTCATGAAATCCACATTGTTTTCTGGAATAGTAATATTCAAATCTTTATAAATCTCATCGAGACTGCGAGAGTTGATATTTTCAAGAAGTAAAGTCAATGCATTATTATCTGAGTATCTTATAATATATTCAAATAGTTCCTTTATCGTATAATACCTCCCTGGCTGTATAGATTCTTTTGATCTAAAATACTCCGGTTTGTTGTAGTCCACCGATCCCTCATAATAAAGTTGTTTCAAAAGAATTTCAGGATGGGTTTCAGAAAATTTCATTGCATCTACAACTGTCGGAACCTTGAGCATACTTGCTGGTGAGTAGCTCACGTTTTCGTTTATTGATGCCCAATATCCATTTGTAAGACTAAGATAGTATATTGAAATGTCGTTTTCTTTATTTTTCTCAACATAATTAGATAGTTTACCTGACAGTTCGTTATCGTGATTGTAGGATTGTTGGTTGTCGGTATTGCAAAGTAAAATAGGGTTGATGTATTTGTAACCACTTTCTCTAAGTACCCTGTTTTTTATTACTTGAGATTGTTTAGTATATCTACCTAAAAATAATCCTATAAAAAAGATTGCAAAAATGGTCACTATAATGTATAAGTTTTTCTTAGTATACTCTAACATTAGAACTGCATTTTAAGGTTCACTGCTAGATTATACGACCAGATACGAACCTATTTTCAAAATAATTTTGGTAAATGAATTCCGTCACGGCTCAGCATCCGTTCCGTCCCGACCAAAGCGTCGGGACTCCACTTCTGCCGACCCGCTCCGCCCTCGCCTCGCCACCGTATTCATTCTAGGTTTTTTGGCGCGACTTCCTTTTTGATTTGGTATGTCGGTGGCGGTCTCGGGCGGGTTTCTCCAAGGAGGAGAAACTGACGGAATTCACTCGGTGACGGGCGTTTGGTGTACTACCTAGATTTTATCATAACGGCTCATATCGTGGTATGTGAGCCGTTTGTCTCGTGCTTGTATTTCTCGCTAGTGGCAGTCCGTGGGTACAACCCTCGGCATCCGCCTCGGGCATTTCCGCTAGGGCTACGAGCGCCTAGATTGCTAGGAGTTCTGCTATCTTCGCTACGCTCAGAGCAGAACATCTGTTTGGGGGAAGGAAGGAATCCTTCCCCCAGCTTCGCCTCGGTTCGTGCGTCCGCTTCGCGGCGCATTCCGCAGAGCGGAACAGGGCTCACCCCACCCGGCTCAGCCAACCCCCTTTCTCATTTTCATATTTATTATTTGTTGTGTCGCTTCCGCTTTTGACTTTCAGAGACTTTGAAGACGGCGGCGCTCGTCAGATACCGGACGCCCTAGCGGAAATGCCCGAGGCTACGTTCTGTGTGTTTGACCCGCCCTCCCAGTTCGCACACACATTTTGCTCCCACAGAATTCAAATCAGATTTTTGTATACATTACACCTTTTCCAGTTTTACCAGTCTGTTTTATTTTATTTTCTTTCTCCAGTATTTCTAGATATCTTGTTGCTGTTGCATCCGAGACATGCAAAAACTTTTCTACTTCATCGTTAGTTATGTTTGTTCGCTTCGCGAACAAAGTCATGATGCGATCGAGTTTTACTCTCTTTCGAGTTTGGATTGCAAAGCGTGCTTTGTTCAGCAAATCTCTTGCGAGATTTGGTTTGGGTGGAATCGCCACAGACACAGGCTCTGCCTGTGTGGGAGAAGATTCGGGAGCAGAATCGGTTTCCACCGATTCGGGTTCTGGAGCAGGTTCGAGAGGTAACGGCTCACTTGGTGGTACTTGAGCCGTTTGGGTTTGTGGTTCGATTGGAGTTTCTGCTTGAATGTCTATATTTTGAGTTATTTCGTCTGACATGAATTTATTATATACCAAACGGCTCATTTGGTAAGCCATATTTTCAGCGTTTTTAGCTTGACAAATAGATTGAAAGGGTGTATAATAGTAACAGAGGGTAGGCATAACGCCAATCCCAACAACCTTAACCTTGCCCAAGGAGGCACAATGGCTGCAGCTACCAAGATCTACGAGCTGTACTATCACGAGCGCCAGTGCAATAATTCTTGGGTCAATGGCGAAGACCTCGAGAAATACCTCCGTAAGGAGAAGCCCGAGGTCTTCCAGAGCTCGCTCGACTCGGAACTCGTCAAGGGTTGGATTGCCCACCCCGAGACTTACCCCGAGGAATTCAGAAAGATTCACCCCTGTTTGTGGGGAAGCGCTCATCACAAGAAATTGGTTTATCCGTCTGGTACTTATCGCTTCGTCTACTGTCTTTCGTGGAGCGTCGGCGGTGAGGTAGTCGTGAAGGGTAGATTTGTGAACGAACCCTTCTATCACGATTGCCCAGCTCTTGTCGTAACTTAGTTGAAATAAAAACAGAGTCCCCAGTCTCATGATACTGGAGTGGCGCATTTCCTTCGGGGAGTGCGCCTTTTGTTTTATTGATTCATTAATTCACTCCTGGGCTGACCGTCTGGTATGAAGTTGGAACTATTATATCTACAACTAAACCTCAATTATCAGGCAATCCTTAATATTTACAGAACCTTTATAGAGAATATGGGGTGCCCTGTGAAATGGTAATGGTCTCCTTTTATTTCGGTAACTTTCTTCATAATGATTTGTTGTTTCTTTTGGTAAAAAAGAATATTTGCCCATTTCATCGGGATTAAACTTTATAAAATCCTCCTTCTTTTTCATATCCAACTCTGGTGTCGAATAGAGATAGACTACAGTATTATCTGGATTTAGTGCATGTGGATCTATTTGATAGTAAAACATTTTATAGTCACTTCTTCCTCCAGCTTTAGAAAGTTCATCCTTCACAATCCTTGGATTGATAGCGGAAAGATGAAGTGCATCATTCCATAAACAATTAAGACCATGAATGACTAAATCCATTATTTCTTCTCTATCTTTATATTTTCTTTTATGCTTTTCGTAAATCTCGGGATATTTATCTTTTAAAACATTTAAAGGATAAAGAATATCCCCTGTCATATTTTGGGGAACCCAATGATACAGATAATTCATTTTTATATTATACCAAACTTACGTGCTGACCGTATGGGACTTGATCCGAAAGGAGATAAAGTATTAGTTCCAACGTATAGTGGTTGAGTATCCTCCTCTTTCACCAGGCTCAGCTACTTTCTTAATATCTTGCTTTTTACCTTTAAAAACATGGAAGTTTAACTCATCAGCAATTTGAGTTAATTTGTTAGCTTTAATTTCAAATCCAGTCCTTTCAAGAAGTTCTCTTACTGCTGCATTCTGAGGAGTTTCATTACCCTCTATCTTTCCTGCAGGTATACTCCAAGAATTTTCTCGCACAAAGTGATGTTCAAGAATTTTATTATCCTGATCTTCAATAATAATTTTTACGTATTCTTTCATTTAGAAATTATACCAAATGTTCGAGTCCAAAGTGTTGGCTGACTGTCTGGGACGAAGTTGGAACTAGTTTAGAGTAGCTTTCAAATCCTCTAAATTAAGTTCGACACGAATATCTCTTTTAAAGCTCCCGTCATCATTTTTCTCTTCATCATTTATCCAAATCTTCTCTGGTACGAAATGGTACATTTTGAGAGCACCTTCATACTCATTCAATTCTTCAGCGACACCTTTCATGTACACCCCTTCACCAGCTCCTTCCTCAGCATGTGAATCATAGATAACAATAAAAACCCTTTTTTATTTTCTTATATTTTGAGAATGAATACTATTTTCACTTGAACCCCAAGTAAAAACTAAATCGTTCTTTAAGTTTGGTGCTACAGGAGTATTCCAAGGAGAACCGTCTTCACAAACTGTTGCGATGGTCATGTACTTCATATCTTTTAGTATTTTTGTTGCACTCTCAATGTGTCTGTTTTTCATATTAACCATTTAGTTATCCTTTCCGCCATTACTTGTTCTTTTCCAAAATAGCTGTGAGGTGCCCCCTCAATAATAGCAACTTCAAAACTCGGTGCATTTACTGCTTTGCTTTTTATAACCTCCAGAGCCTCTTGTTGTGGAAGAATAGCTGCATCATCTTTTTCACCTAGAAAAGCAAAAGTTGGAATTTTTATTTCTGAGAGTATTGATGGTTTTGTTTTGTCATATGTATTAAAAATATCGACTGGATTATCTCGGGTATTCAAATCAACATAAGTGGATGCGGATAGATGATACCAATCCCAGATTTTAACAGGTAACAATTCATCCCCGCGTCCTTCAGAAATCATTTTTTGAGATTGAGATAGTAAATCTTTATGGTTACTTCCTTCTTCTGCTAACCCAATCATATCTGGCGGGGACATCAAAACCAATTTTTTAACTCTGACGTCTTGTGTTTTAGCAACATAATATACAACCTTCACGGCCCCTAAACTATGACCACATAATACAACCTCCTCGTATCCATTTTTCTGGAGGTAGTCTATTGCTGATTTAATATCTAATATACATTCTTCAAATTTTTCGTAGGCGTCTCCGATTCTCTTATATTTTTCTTCTGAGCCAGCAATTGGGAAATCGGCAATAATATCATGACCACGAGTATTTGTACTTAAAAAAGCATAGCCCGCCTGAGTAATATTCTCTGCCATGACATCAATGAACCTGTTTTCGTAAAAGTTTCCACCCATCCCGTGTATATGTAAGTAAGCTTTTTTACCTGACTCAATTGGTCTGGAAATCAAGCCTTGTAGAATCAGCATATCTTCAGTTATGAATCTTATAAATTCTTGGCTCATAAATTATTTAATATTTAGGTGTTCCTTTAATTTCTCCACTGCGATTTTTCTCATACTAAAAGAGTTCTTTTCTTCAGCAATCAATTCTCCAAAAGTTTTGTCATATCCTTCTGGTTGAAAAATAGCATCCCATCCAAATCCACCCTCACCTCTCGGAGATACAATTTTTCCTTTTGTTGTTCCTTCAAAAAACTCAACATTACCAGATGGATCAGAGTAGCCAATTACAACTTTTGCTTCTGCGTTGTAGTTTCCAAATGTCTCTGCCAATTTATATAAACCTTCTTTTTGGATAGTCTTTAAGAACCACTTTATAAAAGGTCCAGGAAGCCCATTCATAGCTTCGAGATATAGCGAATTATCCTCAACAATAAATTCTCCTTTCTGGTGCTTTTGTGCCTCTTCTAGTTTAGCTTTAATAATCTCATGAGCATCTAGGCTTTGAATTTCAGGCAAATCAATATCAAGAGCTTCGACGTCTCCGAGAATACTCTGTACTTCTGCCAGTTTTCCCTTGTTACCTGTAATGAAATATAGTGACATATTTATATTATATACCAAACGGCTCATTTGGTAAGGCATATTTTCAGTCTTCACACACACGAGAAACTCCCCATCCTACCAAACTGCCTGATCCCAATTTCCATTTAAGGTTACCTGTGCCAGATTCTTAATTTTTTGTTTCTCCTCAACACTTAATTCATCAGACACCTCATTGTTTTGATTTGACGGATCTTTGATAACTCTATCTTCAAAATCGTTTACTAGGTAATTCATAACCTTTATAAAATTATTCCCTGGACTCGATCCAAGCAAACCAGTTCCCTTGAGAGCTTCGATAACCGAAAGTTCAAGATAAAAAGAAGGAAAATCTAAATCGTGTAACTTTCTCCAAATTTTGATTAATTTAATATCAAATACTCTACCCGAATTTTTAACAAGATTAATATGCGCATCGATATTGGTTTTTGTCCAAGTCTTTGCTTTTCTTTTCCAAACAGAATGATCAAGCCCAAGAATATGATGCTTTACCCCCGCTACAACATCTATTTTTAATCCAGTGTGGTTAATCCCAACAGATACATTTTGTTCCCTTGGAGTATATCCAGCAATGCTAAATCTATTTCGAAGTGTATTGTAAACATTTTCAAGCGTATTACTGGTGCCGACTGATGGGTCGAGAGAAATAAATATATCAATATCTGTTGTACCTGTGATAGCAGTTCCTTTTGCATGAGAACCAGAAAGTTTTAAAACGTAAGCGTGACCATTTGCCCAAGCATTAATATGGGGTTTTAATTCGTTAATTTTATTCTGAACAATATATGTAACATTCGGAGTGTGTTGGGATACAATTTGCCTGATGTATGGGTCGTTCTCATTCATAATATTTATTTCTCATAGCTTGTAGTAATCATTGCCGTTACAATGTCATTGAGAAGTCTTCCCCGAAAATTTGTGACAGCCGTATGTCTTTTGCCATCAAGGTTTTTCATTTGTTCATCAGGAATTCTTCCTTTTTCATAGGGAGCATAGACAATCAAAGCACATGCGTCGGGCTTCTTATTAAGAATTTGAGTAATATCATCTGCCCAGTCATGCCAGAATACAAGATAAACAGATGCTTCTTCTGCTTTTCCTATATCTACCGTATTTGTAATTTCAAAAATATTTTTTTCTCGGAAAAGTTTAGAGTCTGTGAGAAGACTTCTAAGACTGCTCACATTGTCTCCTTTTGCAAAAACTGCGATCTTTCTTTTTGCAAGTCCGTTTCCAAGTCGATATAAAGCGGGGGACACTCCTGTAGTCCACAAAATAAATCCCCATATAATTCCTACCACTAAAACAATAGTTTCAATTACACCAACAAATGCAATGATTTTAAGTAGTGTTTCCATTTTAGTATTTCTTATCTTTAGGTGGATTTGGGTCACGACCCGGAAAAACAGTGTCACTATCACGAATAGGTCCACCATTTGGTTTGTGAATACGAACTTCACCTCCACCAGAGTTACCTGATAATTGCTTCGCTAATTTTTCGGCTTCTTTTTGTGTATCCACAATCGCCGCCGCACGATCTGCTCCTTCTTTTAACACTTTCCAGCCGTCCAATCCTTTCGGATTTGTAACATGATAATTTGCCATAATATTTTGAGATTTATTTTTATAATAAAAGTGGGGATAACTCCCTACTTGCATTTGAAACTAGTTTCAAGTACAATGGTATTGTATTTGAAAATGTTTTGAAAGTCAATAATATGATAAGCAAAAAACAAAAAGAAATATACGAGTACATAGTTTCCTATATCCGTCAACATAGTATGTCTCCTTCCCTTGAGGAAATTGCCAACAACTTTCCTTTTTTGTCGCACCCATCTTCTGCACACTATCACGTTAAAAAACTTCAAGACGAAGGCTATCTCGAAAAAGAATTAAACCACCCTCGTTCTATAGGAATTTATGCAGACAAGGAAATAAAATCTCCTTTTTTGAAAGAAAATGGTCTCGACGCAATTCGTGTGCCAATACTCGGTTCAGCTAATGCGGGTCCAGCGACTATCTTCGCTGAGGAAAATATTGAAGGCTACCTTAAAGTCTCTCGAAGTGTATTGAATAAAAAAGACGGAGTTTTTGCGTTGCGTGTTGATGGTGATTCTATGAATAAAGCAAAGATTGATAAAAAAAATATTGAGCAAGGAGATTACGTGTTAGTTGATTCTGATTATGTAAGTCCACAAAATGGTGACTTTGTTCTTTCTATAATTGACGGTTGCGCAAATATCAAAAAATTTGATAAAAATACCAAAACTGGTGAAATAAGGCTTCTTTCGGAGTCAACTAATATTAAGCACAAACCTATTCATGTATCCAGTGATGATGATTTTATGATTAATGGTAAGATTATAAGTATTGTAAAGAAGTAAGTATGAAAATTAGAAAATCAATATCATTATTTACAGGAGCGGGGGGAATGGATGTGGGTTTTACCCGAGCAGGTTTTAATGTTGTTTGGGCGAATGAGATAAACAAAGATGCGTGTGAGACATACAGACTTAACCACACAGGACATATTGAATGTGGGGATATAAGAAATTTTATAGAAAAATTAGATTCAAGCAAAGATATTGATGTTGTTTTTGGTGGTCCTCCATGTCAGGGATTTTCAGTGGCAGGAAAAATGGATCCGAACGACGAGAGAAGTCAATTGATATTTAGTTTTATGGATGTTGTTGAAAAAGTTAAACCAAAAGCTTTTGTTTTAGAAAATGTTAAAGCTTTGGCGGTATTAGATAAATGGGAATATGTTAGAAACATGTTATACAGCCGAGCACGTTCACTTGGCTATGATTTTGTAGACCTTGTTGTTTTGAATGCAACAGAATATGGAGTACCACAAAAAAGAGAGCGTATGTTCTTTATTGGAGTTAAAGGTGCGTCTAAAATTTCAAAAAACTTAACTGGATTTAGTAGTTTTTTGGAGAAATACAAAAAGATAGCTTCACCCATTAGAGAACTTTTTAATAAACTTGGACCAGCCGGAACTGACAAAAATAAAAAAATCTGTATGGCTAAGATAACTCTTGCGCGAGAACCAATTTTGAGAAGATCAGCTTATGCAGGAATGATTTTTAATGGAGCAGGTCGTCCGATTGACGCAAACGGCTACTCAAACACTCTTCCTGCTTCAATGGGAGGAAATAGAACCCCTATTGTTGACGAGAATCAAATTTTCAATGGTGGAGAAAGTTGGATAGAAAATTATCATAGTATTTTGTGGGCAGGCGAACGACCTCAAAATATCACCCCACCAAATTATTTAAGACGAATCACTGTGGAAGAAGCTTCTAGGATTCAAACTTTCCCAAATGATTACAAATTCGCCGGAAAACAGAATTCTATCTACTCTCAAATTGGTAATGCTGTTCCATGTGAACTAGCTTATGTTGTAGGCGCCGCTCTCCAGGAAGTTCTTGATAGTGAGAACTTATAAAGAGTTATTGTCTGAATGCCATTGCTTGAAATATTTTTTCATTTTTTCAGCGGTATTTGTGTTGTTTACATACACAGTTAATTCTTCGTAGAAAAATTTTCTTCCTTGTGGAGTAAGGAAAAGAATTGCAGATTGTATATAGTCATAGATATTAATGAAGTAATAAGCTAACTCTTGGTATTGAGTTGTTGCCATAATATAAGAAGTTCCTTTGTTGTTAAGAGTTTCAGGTACATCTTGTGGTCTACAAATAACAAAAACGTCTTTTAAATTCTTGTTATAATCCATAACTGCTTCATGTGATTCAATAAGTCTGTCGTCACTAAATTTTTTAGTAGTAACCTCATATATAAGTTCTGAAGTATCATTGATCTTTTCAATAATATCTCCCGGTTTCTTGCTAGTAGTATTAGTAGTAGAAACACTATCTCTATGTCCTGAAACTATTACAGTATTCTTCCTGTCCTTATTCATTGTTTCCATGAGAAGTCCCACTATTATTTGTGGGGTTGCACCTCCGTCAGGAACAAAGTTTATTAAATCAATACATAGTTTTGATATATGAATCGGATTTTCTTGTGGAGGTAAGTTTACTTCCATTTCTTTAATTCGTTTTGCTTCTTGTCTATAACGAGCTATATAGGCTAATGCAAATTTTTCAAGCGCCCCAACTGAAACTGATTCAATTTTCTTTACTATTTTTACTACATTCATAGCTATTTCTCCGCCATGTTTATCAGTCGCCCAGTCACGATTTATTTTTTTGCTATTTTTTGCAACATTTAACGGCCCTGATTTTCTATGAGGGATACCGTACTCACGAAGAGCTTTTCTTATCGGTTGCTCAAAAATTGAACGAGGATTGCAAGCATAAAAATTTTCTGATGCTTTGAATTTTGGATCAATGAGCCTAGCCATAATAATAGTGAGGATAATCTCTCTATGTCCCCATATAGAAGTTTGGAATAGAGACTCCACCTCATTTAATTCAAATGGAGTTGAAAATTGCGCCGCAGCTTTTTTATTCTTTAAAAAACCTGAGAGCGTCTTGTAAATTGCAATATTTCTTTCAACTGCGGATAATTTCTTTTTGGACATGTTATTTTATAAAAAATGAAATATCCTTTTTGTAAATTACAGCAAACTTCTTTATTTCAGCCACATCGAGGCGTCTTTCACCAGATTCAATTTTTGATATATAAGATTGTGGTTTACCAAGTTTGTCAGCAACATCTTGCTGGGCAAGCCCAGCCTCAATACGAGCCGTTTTCAGATGTTTGATTATCTCTTTATAGTCTTTTGAATAAGTCGACTTGTTCATAAGTATGTTTACTATAATCCTTTTATGGTATAATCCCAAAATGGGATTATACCCCGACCCCGCCACCGACATACTAAATCAAAAAGGAAGTCGCGCCAAAAAACCTAGAATGAATACGGTGGCGAGGCGAGGGCGGAGCGGGTCAGCAGAAGTGGAGTCCCGACGCTCTGGTCGGGACGGAACGGATGCTGAGCCGTGACGGAATTCATTAGTTCAAATTGTTTTCAAAATAGGTTCGAGCAAAGGATAGCAATTCACCACAATTCAGATTTATTATTGACTGCAAATTTATTAACAAGTAACACAAAGTGCGTGAGTCGAGACCCACGCACTTTTTGGACTTGGGAGAACTGGATATCAGGTCGATGTGGAATCGCTCTTCTGTGGCAAAGCTTCCCACCATCTGAGACCCGCGTCTGGTGTTTGTCTCCGACCCCAGTACCGAAGTCCATCTGGAACCGCTGGAAACCATTGGCAACCTGGGATGATCTTCTTCACGGCGCAACCAAAACACCGGAGAACAATATCCGTAGATTCCAAACGTAGTAGCTTGACGCCACTCGCTCCACATCCTTCACAGATGTAGGATCGTGGATTAGTCATACCTGCATACACATTTATATCCATCTTCCCTCCTGTTCTTATTTAAATTTATACTCAAAACGCTTTATAGTCAATTATTATTTCCTATTTAGTCCTAATCTTATCAGGTGATGTAAAAATTCTCTTGTTGAAACTCCGACTTTTTCAAGAGCTTTCATGGCTAGAGACTTTTCACTGAGTTTTGGTGACGTGTTAACTTCCAAAAAGAATACTCCTCTTTTCGGAGAAATCATAAAGTCGGATTGAGAATAATGTGAAAGATCCAAAAGCCCATGAACATTTTTTGCCATTTCCTCGACGACTTTGACCTCTTCCAAAAGCAACTGACTGGACGGAGGAAAAGCGTAAAGTCTCTGTCCACGAAAATTTTCCGTAACTAAACATGATGCTGGAACGCCTTGTATATATTCCTCAACGAGAACTGAATCATGGTTTTTTAGAATAGTACTGACTACGCCCACTAAATCATTTGTGTTCTCAACAACAGCAAAACCATAAGCCGAACCGCCCTTTGCGGGCTTTATTGCAAGTGGAAAAGGAAGAGTTCTAAATATCTCCTCAGCTCTTTTTTTAACATCCTCTCCTTTTCTCACTACTGTATGGACTGGAGTTTTGATTCCATACAAAACCAAGTGATCCTTAACTAATTGCCTGTTCATGGACACTGAAGAGGGATACTTGTTTGATCCAACAAACTTTGCACCGAACTTACTTAAAATATCCTGAACTGTTCCATCCTCTCCGTAGAACCCATGCAGGGTATTAAAAACAATATCTAGACCTTTCAATATCTTCTCTGGAGATTTTCTTACTCCCTGAACGTACCAGTCTCCTTTCCTATCAACAAAAATATCAAGCACATTATGCGTCTCCGATAAATTTTTAATAACATGAGCACCACTTTTTATGGACGCGTCATATTCAGAGGATGTTCCTCCCCTCAAAATCCCAATTCTAAGAGACTGTGGAAGAGTCGAGTAAAGATCTGTCATGTGCTAATTCTAACAATTTTTATGAAAGTTTCCAACGCAATTTTTTGTGAAAACCGATTGCAAACCTGTGGGCTTCAGAGTTTGAGTGTATAATTTCTTTTTCATATTTTAACCATTGCCTGTCCCCCAAAATTTCCCGTGCCCTATGTCTATCATCCTTTACTACTGAAACCACTGGAATATTTTGGTTATTTTTTTTCAAAACCTCCAGCATAGCATTTATCTGCGCCCTGCCTCCATCTACAACAATTAGGTTTGGATACTTCCATTCTATATGCCCGAGTCTTCTCTCCAAAATTTCCTTTAAAGCCTTTGTATCGTTAATTACTCCGCTATTCCCTAATACGGTTTTTCCGCCAAAGGCGGATCCGCCTTTGGCGGAAAATTTTCTATATTCAGACTTGTTGATTTCTCCATCCTCAACTACCGTCATAACTCCCACAACATTTTCTCCAGACATGTGAGCAATATCATAACTTTCAATCCTAAAAGTGTCCTTTGAATCCAGTCCTGATTTTGTTGTGTAGTCATCCTTTATAAGCGAAACATCCTGAATGTGTTTCAGTGCAAAAATTGTTCTTTTAACCTTATTTGCATTCTCAAATTCTTGAGAATTTGAGAATGCTTTCATTTGTTTTTCAAGATGTTTTATTAAATCCTTTTTCTTACCTTCAAAAAACAAGACAATATTTTTTATCTGTCTTGCATATTCCTCCTTTGTAATCTCCCCTGTACATACCCCCGGGCAAAGACCAATCTGACGATTGAAACAAGCACGAATTTTTCCAAAACTTCTAGTTTTGCTGAAAAGTTCAGCGTCCCGAGAAGTACCCTTCGATAGGCTAGGTTTATTTTTAGCCATTTGTGGAAGACGGTCTTCCACAAAATAGGGAATGCATTTGTCTCGGAAGGGAAAAAGCTTACGGATTAGCTTCAGCGCCTCCTTCAATTGTCCCCCATTCGGAAACGGTCCAAAGCTATGTCCTACTTGGAGGCTCGGCCTCCAAGTAGGAGCTTTTTTCCCAAGACCTTGACTTTGTGAATTAATAGTGTGGTGTAATTTGTTGAATTTATTGTGTAAGAGTTCACGGCCACGAACAATTAGTACCCGAGGGAAATCTTCGTCTGTTATGACAACAAAGTTAAAACTCTTGTTGTCCTTTAACATTACATTGGCCTCTGGCTGGTATTTTTTTATCAGATGTGCTTCCAGAATCAGTGCCTCAAGAACAGAGTCAGTCTTTATATGATCAATTGTATCAAATTCTGAAAGCATCTTTACTATTAGTGGTCCACGAGTAACGACTATATCCTTACTGAAATAGCTCCTGACCCTGTCTCGAAGAGAAGTGGCCTTGCCAATGTAGAGGATATCACTTTTACCTTTTGCCTTTTGTTTTTTTGACTTAAAAATATACACCCCAGGTGAATCTGGTAATTTGGCTATATTTAGCTTTATTTTTTCAGTACTTGACATATATTAAACATTATGATACGATTATTATAGAATTCAAGTTCACTAGAGGAGACGAACATGATGTACTCAACGCCCAGGTCAGCGAGACTGCACCTAACTGTCCATGATGAGGTCAAAATGATGGACCAAGAGGACCTCGAAGGCGCTCAGGAGATCAACGATTACTTCGAATACAGGGACGAGGGCGACAATCCACACTGGCTGTCGTATCTGCTCGACTTGGACGACGACCCGGCGCCTAAGTACTATACTCGTGACAGTGAATTTCTCGGATACTACGACATGGTGGACTACTAGCTGTCCACTTCCACAATGTGCGCCGACTAGCTCGGCGCCATTTCTATTATACAGAAAATCAGTATTTTTTTAGAAATTAGAAATTAGAAATTTTATTTCCTGTATGCCTTATACTGCTTAAGTGCTTTCTTGAGATATTTTCCTGTATAACTTTTTTCATTATCCGCCACCTCCTCTGGTGTGCCTTTGGCAATAAGCTGTCCGCCTCCTTCCCCACCCTCAGGTCCTATGTCTAGGACATAGTCTGAGGATTTTATTATATCCATATTGTGCTCTATAACAACAACTGTGTTCCCTTTGCTCACTAGCTTCTGCAAAATTTCAATTAATTTTTTAACATCTTCGTAGTGAAGCCCGATAGTTGGTTCATCCAGAAGATAAATTGTTTTCTGTAGGTGTGGTCTATATAGTTCTGATGATATTTTGACTCTTTGGGCCTCACCACCAGAGAGAGTGGTGGCAGACTGACCAAGTTCAAGGTATCCAAGACCTACTTCATCTAAAGTTTTCAATCGATCAGCCACTGCTGGAATATCTTCAAAGAACTTTAGAGCTTCCTCAACTGTCATTTTGAGAATATCATGAATATTTTTTTTCTTATAATGAACCTCAAGAGTCTCTTTCATAAACCTCTTACCTTTGCATACGTCGCATGGCACGTAAACGGTAGGCAGGAAATGCATCTCAACTTCTATCATACCGTTTCCTTGGCATGTCTCGCACCTACCACCTTTTACATTAAAAGAAAACCTGTTTGCCTTCCAGCCACGAGCCCTGGCCTCCGAAGTCTCAGCAAAAAGATCTCGAATAAAAGTCCATGCTCCAGTATAAGTAGCCGGGTTTGAGCGTGGTGTTCGGCCTATGGGAGACTGGTCTATCAAAATTGCCCTGCCAAGATATTCTGTTCCGGTCAAAGATTTACAGTTGTAGACTTCTGCCGAGCGATATTTTCTCTCAAACCTTGCTTGTAAGTTTCTATGTAAGATTTCATAAACAAAGGAAGACTTTCCGGAACCTGAAACACCAGTAACTGAAATAAACCTTCCTAGAGGCACATCTACATTTAGATTTCTAATATTAAATATCTTTCCGCCACGGATCTGAATTTCCCCTTTTTGCTCCACTCTTCTTTTTTCTGGAACCTCCAAAACCTTATCTCCTCGAAGATAATCAAGCGTAACAGACCCCGAGACATTTTTTTTACTGGTAAGAAGTGGCTCCAAATAATCAGCAACAACGACATGTCCTCCATGCAGACCTGCTCCTGGACCTATATCAACTATATAATCCGAAGCAAAAATAGTATCTTCATCATGTTCAACAACTAGAATGGTGTTACCAAGATCTCGAAGCTCTAAAAGAGTTTGAATCAAACGCTCGTTATCTCGTGAGTGGAGACCAATGGTAGGCTCGTCCAAAACATACAATGCTCCAACCAGGCCCGAACCGAGCTGGCTAGCTAAACGAATTCTCTGAGCCTCACCTCCAGAGAGAGTATGAGCCCTGCGCTCTAGTGAGAGATACTCAATACCGACGTTTAGCATAAAAAGTAATCTAGCTCCAATCTCTCTTAAAACTACTTTTGAAATATTTTTTTCTCTTACGGTCATTTTTAATTTTTCAAAAAAGTCATAGGCATCTTTTATAGACATTGCCACAAGTTCGACAATGTTTTTGTTTCCAAGGGTGACATGCAAAGCTTCTTCACGGAGCCTAGCACCTTTACATTTCGGACAAACTTCGTTTCCAAAGAAGTGTCTCGTTCCGAGACCATTACACTCCGGGCAAGCACCGTACGGAGAGTTAAAAGAAAAAAGTCTGGGTTCTATCTCTGGATAAGAATATCCATCCTTTGGACAAGAAAGTTTTGAGGACATAAATATAGTCTCTGGAACGTAATCCTTCTTCTTTTCTTCAGCTAAGTCTCGAAAAATAAATTTAACCTGTCCGTCTGACTCGTGTAGCGCCTTCTCCAAACTCTCTGAGAGTCTCTCATCGCTACTTTTTGGATCAGTCTTAAAATCCAGAAGAGATATACTATCGACCAGAACATCTATTGAGTGGCGAGTGGTTTTAGATAACTCAATTCTATCTCGGAGAGATTTCTTCTCGCCATCAACTAAAACATGTGCATAGCCTTTTCCAAGCAAATCATAAAGTAGTTGGTAATACTCACCTTTTCTACCTTTTACCACTGGTGAATAAATCTCCAAATAAACCGGAAATGGAATTTTTGACTTTGAATTTTCTCTGCTATTTTTTACATTTTGAGTAATTCTTTCCAAAATGAAATTTTTAATTTCTTCGTTTGAAAGTTTTGTTATTTCGTCACCGCAAACCAGACAGTGCGGATGACCTACACGTGAATACAAAATACGGAGATAATCATAGATCTCAGTTATTGTTGCAACAGTTGAGCGTGGATTGTTTGAACGAGATTTTTGGTCAATCGAGATGGCTGGGGAAAGTCCAACTATCTCGTCCACATCAGGCTTCTGCATCTGACGCAAAAACTGCCTAGCATAGGAAGAAAGTGACTCAACATAACGCCTCTGCCCTTCAGCAAAAATCGTGTCGAAAGCAAGTGAGGATTTACCCGAACCTGAGAGACCAGTAAAAACAACCATTTTGTTTCTAGGCATTTCAACAGTGATGTTTTTAAGGTTATGGGTACGAGCCCCACGAACCACTATTTTTTCCTGTGATTTTTCTTTCATGTTGAAAATTGTGTGTCCTCGGTCACAAATAATTTTCTGCTGAAAATTTTCGCGACCCCCTCTCGCGCCGTCGCGCTCCGATCTTGCGAAGCTCCAAGTATTCGCTTCTCACCCTTTACAATTATTTTATTTTCACTAGTTTCGTTTTTTTTCATGATACACAACTTAAGCCCCATGGGTTGCCCATAGGGTTACATTGAACATTCTAACATAATACTCCATGTACGACGAGGGACGGATTTGAACCGTCCCAATGTTACTACCTATTGTGAACTCGCTTAGAGAGATGTAACCCATATGCGACGGTTATCAGAATACCGTCACGAATCATCATTGCGAATGCATAGACGAGACCTAACGCACTGTTAAGACTCATTGTGTCCTCCACCACGCATTATATTACAAAAAAATAATAAATCAAGTACAAATGGTAATGGCACATATTAACATATCAAAAAGATAGGCGGGCACGATGCCCGCCTCCTGTTCACTTATCGTGGCCTGGTTGAGAGCCATGTCATTATGATCGAAAAACTTCCGAACCCACACAGTACAAGTAACAGCGCTACCTGGCCAGCCATCGAAACCTCCCTCTTGGCACAATACCGAGAAATTTGTACCGCAACCAGATTATGACACATGCAAGCAGACAAACGGGTACGATGACAGTGAAAACCCTGATAAACATCACCATCATCGCGTATGGTACAGCACGAACTAGAACCTGAAAGAGAAGCCATCCTAGGTCGTCGCTCATGGCGGAGCCTCCACGACAAACTGTACCATAAACTGAAGTTTACATAAATGGGTTAAACCTCGGATTCTTTACTTTCTTTGGTTTCATATCTTCCAGTTTTTTATCAAGCTTTTTTTGCAAAGCCAGGATTTCGTCTCGTAAAATTGCCGCTGATTCAAAATCTAAAACTTTCACAGCTCCTTCCATCTGTTTTTCTTTTTGTTTTATAAGCTTTGTAGGATCTTTCTCAAACATCTTCTTGTCCAAAACCAAAAGTTCATCTACAGTTTTGGCATGCTCAGTCTTCATTTGGTCTGTAATGTCCTGAATTTTCTTTATAATAGTTTTCGGAGTTATACCGTGCTTTTTGTTATACTCCATCTGTAAATTTCTTCTACGATTGGTTTCATCAATAGCATATTTCATCGAACCTGTTATATGGTCCGCATACAAAACCACCTTACCATCCACATTTCTGGCGGCTCTGCCTATGATCTGTATAAGTGCAGTTTCGCTTCTTAAAAATCCTTCTTTGTCTGCATCAAGTATTCCGATAAATGTCACTTCTGGTAGATCCAAACCCTCTCGTAGAAGGTTTACTCCGACCAACACATCAAACTCACCCCTCCTAAAAGCCGTTAATCTCTCAATTCTCTCTATGGTTTTTATATCACTGTGCAAATATTCGGCCTTAATATTTTTTTCTTTCAAATACTCTGATAAATCCTCCGCCATTTTTTTGGTAAGTGTAGTAGCAATAACTCTTCCTTTTTTCTTTACCCCGTAAGAAGTAGACTCACGCTGCGAGCCCTCGCGACTTCTAACGGGGTTAATATTTTTTTCCGCTTCTTCAATAAAATCCTTAATCTGTCCACCATATTTTTCTCTTTGAACTATTGGTCTAACTTCAACTAGAGGATCTATAAGCCCTGTCGGTCTTATAACCTGCTCGACTACTTGATTTGAGTGTTCTCTTTCATAATCCCCTGGTGTAGCAGAAGTGTATATTACCTGACCGACTCTCTCCTCAAATTCTTGAAACTTGAGAGGTCGATTATCCTTGCAACTTGGAAGTCTAAACCCAAAATCAACAAGGGATTGTTTCCTGGAGGCGTCCCCTGAGTACATTGCCCCTATCTGGGGAACAGAAACATGTGACTCGTCTATTACGGTTAGAAAATCCGGCACTAATCTTTGTGAAGGACCGTCCTTCACAACTTTATGAGGAAAATATGAAAGTAGTGTCTCTGGTGGTTCGCCCTCTTTTTTGCCTGAAAAGTGTCTGGAGTAGTTTTCTATGCCGTTACAGTATCCCATCTCGCGAATCAGAGCCAAATCATATGCAGTTCGTCTTTTTAACCTTTCTGTTTCTAAAAGTTTCCCTTCCTTTTCCAGTTGCTTCAGTCTGACAGCAAGCTCTGCTTTAATAGTTTTGAAAGCTCTCTGACTTTGCTCATCTGTCGAGATAAAATGTTTCGCGGGAAAAAGATAAAAGACCTCTACGTTTTCTATAATGGCTCTGGTTATCGCATCTATTTTTATTATTTCACTTATTTTTCCTTCTGATATTTCTATCCTATATATTAGCTTTTCAGATACTGGCATGATCTCTATTGTATTACCAATTGCTCTAAACATTCCTGGAGTTAGATCCGCTGTCGTTCTTTCGAAATGAATATCTACTAAATTTCTAATAAAGTCCGCTCGAGAAATCCCTTCTCCATTTTTTATTTTCAAATTTACTTTTTCATATTCCTCTGGAGAGCCCAAGCCGTAGATACATGAAACCGAAGCCACTATTATGACGTCTTTTCTAGTAAGTAGAGCTTGGGTTGAAGCGTGACGAAGTCTGTCAATCTCTTCGTTTATCATTGCCTCCTTTTCTATGTATGTGTCAGATGCTGGAACGTAGGCCTCGGGCTGATAGTAATCATAATATGAAACAAAATAGTGTACGGCATTTTCGGGGAAAAACTCGCGGTACTCCTGAGCAAGCTGTGCGGCGAGAGTTTTATTGTGAGCAATGACTAGTGTTGGTTTTTGAACTTCCTGTATGACGTTGGCAACAGTGTAAGTTTTACCACTCCCTGTCACGCCCAAGAGAGTCTGATGCTTCAGACCTTTTTTAATACCTTCCACCAAGCCTTGTATTGCTTTTGGTTGGTCCCCCGCAGGATTAAATTCACGCTTAATTTTGAATTTCATCACCTCCATCCTAGCACTAAATTCATACAAATATAAGTTCCGTGTAAAAGAAATGAGCGGCCATGCATATGCAGAGTCCGCCCTGAGAACGAGAGAACGAGAGAACGAGAGAACGGAAGGTGAGTCCCTCCACCGGACGTACCGGATGGCTTGCGAGCAATAAATCAATTATAGCCACGCTCACCCTCTGGTGGAGACTATACACCCAATAGTTATTATTGTCAGCTGTTTTTTGAATTAAAATAGTACTTAGCCAAAAAGTCCTTTTTGTAAGTCATGAAATTGTCTTCCAGAATTGACTTCCTCATCTCCTTAACCATGTTTGTTATGAAATATAGGTTGTGAATCGATGTCAAAGTATGAGCCAGAATTTCTTTGGCTCTGTGGAGATGAGCAACATAACTTCTTGAAAAGTTTTGACATGTATAACACTGGCAGTTTTCATCTAGTGAACTTAGATCACTTCTATACTTTTCATTCATTAAATTTAACTTCCCTCTTCTTGTATAAACTCCTCCATTTCTGGCATTACGAGTTGGGGCAACACAATCAAAAAGATCACAGCCATTTTCAACCGCCATGAAAAGATCTTCTGGTTCGCCAATTCCCAAAAGATGTCTTGGTTTATGTTTTGGCAATAATTCATTGCACCAAAGAACAGCCTTACTCATATCTTCCTTTTCAAAAGATCCTCCTATTCCAAATCCATCAAACCCTGCTTCGCCAAGTCTACGCAGGGCAGGGTCCTCAACTTGCATCTCACTAAGTGTTTTTGCACTTTCCTTTCGAAGTTTTTCGCTTCTTCCACCTTGAACTATTCCAAAAATAGCTTGATGTTTTGAATTCTCTTTTGACTTGTGATATTCTAGTGACCGTTTAGCCCATCTGTGCGTTCTTTCTAGTGCTTCTGCTTGATAATGATCGCTTTCATTTGGTGCTGTGCATTCATCAAAAGCAAAGATGATATCCGCTCCTAGATTGTGTTGAATCTCAATTGATTTTTCAGGTGTAAAATAATGAGCATCACCACTTATATGATCTCGAAACATAACCCCATTCGGATCTATCTTTACTATTTTAGGTCTCCCTTCCTCTTCCCCTAGGTCGGACCTCGGGGAAAGAGAACCATCCCAAAGGGGACCACTTTGGGAAAATTGGGGTAAGACGGGTTCGTTGAGTTTTTTTGAAACCTTGCTTATACCTTTGCCATAAGCTACACCCAAAGAAAAAACTTGAAAACCGCCGGAATCTGTCATAAGCGGTCCTGACCAATTCATAGCTTTGTGTAGTCCACCCATCTTTGCAATCTGTTCATCACCAGGATCTAAATATAAATGATATGTATTTGCAATAATAACATGGACTCCTACTTCGCTAATTTGGTCCGGTGTTAGAGATTTAACACTACCCTTAGTACCAACCACAACAAAAGCCGGCGTTTCAATGTCACCATGTGATGTAGAGATAGTCCCTATCCTACCCAAGCCATTTGGTAGTTCTTTGTGTACTTTAAAGCTAAACACTTTCTTCTTTCACGCTGTGTTGTTTATTCTACCTTCAGTAACTCAATTTCAAAAATAAGAGTTGACCCACCCGGTATAGGTCCGTAATCGTTAGGTCCATAACCATATTCAGACGGAACAATAATAATTCTTCTTCCACCCACTTTCATGCCCACAAGACCCTCATCCCACCCCTTTATAACCTGCCCTGCACCTAAAGCAAATTGAAATGGTGTACCACTTTGAACCGAACTATCAAAAACCTTTCCGTCAGAAAACATACCAGTATAGTGAACTGTTAGTTTTTTTCCGGCTTGGGCTTCCATGCCAGTTCCAACTACAGAGTCATTTACTTGCAAACCAGAATCTTGTGACATATTTGTACTTGCACTACCATTTAATAAAGAAATCAAATCCTGACCAAATAAAAAGAAAAACCCTATAACAAAAACTGAGATACAAACTGCAATCCATTCTCTTGTTTCTAATTTTTTCATATCTATAATTTTACTATTATTACTTTATATTGTAAATCAATACCAGTAAATTGCAAAATGTAAGTTAAACACATAGAATATAAGGATGGACGGTGAAAAAACAAAAGCAATCCAGCTTACAAAATCGGAACTTCATGTGACCGCAAGAGAGAGGGTACATTTGGTCGCCAATGAATTTAAAAACGCTTTTACATTTCTAGAAAAGTACCCGAGATCAGTGACAATTTTTGGAGGTTCACATTTCAAAGAAGATAGCAGATACTACCAGATGGCAAAATCAGTTGCTAAAAGAATTGTAACTGATCTAAATTATGCAGTTTTAACTGGAGGTGGTCCAGGAATAATGGAGGGAGCAAACAGAGGAGCCTTCGAGGCTGGTGGACACTCTCTAGGGCTTGAGATAGAACTTCACCCAACGCAAGAGTCAAATCCTTACCTTACTGACTGTATTTATTTTCACTATTTCTTCTCAAGAAAAATGGCACTAGCATTTTCGGCTGAAGCTTATATTTTTATGCCGGGTGGGTTTGGAACAATGGACGAGTTTTTTGAAATTGTAACTCTTGTTCAAACAGGAAAAATCGAGAGAGTACCTATTATTCTTTTTGGAAGTGATTATTGGTTAAAAGTTGAGAAATTCATGAAGGATGAGTTTTTTGAAAGAGGCGCTATTAATAATAGTGACTTAGAATTATTTAAAATCACAGATAACGAGGATGAAATTATTGACATAATAAAAAATGCACCAGTCCATAACGGTATTAAGTTCTCTCACAATGAAATGACTGAATCAGGAATTGTTATGGATGAAAGAAAGAGCTAGTTATTTTTGTATTTCTTTTTTTATTTCCCTGAATTCGTTCTCGATTTCGGAAAGCCTCTCTCTAGATGATTTTATGAGCTCTGCTCCCTCTTTGACATATTCAAGTCCTTTTTCAACGTCCAGATCAGAACCAGATTCAAACCAGGAAACTATTTGAGAAAGTTTCCTGAGATTCTCTTTTAGGTTTATTGTGTTTAATTTTTTGCTTGTCATAATGTTTGTGTGTGTATTATACCGTCTGAAACGACAATGTCGAGTTTTTCATTTTTTTCTATTTGACTAACACTTTTAATAACTTTGCCTCCATGCATCACAATACTATATCCTTGCTTAAGTTGACGAGTTGGATTCAATAAATCAAGAGTTTTTTTAGATTGTGTTAGTAAAATCTGAGTATTCTCGACAATTTTGCTAAAGTTTCTAGATATACTCTCTACCGCACGATTTATACTATCAGATACTAACCCTATTCCCCTCTCCATTCTGATGACAGAATTTTCAATAAAAAACTGTTTATCTCGAAGGATTATTGAGAACTTTGAAAGGATCCTTTCCTCACTAAGTGAAACTTCCGAAACAGCTTCTTTCCAGCTCTGGTTCAAGAGATTAGCAACAGCTGTTGGTGTCGAAACATTTTTGTCAGATACCATGCTAACAAGTGGTACATCTTTGTCATGTCCTATTCCAGTAAGAACAGGGACAGGAAAATTGGAAACTGCACGCACCAAAGTCTCGTTATTGAATGCCTGAAACGACTCCAATGATCCACCTCCACGCATGATGAGAAGTACATCAAGGTTTTTATCTTTCAATGTCTCAAGAGCCGAAAGAAGATCTTTTATAGCATCCGCTCCTTCTACTTTTGAATCAACAAACACTATCTCAAAACCAAACTTACCTATGTTTGTTAAAAAATCATTTATAACTGCTCCACTTTTTGAAGTTATAAGCCCAATTCTAGATGGGTAATTTGGAATTTGTCTTTTTTTAAGTGGGGAAAAAAGACCTTCAAGTTCCAGTTTCTTTTTGAGTTTTTCATAGGCTATTTGCAATGCTCCCTCTCCAATAAGTTCCAGAGACTCAACCTGAAGCGAAAGACCTCCGTTTGGTTTATATATGGCAGGATAGGCTGAAACCACAACTTCTAAACCGTCTTTTATATCTACCCCAGAAACATTATAGTCGTTCTTCCACATAAAACATTTTACTGTACTTCCATCCTTACTATCCTTCAGAGAAAAATATAGATACGATCTGCCGGGATACTCTTGAACCCCGGAAACTTCGCCAATTATTTTTGCTCGCTCTTTTCTTAAATCCAAATTTAGATTATCCAAGTATTCACTGACTGAAATAATGTCTTTTGGTATCATAGTTTAGTTTTTTGGATTAGTCTTTTGATTGTGATTTCTTCTTGATTTTATATACTCATATATTGACGGAGAAAGTGAGATGAGAACTATGAGCATTACTATGGGAGTTAAATACTTATCCGCACCAGGCACAATCCGACCTAGAAAGTAACCCACTAAAGTAACGCCGAATGCCCACAAAATTCCACCCAAAATAGAATCTCTAAGAAAAATCTTAAATGGCATCCCAGCGGCACCTGCTAAAGTTGGTGCAAATGACCTAACAATAGGCACAAATCTCCCTATGATTACTGTTTTATGTCCATACTTATCAAAAAAACTTTGTGTATAATCTATATGCCTTTTCTTAAACCAATACTTGTCATTGCTCTTTAATATAAAAGTTCTCAGTTTTTCCCCCATAAAGTAGCTAAAATTGAATCCCAAAATAGAAGCTACAAATATAGTACCAGTCAATAGTAAAATTTCAAAGTGCCCTTGCGAAGCTAGAAAACCAGTAGTAAACAAGAGTGAGTCTCCTGGCAAATAAAAAGTCAATGGAAAAGACTCAAAAAAAACTATAATAAAAATAATAACGTATCCGTATATTCCAACCTGCTGTATTAGATTTATCAAGTGCTCCATCCCCTCCAATCCTACCATAATAGTACTCATTTTTACTATGATTTGCTTCTACTTTGTATATATCCATCTACACCAATCCTGCCAGAAATTTTCCTTGCTAACATTAAAAACAGTGAAAGAATCAACATAACAGGATTTGAACTTACCGTACCAGCCAGTAGATAGTTCATGTTCATAAAGAAACCAAAAAAGGCAGACAAAAAAGTCAGTGCTCCGAATATTAAGCCTAATCCAACAAAAAGCTCTCCATAGGCAACTAAGTGTGACCAAAAACTAGCGTTAGTTGAAACATAATTCTGTAAAAACCAGGCGTACCATGAGCTGACATCTGGATGTTCACCTATAGTTTTTGTCAAAGCACCTTTAACAAATCCAGAAACTGCACCACCAGCCGTACTACCAACCCAAACAGGATTTATAACCTTTTCATAACCAGCATAAAGCCACTCCCACCCAAGATAAATTCTGACTAACAGCCAAATCCAGGCCATCTTAGAACTTTCAAACAATGGTCTAAAAATTGGACCAAGAAATTTTGTTTCCATGTTTTATAATTAATTGTATTGATTAATTATAATGCTTTTATTTCTTTACTTCCAGATCTAAACACACAGAATTAAGACAATACCTCATACCAGTTTTTGTCGGCCCATCGGGAAAAACGTGACCGAGATGCGATCCGCAATTTACACATGTTATCTCAGTCCGTCTCATACCATGTGTATCATCAGGAGTTTCTAAAACACTGCCGGGGATAGCTTTATCGAAGCTTGGCCAACCAGTTCCAGATTCGAATTTACTGTCAGATGAAAAAAGATCAGCCCCACAGACTTTACACTTGTACATACCATCCCTCTTATCATGTAAAAGCTTTCCAGAGAAAGGAAGTTCAGTCCCTTTTTGTCTTAGGACTTCGTATTCTTCTTTAGTCAGTCTTTTTTTCAATTCTTCCTCGCTAATTTCCATTTTTTTGTTTTGATTTATCATTTAGTAATTCTCTATAATTTTTTGCTACCTTATCTAGTTTAGGATTTATTACCACATCGCAATACTGAGCATCTTTATTTCTTTCATAATAGTTCTTGTGGTAATCCTCGGCCACATAAAAAGTTTTTAGCGAAAGTATTTCTGTGACAATCGGTTTGCCCATCTTGCTTGAATTGTTCAGGTCTTTTACAAATCCTTCAGAGATCTTTCTCTGTTCATCTGTGGTGTAAAAAATAACCGATCTATATTGTGTCCCAGTATCAGGACCTTGCCTATTTAAAGTAGTTGGATCATGTGATCCAAAAAACACTGTCAGTAAGTCACTGAACTTTATTTGATTTGGATCAAACTGGATCTTGATACATTCCGCATAACCAGTCTTACCAGAACTAACTTCATCATAAGTTGGATTATTTCCCTCTCCTCCAGAATATCCAGGGAGTACTTCATGGACACCTTTAAGCATCTTGAAGACCGCCTCAGTACACCAAAAACATCCCCCACCAAAAACAGCTATTTCTTCATTCATTTATTTGTGCTTTTTCTTATTTTAAAAATTAAAAAGATACTTTAACACTTGCAAAAGCCCTGACCATATTGACTTTAAAACAGGAACTGATGCTGGAACTAAAACTAAAAGAGCTAATATAAATATAAAATCTCGACGTATTACCCTATAAATTGTATAGACAATAAATATACCGACAACAAGAGAAACCATTGGTTGATATTCCAACGGGAAATTACCTAAAAACTTTATATACAGATCCTGTATTCTGCCAGGACTAAAGGAAGACAAATTGGCTAATGAAAGTACGTTATCCATGTTAATTGCATTATATCATAATCTATATTAAATCTTCAGAACCGAGCACAACTTCAGAACCTTTGGTAACTTCACCAGAAATCATTTTCTTAGCTATAATCTGCTCAACTTCTTCTGAAACCGCTCTGTTTATAGGTCTTGCTCCAAACTTTGGATCAGTTCCCCGACTGGCGATAAAATCTATTAGAGGGTCGTTGACCATTAGATCAATACCCTTTTCTGCTAATCTACTTTTAAGTTTCTTAAGAGATATTTCAGCAATCTTTCTTATACTTTCTGCATTTAGTGGATGAAATAGAATCACACCGTCAAACCTATTCAAGAGTTCTGGTGTATAAATTCTCTGAGAAATTATTGATTCAACAACAACACCTTTGCTCGCAGTCAAATCCTTACCCTCATTCATAAACTGCCAAATTAGATCACTACCTGCATTTGATGTGGCAATAATTATGAGATTTCTTGCCATGACTTTTTTACCTTGACCGTCAGAGAAAAATCCCTCATCTAGGATTTGTAAAAAAAGATTTCTGACTTCCTTTGTGGTTTTTTCAAACTCGTCCAAAAGCAAAACGCCATAAGGTTTTTCTCGAAGCATTGAAGAAAGTACCCCGGGTTGCTTTGATTCAAAAGAACCAATGAGCTTACCTATGGAGTCAACTTCGGAATATTCTGACATATCAAGGCGTAAAATATGAGATTCGTTCCCAAAAAAAACATCCGCTAAAGCTTTGGTTGTTTCAGTTTTACCAACACCAGTCGGTCCAAGGAAAAGAAACGAACCGAGGGGTCTGTTTGGATTTTCTATTCCTGACCTTGCCCTTCTCATACTATTACTTATAGCAATTACAGCCTCATCTTGACCTATAACTCTTTGTCTCAATATATTCTCTAAATTTAGAAGTTTATCTTTTTCTTCTCCCCTTACTTCCCCAGTTGGAATTCCAGTTTTTTCCTGAACCATATCTAGCACATCTTCTCTTTCAACTAAGTTTTTACCCTTTAGAACAAGCTTAGGTACAATTTCCTCTAAAAGATCTATAGCTTTATCTGGCATAATGGCATCTGGAAAATATCTTTGACTGCTGTTTGCTATCTCAACTAGTGAGAGAAAAGTAAAGAGCATACCCCTTTGCTCAAATTTAACAATTTCATTCTGCAAAATCCTAACTATGTTTAGATCATCAACATTACTCATCTGGACAATCTCAAATGCTTGCATAAAAATTGAATTTCTCTCAAGTACACTATGAAAAAGATCAACAGATGACAATGAAACTATTTTCAAAATACTTGAAGATAGATACGGCTCTAGCACACTTGCAACATCCGAACCAAAAGAAGATACTGAAGAAACAAATGCCGGCATATTGTCGATAACCAAAATAATATTTCCTGCATTTATTGATTCCTTTAAAATTTTTAGAAGCTCTGACTCGAACTGCGCTTTGCTTCCATTCATAGAAGTAAGAGCATCAACATCTAGTACGACTGTTCGCCTATTTTTTAACTCAAAACTTGTTGTCCCACTAGATATCATCTCTTTTAGTCTAGACACGACTTGAAGCTGTCCAGAAAAATCATCCCCAACAAAGAGAACATTGCCTTGTCTATCTTTAGAAAGTATAGTTTCTATTTCCTTGAGTTCTTTATCGCCGTATGAGGCCCTAACTCCATACCTCAACGAGTTAAACTGAGTTAGGGATCTTTCATACTTATACAGAGTGTAAGCCTCACCATATGACCAACCTTGACCCATATTTGGAATACGACTTAGACTGTCTTTAAGCCACCAACCTTCCAATCTGTGTCTTGAAGCATGTACCTCCATTATCCATGTGGCAATATGTAAAAAATCTTTTCTTTGAATGGTCTGGGAAAGTAGAAACTTTTGTAATTCCTTGTCGCTGTCGTATAGAGCAGTGATAAAATCGACAAGATTTAATACCCCATCAGAAGTATCACATGAAAAATTATCCGATGTTAGGATTGATTTCCTATTCTCAAGAAAATTGTCCATTACCTCTTTCTTTACTCCAGTTCGGAGTAAAAACCTCTGCCCTAAAAGAATAGAGAAAAAAGATCCTGTTATATCATTTCGAGAAAGCTTATCTATTGAGTAAGCTAAGTCAAAATCAATAAAAAGACCTTTGACCTCACTCGGAGTCATAAAATAGTAGGAATAAAAATAGGCATTGGAGACAAAAAATAGAATCCATAGAGTCAGAAGCAAATATCCCAAGCCCATAAATTTTGTCCAGTAAGAAGAAAAGGTAGAAAAACCCAAAAATTCACCTCCACTGCTGAGCATAAAGGCAATGGAAAAAGAGATGAAAGTTATGAACAATATAAGTAATGCGATTGGTTTTCTATATCTATGAGACAGTATACTCTCCATTAGAAAAAGTGGTCCATATGTTTTGACTGAAATATTCTGTAACTCAAGTAGGTTCATTTATATTGTTAGAAATTTAATTCCTGATAAAAACGTGTAAAGAAGAATGAGGGGCAAAAGTAACCAAGCACAAAAAACAATAAGTCCAACAGAAAATGAAACGATTATTGAAATAAGTCCCAAAACTACAAAAACTCCCCTGACTAAACCCCCCACAATTCGCATAAGTGTATTTACAATAAAGGTACCAACCGTTGCCTCAAAAGTTAGCTGTCCTGAGTAGGCATCATTCATTCTATGCCAAGGCGAAAAGAGTGTTTTAAGCAAGGTTGGAATAGAAAAAAAATCATAAAAAAATATCGTGAAATTCCTCCATAAATTTACTAAGTCAAAAAGAGCTTTGCTGTAATGCCATAAAAAGTAGTTAGGAATTGTCAAAAGAAATACCATAAGTCAATTATATTAGATAAGTGTTAAAGTTAAAAGTGTAAAGTGTAGAGTGAAGCACAATTTCACAATTTCTCATTATTACTTCAACTATTGACAGAAATCATAATAGGTGCTATCATTTAGCCTGGAGGTGAGAGATGCTAGTTTTGGTTGATGGAAAAGGAAACATCGTCGGGTCATCGGCGGCTACTTCCATGCTGGAAGCCAGAGCATGGATAGCGACTGAGTTCGGGTTATGGCTCACAGAAAATTGGGAAGTAAAGGACCCGTTTTCGATTCCCCTTCGGGAAACTGAATATCAGGTGATATTCTGGCGCTGAGCAAAAAAGTCCTCAAGTGAGGCGCACAGGGGTCTGTGGCGGAGCCACGGACCAACCCACACAGAGTGTGGGATTTTTGTTACTTTTAAGACGAGCTTCTAGGTAACAAAGTTTTTTTCAAAATTTCTTTCTCGTCATTTATTTTTCCAGACCGCATAAATCTCTGGTGAGATTTTGCTTAGCCTCAGAAATCTAAGAAAACTACAGTCGGATTACCTCCTTAATTTTCTAAATTTCTTGCGGAGTCTTCCAAATAAGTAACTCAACGAAATTTTAAAAAATTCCATTATACGTAACCAGGGAAGAAATCAACTTTAATATTTTTTCTTGGAACACCAAGTTTTGAAAGAGTAGACTCAAAGGCAGAGACCATGCCGTGAGGGCCGGAGATGTAGAACATTCTTTCCAAATAATCAGGCACATCACTTTTAATCATATTTTCATCAATAAGTCCCATACGTACCTCTGGCATAGTATCATCAGGTAGTTTAGAGTTACAAACATAACAAATTTTAAGAATTTTTCTAGCTACCGCCTCGTCAAAAACGTCTTTGTAAACTATATCTTTTGAGGTTTTGTTTGAAAAAAACATAACAACATTCCTTTTTTCCTTTTTGTCGACTAAATATTTGATCATGCTCCTAAATGGAGTTACACCAATACCACCTGCTATGAAAACTAACTTTTTAGATTTATCATCTGGCAAAATAAAATCACCGGAAAGCCCTCCTGCAACTATTTTATCCCCCACTTCCATTGAAACAAGTCTGCTTTTGAAACTACTGGGGCTTTCATAAAATTTTATTCCCAAACTTAGACTTTCCTCTGTTGGTGATGAGGAAACAGTGAAATATCTTCTATTTCCCCTATTGTCTGGGTGTTTATGAGCTAAGGTCCACTCAAGATATTGTCCAGCATTGAAATTTATTTTCTCTTTTGTTTGCCAAACAAATTCATAGGTATCTTCTGTCAGTTTATTTTTTTCTTTTAATATTAAATCCAACCTGACTCTTGGGCTTGCAACAAATGAAAAAAGGTTTGCTAGAACTAAAGCGAGCTCCGGAGTCGAATAAAATGGACCAAGACTAAACTGTGACCCGAAAAGAACTCCAGTTATAATTCCATAGGTAACCCTGAGTTTCTTACCAACCGGAGTCGTTGCTGGCTCAGTCAGCATAATAAATCCAAAGAATAGAAGTGGGCCAGATAAAACATTCGATAAAATGGTTTCTTCTAAACTAAATTCATTTAAGTATCCAAAAAGTGATGAGACCAAAAGACTACTAACCAAGAAGGACAAAAATAGTTCGACTCTTATCAATTTCCTAATTACCAATAATCCTAAAAGCAAGACGGGTAAAAGCATGAACTTATTTCCTACCCACCATGATGCAGATCCGACACCAAAAAGTCCTAAAATAAAAACAGAAATAGCTACGGGGTTAAATATGTGTTTCTTACCAATTGCCAAAATATATTTTGATGCCATAGCTAACACACCAGAGACAATATGAATAGCAACATCAGGGAAAGATGAAATTGGAGCTAAAACAAAAAACAAAATGTAAGCGGAAATCCAAACCGACTCCACATTTGCCTCAATTTCCAAAAATCTACAAAATAAGTAGTTTGCAACGTAACAAACACAAAGAAGTATCAAAAGTGAGAGTATCTGACTAAGTCCTGAATAGTCCAGGTATCCTAAAAAACCAAGTAAAATTGATATAAATGAGAGAGTAACTAACCCATACAAGACAAGCTTGTACATAGTTATTTTGTTCAGAAAGTTGTCTATATAGCTAAAACCCATAAGCATGTATTCTACCAAAATTCGTTATAAAAATCTTCTTGACTAATATTTTCAAAATTTATTTCTCACCAAATCTTTTCCAGACCGCATAAAAGTTTGCTAACTTTTTGCTTAGCCTCGAAAATCTAAGAAAATTATATTCGGATTACCTCCTTAATTTTCTAAATTTCCTGCGGAGTCTTCCAAAAGTTTTGGTTCAACGAAATTTTGAAAAAATGTCCTTATTTGAAATTTATTAACTTGGAGGCCGAGCCTCCAAGTACCGCGAGAATCGCGAGGCAAGGCCTCTCGGGTCTCGCGTTTTCGTTAGCAAAATTATTTTGAGTGTTGCCCCGAAGTCAGAACAGCGGAAAAGCTTTTCAAAATTTTGTCGTGCTATATATTTTTGAACTCTGAATTACGAAACTCGTCGAAAACACATATTTTCTGGCGTATCTCGGAAAGCGTGAAGCTTGAGGGTTAAGGAAAATTTTCAGCAGAAAATTATTCCGGCGCCAGAAAATATGTGTTGAGTAAGAGTTTTGTAATTCAGAGCAAATATATTTGGACTGGAAAAATAAATGACGAGAAAGAAATTTTGAAAATCAATTACCTAAATAGCTCAACGTCGAAAATGTCAGATTTAGTTACAGAATAGTCACTGTTGAGTATAAGATATTCAAACCTAAAATCACTTTGTAAAACTTCTGGCTTAGTGAAAAACAAGCAGGTGGTTAAAATATCAGAGAGGATTGTAGTTTCAGCCACTACCCAAACAGAGAGAATATGAGTTGGTGAAGTTAGAGTTTCTGGATTTATAATGTGGTGCATGTCAGCCCACTTTCTCCTATTCCCTGCTGAACCACAGAGACTCTGATTTTTTATTTTGACAATTCCTATGACTTTCTCTTTGTCCTCTGGATGCTCTAAACCCACTCTAAGCTCATTATCTTCGTTATTTCTCTGCCTCATATCCCCACTGGCATCAACCACGTACGACTTTATACCATCTTTTTCTATGATTTCACTTACAATATCCACCAAATAGCCCTTACCACATGCACCAAAATCTAGAACAACTGGCTCTCTAATATTTAAATTGACGCCATCCCATTTTATTACTTCATCCCAAGATTTAGGTTTAGTCATTTCTTTTTTCACAAGAGAGTATTTTGAGTCATAACCACTATCCACCAAGACATTTCCAATAAGTGGAGTAACAAGGCCACCTGTCAGATCATAGGCTTTTTTATAGAGAGAAATCATCTCAGAAAAATCCTTAGGCATTTTGTATATCCCGGACTTCTTAGAAATTTTCAGAACAAGCGAGTCATCTCTAAATCTAGAGTAGTCCTTATCAAATAATTCAATTCTGTCCATTATCCTCCTGAACAAAGAAGACTCCTCTTCTTTGGAGAGTTCATCTTTTATTTCTATTTCCCAATGGGTGCCTATGGCTTCGAATTTATAGCCAGTCATTAAGATTGTTCATTAGTACTTGGCGGTTTAACCGCCAAGTACTAATGAGGAGCTCGCAAATTTAAAATAATTATGCTTTAGCTTGTACCTGAATTTCTGCGATAGCTTCATTCCAACCCTTCGGTGTAAGGGAAGATCCTGAAACCTTATCTAGTTTAACTTCATCTAGTTTCTTTCCAACTACAGCTTCTTTAACTCCACCAGAGAAGGCTGTCTGCCAATTCTTTGAAGCCGGTCTAGTTGCCATGACCTCAGCTACTGCATCGGTAATAACATCTCCTTTTATGGTAACTTTTATGCCCACTTCCTCTGCACCTCCTGGTGAATTGTAATTCCCAATTGCCGAGTAAGTACCGTCTTTATATACACGTGTTACTGGTGGAACGATAGGATTTGGCGGTATCTCCCCTGTTGCATTAGGAGCAACCGGAAGAGCAATCGGTATTTCAGACACTGTAGACTCTTTCTTTACATAATTTAGAAATCCATAAATTGCAACCACTACAACTAGCACCACAACAGACCAAATAACCGCGGAACTATTATTTTTTTCTTCTGGCATATTAAATAAATTAAATTATAATTTGTACAGCCAGTATACAAAATAATTTATTTATTGCCAACCCCCATATTTCTCCAGATTCATTTGCTTATAAAGCCTTTTCATTTGACTCTTTTTATTTGATCCCAAAGCTACTCCTAAATCCTTCGGGGTAATACCATTCTCTTGTAAGATCTGCTTCATTGTCTTTCCAGACCTTATTTCTTTCCTTAGTACTTCAGGATCCAAACCAATCCTAGATGCAATACTACTTACCCTAGTTACCGAGTCCCATTTATGCATAAGGTGCATCCCAGATAACTCCGTTTTATTTACCAAACTCAAAGCATCCAATGACTCAGCATATACATTGCCAGCACCAACTAAAAGCATGCCTGCCATCAAAGAACCACTGGCGCTGGCAATAACAGCTTTTCTCATTCTTAAATATTTACTATATTTTTGTTCTCTCATGGTCTTTTTCTCAATATTAGATACAACAAAAAAAGCCAGTTATTTCATGTTAGTTAAATTTGCAACAATAGAGATTTTAGTCAAGCTTAACTATTTTAGAGATGCCATAAGCCTTAACCTGGCTAGTAGTAGAGACATTTCCAGCAACAAAAACCTCATCCCCGACCTTAATTAAACTTTTTTGACTTAACTCTTCAGAAATTTCAATAACAATGGGACCGTAAGAACTGTCACCATCGTAGTCAGTATGAAGTAGAACAAATGTATTGCCTTTAACAGACTCGACCACCCCTCTGTAAATTCCTCGACTGCTATGAGATCGTCTTATAGATCCATAGTAATTATTTACAAGAGGCAGATTTTGGGTTTCAGCTTTATACATTAAGGCCCTGTTGAATGAGGTTAAATTAACCAAAGAACCCAAGAGGGTCATTAGCATAAAAGTGCCTAAAAATAGATAGATAATGGGACTATTATACCCAAGACGAAAACTCTTAATAAGCCAGTCAACGAACATCAGTACAAAAATATCCAATATTAAAACCAACCATGGAAATATCAAAATAAACTCATAAATACCCCGAGTTCCAAAGCTGAATAAGTTGAGCTGACCACTAATTTTTATACTATACAAAATATAACTTATTAATACTGAAGAAACCACCAAACCAATAAAAATAAGAAGAAAAAGTAAAATTACTTTAAAATAGAAGAAAGACTTTGGTTTCATACTTACTTGCCCAGATTCGATTTTTTTCAAAACTTCATCCTTCATTTTATATATTGCATCTTTATTCATATTTTTTATCCTTATTTAATTCTTCATATTTAACTTTTAATATTTCCTTGCCTCTCATCACCCTCACTCCAACTGTACCTATAGGTATTTGTAAGATATCGGATATTTCCTTATAGCTTAGATCTTCAATAAAATAAAGAATTAAAACTTCGCGATACTTTGCTTGAACACTAGAAAGAGATTCGTCTATTATCTTTTTAATCTCTTTTACTTCTCTTTCTCTTACCAATGGATCCTCAACTACCGTATGAGAAATCAGTGTATCAAAATCAAATAAATATACTGGCCCTCTCGAGTCCTTTTTTATTGAATTGATAAAAGTATTGTGAGCTATTCTATATATCCACGGAGAAAACTTCTGGCTAGTGTCAAAACTTTTGATATTCTGATAAGTTTTAATGAAAACATCTTGGACAACATCCTCAATGTTGTTAATATCCTTCAAAAATTTTCTCCCATAACGAAAAAGTTTCGGTTGATACCTGTCCATGATTTGACCAAATTTTTCTTTTTCACCCTTTTGTACAAGCTCTGCAAGCTTCTCATCGGAGAGATTTTGATCATTATACATCTATCAATTATAGAGTATACAATTTTTTTGTATATATATTTCACTGAACAGTATAGCTAGAGTTACCTGAACTAGCTGGGGTTGAAGAGGACGACATGGACTGCTTCATATAAATATACCAGAGATATACTGTAAAATTAAGGTTGTTAGATTTTCCATTTGAATTTGTTACAGAAACGTTATACACACCAGGAATTATTCGGAGACTAGGAACAACACAGGCAGGAATGCCGTAAGTACATGCCGGTCTAGAAAAGATAGGTACATTAAATGACAAAGTTGTACCATCTGATGATATATTGGGTATCACATTATCGGGAAATGCAGAATTAATAAAACTGACTGTGTTATCGGTTGCTGTAAAATTTCTGCCTGTAACTGACACAGTGATACCCACTGGACCAAAATTTGGAGTTAATGTTGTTATAGTTGGTGCCAAAACAGGTGTCGCTGTTAATGTTAGTGGTGGAGTAGTTGTACCACTGACTGTATATGTTCCATTAACTACTGCTGAAAGTATGTCCACTCCATTACCAGCTACGTTGGTGTCTATACCACTGCCTGGTGTGAAGTCTAGAGTTACATTTGCTGTACCAGAAGAGACAGCTCTGAAAGTTATGGTAGCTAGAGTGCCTGAACCATTGTAAGTAGTGCCTGGATTAGTTAGTTGAGAGAAAGTGATGGTTCCGGCAGAGTTGTCTACGATGTTGGCTACATTAGTTGGCATGATAGAACCTGGTGCTATTTGGATACCAGAGACAGAAGTATTACTATCAACTACTTGAAGCATGCTCGAATTAAATCGTAGTTTGTTTAGATCCACGCCTGCTGCATTCTGACCGGATGTGTTTAGTACTACATTAACTGTGAATGTTTGGTTTGGAGCAATTGATGTTGTACTAGGTGAAAGTGAGAGAGAGACACCGGATGTTGGTGGTGGTGTTGTATAGGATGATTGAGAGTAGTAAGAAGATTGGGAGTAGGAGGGAGCTACATATTCAACTAGAAAATCCTCTGCTGACCAGCCATCAGAACCTGAATCATAATTAATATTCCACCAAATGTATCCTCCTTGTGCAACGGGACCACCTATGACTGTTCCTAGCAATCCAGTGGACTGAGTGCCGAGAACTACACCTGTGGAATTAGCTGTAGCTCTGACATTAACGTTAGCCGTAGTTCGAACTCTCTGACCTATAGTAAATTTATTTGATGTTGGTGGTGGAGGTGTTGTATATGAAGACTGTGAGTAGTACGACGACTGTGAGTATGATGGAGGTGGTGGAGTAGTTGTACCACTGACTGTATA
>JBAQUS010000002.1:0-28068 GCA_049297675.1 Minisyncoccia bacterium | reverse complement strand
AGTCGGTTCGAACTTTAAAATTAAGGATCGAACCGTACTTTTTGAGCCACGCGGAGCGTGGAAAACCCTTTTGGATTCTGGATTCGGCGGGGGGAATGCATTAGTGTCGCGCCTTCGGCGCGACCCCGCTTTGTCCGTTTCTTCTGATTCCGAATTTTGGCGGAGGAGATGAGATTTGAACTCATGATAGGTTTTACCCTATGCCGCGTTTCGAGTGCGGTGCTTTCAACCACTCAGCCACTCCTCCCTAGTTTACTAGATTACTACTCTAATGCACAAAAATCCATACTAAAAATCATAATGGTTCAACAATAATTTTTTTATAGTTGATTTTCCTTTTCCTTCCGGATCCCAAAGTGAAAAACCACCTGCTCCCCTTTTGAGATTTATTCTTGCTCCGTTTACCACCTCTGTGCCATTTACTTTTGCACTGAGATTCCCCTTACTAACTCTCAACTCAAATTGATTAGAATTATTTGAAAGTGTTTGTACTGATCTGGCTATTTCTCTTTCAACTCCATTCATTTTCTCAATGATCCACAAACTATTTCTATCTTGGTTTAACGCTATATAGTTGTCCTCATCTTGATAATAAATCAAAACTGAATTTGATTTACCTCCGTCATTTAAAACTTCAATCTTTATACTGTAATCCTTCCACCCTCTATCTCCAATAATTAATCTAACAGAAGACTTCTCTTCCGGTATAGATAATTCCACACCTTTATCTGTAAACTTCATAAGTCCATAGAGTAGTTCAATGCTCTCTAGTATTTCTAGGTTGTCTTTATCTGGATAATTTAAGGATTTTTCCTTACTTGAAAATTTATTCAAAAGTCTCAAAAGATCACCTGAAGTTATATTTTTGACATCTAACCTTTTGAGGTTATATGGATTTGAATCTGCATAATTATAAAAACTTTCAGATGCTCCAGCTTGCGTAAAAGCAAATTTAAAATATTTTTTTGTTAAGGATACATTGAGTTCTTTGGAATCTGCATAATTCGACTGATCAAATTCTCCATAATCTCCGAGTGGAATAGCAAAATACATTGGATTAATCCCGAGATTATTTTTCAAATCTTCTATGCCAGAGATATAATCTGCCTCTACTCTCTTATTGAAGTCTTTTATACTCTCTAAGCCAAGTCCTAAAATAAAAACTCTGGAAGAATAAAATCTGCCAAAATTTCCCTCACTATCTACTGGAACCTCATCATGCGATCGTCTACCGTGAGCTTCGATCTCCCACCTACCACTATCTCGTAATATTTTGAGTTCATCCCAACTTAAATAAAACGGATCGTTGTTAACTGCTTTTGTAGTGGCAATAAAAATAGTACCCTTGAAACCCAGTTTCTCAAAAACTTCGTCAACAGTATAGTAGCTATCTTTTCTGCCGTCATCAAAAGTAATAATAATTGGCTTTGGAGGCAGTTTAAACTTTCCTTGTGTAAATGAATTTAGTTCAGATACTGAAATTGTCTCGTATCCCTCTCTCTTTAACATTTCCATGTGGGAAATAAAATTTTTTCTGCTGGTGTTCGAATCTACATCTTCTACTAAAACAACACCATGATACATCAGTATCGGCACAGATGTTGCGGGAGATAAGGATTCATTATTTTTTATCTCCAAATTACTAGACAGATTATAAGACTGGATTTTCTCAACTTGAGACTCTTTTGTATAGAATTTAATTTTTTGTAATATTTTATATTCATATGAAAAAAAGAATATCGATAGAAACACTAAAAGAGCAGAGATATTTATCAATGTGTCGTAGAGATTATGGTTTTTTGACTCTTCTTTTTCAGTATTCATATAGATTCTAATAATATCAAAAAAACCGACTTTAAGCCGGTTTTTTTGATTGCGTAAGAAAAGCTTAGCTGTTTTTTTGATAAATATAGTAACCTCCTCCAATAAGTAGAGCTAGAATAAGTAACCATAGCCAGTTTAGATCAGTCCCAGAAGCTCCGGCTAAGGCAAGCTGTTCTGAGGAAGTTCCAATTTCCTCGCTTGTCGTCCCGAAGGAAAGATCATCTGAATCAGAAGCAAAAGCCACATTAACTAAGCTTTCTGATCCAGAGCTATCATTGCCCCCACCATTGCTCTGCGATTGACTATCTGTCGCCTGTGAGTCTGTATCAAGTGTTGTGCCATCTCCACCAATTCCTCCTGTGAAAGACGAACCTGACCCAGATGTCCCGTCTTGATTTGGAACTACAGAGTTAGTGATTGGACCGTTACCAATAGCTCCGAATGAATTTACGATCGGACCGTTACCGCCACCTCCACCGCTTGGTGATCCGCTCCCGACTGTCGGATTAGATTCTGGTGTAGGCGCTGGTGCGGGAGAAGGTGTTGGGGTTATTGGAGTCGTGGTTGGAGTAGAAGTTGGAGTTGGTGGAACAAATGGAGCAACAAAGTGTATTTCAGTAGCTAAAGTTTTTACTGATTCAACATTTCCTGGAAGATCAGTGGAGCCTGCACCGACGCAATATGTACCAGAAACTTCTGGAGTCCACTCAGCAGATGATGTAGAAATATTGGACAAACTTCCCGCTAGAGATGTGACTGGGAAAAATGTTTGACAAGTAAGACCATCTGAAGTAGCTGAGTAGATCGTCGTTGTAGCAATTCCATGATCGTCAGTTGAAGAAGTGTTGACTGTGAACGGACCTTCCAAGCCTGGAACAAAAACTGTTCCGGTCGTGACAGGTGCTGTATTGTCAACTATAATTTTGACTCTAGGATCCTCCAAATAATTTTCATGTGTTCTGTTTTGGTCTAGATCTTTCGCTCCAAGAATAAACCAATAATCTCCTTCTCCAGAAAATGATCCGAGGTCAACAGTGTTTACTATAGCCAAAAGAGAGTTTGTAAAACTTTCAGTAATAAAGTGAGCCTTTTGGTAAGAAAAACCACATGCTTCTTCTGGAAGTGTTGTTGAGGCGTGACCATGATTGTTTTCATCAAAGAGTGCCAGCTCTTCAGTACAAGTATGTCCCTCCGAACCTCCATCTTTTACAACACGGAAATGATAACTCTCTATGTTGTCATCTGTTACAGTGCCATAAACGGAAATATCACCATGCAAAACTGAATTATGCACAGGTCCGAGGTTCTCTGGTGTATTTTCATTACCAATTCCAATTGAAACAATCGGTGTTGTAGAAGCAGTCGTATTTGGAGTTGTACTCCCAACCGACTCTCCTGTATTTGTAGCTAAGGCAAGACCTGGAGCTATAAATATGGCTAAAAATAATGCTTTTTTTGCGTTTCCCATAATAATATCTTAATAGTAGGCTCTAATAATTTCAAAACAATAATAAACATAAGTAAAGTACAACTGGCATATTCCTAGCATTTTTTACCAAAAAAGTCAAGGGGTGAGACCTTGACTAAAATTAATTAAAATTAATGGGGTTAATGAGGTCAGGGTTAATGGGGTCAGCCACCATTCTTCGGTCTACCAACATTTCGAAGTGTTTGGCTGATTCTAAACTTATCTACCGTCTTTCCTACCCACATACTACCACCAAATGGTACATTTTTATTTATTGATTTTCTAACAGACTCTAGTTCTTCTTCTGGTTGTGATTCATTTAAGTAATTTAAGTAATTGTTTGGTATATCTATTGGCCACGAATAAAGTATTTTCTTTTGATTTTGTGTTCCATGTTCTCTTCTCCAAACACTTGACCACTTCCAGTCTTCAGCTTTATTTACAAGTTTGGCTCTTTTAGCATTTCTCTCAACATATCTAAGTAATGTAAGAAGGTGTACATCTTTCTGACAGAGAAATGATTTGTACCTTCCTTGATATAGATGACCATGACCAATTGTATTTTTTACTGTATGCCATCTTCTTGTGTGGGTATTTGTTAACCAACCCATAAATTTTGAAAGATCTCCATCATTCTTTGGATATAACACCAAATGCCAGTGGTTAGGCATAATGCAATATCCTAGTAGTCTCATACCAAACTTTTCCACTGCTTCTTCTAGAATTGATTCAAATTGTTTATAATCATTTTCATTATCAAATATTCTGACACGTGCATTAGCACGGTTGATTACATGATAAATCTCACCACCAACATCTATTCTCTCTATTCTTGCCATACAGCTAGTATATCACACTAAATGGTGGCTGACCCCATTTCCCTATACGAATACGAATTCAAACTTTGTGGATTTTTTAGATTTTGACTTTTTGCATTCTCCCAAAACACCGGATCCTCTGATATGAAACTCCCTCTTGTTGCATTTAGGTAACGGGCATTCAGGTAGTTCAGATTCGAGAGGTTGTCTTGTTCCTCCCCAATATATTTCCTCCTCTCACCAGTGTAAGGCGAAGTCTTGTTGTCTGTTCTGCTTTGTCCATATGGGAAGTAATCAAGAGTTTCAGTGATTGTTCCTGCTTGGTCAGTGACTATGTTTGTGGAGTTTAGATGATCACTGTGTATGTATCTTGTGGTGGTTGTTCCTGTAGGGGTTGATGTTGTAGCTGGTTTGAATGATGCAAGTAACATTGCCCAGTTTTGGTTAGCAGAACCTGTGTAGGTATCTGTGTATATTCCAGATGATGTAGAGATCTGATAGGAAGATGCTCCAAGTGTCTGACTTACAGAATCATTGAATAGATTAGTTCGGTTAGTGGTGGCTGTAGTTGTAGAATGTCTATGAAGTGTGGCTACAATAAGGTCATTGGATATGGTTGTTGTAATGCTGGCTGAAGGATTACCACTGGAACCAAGAGAATACCCCAGTGTGTTAAGTGGTGAGTAAGGGGTAACGTTGTTGTAAGAGGAGGCGGAGAGTTTCAGAGCTATAGTTTGATTGTTTATTGTTACAGACATAGTTTTGGCTCCTGTGGTGGTGGCGATGAGGTTGGAAAAGTATGGTGATTTCATTTGTGTATTGATATTAATTAGAAAAGATGACTGATCCATTTAGCTAACATAAAAAATGTAATTAATCAGAATTAATTTGGAATGGTTTTTTTATTATGTTATGGTCATCAAAGTTATATGGTGCATATATATTTATCTTAGAGGTATCTATACTTGCCATTTCGAATAAAATTGAGTCAACTTTTTTATTTGAACGAGGATCAACTATGTTCACACTGTAACAAAGACATGAAGCTTCTATTTCTCTATTCTCAAGCATTTTTTGTAAATCTTTTCGAATTATTTCTATTTGTTTATTTACATCATTCATAACAAGTTCGTACATACCCACTGTTGGTTTTCCTTTATCTTTTTCAATAACTACAGTGAAGGGAACAATTTCTTCTTTTTTGTTTAATCTATTTTCAATAAGATCAAAGGCAGTATTATATAGTAATTTCAATTCTTTATTCATTCTATTATCTGTTTAATGTTTTTCTAATAATTTCTATTTGTCTACCTAATTGCTGAATAGTTTGACTAATTCTTGTTCTTTGATCGACGGTTAATACAAACCTGTACGAATTATTTTGTGCATAACTTACAAAATCCCTAAGTTGAGATGTAAATGACTGATAATTTACGTTTTTAACTTCCCCAATTATTTTTGTATTATGATCAAGAACATCAGGTATTCTGCTACTTCCAGCCTTAGTTACTGAATCAATTTTCTGGGTATTTTTCACAATCCCTGCCAAGCTCTTCTAAACTTCTTTTTGTTATTGAAATAATTCATTCGCTAATCTAGTTTATTGAATGAATTGTATAACAATAGATATATTATTGCGTGTTAATTTTTTGTAAATTTTACAAGCTAATTTGATTTTTACTATTAATATGTTTAAATCATTTTTTAAATAAATCAAAATTGATAAACATTGACCGACAATTAATACTAAAAAGTATATACTCAGAATTATTTAAGTATGTTAATAAACATATACAAAGGTTAATAAACCTTAAGATCAGAATATTGAGATAAAGCCATATTATTTTCCTACAGATTTATTACTTATATTAGAAAAAATATAAAATACAAACTTTCTATATGACAAATTTAGATAAATGTAAACAGTGAAAGCAAAAGAGAAAAATTGACACTAGTGAAAATAACAATAATTACTTGTGGATAACTCGAGTCAATCTTATCAAAAAACAACTTGGAAGCTCGACCTCCAAGTAGTTTTTATTCCTATTTTTTGCATATATCCTTGAATTACGAAACTCGTCGAAAACATATATTTTCTGGCATATCTCGGAGTGCGCGAAGCACGAGAGTTAAGGAAAAATTTCAACAGAAATTTATTCCGGTGCCAGAAAATATGTGTTGAGTAAGAGTTTCGTAATTCAAAGTATAAATGCTCTTTACGGATTCATCAGCTGTATACCCTGCTTTAGTGTTATCTCTGGCATACTTATTGTAGAAATATAATTTACAACTTCTTGTAGAATAGCTGGGGTTGTAGATAGGGCATCTCCGTTTAGATCAACTTGGTGGAACATAAGGACTAGCCATGTCTTAGTCTGATCTGCTACATCAATCCAAGCTTTAATTTCATTAGCTGTTGTGGTTGCATTGATTTGCTGAATCTTCAAAGCAAATTTATCTGTGACTTTGTCATTGTAGCCTCTTATAACTGATCTCCCACCGATATAACCAGCTGATTGTGAAGTCTGCTTAACTAAATCATTGAAATCTCCATAAGGATAAATAATTGTATCAATTGGTCCAGCTCCCATCGTCACAAGATCTGCCTTTGAATCAATAACTTCGCTCTGCATTTCATTTACTGGAATGGATATTAGGTGAGGATGCGTTCTGGTGTGAGAAGATACTTCATGACCAGATGCTTTCATTTCCAAAACCTGAGCTGGATTAACATAAACTTGGACTCTTGAAAGACTGGCATTATCAATAGTTAGAATACCGTTTTGAGATATAAGATGGAAAACCGTCATCTGACTTACATTTGCAGGTACTTGGATATCCACGGTGTATTGTGTCCAAGTAGCCGTTGCTGGCAATGTCCCCACAAACAAGTATGAATATGTTCCTCCGCCAGTATCAAACCTAGCAGTTACTTCTGTTGGAACATCTGACATGTAATAATCCGAGAACCTATACTTTTGATTAGGTATAACCGGGACATCCTTAAAGAACCATTTTCTGTCACCGTTTACATAATCACTAACAATAAGTCTGGCGGCATTATTGCCGTCTTGTCCGGCCACTGGAAATGCATAAGTAGTAGAGCTTGTCCCCCATCCTCCACGGAACCAATCAACTGGGTCACCACTTGGGGCAATATCTTCTAGCGAATAATTTACTATTCCGTTTACAGGATTTGCATTAAGAGTTTCCTGAGTAATAATACCGAATGTTGCATCCATATTTGCAGAATTTAATATAGGTAATACTGCACTATGATGTGACAACCAACCATCGTCAAAAGTAAGCGAGACCATTCCTTCTGTAAAAGCATTCGGGTTGTTGTTATTGTCAACCATAGAAAGTGAGTAATCATCTACTGTCAGGTTACCTACAGATAGTAATGAGTGAAATACTGTAACTAGAGTGGCGTTAACTGGGGGAATAAATGTCGTTACATATTGTGTCCATGTTGCAGTTGGTGGAAGGTTTGTTACTCCGAAATATGTGAAAGTGCCGTCTGCCATTGTATATCTCAAGGTAATATTTGTGGTCACATCAGATGTGTAATAGCTTGAGAAGTTATATTGTGTACCAGGGACAACGGCTTTCGGAGAAAAGTACCATTTTGCATCACCATTGGTATAGCTTGTTATACTAATTTTAGCGGCCTTGGCAGTATCTCTTCCAGGTACAGGATAAATAAATGACCTATTGTTTGTTCCCCATCCACCGCGAGTCCAAGAAAGTGGATCACCGTTTGGAGCGACAGTTTCAAAAGAAGGATTCTCCACGAAATTATCTCCAGGCGGAGTAGTTGTAGATATTGTATTGTCTACATTAATTGGAATCTGGACTGCGGTATTATTTCCTGCCTGATCATGTGTGGTTGCTTTTAGAATATGACTACCATTTGTTGTTGAAGCAGTGTTCCATAAGAAGTTGTATGGTGCAGTAGTGATATTCGGAGAGATTATATTCCCATCAAGAGCAAAAACAACATAAGTTACTCCGACGTTATCCGTAGAACTTGCCATGATATTATGTATTCCAGAGACAGTCGAGTTAGCTAGTGGCGAGAGAAACTCTACTAGGGGTGGAGTTAAATCCGTGGCTGGTGTTGTTGTGCCAATAGAAACTAGACTTGCATCATCGATATCGATATATCCATTTGCACTTATGAGATGGAAAAATGTCACTTGTGTTACTCCAACTGGAGGTGTGAAATCTTTCTGAATATATGCCCAGGTTGAAGTAGGTTGGATTTCCTTAACCAACCCGAAGTAGAAGAATGAACCATCTGATAGTGTGTATCTGCCTATAATATCTGAAATAGTTGATGATCTGTAATGATCAGAAAATCTATAAAGTGTACCTGGAGTAACGTTTACTGGATTAAAATACCACTTAACATCTCCGTCTACATAGCTTGAAACTGTTACTCCCGCCCCTTTGTTTCCATTGTAACCAACAATTGGATAAGTATAAACTCTTGTATTATTTCCCCATCCGCCCTTAACCCAGCCAAGAGGAGATGAACCGTTTGCGGTTTCCATATCACCATTTAGAATAAGATTTGGTGAAGTTGTTCCGGTAGTGTTTGAAACTGTAACTGAAATCGTCGACGTAGCTAAGTTGTTTGATGTGTCCCTAGCAACAGCGGAAATAGTATGAAGACCATTTGTACTTGAGGCTGTGTTCCAAGAAATAGTATATGGTTGTGTCGTAACCGGTGAGCCAAAGTTAACACCATCAATTTTCATTTGAACGTTAAGAACAGCGACATTGTCAGTCGAAGATGCTGTAATATTTTGCATACCAGAAACAGTCGATGAGTTCAATGGTGTCGTAATAGAAACTAGAGGAGATGTAGTGTCAGGTGTTCCAGTTGCATTCGAAACTATGAAAGATACTAGAGATGAAGTTGCACTGTTTCCGGAAAGGTCAGTGGCTACTCCCAAAACAGAGTGAGAACTGTTTGATAGCAGGTTGGTATTGTAACTTAGACTAAATGGCGAGGAAGTATCAGTACCAATTTGATTTCCGTCAAGCACAAACTTTACTTCTGATAAACCAACATTATCTGTTGAGCTTGCTGTAAAGTTGTGAACTCCAGAAACAACTTGCCCAGATGTCGGTGAGGTAATGGAAATAGTAGGAGGAACACTATCTGGTGTAGTTAGAACAAATTCGTCTGTGCTTAGTGTGCCAACTCTACTTAAAATATGAAATACTGTCAGTTTAGTAACTCCAGCTGGAATTGTCACGATATGATTAACTTTCACCCAATTGTTAGAAGGGGTAATGGAAGCTGAAAGTGTAGGATAAGTGATTGTACCAGTACTTGATGTGTATCTTAAAGCACTACTGGTTGTGGCATTCGATTTATACCACCAAGAAAGATTATAGGTCTGCCCCGGAACAACAGTGACGTCGTTAGGATACCATTTTGCATCACCGTTTGTATAAGAAGTTATTTGGACGGTCTGACCGTTTCCAGCCTGACCTGCTACTGGATATGTAAAAACTCTAGTGTTTGTCCCCCATCCTCCTTGATTCCATGCATAAGGTCTGTTGGCGGTAGTAGTTGAAACTATTTCTAAACTACCATTAACAACCAAATTTGTAGTTGTTCCAGTTATCCCGTTATAAACATTAAATGCAATGGATGATGAAGTTGCAAAGTTGTTTGAAGTATCTCTAGCACTAGCAGATATTGTATGACTGCCGTTTGTTAATCCACTGGTATTTACAGTCAAAAAGTATGGAGCGATAACATCTTCTGTGCCGGTGGCAACACCATCCATAATAAATGTCACACCAGCGACAGAAATATTATCAGTAGATGTAGCGTTAAATGTGAAATTTCCTGAAACTGTTTGTCCTGCTGTGGGTGATGTAACCGACACTGATGGTGGAATTACGTCTGGTGTTGAGGTAGAGTTCAAAGCCAAATAAAAATTGTCTGTGGTCAATTCACCATTTCCTTCTAGTGAATGAAAAACGACAAGAGACTCAGCTCCAATAGGAGTAGTGAAAATTCTCTCTGCCTTAGTAAATGATCCAGCAACAGGAGCTGATCCTAGATCAACATATGAATACGTTCCGTCAGAGAAACCAAATTGGGCAGTTAGGGATGATACTATATTTGATTTATAGTAGTCATAATATTTATATTCTGTATTTCCGGTAACTGATATAGGTGAAAAGTACCATTTTGCATCACCGCTGGTATGTCCTGTGACGTTTAGTTTAACTGCATCTAATCCATCTTGTCCCAAAACAGGATAAGTAAAGACTGGATTAAGCAATCCAAAAAAACCAGTAAACCATGACTCTGGAGCATTTGGATTTCCACTGTCTGGATTTTCAACAGATGGATTCATAACAAGATTTCCTGAACTTGAACCATTGTTTAAATACATATTTATACTTGTCTTATCAAAAAGTAGAGCTGGATCAGTTGCCGTTAGTTCTATTTCAACATATACATCTAGATCTAGATGATCTGGTGCAACAAAACTAGGGTTTGTTCCAGTAGCAGTGTAGATTACGTGTATGTGAATATTATGATGAAGAATAACTCTCCAACTTAACGCAGTGCCAGGTAGTGAACCTGTTTCAGGGTCAGACCCGGATCCAGTCAGATTTACTATTTGCCCAGGTGAATACAATGAGCCCGATGTTGGAGAGATAATTGTGGCTGTCGGAGCTTGATTACCAACTGTGATTGTTTGACTCTTGATATTCAAACCTCCTTGATTATCGAAAACAGTTAGTGTTGCATTATATGTACCGTTGTTTGGATAAATGTGAACAGGGTTAGCCAAAGAAGAAGTGGCACTATCACCAAAGTTCCAAAGAAAAGTTATTGGATTCCCATCTGGATCAGTAGAGCCAGTAGAAAAGAAACTTACATTTAGCGGAGAAAGTCCAGATGTTGGTGTTGCTGAAATCTGAGCAATAGGTTGTCTATTACCAAGTGTATAATTTATTCTATTGAGCTCACCAGTATAAATGGAAAGGAAATAAATATTACCTTCTGGACCAGTTACAAAATCAACTGGACCGTTTGTACCATCTATGCCTGTTGCAAAACTCTGTAGACCTGTCATCTGATTATTCGAATCAAGGGTCATTGTTTTTATCCAGTTCTGAGCATAATCACCAAAGAAATATGTATTGTCAAAAGAAGCTGGATAAGCAGTGCCTGTTGGAAAAGTACCAGCAGTGACGGATCCAGCACCGTTTACATCGTGTGCGTATGCGTAAACTGGATCTGTAGTAGTACTGGTTGGAGTGCATCCCAAACCTCCTGGTGTAATCCCAGCCCCTTCTCTACATGGCCATCCATAGTTTCCACCAGAGACTACCCTATTAATCTCTTCCCAAGTATTCCATCCAACATCACCAAGAAACAATGCATCGTTTCCTGGTCTGAAATTAAACCTAAAGGCATTGCGAAGTCCTAAGGCGAAAACTTTTGATCTATTTGCTGTGTTTATTCCATTATAAAAAGGATTGTCTGTCGGCGCTGTTCCATCTGTATTTATTCTGATCACTTTTCCAGCTAGTGAATCCGCATTTTGAGCCTTTAGAGATTTTGGATCAGGAAAATCAAAAGAAGCACCATCACCGAGTGTTGCATAAAGTTTCCCATCAGGACCAAAACGCAAACCTCCAGCACTATGACTTAAGGAATCCGAAGGTATACAATCTGCAGTTATTGGATAGTCTTCACATGATGGTGTACTTATATTTCCACCTACAGAACCCAAAAGCACAATTTTGGTTGATTCGTCTGATGTGTCACCTATTACAGTCACCCTAACTAATCTAGCTGTTTTTGGACCAGCAATATTAAATCCTGGAGTGTTTTCATAAGTGTAGAGAAGATACATATAGCCGTTTGTAGCAAAATCTGGATCAAGAGTCAGACCTATGAGACCCCTATCCCCGTATGTATTTATATCTGAGAGTATAATTACTGGAGTAGAAAGAAGTGTGCCATTTTTTACAACCTTTACTGCACCTCCTTTTTCAGCCACAAATATTCTACCGTCACTGGAGAAAGCCATACTAGTTGGAAGATCAAAACCCCCCGCAACAGTTTGAAACTCAAAACCAGCCGGCAAGGCTGCGGAAGCAAGAATAGGAAATACAAGAAACGAAAAGAAAAGTGTTCTCGATATTTTAAAAACCGGATTTTTACTTATATGCATATTAGTTGTTTATAGCCAGGTTATCAGAATCAATTTTAATTCTCGGTTTCTCAATATTTTCCTCTATCGATTTAGGTAAAGTATTGTTTTTATAAAATGTCACCACTTTTTCAACTCCATCTTTCAGATAATCAATGTTGGATTCATTTGTTAGTCTACTATAGATGGAAATAGAAGTAACACTGGACATAAGTACAAATAGAGTTGTTACAATACCATAACCCATAGTTCTTCTTATAATTGAGTCAAATCTTTTATCAGTAAGTAATGAATATGTTCCAGTCAAAACAGGCATCCTAAAACCCATCCTCTTTAAAGATTTCAAAGTAAAACCAAAAATTAATATGGCTATGTTTATGAATATTGATAATCCTCCTGTTGGTATTGTTGGCATAGTATTTTTTATTAATTTTGTCTTCTCTCTGGATGAAACCAAACTAAGTTTGTTTTTCCCAGAACTATCTCTTTCCAGAACTCCTCTAGAAAAACCCAAGCATTTACAAAAACCAAAACAATGTATGTTGGTGAATAGAAAAGTAAATCCCATCTCTTTCTCAATATTGATCCGTAAATACCCAACCCCACCAAAAAAATCATATATGGTATTAGAAAGAATTTGAAAAATCTAATGTTTATTATTGGGAAAATAAATAGAGCTATTGAAAATATCAATCCCTCAATGTAAGTCAGAGATAACTGCAAAGCATTATTTGGCTTTCCTATAACCGAATAATGTTTTTTCAAGTTTTGCCACCCTCCTCCATACCATCTCCTCATTTGGTTTATATAATCCCTTAGTTTTGCTGGATCTTGGGTATAGGTTACAACGTTTTTGTTATAAGCTATTTTGAAATAATTTTTATGTAATTTATACGTAAAATCAAGATCCTCTGTTAGGGTATCGTGATCAAACCTGATATGTTCTTTGAAGACATCTGTCTTAAACGCTCCCGCACAGCCCGGTATAACGAATACTGCGTCTATATAAGATTGAGCAACTTTGTGAAGATTCTGTCCTACAATATAGTCTAATTCCCTACAAGCTGTCAACCAGTTATATCTGAGACTTTTTACATAACCTCCGACGGCCACAATAGTTGAATCACTAGCAAAACTTTTTTCCACTTCTTCAATGACGTGTTTGTCTAAAATTGTATCTCCATCTGTAGCAAAAAACATATCTCCCTTTACATACATCAGTCCGATCTCTTGAGCATAACTCTTGTTTCCTGTAGCACTAGTTATTGTTACAATGTCAACGAATTGGCTGTACTCATCAATAATCTTGGCTGAATTATCTGTACTTCCATCGTCAACTACTAGTATTTGCATAGGCTTTCTACTTTGATTTATGCATGATTCAATTGTTGCTCTTATTCCCTTTTCCTCATTATGACAAGGGATGATTATAGTGACCTTACTGGCACTATCCCCGAAAGGATTTTCGACTACGCTGTTATACTCCTCTTGAATAATCGAATTGTTTAAAATATGAGTATGCTTACCAACCTTTGGAATACCAATTGATCTTATTGGCTTTATTTTGTCTGTAACTTTATCATTATCTTTTGGCTTCATAATTTTTTCATCTGTACTCAAAATATGCCCTGGAAAGGCCCCTTTCCATTGATTTGACCTCGTTCGAGAAAGTATCATTGTCTCCTTCATAGCCCGAACACCCTAGCATACTATGATTTTTTTGTCAAGGGCTGTCCCAGGGAAGACTCCCTACCAAAACTTGACCAGAATTTACTTCGGAATAATTTCCTTAAAGGCATTTAGTGAGTTTTGATCAGAATTTATTATCCAATTACCGTCCCATCCATTCTGGTTAAACCAAATCCAACCTTCGATTAGAGGATATTTGTAGATTTGTACTCCGAGAGCGTCTCTTATCCAGTTAGCTTTCTCTATACCTGGAACTGAACCCATAGAGAAAATATAGATCGGCTTATTGTATTTTGATAGCTTAGTTAATGAATCATTAAAGATTGTATTGAAGCTTATCCATGGAGTTCCGAAGTTAAAACCGTCAACTCCAACATAATCAACATAGCTACTACCAGGATAATAGTCTGTTATCTGGTTTCCAACCACATTCGGTTTAGAAACACTATTATAGACAAGAGCAAACTTAACGTTTGGCACATCAATAAACATGTCTTTTATTTTTTTCCAAGCAGTGATGAATTTAGTTGGAGAATTACCGTTCACTCCGTAGCCCCATGGACTCCAATTCCCATTCATTTCATGAAATGGTGAAAGAATTATTGGATATGTGTATGCCTTGGCATCAAGAGCAAATTTTTTTATAATTTCATCCTTACTACCATTTATTATACTGTCATAACCGAAAGATGGCTCCCAGAAAAGTAAAAGTGTCTTCCCCGCCTCACCTATAGAAGTTTTGTACTGCAATGGAAAATTATCCCCCATGCTATAAAACACACTTCTAACATTCATTGGTTTCCCAACTAAACTTTCAAAAGTGGCTAGGTCTGCCTTGCTATCCCCTATATAGGCACCCCAGATCATTTTTCTTTTTGTTGTTGTGGCCAAATTTGTTTGAGTCGAAGACGTGGATATTTTATCAGAAACAATGGCAGGTAGCGGTGATGGGGTGGGAGTGACTGATATAGGTGGACTGTAGGTATTGTTTATAATAATGAAACGTTGGGAAGATGTAGAAATATTTCCAGCAAGATCCCTTGCAACTGCCACAATGCTATGTGTACCGTTCGAGTAGTTTATTGCATTCAATATTGTTTCAAAAGGAAAAGCTAAATCCTCCACTCCGATATTCCTATTGTCTATTTTAAATAATACACCTATTACTGCTACATTATCAGAAGCTGAAGATTTCAGGGCTGTCGAAGTTCCTGAAACAACACTATTTTGAAGGGGAAAAGATATACTGATAACTGGTGAAGTAACATCAGTGACTATGGTTGGAGGTGTGACAGGAGTAGGTTTCACCACAGGAGGAGGGGGAGGAGTAACTGGGCTGGGACTCTGGCTAGTAATATTTGTAGTCGTTGTTGCTACAGTAACCTGGCCTCCTGAACCAAAAATGAGTTTACCCAGATAACTAGTGGAAACTGTTCCGGCATGTACATATTTAGGCTCACCTAATAGAGCAAGAGAAAACAGGATAAAAACGCCAGCTATGAAGAATAAAGATTTTGTTTGCATTACTTTGTCAGTCAAAGATACCAGATAAAAATTAATAAATCCAACGCCCGACTATTATAGACGAGATTGAGCTAAATTGTTACTAGTTTTGTGTGGTATAATTTTTCTCCATGCGGGTATGGTTCAGTGGTAGAACACGTCCTTCCCAAGGATGAGACAGGGTTTCGATTACCCTTACCCGCACTAATGAACATAGTGAATTAGTGCGGGTAAGGTGGGAAGGGGTCGGGAAACGGGAGTTTCCCGTGGAGGAAAGTTGGAAAAACCGTGGGTTTTCCAGGCCTGTATCCCGCACAAAACGAAGTTTTGTGGGTAATCGAAACAGTCAGAGTGACTCTTGTTTCTAGGTAATTTGAATTTCCTTCTTAAAATTCTCTAGACCGTTAGCGTCAAAAAGAATTGTTTTTAAGTTTGGATAACTTTCTAAATCAAGATTTTCTAAATTTTTCTCCTTGTCATCAACAAAAACTACTTTCTGTTCTTTGTGTTTTTGACATATTTCCTCAATTGCTCTTTTTTTGTCTTCTATATCTACAATGATAATTTCTGAAAAGAGATTTTCAATTCCAGCTCTTTTAATTTTTTCAAGTTGATATTCATAATTACCAAATGTAACCATATAGCAGTTTTCTTTACCCAAACCACTAATTATATTAACAAGTTCTTCGTTTATGAAACTACTGCAATTTACCATTATTTCCTCATAAATCTGATCTCTCTCAGAAATGTCAGGTATAATATCATTCAGTATAAAATGACCACTTTTGTTTTTTGAAGAGCTGTAGTCAAACAAGATGCCTTTTTTATTAAATGTCGATTCAATTTTGCCTTTTAGCATACTACTGCTATATAAAAGCACGTCGTCAAAGTCAAAAATATATTTAGTGGAATTATCTTTAATTATTTTATCTATTGCAAAAGCCATTTTAGTGGAATCATGTCTTATATAGCTTCTAGTAATACCAATTCTATCTTTTTTATTTAAAGTGAATATGGTTTTTGATAAAAGTGATGTCCTGATTACTCGATCATCCTCCATATCATCTCTTACCAGTACACCATCTCCCTCAAATAGTCCGTATTTTTTCATTTGTTCATCTGAAGGCAACTCATTGTTTACTAAAATATAGTCTACCTTTTTTGATAGATACTTCTCGATTCCCCTAACATAAGAGCTAACATCCCAACCCAAAATGTGTCTTTTTTTATTTACTAGATTAATTGGTAAAATTATCTTAGCTTTGCTTTCCAAAATCGCCTGACTGAAACCTTCAACAATCAAGTTAGGCAAAACTGAGCAATAATAGTTGCCAGGACCAAGAATAATATAATCAGCTTCGATTATTGCCTCACGAGCTTGTTCGTTTATTATAACCTCTTCTTTATAGTAAAGACTTTCAACATTCAAATTCGTTAAATTTGCATAATTTATATTATTTTCTCCCACAATAACAGTTTCGTCTGAAAGTTTCATCATCAGTGTGGCGGTGCTATTTGTTATAGGCAAAACCTTACCCTTAATCTGCAAAATCTCTGAAGCAACCTCCACACCCTTAGCAAAATCTCCAGTAACTTTTTCCAGCGCTGCAAGAAAAATATTTCCAAAATTATGACCTTTCAATCCCCCATCCTCAAATCTATAAGTCATGAGATTACGCACAATATCACTATGTTCACTTAGGGCGACCAAACACTGTCTTATGTCCCCTGGGGGAAGAACTCCTAACTCATCTCGAAGTATTCCGGTTGAGCCACCATTATCTGCCATAGTAACTAGAGCTGTCAGTGAAATATCTTTAAGATTTTTTATGCCAGAAAGAACCGAGTAACTCCCAGTTCCGCCACCTATTGTCACGACTTTTTTCATGGCATTAAATTATTCAACTGTTACAGATTTTGCTAAATTTCGTGGTCTATCTACATTGTAACCTTTCAGTACTGCAAAATAATAGGCAAAAAGATGAAGTGGTACAACTGACAAAAGTGATGAAAATGGCTCTATAGTTTTTGGCACATATATAACATCATCCACTAGGCTTTTTATTTTCTCATCCCCTTCTGTAGCAATTGCCAAAACTCTGCCCTTTCTTGTTTTGATCTCCTGTATGTTTGAGAGTGTCTTGTCATAAACTGAGTCGTTTGGCACAACAGCAACTGTTGGAAAGTTTTCATCTATCATGGCAATAGGTCCATGCTTCATTTCTCCAGCTCCGCATCCTTCTGCATGGACATAAGAAACTTCCTTGAGCTTCAATGCTCCCTCAAAAGCAATCGGGAAACTATATTTTCTGCCAATGAAAAGAAAATCTCTGAAATCTTTGTACTTCTCTGCAATCTCTTTTATTTTCTCTCTTTGTTCAAGTATTCTCTCTAACTTGTTTGGAATATCTAAAAGTTCCTCTGCAAATTCCTTACCTTTGGATAAAGAAAGTCCTCTTTGTCTTCCGAGATAAATAGTGAGCAGAGCAAAAACGGTCATCTGAGAGATTAGAGCTTTAGTTGAGGCAACAGACATTTCTGGTCCTGCGTGATTGTAAACTCCAGCATCTGTTTCCCGAGCAATGTTTGAGCCAACTGTATTAACAATTCCTAGAGCTAATGCCCCTTTCATTTTGGCTTCTCTCATTGCCGAGAGTGTGTCGATTGTCTCTCCTGATTGTGAAACTGCGATGACTGCAGTTCCCTCGTCTATTATTGGGTTTCTATATCTAAACTCTGAAGCTACTTCGACTTCTACAGGTATGCCAGCGTACTCCTCAATCATATACTCTCCAACATAACCGGAATAAAGCGCTGTCCCACATCCAACTATTATTATTCTTTTTATTTTCTTCAATTTTTCCTCAACATCTTTCAGTCCGCCGAGCTTTACATTTCCATCATTTACCAAAACTCTTCCTCAAAGGGCGTTTCTTATAACATCCGGTCCATTCATTATCTCTTTTATCATAAAGTGATCGTAGCCCTCCTTCTGTGCCTCTTCAGCATTCCACTCTATTTTTTCTGGACACCTATCTAGTGTCACAAAATCAAGATTTTTTACTACATAAGAGTCAGCAGTGATAATTGCAATCTCACCATCACTTAAATAAATAACATCTCTAGTGTGTCTTAAAATTGGTGATGAGTCAGAAGCTATAAAATTTTCTCCTTTGCCTATACCAACTGCAATAGGGCTACCTTTTCTTGCTGTGATTATTTTTCCTGGTTCTAGTAGATTTACTATTGCTAAGCCATATGTTCCCGTAACTTCCTTCAAGGACTTTACCACCGCCTTTTCAAAATCCTTTTCTTTCTTTAAATTTTCCTCTATAAGATGAGCCAAAACTTCTGAATCTGTATCTGATGAAAACGTATGTCCAAGACTAGTGAGTTTTTCTTTTAGCTCCTTGTAGTTTTCTATTATTCCGTTGTGTACTAGATGAATATTTTTTGTGCAATCAGAATGTGGATGAGCATTTTTCTCAGTTGGCTCTCCGTGAGTTGCCCATCTAGTGTGTGTTATACCAAAAACCCCACTGTTCTCTAAATTCTCTTGCCCTATCTTTTTTCTAAGATTTTCCACTTCTCCCACAGCCTTTACCACCCCGAGTTTTTCGGTGTAAATTCCGGCTGAGTCGTAGCCTCTGTACTCCAAAATCTTCAATCCGTCTAGAAGTATTGGTCCGGCACTCTCTTTACCTGTATAAGCAAATATTCCACACATACCCCTTGTCCTACCACACCCCGCATTTTTTGTCAACCCCACCCTTGTACCAAAGGGCGACCCTTTGGGGATCAAAAGATTTGGTTCGACGAAATTTTGAAAAACCCTCACTCCACCCCACAGTGCGTCTTCAAATCCTTGAGGTCTGCTTCTGTTAGTTTTTCGTTTATACCGTTGTTTAACCTATACATTATAGCTTTTGGATCTTCATTGTGATCTAGTCCCAACGCATGTCCTAGCTCGTGGGCTAGTACCCTGACTAATTTAGTTTTGTTTTCAAATTGGTAAATGTCAATTCTCCTTCCGCTCTCATCTGAAATGTAAGTCCCCTCCTCAAACTCTGAGCCGAGACTTCCACCAATTGTATTGTATTTATCAACAGATAGGTTGAGGGTTTTGGCTAAGTCATTAAGAGAGGTTGCCAGTGTATTTATACCATCCACTTTGGTGTTCAAATCATTCTGTATTACTTTTATTTCCGGAATCATTTTATTGAGAGCTTCCCTCTCACTCTCCAAGCGAGCAATCGTTCCCTTGTTTCCACCTCCTCTTGCGTTGACTAACTTTACTTCTGACTCATAGGCTCTTCTTCTCTTTTCAAATTCTGAAACTCTGGATTCATACAAAGATTTCTCTTGATTATATTCAGAGATAAGTGAATTGTATTTCGACTTCAAAGTCTCATAAGATGATTTTGTGTTCGAGATAGTTATACCCATACTTTTTAGCGTCTGGGTGGTTGATTGCCTCTGATCATATATTAAGTTTATCTGGAGTACTCCTTCATCTTCATATTTAAACAAATCTGTCCCAACACTTCCCTCCCATATTTTCTCTGCATCTGAAAGGGACTTCAGAAAATCCGCCTTTGAAATACCAAACCTCTGATTAAATTCTCCCAAGCTGTAAGTAATAGTTGTTTTGCATGGAAAATAATATTGGACTGATTGTGCCCATACATTTTTGATTTCATGCCTATAATAAAAAGCCGAAACCAAAATTAAAATAAAAAAAATAAAATCAAATATTCTTCTCACCACTCCATTATCCATAATTTTCACTCTTTTCTCAACCTCATATAAACGAAGGGCCGGTGCAACGTGTTGTTGCCCGGCCCTAGAGAGACTAAAACGTGAACGTGCCGTTGTCACCCGCTGGTAGCTTCACAGCTACCGCGTTTGACCTCTCACGAACAGAGGTTACTACCCTGTGTCCGCGAGCATCTCCTGCGCTGACGAGGAAAATCATCTCCTCCCCAGCCCTCGGCTGATAACCCGCCATTGTACCCCATCGATTTTGATCGTAGACCCAGTCCCTTGAAAAATTCGTTAGGATTGGAGCTCCAGTGGCCACACGGGCCGACCAAAATTGATGTACCCCGGAACAATGCCATTGCCCGGCGATTTTTACACAGGCCCAAACGGTGTAGTTCAGCGGTCCTGTCCATCCGGGATTCCAAAAATCTGGCCACGATGTTCTCCTCGAAAAGAAGAACTCCACACCATCGTTGGGCGTCCCAGAGGGACGCATGACGATCCTCTCGATTCGGGTCGTCTGCGACCACGAGGCGATGTCTGCTGGCGAGTTCCAGATCCTGGCCGAAGCCAAGGCCTGTTCGGCGTTTGTCGTCGAAGGTGTGGTCGGCGGAGCGGTTGGTGGTGGGACCGGTGTCGGTCCACCTGGATTGCTTACCGTCCGAGGCTTCCCGTCTGAGGACTTCTCGATGGAGCATCCAACAGAAATCACTGCAAAGCACACTAAAGCTACAATTTTCACGTATTTTCTCCTTGAAAGATCGGCCCGCTTTCAACTATATATTATTTTTTCGCGATTGTCAAGTATGAAAATATGGCTCTGTTGAGGCTCATTTGGCAACTAAGTTGCCAAATGAGGTTTATTAACCCAAGTTTCCTCTAACCTCCTCCAATTTTAAATGATCATTTACTTTTGACTCGAAAGCATTTATGTTTTTTATTCCCTCTATGGCCTCCTCAAGAGCTTTTTTGTATTTTGAATTTATGGAATTTGAAACTTGCATGTAAACCTCTGCCATACTAAGTAGAAGTGCTCCTTTTTCATCTTTATCCAAGTCCGTTGCAAATGCGGATTTAATGAGCTCTTTCGCCTCATCATATTTTTTCTCTTCTAAAAGATTCTCGATTTTTTTTATATCAATTTCCATTTTATTTTTTGTTTATTTTGGCAATTATTTGAGCACAAAGTATTCTTTTAGCTTTTGCTTCATTTTCTCGTCCTGCCATATTGGAAACGCTAAGAAAAGTCTCTACCACGGTGGAAACAACGTCAGTAATAAATTTCTTAGTTTGCTCTTCATCTTTTGAGCCAAGTTTTTTTCTATCTATAAATGTCGATAGAGATTCAGTAAGTCTAGACAAAGCACCATCACCAAGCTTCAGCCCAACAATTGCTTTTCTTATCTCATCTCCAGCTTTTCTTTCTATTTTCTTGTCTATTTGTTCTTGAAGTTTTGGCAAATCTTCCACTTGACCTAGTGGATCAAGCCCTATGACATTGTCTTCACCACCATCAACTGCCTTTTCTAAAAGTACTTGAGCGTCATCGAGAGATTTCATTGTTCCATCATCGTACAAAGCTCTAAGCTGTTCTTCGGTCTTTTTTGTCACTAGATCGGCAATTCCATCAATGTCTGAAACCTCATCAAGTATTCTAGCTCTTGCTTCATCTAGTGACCATCTTACTGCTTCTTTAGATTTTTCTACTTCATCCAAGCGCAAAATTTTACCTTCGAGTAAAAACATTTCGTCAGTGATTTCTTTAATGAAAACATCTATCCGCTCAGGTGTTATATCTTTGCTCAAATATTTTTTCTTAACAGATTCAAGTACATCTTGCAAATTTGCATACTCTTCCCCCCCTCTAGCCCATGCAACTAATCTTTCAACTTTTCCTTTTTTTAAATGTTTTGCTACTAGACCAAGATCTGCTTTCTCCTCCCTCAATTCTGATAATTTTTTTAAGTCTTCTGGGCTCACTTTTGCTATCTGTGCCAAACTTTCTTCTAGGGTTTTTATTTGACCAGGCAATTCCTCAAAAAGCTTTAGACTTGCTTGTAATTTTTCAAAATCCTCTGGATTACTTATTGCCATATTCTCAATGTGAACTTTTACTGAATCCAAATCACCCCCTTCTAAAGCAACACCTAGTGTCTCCCTTATTTCACCTGAATAAATTCTAGTTAGATCCTCGGCAACTTTTTCGTATGATTTAAAAGCTACATATCTTTTTTCTAAAGCAGATTCGTCAGATACATCAAAACTTTCAGTATCAGGATGTTTTGCTAAAAACTCTACAAATTTTCCATTATTCAATACTGCGTCTGGATTAAATCCCTCTGGTTTTACATCAGGTACTTTTTGTTCTTCGGTTTTTTTAAATCTTCTAGACATTTTTTATTTCTTAGCTAATTATCCAATTATAAATTACCAATAATATTTGTCAAGTTTTTACTCCTCTATACTTTGCCATGATTTCTTCTTCCACCTCAGAACGTGGTCGTCCAAACTTCAAAAAAGAAAGTTCTTTCAATGCTTCTACTTGCTCTCTGCTCCCCTTCTCTGGAGACATGATTCTAACATTGAAAGGCTTAGTTGGTCTGCCACCGGAAAGTAGTCGAAGATAAGCGTTAAAGTTATCTAGGTTTGCTATCTCGTTTGCTGTAAAAACTGGGGTGAATTGCTTTTCCAAAAATTCCGAATCCTCCGTCCCAACCCGAAATACTGCCATGGAACCGACATTTCCAAAAACCGAATTCTTGATTTTCTCATCCAGCTGTCCTATGAACTGATGAGCGACCATTAAGGCGAGCTTGTATTTTCTGGCTTCAGAAAGAATGGTCGAAATTGAATCAGTAGTAATGTTTTGAAACTCGTCAAGGTAGAGATAAAAAGGTGGCACATCTTTGCCAAAGGAGTCCACTCTAGATAGTGCCGCCATGAGGATTTTCCCAACAAGAATGAGGCCGATGAGGTGTGAGTTTATATCCCCCAGTCTCCCCTTTGAAAGATTAACCAAAAGGATTTTCTTACTATCCATTGCCTCTCTCATATTAAAGGAGGATTTTTCCTGAGCAATAATAGGTCTCATAATCTCGTTTGAAAGAAAGACGTCAAACTTAGAAGTTATGTATGGCACGATATTGGCAAGCGAAGCTTCCCCTCCAGCTTTCTCAGCAATCTCTTTCCAAAACTGCACAACTATTGGATTTTTACAGTTGGCAATTTTCATATCCCTAAAAGCTTTGTTCGACATTACCCTTGAGACATCCAGGAGTGTTGAGCCAGTATCAGGGTCTTCTATAACAAGCATTGTGGCGTTTCTAAAATATTGCTCAAACATCGGCCCCATAGACTCAGGCACTCCACCGTAAAGCTTTTGAAAAATACTAAACATTTCATTGACCACAAAAGTTTTCTGTTCTGGATATCTTCTATCAAACTCAAGCATATTAAGTGCCATCGGCCTATCAACTGAAGCTGGATCAAAATAAATAACATCTTCATATCTCTCTTTTGGCACGTTGGCCAAAATATCTTGAACATCGGAACCGTGTGGATCGACAAAACAAACACCGTTGCCATCTTTTATATCTTGTATAATCATGTTTTTAAGAAGTGTTGTCTTTCCTGTACCAGTCTGTCCTATAACATAAAAATGTCTTAGTCTGTCTTCTGGAGTTATAAATATTCTATTTTCTTCTCCTCTATAATTGTTAACTCCAATAAGTGTGCCATTGCCCGAGAGACCGAGAGGTACTGAAGATGATCCTGACTTAGACTGCTTGAGTTGCGGAGCGGACTTCCCAACATGTGATGCTGGAAAATGCATACAGGTTGTCAATTCCTCTAAATTCAATACAATTTTCTCTTCTTCGCTAAACCTACGCAAAGAAAAATCTTCACTAAGTTTTCTCTGCCTCTCACCCACTACCTTCTGCCACTCGAGCCTGTTGCCTTGCCCATTTTCAAATTGATTAAAACTAGATTCAATGTCTCCCAAAATACCCATAGCCTCCCCGGAGGTTTTGGCAGAGGCTATAACACGAATATTTACTGAAATGAATGGGTGTTTAAGTTTTCTTACAAACTGCTCTAAAGCTACCTGATCTTGACTGCCTTTTCTTTTTTCCTTGTCTTCTTTTTCTTTCTCAAAACTATCAGCACTTTTGAAAAGCTTCCAAACTTCTTTGGCAACTGCTCCACCAAAAGTCTGCGTAATGCCCTTCAGAGCTGTATCTATTTTCTCACCATCTCTTATTTTCTCTAAAGCGATTTCAGAAAGCTTCATAGTGTAGTCGTCACGAGAGCCAACAACAAACTGTAGACTTGCTCCCTCACCATCTTTATCAATTTTTGAAAAACTGTTTAAAATCGTGGCCAGAGGATCGACGTTATATGCCTCATAGGGCTTTAGCGGGTAAAGTAGGTTTTTTGAAAGCTTGGCATAAGAAGCCACCGAAACGCCTTCTTCATTAAATATATTGTAGTCATCTTTATGCAACTTAACATGAGCTTTGGGGAAAATAGCCAGAGCTTGTTTTTCAAAAAGTTCTGCTCTAGAGGTCGGAACAGAAACATAAAAAATAAATTCCTCGCTACCGTTGGCATTGGCAAGCTCAACTGTAAACCAATTGGGGTCTTTCCTGTCCGACGAAACAGAGAGCATTGCTGAATAGAACTGCTCCATGCCGGAGATTAGCTCCTTTAGACTTTTATTCCTATCTTCTTCAGATGGATCTGGAAGAGAAACTTCAAAAAGTGTCATATGGAGTGGTTTCCAAAGATCATCTTTTTCTCTCAAGTCAGCAATAGTATAGCCAGAGGCTAAAAACGCCACAAGAAATCTGTGAAAATCGTCCAATAGGTGAGGATTGTTTAATTTTTCTATAACAGTCAAGGCATTCTTTATTCCCTTCAATTGCATAATACCAATAAAATGCTCGATTTGTTTGTCGTGTGCTTCGGGAGATAGCTGTAGAACAATAGATTCAACCTCATGGTCTTTTATTGAATACTCTGGGTACAAAACTTCAGAAGGCAGGGCTTCAGTGTATTTTTTTACAACTTCAGAAACAACGCTTTCTTTTGTATGTTCAACACCACCCTCTTTCAAATTTTCAGAGTGGCTTTCGACTGCTTTATTTATTTCTCTGACCTCCTCGTGAGGTGTTGTTGGTTTTGTCCATTCTTTAAAGCTGAAAGGGTTCATTTCTGTATTATATCTATATTTTCAATTTATTCCCAGAGCCAAATACTAGAAAAACAATTGCGATGGAAAAATGTGGTAAATGTCCGATTAACTCTACTGGTCCGAGAAGTATAAGTGTCGTGACCAAAAAACCAGCTAGAGCTAAAGTAGTCAATCTTGTCAAAAGCCCAAGAACTAGAAACACTCCTATAAGAGACTCAGCTACCCCTGCGGAGAATGCAAACCAATAATCAGTAAACCATAGAAAGCCCATATTCTGCATGAAGTTCCAGTGGTATTCCGATAAAAAACTTTGAGTTAGTGATGGATTTAAAATTTTCTCCGAAAATCCCAAAATGATGAGATTAAGTCCTACGAAAACTCGCAAAAGTGGAACTGAAAAGTCTGTAAGTTTTTTTGTCAAAGACTCGAGTAATCTAAAATCACCCAGAGACCATTTTGCTCTACCTGCAATAAAAAGATAAATAGAAATTCCCAAAATCTCTAGCGTATCAAGCATCTCAACAAAACCATTTTGAATAATTCCAAAAACAAAAAGAGCTAAAAGTAACACCGAGGCTACTCGGACAAAAAAACCGAGAACAATAATTCCTCCCACTAGTGCCTGCAAAACAAGTAGAGCTGTTCCCAGAGAATTTTGAAGTGGAAGATTGGGAGCAAAAATGTATCCGTTGTATGAAAATAAAATCAAAGATAAACCGATTCCAATACTACATATAGTGTGTGCTAAGTCCCCATACTTTTGAGATATTTTAATAACCCAGTTAGGAACACTAATTTTCCTCTCAAAATAAACTCCAAGTCCTATGACTGCCGAACAAATCAATATCCAAGATATAACCCAAATATCATTAAACCTGTACGAACTAACTTCTCTCACTGGCTCCGCAAACCACTTCACATGAGCCAAAGAGATTTGGGGCAATGTAATAAGGAAAGAGTAGAAAAAAAATAACTTCCTCTGCATCAATATATTCTAACAAATTCAGAAAATAACACTAACCGAACTATAAAATCCGATTTCGATTTCTGGCCTAGGAAATATTATAAAACGCAGGAACTGCTCCCAAGTTGTTTGGTGGCTAAACGACATGCTTTTCTACCCAAACATTTGTGCCATCATTTGTTCCATAATATGCTTCTTTTTTACTCAAGAGATTTTTAGCAGTCACGAATCTCTTTTGACCTTTTGCTATTTCCTCGTCGAAATTCACTTCGGTGGTATAAATACTCGGGAATTTTTCGGAAGTACCACTCACTGGATTTGTAGGATCATAAATGTAAACCCTATCTCCATGTCGAATAACAACAAAACTATGCTCTTCGGAAAATTCATCATCCCTATTCCAAAGTACATCACCGCTAAAATAGGTTGAGGGAACGCCTTCTTGTTGTAAGTATCCTTGAGCAAGTGTGGCAATCTCTGCACATTCTGCACTGTTAGCACTAAAAATATCACTCAATTTTATTTCCTTACCCTTTTCGCTATAAAGTTTTCGCCTCGCTTCTGTTCTTTCTGGGTTATCTGGGTATTTCTCTTCAAACTTTTTAGTGAAAGCAAATAGAATTGCAAATAGCTTTTCATCAATTTCTATTCCATTCGAGTTCAACCACTCTTTTAATTTAGGTAAATCATATTTACTCGCAAGCTCGTGTGTTTCTGAAAGAAATTGTTTGAAATTGTCAAAATCGCCAGTCACCCTTATGTTTACTTCCGAAGAAAAAATACTTTCTCCGCCAACAGGTATTAAGTCTCCTTCTTCAAATTTTGAAATTTCAAAACAATGTCCGAAAAGTTGCTTGATTTTTTCTTCTTCACCTTTTCGCTCTTTAACTTTCTCTGTTCTCGCTTGATGATATTCTGGAGTTTCTTTAGCCCTATTTAAAATCCCTTTACGCTCTTCCTTTGGAGCTTCTTTTATCTCCTTTGCGAGGTTATCTCTAAATTGTTGTGATTCAAAATTTTCCATAGTATTAAAGTTATTTCAAAAGTTCTTCCATTTTGGGTAATTAGTAATTGGTGTCAGTAATTGGTGTCAGAGTAATTGGTGTAATTGGTGTCAGGTACCTTTTCATTCTAGCATGCCTTTGTTTCGAATTTTAAATATCATTTCCTTCTTTCCCACACACTTACAATTAATAAGGTCACGCTAATACAAAATTGTCAAGGCGGTGTCTATTGTACAAAATTCGAACTTATTTTGAAAGCAATCCTGATGAAAGCTAATCGCACGCGCGGAGCGCGTGGTGGCTTGAAATTAAGCCGTACGCTCCACGAAAGCCCCGCCCACCGCCTCGCTTCACTCGGCAACCCCAAAAAGAAAAAATGTCTCTTGCTCCTTTGATTTTCGCGGAGGTGGATTTTTTCTAAAATGGAAAGGACATTTTTCTTTTTGGGGTTCTGCCCTCCAAGTATTTGGGCAGTGTGGCGGGGCTTCAATTCGGACTCGGTTTTGCGAAAACTATTTTCTGGGGATATGGATTTTCGCAAAACCGAGACTAATTTGTTTTTTGGATTTTGTCCGCGCGGAGGAGGGGTCTGGGGAGGAATCCGCGCGGGCTTCTGGATTTTGTTTTTGGCGGGAGCGGGCT
>JBAQUS010000001.1:0-20863 GCA_049297675.1 Minisyncoccia bacterium | reverse complement strand
AATGAAGTTCCGACGTGCACGAATGGTATAATGACTGGAGAACTGTCTCGGGGATTTGCTCGGTGAAAATACAATACCGGTGAAGATGCCGGTTACCTGCAGTTAGACGAAAAGACCCCAGGAGCTTTACTGCAACTTGATATTGAGGATATGTTTTGCATGCGTAGCATAGTGGTGAGAGGTTTGACGGTCACGATCTCGGTTTTGATCTACTCGACAGTGAAATAGCCATCTTGCTTGATATATTTTCTAACCTCGGCGGAAAAAACGACGAGAGACAGTTTCTGGTAGGCAGTTTTAGTGGGGCGCTATCCTTGAGGACGCGAAAGAAATTTCGTTTCCTCATCCGTGGCGCCTCCTAGGTGGTTCACACCAAAACAAATAAAAATAGGGGGACCATATCGTGAAAGCGGTATGAGAAAAGTTGGAAATATCGGTGGAAATCTGATAATATTACTAATATTATCAGCAAATACCGAGGGTAATTATTATTTAAATCAAATTTATGTCTATAGAAGGAATACCTGAAACAGAACAATTAAGACAAGAAATAATGGAATGGTTTGATAAAAAAAGAAAAAAAATATCAGACGCTTTTCCTGGGATGACAGATAAAGATTTGCATGATCTTCTTAATTCATTACGAACTATTGATGGTGACTATGCAGATTTCGATGATTTTATTCCAGGATCAGACGTTAGAAAAATTTTTGAAGACAAATAAATACCCGTAGAGACTACAAACCAACCATCTTGCAAAAGATGAATGTATAGTCCGTCCTGCATCCCTAATCCAGCAAAGCTGGACGGGAAGCGAACCGTTAGTAAACGGTTTTAGCTTGGCGACATGCAGAATGTAACAGAAATGTTTGCATCCCAATTCGTGTCATTCGCGTTCATTCGTGGATTGGTGTCGAGTTGTGGTAACACATAGCCTAAAGAGTAACGGAGGAGTTTATTAAGGTCAGCTAGGCGCGAATGGAAACCGTGCCGATAGTGTAATGGCATAAGCTGGCTTAACTGTAAGACGTACATGTCAAGCAGATACGAAAGTAGAACATAGTGAACCGACGGTCCGTGTTAGAGGCGGCCGGAGATTATCGGATAAAAGCTACCCTGGGGATGGATCTTGAAATAAAGGTCTTGTTGTCCTCCCGCGAAGTAATTTGCGGAGAAATAGGATACACAAAATGAAGTATTTTTGTGTTGCTCCTATGTCGTGATATCCAGTCACGACAATAACGGCTTATAACGGTTGACACCATATCTGGTCTTTTCTCTCGGCAATAATATTGCTCAGAGTTTCTAGAATATGGCAATCCCGTGGGAAGTCGAGAGAAAATGTAATGTTATAATAAATTAAATGGAATTAACTAAGCATCAAACAGATGTCTTGGTCGGCACAATTCTTGGTGATGGTTTTTTACAAAAAACCGGAGAGAAAAATGCTAGGCTAAGACTAGAACATAGTGATAAACAAAAGGACTATGTTTTATGGAAGGGAAAGATTTTCGGCAGACTTTTTCAAGGAACTCCAAGTTACCTTGAAAGAGTCCATCCAAAAACAAAAGAGTCATACAAATATTGCCGTTGGCAATCAAGTAGTTCCCCTAGTTTTGGAAGGTGGCGAAAATATTTTTATCCAGAAGGAAAGAAAATTGTTCCAATAAATATTGGAGATTTTCTAAAAAATCCTATAACACTTGCTGTTTGGTACATGGATGATGGGTATTTCAACAAAGTTGATAGAAACAGTTTTATTTATCTTGGTCGAGTTACAAAAAACGAGACAGAGATATTACAAAAAGCTATTCTAGAGAACTTTGATATCAATGTATCAATATATGATAAGAAAAATAAAGGTTTTGCTTTGTTTTTCAATGTATTGGAGACAAAAAAGCTTCAAACGATCATCAAACCATTTATCGTTGAATCATTACATTATAAACTCTTTGACCCCGTAACGACTTGATCACTTTTTGTGGTCAGAGTATACGACTACTTCGAACATAGTTGTATGCTAACACGCCGTCCCCCTCACCAGTTGGATTGTCTTACGACTTTCACAACTGGTGAGGGGTGATGATATAGTCTATTTACCAGCCACACACCTGTTACAAAACAGAAATGAACAGGCTGGTTGTGCCTAAGCGTCCATAGCGACGGCACAGTTCGGCACCTCGATGTCGGCTCATCTTAGCCTGGGGGTGAAGAAAACACACCTTCTTTCCCCGACGGAAACGTCGGGGTAATATCAGATGGTTACATCTGATAAATCGTCGGACAAAAATTTGTTCGATGGTTAAACAAGCTCAAAACGGTAGAGGCTTATTCATACGATCTCCTTGTTTCGGAGGTCCCAGGTGGTACAATGTACCACATATGAATGCTAGTGCCGTGGGAAAAAATTATTCTGAAGTTGAATTAGCTTATGCATCAGGTTTTATTGATGCTGATGGAGCTATTATGGCTTGTATTGAAAAGCATAATGAAAAGAAATTTGGATTTCGTGTTCGTGTTATTTTAAAAGTTTCTCAAAAAGATATCATGATAATAAAGTGGTTTCTTAAAACTTTTAGAACTGGCAACATACGAAAGAACAATAAAATTTATGACTGGCAAATACAAGACCAAATAGAGTGTTTAAGAATGATAGAAATTTTTTTACCATATATAAAGGTAAAGAAAAAACAAGCGATTATCGCAATTCGTATTCTTAAAAAATCAGTAAAAAATAAAAAGGATTTGATATATATTGCGAATTTGGCGGATACATTGTCTCGGTTTAACGTACGATCTAAAAACCGTCGTAAAAACTTTGTCTCAATGATCTAAAAATAATTTTCCCCTAACGACTGATTGTTAGAATTTTAGTTCTAACATGAGATATGTCCTGAACAAACTAAAGTTTGGAACGGAGTATCACACGGCTTGCACCTAATGTTTGTATGGTGACATACAAAATACGGTGATGGAATAGTCTGGTCCTCGCGGAAACGCGAGATAACAAACAAAGAGCTCCCAAGGGTATGGCTGTTCGCCATTTAAAAAGATACGCGAGCTGGGTTCAGACCGTGAAGTGGTTTTTCAAAAATCTTTCTCGTCATAATTTTTTTGTTGTAACAGAATATTCGTCTGCTGACGAATTTCTTTCTGCTCACCTTTTCACAGGTTCCGCAGATACAACAAAATAAATCATGACTCAACGATTTTTGAAAAGACTATTTTGCAATCTGAATCCTCAGAGGAATTGTTTGAAAGTTTTCGTTTGTGAAATAAGTAAGTAGACCAATCAAATCATGGCGGCACTTTATGGAAACATAAAGTTGTGAAGCTGGGTATTTCGGTAGAATCCATTTCTAATATGGACAATGCCGAGGGCGAATAAATTTACCTGTAGAGACTACATACCAGCCGTCCAAAATAAAATATTTATTATGGATGAGCGCATAGTCCGAACCTTTGAGTAATCAAAGTAACATAAGCGTGAGACAGGTTGGTCTCCTATCTACTGTAGGCGTTGATTCTTGAGAAGATTTGCCCCTAGTAATTGAATTGCTACTTCAAGGAGTAATCCTTGATGAAATAGTGGCTAATAACGGTGAAGTCTTAGTATTAACTGGTACGTTGATAACTATTTTTGTGACGGTCCGTCATAAATGGTACAATCTACTTTGTAGATACTTGAGGACCAGAAAATAATTAAGATAATACCGTGGGAAGTCGATCTAATATTAAAAAAATTGATTTAGCTTATATAGCAGGATTTCTAGATGGTGATGGTAGTTTGATGCTTCAAATAAAGAAGCGAGCAGATGGAAAAAGTAAAATTCGTTTTATGGCAACCATTTGTTTTTATCAAGACACTCGTCATCAAAAAGATTTGCTTTGGATTCGTAAAATTTTGAGTATAGGGTATCTATCAAAAAGAAATGATGGGATGTCAGAGCTCCGAGTAAACGGATTCAAACAAACAAAAAAAATTCTCGAAAACTTGATTCCATATATTAAGTTTAAGAAGATTCAAGCAAAAGCATTGTTTGAATCTTGCGAAATTTTGTCAAAAACAAAATTTAATAGGTTGAGTCCTAAGCAGCTAACTAAACTTGTTGATCTTATCTTGGTAATTCAGAATGAGAATTATGTTACCAAGAAAAAGAAAACTCGAGGTGAATTGTTTAGAATATTAGGTTTGACCCCGTAACGACTTGTAAGCGAGAGCTTGCGGATTTATGTAGTGCTGGAAAGTCTTTTGAACTGAAGCGAAAGGCAGGGCTACATTTATAATATGCCAACACCCTAAAACATACATGTTCGGGTGAAGATATAGTCTGTGCTCCTGGTGACAGGGGAACAAACGACGAGAGGACCGGGGTGAACTGACCTCTGGTGTGCCTGCTGTTCTGCCAAGAGCATCGCAGGGTAGCTATGTCGGGAAGGGATAAATTCTGAAAGCATCTAAGAATGAAACCCACTTCAAGATTAGGAATCGTTTGAGGCCCGTGAGAGATTATCACGTGATAGGCATTAGGTGGAAGCACAGTAATGTGTGGAGCCGAGATGTACTAATTAGCCGATTCTCGTTAGGAAATTTGAAGATCACAACGCGATACAAATATACGAATTACATGCGAATAATACGAATATGAAGCGATACCAATATATGAATTGCATACGAATATTACAAATAAATTCGTATGCCCTATTTGTAAGGGTACCCAACTATTCGTTTCATTCGTATAATTCGTAGATTAGTATCGTCTACTTTATCCTGTTACATGGAATGAATCACATTAGAACTAACGGATTTTAAAAAAATCCTACTTCTGACGGGACAAGTAACCATGGACGTTTACTTTTACAATTACATACATCAAAACAAAATCCAAAGTTTTGTTTTGGTACCTTGACGCGAGGGTCACACCCGTTCTCATTCCGAACACGGAAGTTAAGCCTCGTAGTGCCGATGATACTCTCACGGGGAAAGTAGGTAGGTGCCAGAACAAAGCTTTGGATTTTTCGTATCTAGATGGTGTATAATCAGAATATTAATACATAAATTAAATAATAAAAACATGCCTTTTGAAAGTTCAAAGCCAGAAGAAAAAAATGAAAAGATTGGAGAAACTAGTCAAAAATTAGCTGAGATTGTGGATACTATAGATGTTGATATTCTAGAAAGAGCAATTAGATTTATGCCTGCAGGTCAAAGAGAGACGTTGTATCGTGCAGTTGAAATATCGAAAACGGCAACTGATGATTTGATGAAAGAATAAATCGCAGGTGTCCCGCTCTACGAGCAGTGAGCAAGGGGAGTCCTTGCTCAAGTTACACCTCGCTTGCATTTAAGATCATTTTAGACACTTTTTACTTTCTACTTTTTACTTTACACTTACTCTATGACTTATGTTTCTCGCGCTGGGGAAAAACTGGAGTATGCGTTGAAAGACTTCAATATTTCAGTAAAAGACCTGGTTTGTGCCGATTTTGGCTCAAACACTGGTGGTTTTGTTGATGTGTTACTTACTTTTGGAGCAAAAAAGGTTTACTCAATTGAAACTGGTCATGGGGTTTTAGACTGGAAATTACGACAGGATGATAGGGTTGTTGTTATGGAAAGGAAAAACGCTATGCATGCTCTCCTTCCAGAAAAAGTTGATTTCATAAGTATCGATACAAGTTGGACTAGGTTGGAAAAAGTTTTACCGAATGCTTTAAATAATTTAAAATCATCTGGGAGTATCGTTACTTTGGTCAAACCTCATTATGAATCAGAACAACGAATGTTGCGAAAAGGTAAACTTGCGGAAGAATTTATTCCAGAGATTCTTAGTAAAGTTAAAGAAAAAATAGACACTCTTGGCTTGAAAATCCTAGGTCAGACTGAGTCACCTATTGTTGGCGGAAGCGCTAAAAACAAAGAATTTCTCCTACAACTGAGGTTCTCTTAGTGACTTTCTACTTTTAACTTTTACTTCACTTCGAGTACTCAGTGTCCTCAATTTTGTAAACATGCTTTTTGCATGAACAAAATTGGGATATACTTACGTAATGGCACTTTGGGCGACAAAAAAGAGACTTATATACGGGGGCAGTTTTTTTTCTGTGGTATTTCTTGTTGTTGGACTCATTTTTTGGCAACTTATATACCAAGCTCCTACATGTACTGACGGAGTTAAAAACGGTGACGAACAGGGAGTGGACTGTGGTGGAAATTGTAAAAACCTATGTACAGCTGACACTCTAAGTCCAGTTACACTTTGGGCAAAGACTTTTCATGTATCTAGTAGTGTTTATACTGCCGTGGCATACATCCAAAATCCAAATATAAATTCAAAAAATCTAAAAGCCGAGTACAAGTTTACTATTTATGATGAATTCAATAATGTTCTTTTAGAAAAAATAGGGGAAACTTCTGTACCAAAGAATAAAAAATTTGCTGTTTTTGAAACAGGCCTAGTAGTAAAGTCTAAAGAGCCAAAAAGAACCGAATTTGAATTTACAAATTTTTTACCATGGCAAAAAGATTTAAGCTTAGATCCTGTAGTTTCTCTTGAGTACAGTACATTAAGTGGTGTTACATCTTCACCGAGAATTATAGGAAAGATAACTAACACTTCATCAGTTACCATTCCAACAGTTGAACTAGATGTTTTTGTCTTAGATGCAAAAGAGAATGTCGTGGCGGCTTCAAGATCATTTGTTGACAATCTTCTCAAAAATAGTACTCAAGATTTTGTTTTTACTTGGCCTAAACCATTTAATTTGGGTGTCGAAGTCTGTGCTACTCCACTTGACGTTGCTGTGGTATTGGACCGGTCAGGTAGCATGAGATCGGAAAGCAAAGATCCACCTGAACCGTTTAGTACGGTAGTTGCTACGGCAAAGGAATTTGTCAGAAGTCTGAGCGATATTGACCAAGTTTCAGTTATGACTTTTGGTAATGATTCTAGAATTGAGAATCGTCTTTCATTGGATAGAAATTCATCAGTTTCAGTTATAGGGAACTTAGCACTTAGTTCCACTACCCAAGAGCAAACTAATATATATTCTGGTCTCTTAGATGCTTATAATGAACTAAGATCAGACGGAAGTAGGAATAATGCAAAAAAAGCTATTATTATGCTTACTGACGGCCTACCAACTGAGCCAAAAGATCCGAAGATTCAGGACTATCCAGCTATTTCTGCTCAAGCTATGGCCGAGGACATAAAAGCAAGTGGTATTTCTCTATACACGATAGGACTTGGAAAAAATGTCAGCGAAGGGTTTTTGAGATCGATTAGTACAGATGATGGACACTATTTTCTTGCACCAACAAAGGAAAGACTCTCAGGAATATATGGGGAAATCGGTTCCGGACTTTGTCCCAAAAAACCTAATGTAATAACTGTTATATACAGATTCTTCTAATATGTAAATGAATGAGTCAGTCCTTAAAAACTTTTTTAAGTATACTTACCAATCACTAAATAATATTGATTGGGTCTTATTTTTTTGTGTTTTGATAATTAGTTTGGCTGGGCTTTTTACTATGAATTCTTTCTCCGGAGTAAATGCTTCAGAAATAGAAGGTAGATTCTTTGAACGTCAAATTATTTGGATTTCTATATCCGTTTTTGTATTTTTTATTTTCTCTCAGATTGATTGGAGTTTTTTAAAAAAAACTAGGGTTATTCTTATACTATTTGTATTCTCAGTAATTACTTTGTCTATGTTATTCATCTTGGGAAGTGTTTTTAAGGGAGCACAAAGCTGGTTTAGTTTTGGTACTTTTTCTTTTCAACCAACCGATCCAATAAAGTTGGTAATAATTTTGATTTTATCAAAGTATTTCTCGAGAAGACACATAGAAATTGCAAACATAAGACACATTTTGGTTTCTGGTTTCTATGTTTTCGTAATATTTTTATTGGTTTTTCTTCAACCAGATTTTGGCTCAGCAATCATTATTTTTTTCTTGTGGCTTGGTATGGTTCTAGTTTCAGGCATTTCCAAAAAACATTTATTGGCAGTCTTTGCTATTAGTTTCTTAACTTTTGGCGGGTTATGGCTTTTTGTTTTTAAAGAGTATCAAAAGGACAGGATAGTTAATTTCATCTATCCCTTGACAGATATACGTGGGAGTGGCTATAACGCCTATCAGTCAGTGATAGCTGTTGGATCAGGGCAGATTTTTGGCAAAGGAATCGGCTATGGCACTCAGAGCAAATTACAGTTTTTACCAGAGTATGAAACGGATTTTATATTTGCTGCTTTTGCTGAGGAATGGGGATTTATAGGTGTTATTCTTTTGTTTATGTTGTATGGAATGGTGTTTTGGAGGATGTCACTTCTATCATCCAAAGGGGGTTCAAATTTTGAAACTCTTTTTGGCTCTGGTTTAATAATTTTGTTCTTAATCCATACAATAGTTCATATTGGAATGAACATTGGACTTCTACCAGTAACAGGAAACACCCTACCATTTATGAGCTATGGAGGAAGCCACTTGTTAACAGAATTTATGGGACTTGGGATACTTATCGGTATGGGAAGGTCCTCTATAGCAGTAAACAAAAATATTATAACGAACGAAATGGTCGGAGTTAGGTAAAAATAAAAATCTAAAATTACTCCAGGTACAGCCTCTCTGTTTTATCAAGCATTTGGGTCAAGGAGAAGTTATCTCTAATTTTTTGATTAAGATTTGTACCAAAAACTTCTCTTTCTTCTGGTTTACTCATCATATATTCAATTGCCTTGGTAATTTCTCCCGGTCTAGTCTTAGAAATTAAAATTCCATTTTTACCATTATCTATTATGTCAGGGATTCCTCCGACGCTTGTTGCTATGACTGGTAACTCTGCCAGTCCGGCTTCCAAAATTACATAAGGCAAACCTTCCTTTATTGAGCTAAGTAGAAAAATATCAAAGGCCTTGAGATATAAGTTAGCTTTATCAACAAATCCAACCAAGAAAATTCTATCCTCCATATTATATTTTTTTACTAGATTATCCAGTCTTGTTCTTTCTTCACCTTCACCCAAAATAATATATTGAAATTCATTTTTGACGTTTTTCAGGGCCTCTATGGTGTATATGATACCTTTATTTTTGTTAAGTTCAGCTATAGTTCCAATCCATGGTACGGAATCATTAATCCTAAATCCTGAATCTTTAACTATGTTTGAAAGGTGTTTTCTTGCCTCATTTTTTTCTTTAAATTCTACATTCTCGATACCATTTCTTATGAGAACTATTTTTCGAGGATTTACTAGTGGAAGTATTTTAGCCTGTTCTTCTTCTCTAGGAGCGATAACAATAATTTTATGACACAAGAGGATCGTCAACCAAGAAAAGATTAGAATGAGAGCATTATGTATAACGGGTCTTTCTTCGTTAAATGTCCAACCATGAGCGGTATAAATTATTTTTTTAATTCCCAAAATTCTACCTATGAAACTACCCAGACCTCCGGCCTTCGGGCTATTCAAATGCAATACATCTGGCCTCTCCTTTCTTATTGCCCAAAAAAGTTTAAAAAGACTTTTAATTTCAGAAAGGACTGATATGTCTCTTCCTAAACTTTCAACATTAATTACTCTTATATTTTTCTCTGCAAACCTTTCTTTGAGAGGCTCACCCTTTCCAATAATAGCAGATACCTCGTATCTCTCTTTTGGTAATTGAGTTGCCAAATTATAAACGTATTTTTGGGCACCTCCCCATAGACCCTTAGTTATGACAAAACAGACCCTAGTCTTCTCCAAAGAGGTTATTTCTCCTTGCATGACGGTTAATTTTAGCATAGAATGCTTCTACTTTCCATCTATGGACAATTCTTCTAAAAAGGAGACAATCATTCTATTCTTGGGCGACATATTTTTCTTTGTAGTATCGCTATGGTTAGCGCTCTATTTACGTTTTGTTGAACTTCCCACTTCTGAGAGATTTATGTTGCACATTGCCCCGTTCTCAATGCTCTTTGTTGTTTGGATTTTCGTGTATTTCATAGCTGGTTTGTATGGCAAACATACCTTAATTTTAAAAAACAAACTTCCGGGTATTATATTTAATGCTCAGTTGGTAAATAGTGTTTTTGCTATCATCTTTTTCTACACTATTCCGGTTTTTGGTATTACACCAAAGACCATCTTGTTTATCTATCTTGTCGTTTCCTTTATTTCAGTTCTTTTTTGGAGGTTGTATGGATTATCTTTTTTTAGAAGTTACGAAAGGCAACCAGCATTGCTTATAGGCGCAGGAGAAGAGATGAAGGAACTTTTGCATGAAGTCAATGAAAACAATAGGTATGATTTGCGTTTTATTTCATCAATTGATGTACAGAATGTTGACTCAATAAATATTCAAGAGGATATAATCACGCCTGTTTATTCCAATGAGATAAAGATAGTTGCTGTGGATTTTTCACATGCAAAAGTTACCCCACTTTTGTCACATTTGTATAATCTTATATTTTCAAAAGTCAGATTTATTGATTCACATAGAATATATGAGGATATTTTTGATAGAATACCGCTGTCTCTAGTAACGTACTCATGGTTCTTGGAGAATATATCGGTTTCACCAAAGTTTACTTATGATTTTCTTAAAAGGACTATGGATATTGTTCTAGCCTTTTTACTAGGGTTAGTTTCCCTATTTTTTTACCCGTTTGTTTTTCTTATTATTAAGCTTGATGATAACGGTAAAATTTTTATTAAACAAGAGAGAGTGGGAAAAGATGGAAGAAATTTTTATCTTTACAAGTTTAGAACTTATATGTTTGACGAAGCATTCATTCATGGCAGGGAAGACAATAAAGTTACGAGAGTTGGGAAATTTTTGAGAAAAAGTAGAATAGATGAATTACCTCAACTCTGGAACGTTTTTATAGGAGATTTATCTCTAATTGGGCCGAGACCAGAGCTTCCTTCTGGGGTTTTAATATATGATAAGGAGATTCCTTATTATAATATTAGACATCTTATAAAACCCGGGCTTTCAGGTTGGGCACAGATTCATCAAGATAATCATCCTCATCACGGAGCGCACATTTCCTTAACTAAGGAGAAGTTAACTTATGATATATACTATATAAAAAATCGTTCTTTTTGGCTTGATATAAAAATAGCCCTGAAAACCTTGAAAACTATTCTATCAAGAAGTGGGCTATAGATTCTTGATCACTCCAATTATTGCAAAATGTTGTTTTTCAAATTAAAATTAGTAGGGTAAAAATGTCTAATATTAAAAGAATATTTATTGTCTTTTTTTTGATAGCCTTAGCGGTGGCAGTTTTTTTTGTTTTAAGGACGTATGATAGTCAGAACGAACTTTTTGTTCACGGTACTTTACAAAAAATTAATGGTAATACTTTGAGTATATATGGGGTTCATGGATTGGAGCAGGGTGACATAAAAAAAATAATCAATGTTAAAGTGTCTGATCAAACAATAATAGAAAAAACTACTTATGAATTGCCGGTAGGGGTAAATGTGGCTGACATCAAAAATCTACCTAAGGAAACCAGACAGGTTGACTTGTTTGTTTTGGGCAGAGATTTTAAAAATAATGTAATAGAGATGGAAATAGAATTAAAAACTGATTTTCTTCTCCTTGCTGAAATATCTGCCAAAAAAATAAAATACGGCATTCCTAAGCATTGAGGTCAATTTAGACATGACAAATTATAGATGGTAGACTTACCACTAGCAGTAATATTAATGTAAATATATGTCAGATAAAATTAAAATAAGAGCAGTTATTTTTTTGGCCATATGTGCTTTGGTGTTGGGTGTATTGATTCTAAGTAAATCAAGATCTACTAAACAAAAAGAAGTAAGTAAGTCAACAACAGTTATAATTGATAGCGAGTTTTCTCTAGATGAACAAGCTCTTCTTCACCCACCAGGACCGGGGGCAAGCAAGACAGAGGTAGACGAACATAATCAACTTGCGGCTAAACTTGCTGTTACTGGCAATGAGTTGGAAGTATCCAACTGCAAGTCAAAACCTTTAGTTTTACAATCCAGTCAGACACCAACTGTGAGAATGAAAAATTCGGGTAAGTTGGATTTATCAATAAGTTTTGATGGAAAGAAAAGTCTTAAAATTCCAACCGGTAAATCAGTAGAGATAAATTCTGAGTTTGTTCATGGGCCAGGATTGTATGGTTATCTGTGTGAACAAACTGGTTTTAAGGGGTTAGTTGGTTTTGTTTTGGTAACTCCATAAAGTTATACAGTGAATGAAAGTAAATATAATTCAAGGATAAATTCTTCCTTATTGGCTTTTCTAGTCATAGTGAATTTGGTGTTAGTTATTTTCTTGTTTAATAGTTCTAGGTCCGATAACAACGTTTCATTCTCCGAACTTAATAGTTTGGATGCAAATATGGGGTTTGACGAGCTGACTGCTTATTTTAAAAAATTAGCTGAAGAAAAAGGCGGACGATACGCTTTTCAAGTTCTGAAAGTAGCTGAACTTGGAGAAAACATTGATCTTCATCTTTTAGGTCACGAGGTTGGAAATGTTTTGTATAAACAAGAAGGAATTAGTGCTATAACAGCATGTGATAACGATTTTCGAAATGCCTGCTCTCATTCGGTAGTGATAGGTATTTTTGAAGACAATGGCGAAACTGCACTTAAGGATATTGCCGAGGCTTGTAAGAAAGCTCCCGGGGGTATTGGGGCATACACCATGTGTTTTCATGGTCTCGGACACGGTATTCTTTCTTATGAAGGATATGATATGGAAAAAGCTTCCAAAATATGTCAAAAAACTGGCACGGCAGAGTATGGTTACAACGAATCGGCTCAATGTATAAGTGGAACTGTTATGGAAATAATTGGCGGGGGCTTTCATGATAGAGATATTTGGACTGATCAGAGAATAAAATACTTAGATAAAAATAAACCACTTTCACTATGCCAAAAGGATTTTATTCCAGAAAATGCGAAATCGTTTTGTTATGACTACCTAACCCCTTTTTTGTTTGAAGCTGTTGGGGCAAATATAGGTAGTCCAACAGATGAAGATTTTAAAAAAGCATTTAAAATATGCGACAGTATACCATTAAACCAAGCTGGTTATAGAGATGCCTGTTTTGGAGGATTCGGTAAAGAGTTTAATGGGTTAGTTCAAGGCAGAGATATTAGAATGGATTCGGTAAACTCCATTTCGAAAGAAAAGTTAGGTAAGATTCATGACTGGTGTATGTTAACAGACAAAGTTGATGATCAAAAATCTTGCATAATTCATGCCATGAATTCACTCTATTGGGGAGGAGAAAATGACAAAATGGTTCCAATTAATTTTTGTACTGTTTCTAGAACCGAAGAGTTAAGAGGTCTATGCTTCTCTAATCTAAACGGTTCTGTCTCCTACTACATTAAGGATAGAAATTATCGAGTTGATTATTGTAGTAAAATTCCCGAAAATTATAAGGAAGAATGTCAAAAGGCACTCCTAAATTAATATGATAAAAAATAAACTAAAAAATCAGTACTTTGTAATAATAACCTTTTCAATTTTATTGGTTATTCTCATTGAGTTAATAATTTTGCTTCCAAGGCCAGATTTCAAAAAAAGCGACGAAAATATTGCCACTTTGATTAAATACGCTGAAGAAATAATAACAAAGTGTGATAGTGAGACTTATCATCCTACCTGTTATGATCGGGAGGTTCCCAAGCTTATGGATAAAATCAGTATGGAAGAGGCATTCAAGGTCACAGCAATAATTCAGAGTAAGGATAGCACATATCCATATTGTCATGTTTTAGGACACGAGTTAAGTGCTAGGGAGGTTGGTAAGGATCCTTCAAAATGGAAAGATGTGCTTACGCGTTGTCCAGCTGGACAGTGTTCTAATGGTTGCTTGCATGGTGGACTTCAAGAAAGATTTCGAGGAACTGTGACGTACTCTGAAGAACAAATAGAGGAAGTGAAGAAAGATTTAGCTGATATTTGCGAAAAAAGAGGAGATTGGAATCCAACGGGCCTGGAGCAAGCTTCCTGCTACCATGCCGTCGGGCACCTATCAATGTATTTGACCTCTGCGGATTTAATCAAATCAGGGAAAATTTGCGATTATGCTGCTGTTAAATCTGACGGTAGAAATTACCTAGACACTTGTTACGATGGCAATTTTATGCAAATTTTCCAACCCTTGGAGGATGAAGATAAAGATTTAATCGCTGGTAAGGAAGTTAGAAGAGATGAACTCGAGACTTTTTGTAAAAAATTTGGCGGAGAACAGAGAGTTTCTTGCTGGCATGAGGGTTGGCCCCTTTACTCAAAAGAGATAGTCACACCGAATGGTCTTATAGACTACTGTACTAATCCGATACTAGCTACTGACGCGGACAAGGATCAGTGTTTTTTAGGGTTGTTTTATGTTATTACTGTGCAGTTAAGGTTCGATATTCCCAGAATCACTGAATTTTGTTCGTCGCTTCCTGGGTTGCGGATGGATCAGTGCTTTGCTAACACAGCTTCTAGACTTATAGAGACAGATTATAACAACTTAAGTTTCGTAACAGATTATTGTGCTAGTGCTCCAACAGAGAGTAGTAGGACTCGTTGCTATAACGAACTCATCTTTTATTCCACTTTTAATTTTCACTCTGGTTCCAAAGAATTCTATAGTTTGTGTAATAGTTTGCCTGGAGAGTGGAAAGGCAGATGTTTAGGTGGTGCCAAAAATACAAGTGGATAAGTTATTGCAGAAGTTGGTATTAGTTGGTAAAATTAAGTCCAAGTAAGCATAATCAAACACATTCAAAAATGGAAACAGCACAAAAAACTTTAATTGGTTTATTGGTACTTGCGGTTGTAATTGTAGGCTATTTTATTTATGTTGACAAATCCACTGACATTTCTGCAGGTGAGAGTAGTACTACTCAACAAAATATTGCAGAGACCGGTCCTCGGACAACAAAAAATGGAACAAGTACAAATTTTGAAAACAACAAAGGATCAATGGTTAATGTTGAGAAGTTATTAACCTTAAATCCTGGTAGTAATGCAACTACTGAACAGCTAAAATCTTTCGCTTTGAGTGTTTCAAGTTACGCCATAGACACCACATCTGTTGATGTTACATCTTGTTCTCCAAATCCAGCAGTCTCGAGGGTAACAATGAAAAAAAATATAAATTTTGTTAATTCTGATTCAGTTGCTCATAAACTTATCAACGGCAAAATAACAATAGAAGTTCCAGCAAAAGGATCAAAACAAGTGTCACCGGCTTTTCCTGGTCCGGGTATATATGGATATTCTTGTGATACAAAAATGGCAGGAATATTTCTTGTAATGCCATAATTCTCGAATTGAGTTAATATGTGTTAGATGAGGTTAACTAAGACCAATATTGTAATAGTCCTTTTCGGCTTGCTTTTTGTGTTGTTGGTCTACTATTTTTTAAACAAAAAAGTATCGGAAAATGTTACTGTAAAAAATTGCCTTAGTGAGGTTGAGAAATATGATTGTTGGAGTCAGTCTTTGAAAAATACACTTAATAAAGACGGACTATCCTCTGCTTTTGAAGTATTGGCAAATTTTTATGAGACTGATCCCAATTTTGTTTCAGAATGTCACGGCTTCACACATGAGCTTGGTCAGTGGACTTACGAAATTTTTTCTAGAGATAAAGACATTGAACTTTCACCTAAGACTTCTTACTGTGGATTTGGTTTTTACCACGGTTTCATGGAGGCTTTACTTCAGGAAAAAGGAAGTATAGAAGAAGCAGAGAAATTTTGTGCTTATGCCGATAAACAGCTATCACTATATAACAAAAAAACCAACATAGCTTGTTACCATGGAATAGGTCATGGTGCAGTTGACGGTAGCGGATCTGCTAAGTGGGGAAGCCCACAAGAGTTTATTAGTACTGCATTAAAAATTTGTAAAACTGTATCTAGTTCAAACGATCAAGTCTACCAATGTGGTACAGGAGTTTTTAATTCGCTAGCTATTGTCTTGAGTTCAGGTTCTTTTGACCTAAATTTTTCGGGTAATCCATATAATATTTGCCAGACGCAAGATGAAGATTTCAAGAGGGCATGTTATGAGCAAATGAATACTAGAGTATCTGGCCTAGCATCAGGGGCTTTGTCTTCAGGAGTAAAGTATATTTTAGAAATTCCTGAAAAGAAATATGCTGTATATGCAATGGATCAACTTTCCCCAGCAACAATTATGTCGAGAGTGGGAAAGAATCAAAGCTTTGAAAGTGAGATTAGAGTTTGTAAATCACTTCCAGAGTATCTTAGAAAACCATGCGTAGAAGGATTAGCAGGTGGGATATTAGAGTTTGGTAAACCAGATTCTGAGTATGTTGAGGCCTTAAATCTTTGCAGTTCTAACATAATGGATGATAAGGATAGAAAAGTATGCTACAATTATGTCATCTCGAGTTTAGGAGTTCTTTATTCGAAGGAAAAAATTACAGAAATATGTACAAATATTGATCAAGAATTTCGATCAAGCTGTCCTATTATATAAATTTATTCTTATGTCAAAATCCAAAATCATTATTTTATTTTCCATCGTGCTGGTCTTAATGATTAGCTATTTTTATGAGTTACTAACTGATAAAAAAAATCTACCTATAACAGGTAATATTTCTAGTTCAAAAGAGTTACATTCGGAAAGAATAGAGGTTCTAAAAAATGAAATAAAATCTGATCCACAAAATGTAGAAAAAATATCAGAGCTAGGTCAGCTGTACTTTTCCACTGGTCAGTATGAAATTTCTGAAAATACACTAATTCAAGCTCTTTCAATTAACCCAGATTATTTACCAGCACTTCTTCAGACTGGTAATCTTTTGAGATACAGAGGAAGATATTCAGAAGCCGAAAAAATGTTTCAAAAAACGGTCAATCTTGATCCCAAAAATTCATCAAACTATGTTGAGCTGGGTAAACTTTATCGCAATTGGAACAAGTTTAAAGAAGCTGAAGTGGCATTCAAAAAAGCCATGAAGATCGACCCTAATAATGATACTCTGTATAGTTACGGCTTGGGATTCTTGTACAGAGATGAGGGTAGATTAGATGAGGCTCTTATAATGTTTGAAAAAGCACTAAGTCTTAACCCAAATAATGATTTTAACTACATGGCTATGGGGGACATATATAGAGATCTCAGGAGGTATGAGGAATCAGAAGTAATGTTTAAAAAAGCAATAAGTATGAATCCACTAAGTGAAGCATATATGGGTTTGGGTTTCATGTATTCTTTTCAAAATAGAGATGTGGAAGCTGAAGAGTCCTTCAAAAAATACTTATCTTTGATAAAACCCAAAAGTGAAGTTTATTTTGGTTTGGGAAATATATATATGCGACAGAAGAAATACAATGAAGCTGAGGAAATGCTTAAAAAGGCAGTCGAACTTAATCCAACGTTAGGAGGATATGTGAGTTTATCAGAACTTTATAAAATTTTAGGAAGGGATAAAGAGTCACTGGAGATGTTAGAATTGCATAATAAATATATGCAAATATAAAATTGGAGAATGATGTATAATAACCTGGACATGAAACGACAAAATATCATTAAATTGCTACTCCACTTTTCTTTTTTATTGCCAGTTATTGTGTTGGGACACGGGACTGGTGGAACATTTGAGGAAGTGGTAAATGGCTATAAAGTTGATGTGGGTTATGAACCAGAAAAGGTTGTAAGTGGAGAGAGTCAGAGGTTTGATTTTGACCTCTATGATTTAGGAGAAAAGGAGGTCGTGTTTACTCAAGTTTGGGTTAATATTAGTCAAGGAAGCAAAACAGTTTTTGCTGGAGGCATAAATAAATCATACATAGGTGGCGCAGGCATGACTTTTATATTTCCGAGTCCAGGAGAACATAAAATAAATGTTAGATATGAAAATGAAGATAAAAGTATTGTGGAGTCGTCTTTCTTGCTTGAGGTTGAAAAAAATGAGTTAGTAGAGGGTAATTCTCAAAAGTTTTATTTTTTGAAAAACTCTTTTCTTTTTGGTATTTTTGGATTGATTTTAGGATTCGGATTGAAATACATTATTGATAAAAAATAAGTTTTGGTGAAGAAAAATATTCTTACAGCACTGACATTTTTAGTTATTATTGTTTTAGTTTTTTTTCTGTTTTCCAAAAATAATGAAAAGACCAATGAAATCAAAAATTACTCAATTGTTTTAAATAAAGACGGTTTTTCACCAAATGAATTAACTATTAATCAAGGTGATACTGTTGTATTTACTACATCACTGAATAAGGATTTTTGGCCAGCTTCTGATCTTCATCCGACCCACGGAGTATACTCGGATTTCGATCCTAAAAAACCCATCAAATCAAGCGAATCATGGAGTTTTAAATTTGATAAAGCTGGTAAATGGGGTTTTCACGATCACTTAAATGATTTGAGTATAGGATTTATTGTTGTTTCAGGAGAATCTAAAAATAGTGGTTCCTGTGAGGATGATTCCGAAAAGCTAAAATGCTGGCAAAAAGAGCTGAACAGCACATTGGAAAATAAAGGACTGCCCGAGACGTTTGATCTATTGTCAGAACTGTATTCAAGTGAGCCACTTTTTGCCTCAGAGTGCCATAGCTTTGCTCATGAGATAGGTAAATTTGCTTATAAGCAATTTTCAAAAGGTAGAGATTTTGAGTTGAATTCAAAAACCTCTTATTGTGGATATGGTTTCTATCACGGATTTATGGAGAGTATGCTCCAGAGTACAGGAGACATAAAAGAGGCGAAATATTTTTGTAGGTATGTTGGAGAAAAATTAGCCAAGGATACCACAGACGGTGAAGGGGCATGTTACCACGGAATAGGTCATGGATCAGTTGATGGAAGTGAAGAGAGGTTCTGGGGGAACCCTGAAAAAATGATAGAATCTGGAATGTCTTTGTGTTTAAAAGTATCAGAAGGGGATACAAGTAAGTACGGCAAACTCTATAGATGTGTTACAGGGGCATATAATGCTATTGAGATTCTCTCACACGATCCGAAATATAAGCTTAGTAAATTTGAAAAAGATCCTTTTTCTTTTTGTACTACTCAAATTGATGAATACAAAGAGGGTTGCTATACAAATATGCTTCCAGCAATACTAATGCTTACGCAAAATGATTTATTTAGAAGTCAGAAATATATTGAAAATATAAAAGAGAAAGATTTTGAAATCAGAAAACCAGTGACGTCGGGACTTTGGGTTGAATTTATCAGGTTAAATTTAAATAAACCAGATCAAAATATTATTGAGGGTATAAAGATGTGCCAATTAATAGCAGATCCCATGAGACTTTCTTGTTTTTATGGTCTTGCCGAAGGCTATATGAAATATGGTGATCCAAAAGATGCTTACCTAAAGGGTTTATCATTTTGTTCTAATAGTTTACTCAAAGTGGATGAGGAAGATGTATGTTTCAACTCTATTTTGACTCGTTTGAGAATCTGGTATTCGGAGTCAAAGTCTAAGGAAATTTGTCTAGATACACCAAAAGAGTATCAGAAGTATTGTTTCATATTATGAAAAAGAATTTAATTATCATAGCTCTGTCATTACTTCTTTTGTTTCTGATTCTTGAATATATTGAAATCAAAAATCTGATTCCTTTGTCAGATTCTTATGTCAGTTGTTTGGAAAATAATTCTGACTCTTATGATAAGGGATTGTGCTTGAAAAAATTGGCTGAAAAAACGGTAGGGATTTATACCATTTTAAAGATCGATGAAGAAATATCTAAAATAAAAGAAAATGAAAAACTACAATGGTGTCATGAATTTATGCATTATGCAGGTTGGTCTTTATATAACAAAACAAATAGTCTATATGATGCTTTCCAGATGGCTTCGAGTAAGTGTGATAGTGGGCAATACCACGGAATAGTTGAACAATTTATAAATAAAGTCAACATAAAATATGATAGCTCTCAGTTTGTTGAAAAAATTATTGACGAATGTTACAGGGGAATTTCAGATAAAAAATTACCTATGAGTATGCAAGGACTTTGTTTTCACGGTCTAGGTCACGGTTTTATGTTTATTACTGATAATGATTTACCAAAGTCTTTAAAACTTTGTGATAAACTTCCCAGTGGTTTTGCTTACTCATGTTATTCAGGCTCATACATGGAAAATATTCAAAGTAAACAAGTTGGTAGAAATTCATCTCATGTCAGCAAGTTCTCCTTTGATAAGGATGATCCGGATTACCCGTGCAATACTTTAGAGGAAAATTACAAAGAGTATTGTTATAAATATAAAGGAATATCAAACGTGGTCAAAACTCAAGGGGATTTTGAGAAGTCCTTCGAGATGTGTCTTGGAGTAGATAAAAAGTATATTGAGGTATGTTTTTTTGGAGTAGGGTCGGATATTCCAGGACCTTTTTGGAGTAGTAAAGAAGCTGGAGAGAAATGTGATTCAGCTTTGGCTATTTCTAAAGTAGCTTACAAACAATGTATATTTGGAGGAATGTCTTTTCTTTTACAAGTTAACGTTGGTGATCCTATTTCTGCACTAGAGTATTGTAGGGCAATTAGAGATGAATATAAAAATTTATGTTACCAAGCGTCGGGAATGTACTTTAAAAGTTGGCTCAATCAGTCAGAAACTTTAGAGGATAAGTGTGGTGTTTTTGATGATGAATCTGCTCAAAAGATATGCTTAGCTTCCTAAGCTAACCCAGTTGCATTTAATCATTAGTGTATTTGTTCATCCACTTTTTGTTTTTACAAATACTTATTTCTATTTTATAATAGTTGGGAAGGAGGACTTATCAAAAGTCAGTAGCACAACCGCTTTAGAGATTACTTATCTAGTCTATGAATATGAGTGATTATTTTTTTCAGAAAAATATTTATAGAATTTTGTTTTC